>JBBQZQ010000031.1:0-44717 GCA_038207565.1 Mycobacteriales bacterium
GCGCCGGACAACGGTCACCGCCTCAACATCCTGAGCAGCAAGTTCACCAACGTCGGCATCGACGTCTACTTCGACTACCAGCACAACAAGATTTGGATCACCCAGGACTTCGGCCACCCAGCCGCCTAACAACCCCGCCACACCACAACCCCGCCACACCACAGCCCCGCCACCCGAACGATCACGCAAGCCACCGCACGACAACGAGACCGGTTGAGGCGCCCACGCCTCAACCGGTCTCCACGCGTTCCACCGCTCAGTCGCAGACCGCACCCTGCGCCGCCGAACCGACCAGCTTCGCGTACTTACCCAACACCCCATGATCGAAGCGCTGCGGCAACGGCTTCCACTCCGCTCGCCGGCGCTCCAGCTCGGCGTCCTCGACCATCAGATCGAGTGTCCGGGCCGACATGTCCAGGCGGATGCGGTCACCGTTCTCGACCAGCGCGATCGGCCCGCCGAACGCAGCTTCCGGCGCGACGTGCCCGACGCACAGCCCCGTCGTCCCGCCGGAGAACCGCCCGTCGGTCAGCAGCAGCACGTCCTTGCCGAGACCGGCTCCCTTGATCGCGCCGGTGATCGCCAGCATCTCGCGCATGCCGGGACCGCCCTTCGGGCCTTCCCAGCGGATCACGACCACGTCATCGGTCTGCAGGCGCCCCGCGGCGAGAGCTTCCATCGCGGCTTGTTCGCGATCGAAGACGCGCGCGGTGCCATCGAAGACGTCGGCGTCGAAGCCGGCGCTCTTGACGACAGCGCCCTGGGGCGCCAGCGAACCCTTGAGGATCGTCAGCCCCCCGGTCTTGTGGATCGGGTCGGCAAGGGCGTGGATGATCTTGCCGTCCGGATCGGGCGGACTGATGAGTTTGAGGTTCTCGGCCATCGTCCGGCCGGTCACGGTGAGGGCATCGCCGTGGAGCAACCCCGCATCGAGCAACGCGCGCATCACCACCGGCACCCCGCCGATCCGGTCGACGTCGGTCATCACGTACTCACCGAACGGTTTCACGTCGGCCAGGTGCGGCACCTTGTCGCCGATCCGGTTGAAATCGTCGAGGGTCAGCTCGACGCGCGCCTCGTGCGCGATCGCCAGAAGGTGCAGAACGGCATTGGTGGAGCCGCCGAGCGCCATGACTACGGTGATCGCGTTCTCGAAGGCCGCCATGGTCAGGATGGTCCGGGCGGTGATGCCGGCGTCGACGAGGTGCACGACGGCCTCACCGGAGCGCTCGGCGTAGGCGTCACGGCGAGCGTCCGGGGCGGGCGGCGAGGCGCTGCCCGGTAGCGACATGCCGAGCGCCTCGGCGGCTGACGCCATCGTGTTGGCGGTGTACATCCCACCGCAGGCGCCCTCGCCGGGGCAGATGGCCCGCTCGATCTCGGACACCTCGGCGCTGGTCATGCGTCCGGCCAGGCACGCACCGATCGCCTCGAACGCATCGATGATCGTGACGTTGCGTCCCTGGTAGCGCCCTGGCAACGTCGAGCCGGCATAGAGGAAGACCGCGGAGACGTCCAGGCGTGCGGCGGCCATGAGCATCCCCGGCAGCGACTTGTCGCATCCCGCCAACAACACAGCGCCGTCGAGCTGCTCGGCTCGGAAAACCGTCTCGACCGAGTCGGCGATGACCTCGCGCGACACCAGCGAGTAGTGCATGCCGTCGTGGCCCATCGAGATGCCGTCCGAGACCGAGATCGTCCCGAACTCCAACGGAAACCCGTCGGCGCCCCGAACCCCCTCTTTCGCCCTTTTGGCGAGGCGGTTCAGGGAGAGGTTGCAGGGCGTGATCTCGTTCCAGGACGAGGCCACCCCGATCTGCGGCTTGCGCCAGTCGTCGTCGCCCATCCCGACCGCGCGCAGCATGCCGCGCGCTGCCGCGCGCTCCACCCCGTCGGTCACCGTCGTGCTGTGCGGCTTGCGGTGTTGCCGTGGCTCGGTACCGGCTGTTTCGTTGCGCTCAGTCACGCAAAACAGCCTACGGCTACCGTTACCAACATGTCGTCGGTCGAAGCAGGACCGGCGCGACCGCGGGTGTTCCGGTTGTCGCGCCTGGCATACCTGGCGGTCGTCTTCCTGTTCTTCTGCGCGGCGCCGCTCGCATTCAGCCGATCGGCGGACGAAGCCGCGGTTGCGGTCTACGGCCCGCGCATGCTGTTGCTGCTGATCCCGGTGATGGCGGTCCTGTTCATCGCCCGTTCGGCGACCATCGTCGACCCGTCCGGACTCATCGTGCGTGCCGCGTTCGGCAAGCGCCGGCTGCCGTGGGATCAGGTCCGCGGCCTGTCGCTGAGCGGGCGCTCGGTCTACGCCGTATTGAGCGACGGGGCCATGCGACTGCCCTGCGTGGGGATTGCCGACCTGGCCGCGCTGTCGAAGGCCAGCGGCGGCCACCTGCCGGAGGTCGCCGAGGCCACCGCGAAGTTCGCGCCGTCGCGCCGCTCGCGGCGCCGCTGATCAGTAACCGTCGCCGATAACGTTGCTGAGGTCCTGACCGGCGACGAACCGCGCGATCTGGTCGCCGATCAGCCGGTCGCCGCGCCGCTGCCACCCCGTCGTCCCGCCGCCCACGTGCGGCGTGATGAGGACGTTGCCGGCCCGCCATAGCGGGTGATCCTCGGGCAGTGGCTCCGGGTCCGTCACGTCGAGGAACGCCGACAGGCGGCCGGCCTGCAGTTCGGCGACCAAGGCGTCGGTGTCCACGATCGGCCCCCGCGCGATGTTGACCAGGATGGCGTCGTCGGGCAGGGCAGCCAGGAACTGCGCGTCGACGAGGTGATGCGTGGATTCGGTGTGCGGCAGCGACACCACGACGATGTCGTACTCGGGCAGCAGGTCGGGCAGCTCGCTGATCGCACGCACGTCCTCGCGCGCGGTACGGGCCACGAAGGTGCACTCTGCGTTGAACACGCCCACCGCGGCAGCGATGCGCCGGCCGATGTCGCCGGCACCCAGGACGAGCACCCGCTTGCCGTCCAGATCTTCGGCGCGCGACGGGCTCCAGCGACGGGCCTGCTGCTCGTCGCGGTAGTGCGGCAACCTGCGCAGCAGGCTGAGCAGCCCGGCGACCGCGAGTTCGGCCGTCGACCCGCCGTGCACGCCACGGCCGTTGCAGAGGGTCACGCCATCGGGTACGACCGGTAGCCAGGGCTCGACCCCCGCCGAGAACAGTTGAATGACGCGCAGCGCCGGCATCCGGCGCACGGCACTCTCGTCCAGCGGGACGCCCATGTAGGCACCGACGAAGAACTCGACGTCTTCGATGCCCTCGGGCGGCTCGCCCTCGCCCGTCCACACCACGACCCGGACCTCGGGGGACAGGGTGAGGCGGGACGCCATATCGTCGTCGGGTAGGCAGACCGTGGTTCCCCTGCGTTGTTCCGGCACGGACCGAGGTTAGCTGCGCCCGCTCAGCTCCGGCAGGCACACTAAGCGGGTGAGGGGAAAACGGGCGTGAGGGGGACGACGCTGCGAACCGGTGCCGCGAGCGTCGCTGCCCTGCTGCTGGCTGCCTGCACCGGCGGAGCCGACGCCAGCGAGCCCACCTGGCGCCCCAAGCCCTCGTTCAACGGCGAGAACGACAACCCTGGTTCGCGCCAGCCGGTGCAGCCCCGGCCGAATCGGCCCAGCACGCCGTCTGCGGGCGGCTCGCGAGCACCGAACCCGACTTCGACCGACGGCGCCAAAGCGGACCCCGCGGTAGTGGCGACCGGTCTCACCACCCCGACCGGAATCGCGATCCTGCCCGATAACACCGCACTGGTCGGCGAACGGACGACCGGTCAGATCATGCGTGTGCAGCCGATCGCCGGCAAGCCGGTACAGACCGTACGCACGATCGCGGGGGTCAACCCGGCCGGCGACGGCGGGCTGCTCGACCTCGCGCTCTCCCCGAACTACGCCGAGGACAATCTGATCTTCGCCTACCTCACGACCGCCAGAGACAACCGTGTCGTCACCTTCACCTTGACCGGTCCGGTGACCGCGGTGCTCACCGACATCCCCCGCGGCAGCGGCGGTAACACCGGTCGGATCGCCTTCGCCGCGAACGGCGATCTGCTCATAGGCACCGGCGACGCCGGACGTCCCGCCAACGCCGCCAACCCCAAGAGCCTGGCCGGAAAGGTGCTGCGGGTGACTGACATCGGTACCGCCGCACCGGGCAACCCGACCTCCGGCTCGCGGGTCTACACGAGCGGACACCGTGTCGTCGACGGCCTGTGCACATCGCCCGATTCGGCCCAGATCTTCGAGGTGGAGACCCGTCCGCTGGCAGCGTCGGACCCGATCAATCTCATCCAGCCCGACGCGAGTTACGGGTGGCCGGACCAGAGCGCCGGCTACCGCGACCCCGAGAACACCGTGCCCGAGACGGCCCGCTCACCCGGTGGATGTGCGGTGCTCGACGGACGGCTGTTCATCACCTCGCGCGACGGCACCGAACTGGTGTCGGCGCGCGTCGGATTCGGCCCCGCCGGTCGCCCCGCCATCGGTGACTACGGCACCCTGCTGAAGAAGAGGTACGGCCGGCTGCTGACCGTCGTCGCGGCCGCCGACGGCGCGCTGTGGCTCACGACCACCAACCGCGACGGGAAGGGCAGCCCGGTCATCGACGACGAGCGGGTGCTGCGGATCGTCCCGTCCGGTGGTTCCGCGGCCAATCCGACATGACGACAATCCGCCATGACGACAATCCGACATGACCAGCGATGACGTCCTGACGGGGACCGCACAGCGGGTCGTGTCGCTCCTGCCGTCAGCGACCGAGATCGTCTACGCCCTCGGCCTCGGTGATCGGCTCGTCGGCGTCACCTTCGAATGCGACGAGCCCGCCTCGGCGCGTCGGGAGAAGGCTGTTGTCGTGGGCGGACGCGACACGAGCGCCATGACCCCCGGCGAGATCGACGCCTACGTAGCTGCCCAGGCGGCAGCCGGGGCGGACCTCTACCACCTCGAACGCGGCGCCCTGGCCGCTCTCGATCCCGACCTCGTCCTCACCCAGGATCTGTGCTGGGTGTGCGCGCTGCCGTCGGCGACGGTCAACGAGGCGCTGGACTTCCTCGGCTGTCGGGCCGAGGTGGTCGCCCTCGATCCGCATTCACTGTCGGAGGTGGTGCAGTCGATCACTACGGTGGGCCGGCGTGCCGGGGTTCCCGAGCGCGCGGCCGAGGTCGTCGCGGGGCTGCAGGAACGGCTCGCGCGGGTGGCGGACGCGGTCGCCGGGCGTTCTCGCCCGCGGGTCGCTGTCGTGGAGTGGGTCGATCCCCCGTACCCGGCCGGCCACTGGATTCCCGACCTGGTCACCGCCGCCGGCGGCGAGCCGGTCGCCGCGCTACCGGGTGAGCGGTCGGTCGCGACGACGTGGGACGCGATCAACTGCGCGCGTCCCGACGTCGTGCTCGTCTCCCCCTGCGGTTACCACCTCGACGGAGCCGCGGAGCAGGCCGCACTGGTGGCCGATGCACTGCCCGGCCCGCAGGTGTGGGCGATCGACGGCGACGGGCTGGTGGTGCGTCCCGGACCCCGGGTGGTCGCCGGCGTCGAGGCCATCGCCTCGATCCTGCACCCGGAGGTCGTGGCGCCGAGGCATGCCGCAGTGCGGCGCGTGCGATGAACCTCGACCCGCAGGCGCTCGTGGCGCTGCGATCGGTTCGCCCCGTCGGAGCCTTCTTCGCTGTGGACTTCGGTGCCACCGGAGGGGGCTGGCAGTCGCTGCACATGCTGCAGCGCGACGAGCTTTCCCTGCGCCGCCGGGTCGCCGTCGCCCGCAGGGTTATCGCGCGCCCGGCCGCGTGCGTGCCCGGTGACGTCCCGCTGCGCGTCGCGGCGTCCATCGACCTGCTCGGCACTGCGGCGCGAATCGTGTCTCCGTTGCTGGCGGCCTGCACGCTCGACGGGGTGTCGGTGCAGGTGCTTCCGCAACGTCTCTGGCTGCGTCCGGGCGGGCACCCGATCGGACTGACCGCAGCGTCTGCGGTCGTGGTGGCCACTGCCCCGGAGGCGGCGCGCACGATGTACCGGGGCCTCGTGCAGTCGGTGCTCGCTCCGCTCGTCGCGCTCTACCGGGCAGGGTTCGGGGTGTCACCGCGGGTGCTCTGGGGCGATGTCGCGTCCGCCCTCAACGGTGCGGCGCAGGTCATCGACGCGTCGGGGCGCGAGCAACGGATCCCGGTCGGGCAGGTAGTCGCCGAACTGCTGTGTTCGCCTGAGCTGTCGGGCACCGCTCGTTCGACGTCGCCAAAATTCGTGCGCAACAGCTGCTGCCTGTACTACCGGATTCCCGGCGGCGGTTTCTGCGGTGACTGCGTGCTGATGGCCTAGGTGTTGCGCTCGCGCACTGCGATGCGGATCTGGTCGAGGTTGTCACGCAGCAGGTCCGACACCAGCTCGTCGGTACGTGCATCGGCCAACACCTCGAAGATGATGCGCAGCGACGTCTCGGTGATCTCGGCGATGAGCCGGTCGTGGAACGGAAGGTAACCGACCGCTTTCGCAGTAGGGTCCTGCTTGATCTTCTCCGAGATCATCTCCTTGATCTCCTCGCGGTTCTCGTCGAGCGCCGACGCGATATTGCGGGTGTAGTGCCCCGAGCGCAGCACGTCCGCAACCTCGTCGAGGACAGCGATCGTGATGGGCCGCTTGATGACGGCAACGAACCGGTCGGACGTCCGGTTGATGAGGCTGACGACGAACGGTTCGCGAAGCCCGCGGCGCACCATCGTCCGGCCTACGAACGCGGCGGCGATCGAGAGCACCACCAACGCGGCGACGATGAGCAATGTCCAGCCGGTCGCCGAGTGTGGCAAGGCCCGTGTCATCGCGTCCATGAGGTCGATCTTGCCCGGTCGTACTGTGCGAGCACGCGAGCGGTCCGCCGGTCCAGTGCGAGGAAGCTCGCGCTCGCGCCGCTGGCGTTGTGCACGTGCCGGGCGCGCGGCGAGCGGCTGCCGATGGCAAGGCCGCTGATCTCCGCCAGCCGCGGGTCGTCGCAGCGAAACAGCGCCGTCGAGCGCGCTTGCGCTGCCGGCCCGCCGAGACCGAGGAACAGTGCCGCTGCGAGGACGGCACGCAGCAGTATCACCCGCGCCGGACCGCCAGGCCCGCCAGGCTCACCGCGATCGCGTCCTCCGCCAGCGCGCCGGGGAGATCATTACCGAGACGGGTCGCCAGCAGTCCGCGCGTACGTGCGCCGGCGAAACTCGTCGCGGCCGCGGCGCCGCAACCGACGAGTGTCGCGGGTATCCGCGCCCCGCCGTGGCGCCCGGCAAGCAGCCAACCACTCAGACCACCGCACACCAGCCGCGCACCGAGGGCGGCCGGCTGGAGACGACTGGGCACCCGTGGCAGCTTGTCACCGACGAGTTCCCCCGCCGCGCCGAGCACCGTGGCTGCGCGCCGGAACGTGCGGGGATGCGGGTCGGTGAGCTCGTAGGCGGCGAGTGCGCTCTGGCTGCGGGAGCCGGTCGCGGCGCCGGCAAACGCGGCGTGCAGAAGAATGTTCATTCCGCCTGCATACCAGGCCAGGCCAGCGAATCAGCGGGATTCGCGGGGGACTCCGAGCCGGGGCACGCCGCCCAGGCCCAGGTTGTAGCGAACGTGTGTCGCGTACTCGGCCAGCTTGTCCCACAGCGCGGCGTGGGCCGGCCAAGGAATCGGGTTGTCACCGTCCAGCCAGCTCTCCCCGAAGGTGATCCAGACCAGCGTCCAGTCGGCCGCAACCTGCCACCGGCCGTTGCTCCAGTCGATCAGCGAGCGGCGGATCTGGAAGGCGGCCCGCGGGGCGTCCGGGAACGTGGGCGCAGTGTGCACGGTCCAGACCCGGAAGTCATGCGCCATCAGATCCAGTTCGAAGTCGGCGAGCACGGCCGGGTCGACCAGCACCGTTGCCATGTTCTCGTAGGCGGGCCCGCGCATGACCCGATTATCTACCTGCGCCTGCTGGCCACGTAAAGGGCGAACGCGCACGGGACGGTCGGCATCAGCTGCGACTCGCACGCGCGAGATGCGGCCAGCGGGTCTGTCAGTGCAAGCGCGCCTGAGCACGCGCCGTCGTGATCGCAGCTGTCAGCGTCTGAATGTCGAAAGCACCGTAGTGCCGCCGACCGTTGATGAAGAACGTGGGCGTGCCGGACACTCCGCTGAGATCGGCCGATTCGACATCCTGCGCGATCCGGGCAGCGTGAACGTGGCGCTTCAGGTCCTCGCGGAATCGATCCAGATCGAGTCCCAACTCGTTGGCATAGTTCAACAGATCCGACGCCTGCAGATTGTCCTGCCGAGCCAGCAGCAGATCGTGCATCGGCCAGAACGCATCCTGCGCGGCGGCCGCCTCGGCCGCCTCGGACGCCAGTTGCGCCTGCGGGTGAACATCGCCGAGCGGCAGATGCCGCCACACGTAGCGCACATCGGTGTCGGTGAGCAGATCGCGGACGACTGGTTCGGCGCGACCGCAGTAGGGGCACTCGAAGTCCCCGAACTCGATCACGGTGATCGAGGCGTCCGCCGGTCCGCGGATGCGATCCTGCGTTGCGTCCACCTCGGGGACGAGGTCCTGGATCAGGGTGGAGTCGCCGAGCAGCGCGCGTGCTCGCCGGGCGGGCGGCAGCACCGCGGTGAGGCGGTAGACCGCCCAGGTCAGTACCGACGCGGCGAACGCCGCCGACAGAGCACCGAGCTTGGCCTCGGTCAGCTGCTGTCCGTGGAAGGCGCGTGTCGCGATCAACAGTGCGACGGTGAAGCCGATCCCCGCGATGGTGCCGCTCCCGACGACCGCAGCCCACCCCACCGGCGGACGGACGCGGCCACCGCTGAGCCGGGTGACCACCCACGAAGTCCCGATCACAGCAAGCGGCTTGCCCACCACATAACCGCCCAGGACGCCGAGAGTGACCGGAGCCGTGTACGCGTGCGCCAGGAAATCGGTGTTGAGCACGATGCCGGCATTGGCCAAGGCGAACAGCGGGACGATCACATAGCTCGTCCACGGGTGGTAGAAGGTCTGCAGTCGGGCATTCGGCGAGAGGGTAGCGGTCAGTCCGGCGGTGGCAGAGCGGGCGAGTTGGGGGGTCGGCTGTTCCCGGAAGCGGCGCACGAGGCCCGTCGCCTGCTCCAGGTCCCCGCGGGTCGGCGAGTAGGCGGACGAGGCCAGGCCGATCGCGAGACCGGCAACCACGGGATCGACGCCGCTGGCCAGCAGCGCGGTCCAGACGATTATGCCGAGCCCCGCGTAGACGAACCGCTGTCCCGCCCCGGCCGCACTGGCCGCGAGCAGAAGAGCGAACGCCGCGATGGCAATGCCCAGTGGTACCGGCTTGATCTGCTCGCTGTAGACGACAGCAATCACGAGCAGCGCAACGATGTCGTCGACCACGAACACGGTCAGCAGGAACGCCCGCACGCGGTCGGGGACGTCGCGGCCGAGAAGTGCGAGCAGTCCCAGGGCAAGTGCGGTGTCGGTGGACATGGCGACGCCCCAACCGTGCGCGCTCGGCCGGCCGGCATTGATCGTGAGATACACAGCCACCGGGACGGCCATGCCGACCAGTCCCACCGCGAACGGAAGGACGAAGCGCCGACGTTCCCGCAGGTCTCCCAGGTCGAATTCGCGACGCGCCTCCAGGCCGACGACCAGGAAGAACAACGTCATCAACCCGCTGTTGACCCACGTCCGCAGATCGTGCGTGATCCCGACCGTCCCGATACGTAACGAGAAATCGGTGCGCCACACCGATTCGTAGGACGACACGTCGACATTGGCCCATAACAACGCGGCGGCCACTGCCGCGACGAGCACTCCGGCGCTCCCGGACTCGGTCCGCAGGAACGCGCGTAGTGGGGCGGAACGGCCTCGTGGCCAAGACGTTCGACCGCGCCACGTCGAGGCAGTGGACGTCTCCTCAGCCATCGGCGCGGGGATCGGCGCCCCGGTTCGCTCGTTGCGCAGACACGGCCACCGACAGTAACGGCACTCGGCCGCCGGCGGAGTGACAGAACCCCAGCACGCGGGCCATCCTCGCAGAAGTCCACACCGGTCCGGCCCTTTCCGTGCCCGGAAACTGGCTGCGACGCGCCGACCGGCCTAACGTCGGTGATGCCACGATCGCGCGAACCGCGGCATCAGGAGGCGGACGATGAGCGTTCACCAGTGCCCCAAGTGTGAGCTGCGCTTCAATTGGAAGACCGAGCTCGACGACCACTGCTGGCACGACCACGCAGAGTTTCGGCACGACTACCCTGCAGCGCTCCCGCCGCCCTCAGCACCAGCCGCTGCAGCGAAGGCGGAGCCGCGCCAGCCGAACGCGCCAAAGCACTTGCGCGACAACTTCGTTCGGTGGCTGGTGCCCCGTCAGCCCGGCACGAAGCCCCATACCCAGCACGCGTCCACCGAGCCGCCGGCCGAACAGAGCGACGACCCGCAGTCCTGAACCACCGGCGAGTCGGACGTCGCATCCTGCCTGAACCCCGACGACGTCAGGTTGCCCGACGCAGTCAGGAACCCCTGCGTTCATGCAGGGCCATGACCAGACCCGCGCAGTCGGCAGGCGTCAATGTCAGATTCGGAATGCAGCACGCCCGGTAACTGCGCAGGAAACAAACGGAACCGATGCTCGATGTGCTCACGAACGTCTGGTGAGTCTGGCCGGCAATCGCTTCGGCCTGTCGAGAAGGAGAACACATGAAGAAGTCACTGCGTTGGGCAGTGCCGGTCGCGGCACTCGGGATCGCCGGGCTGGGCATCGCCCTGCCGGGCACCGCGTCCGCGGAGAGCACCGCCAGCTATCAGGCCACCCTGAAGGCGCTCAACCACGCTACGGGCTCGGGCGATTTCATGCTCAGCCTAAAAGGCTCGCAGGCCACCGTCACCGAGCACGTCAACGGGCTGGCCGACAAGTTCAGCGGCAACCCGTACCCGCACGTGCAGCACATCCACATCGGTGCCAAGGGTGAATGCCCGACCACGGCGGCCGACGCGAACTCCGACGGCGTCATCAGCACGACCGAAGGTGGCCCGTCCTACGGCGCCATCGGCACCACACTGTCGACCTCGGGTGACACCAGCCCGACGGCCGGCACGACCCTCGAGGTCGCTCCCAGCGGAGGTAGCTTCACCTACAGCCGCACATTCACGTTGGACAGCAAGACCATGGCGGCTCTGAAGGACAACACGGCGGTCATCGTCGTGCACGGTCTGGACCCCGCCACCCTGGGCAAGAAGGCCCAGGGCGAGAAGAGTGACCTCGTCCCCGCGCTGCCCCTCGCCGCGACTTCGCCGGCCCTCTGTGGCGCGGTTACCGCGTCGCAGATGTCCAGCGTTCCCGGTGGCGCCCCGCAGACCGGTGGCGGCAGCACGTCCGGCATCGAGGATGAGTCCATCCTGCTGCTCGGCGGTGGCCTGATGGTCGCAGCCGGTGGCGCGTTCGCCGCTCGCCGTCGTTTCGCTCGCCAGAGCTGACCGACGGTCCTAGCTGCATCACCATGAGCACCCACTCCCGCCGCGCCCGCGTTTTCGGCACGGCGGGAGTGGTGCTTTTGGTCGCGGCGGTAGCTGCACTGATCGTCGCCTGGCGGGCGCAGACCACAGCACCAAGCCCACCGCCCGCCGCAGCGAGTCCCGTGCAGATCGTGCCCACGACCACCGGGTCGTCGTCGGCATCCACAAGCGACAGCGCGACCCCGAGCACTGGTTCGCGTTCGACGCCGGTGACCCGTGGGCCGATCCTGGCGCGATCGACTCCGGTGCAATTGAGCATTCCGGCCATCGGTGTCACCTCGACCGTGCAGAAGCTGGGTCTGGCGTCCGACGGGTCGGTGCAGGTTCCACCGCTCGGTCGCGACTCGCACGCAGGTTGGTATAAGTACTCGCCGACGCCCGGCCAGCTCGGACCGTCGATCCTGCTGGGCCACGTCGATTCCGCCAAGTACGGTCCCGGAGTCTTCTACCGGCTCGGCGATCTTCGCCAGCGTGACCGCGTGACGGTCACCCTCGCAGATCGAACGGTTGCCGTGTTCGAGATCGAACGCGTCGTGCAGTACCCGAAGGCCCGGTTCCCGACCCTGAAGGTCTACGGGAACATCGATCACGCCGGCCTGCGGCTGATCACCTGCGGCGGCAAGTTCGACCCGTCGGTCCAGAGCTACGAGGACAACATCGTCGCCTACGCCTCGCTGGTGTCCTCGCACCGCGCGTAGCCGTTCCTACCCCTGACCTGAACTGGAGCTCGTTTTCATGAACATCCGACGCCGCCGTGGCGCCCTGCTCGTTGCGAGCACGCTGCTGCTGGCCGGGTGCGCATCCTCTCGCGCCGACAGCACCGACGCCACGCCGTCCACCCGTCCCGGAGCATCGATGACTCCAGGAATGGTGATGCCGGGCGGTTCAACCATGGGCGCCACGGCCGCACCGTCCGCAGCCGGCAAGCCGTCGAAGGCCGCAAGCATGATCTGTTCAAACGAGGTCCGCTCCGACATCGCGACCATCCTGAAGTTGCCGACGAAACCGGTTCCGACGTCACGCTGGTCCCATCAAGTCCTGACCTGCACGTACCGGTTGCCGATGGGCACAGTCGTGCTGTCGGTGAAGGAATCCGGCAACGATGCGAGCGCCAGGACTTACGCAGCAGGGCTGCGTAAGAAGCTCGGCGGCACCGAGAAGCTGTTCGGCCTGACCGATATCGCGTTCGGAACTCCAGGCGGGATCGTCGCACTGGTCAAGGACAACGACACGCTCCAGGTCGACGCCTCGCGACTGCCGGCCCAATTCGGGAGCCAGCAGCAGAAGCGCAGCGCCTTCGCCTACGAGCTCGCCTCGGACATCCTGGGCTGCTGGACGGGCGACGACGGAAACTGACCGACTGCGCGCACGGCGGGCCTCCCCGGCCCGCTGACAAATGATCGAATGACGGCCCGTCGTCGACGGTCCCTTGCCAAGGAGTTCTGCCATGAACCGTTCAATTCTCATCGGATCGACCCTGCTGGTGGCAGGCGCCCTCACGGCGTGTGGTTCCAGCAGCACCAGTTCCTCCACCTCGGCCGCCGCGCCGGGCTCGTCCGCGTCGTCCTCGGCCACGTCCGCACCGTCCTCGGCCACATCGGCACCGTCGGCACCGTCGGCACCGTCGGCACCGTCGAGCAGCAAGCCGACGTCGTCCTCGCCCGCCGCTGCTTCGGCCATCACCATCAAGGACTTCAAGTACACGGTTCCCGCCAAGGTCAAGCCGGGAGCAAAGATCACGGTGCACAACGAGGACAGCGTGGCGCACACCGTCACGTCAGACACCTCCGGCCAGTTCGATGTGAACGTTCCCGCCTCGGCCACGATGATGGTGACGGCCCCGAGCAAGGCCGGGACCTACAAGTTCCACTGCACCTTCCACTCGAACATGCAAGCGACGCTGACGGTCGGCTGAGTCAGCGCAGCCACTCCAGCGACTGGCCGTGCGGCCCCAGACAGCGCCTGCGCGACACCGTCACGGGTGAGCACGAAGCGTGACGGCGTGCCGCGTGGTGGTCGGTGCCGGCGCACGGCCTAGTCGCCTGCGCCCAGACGCTGCAGCAGGATTTGCCGCACTGCCGCCGCATCGGCCTGCCCGCGCGTGGATTTCATGACCGCGCCGACGAGCGCACCGACGGCCGGCAGCTTTCCGCGCCGAACCTTCTCGGCGACGTCGGGATTCGCCGCGATGGCGTCGTCGGCAGCCGCCTCGAGCGCTCCGGCGTCGGAGACGACTTTCAGGCCGCGCTCGGCCACGACCGTGTCCACGTCGTGCCCGGTCTCGAGAACGGCGTTCACCGCTTGGCGCGCAAGGGCCACCGACAGAGACCCGTCGGCGACGAGTTCGACCAGCCGGGCGACATGCGCCGGTTGGATGTCAAGTTCAGCGGGCTCGATTTCGCGCTCGTTCGCCTTCTGCGCCAGGTAACCCAGCCACCAGTTGCGCGCCTCGCCGATCGGAGCGCCCAGCGAGATGGTGGCCCCGACCAGGTCGACCACGCCCGCATTCGTCATCTGTACCATGTCCTCGGCGCCGACACCGAGTACGTCCCGCATCCGCGCGCGGCGTTCAGCGGGCAGTTCGGGCTGGTCGGCACGCAGTGTCTCGACCCACGCTGCGTCCGGTGCGACGGGGACGAGGTCGGGCTCGGGGAAGTAGCGGTAATCGGTCGCTTCCTCCTTGCTGCGGCCGGGACGAGTATCGCCCGTGGCCTCGGAGAAGTGGCGCGTCTCCTGCTTGATCCGCTGCTCAGCGTCGAGCAGCTCGGCCTGACGCAGCATCTCCGAACGCACGGCCCGTTCGACCGAGCGCAGCGAGTTGACGTTCTTGGTCTCGGTACGGGTACCCCACTGCTCGCCGGGCCTGTTCAGCGAGGTGTTCACGTCGCAGCGCAGCGAGCCCTGCTCCATGCGGACGTCGCTGACGCCCAGCGTGCGCAGGATGTCGCGCAGCGCGGTGACGTAGGCCTTCGCGACCTCCGGAGCGAGCGCGCCCGTCCCCGGAACCGGCTTCGTCACGATCTCGACGAGCGGGATTCCCGCACGGTTGTAGTCGACCAGGGAGTAGTCGGCACCGTGGATGCGCCCGGACGTCCCGACGTGGGTGTTCTTGCCGGTGTCCTCCTCGAGGTGGACCCGCTCGATCCCGATCCGGTACGTCTGGCCACCCACCTCGACGTCGAGGTAGCCCTCGGTGCACAGCGGTTCGTCGTACTGCGAGGTCTGGAAATTCTTCGGCATGTCCGGGTAGAAGTAGTTCTTGCGCGCGAAGCGGCACCAGCTCGCGATGCCGCAGTGCAGAGCCAGCCCGATGCGGATCGTCGACTCGATGGCTTTCTCGTTGGCGACCGGCAGGGCACCGGGCAGGCCCAGGCACACCGGGCAGGTGTGGGTGTTGGGCTCCGCGCCGAACGTCGTCGAGCAGCCGCAGAACATCTTCGATGCGGTGCCGAGCTCGACATGCGTCTCCAGCCCGATTACCGGCTCGTAGCGGCTCAGCACGTCTGCGTAGGTGACACTCATGCGGGCCGCCCTCCTTCGGTGATCAACAGCGCCGAATCGTCGGGATCCGACGATTCGGCGCTGTTGATCAGGGACTGGAGGTCGGGGATCGAGTCGAGGACGGCCGGGACCGCAGCCTCGAATGCGGCACCGACGCGGAAGCAGCGGTCGTCGGCCAGCGTTGGCGCCATGATCTGCAGCCCGACAGGCAGTCCGTCCGCGAGCCCGCACGGCACCGAGATCGCGGGTGTGCCGGCCAGCGATGCCGGCAACGTGCAGAGGTCGTTGATGTACATCGCCATCGGGTCGTCGACGCGCTCGCCGATGCCGAACGCGACGAACGGCGACGTCGGTGACACGAGCACGTCGCAATGCTCGAAAGCCGCTTCGAAGTCGCGCACGATCAACGTGCGAACCTTCTGCGCCTGCCCGTAGTAGGCGTCGTAGTAGCCCGACGAAAGCGCGTACGTGCCGATCATGATGCGGCGTTTCACCTCGGCCCCGAAACCGGCCTCGCGAGTCAAGGACATGACGTCCTCGAGCGAGTGGGCGCCGTTGTCACCCACCCGCAGTCCGTAACGCACGGAGTCGAAGCGGGCCAGGTTGGACGAGCATTCACTCGGCGCGATGAGGTAATAGGCGGCGAGTGCGTACTCGAAGTGCGGGCAGGCGACCTCGACGACCTCCGCGCCCAACTTCGTCAGCGTCTGCACCGCGGCCTCGAAGGACGCCAGGACGCCAGCCTGGTAGCCCTCGCCCCCGAGCTCGCGCACCACTCCGACACGGATCCCCTGCAGATCGGACGAAGCTCCTTCGCGTGCTGCGGTCGCAGCGTCGAAACGAGCCTGCGGAATGGAGGTCGAGTCAGCCGGGTCGTGGCCGTGCAGCACGTCGTAGAGCAGCGCGGTGTCGAGCACCGTCCGGCCGAACGGGCCCGCCTGATCAAGCGATGAGGAGAACGCGATGAGCCCGTAGCGCGACACCGCGCCGTAGGTCGGCTTGAACCCGACGATGCCGGTCACCGCGGCGGGCTGGCGGATCGAGCCGCCCGTGTCGGTCCCGATCGACAGCGGCGCCTCGAACGCGGCGACGGCCGCGGACGAGCCGCCCGACGAACCGCCCGGGATGCGCGACAGATCCCACGGGTTGTGCGTGGGGCCGTAGGCCGAGTTCTCCGTCGACGACCCCATCGCGAACTCGTCCATGTTGGTCTTGCCGAGCATCACGATGCCCGCGTCCCTGACCCGCCGCGTGACGGTCGCGTCGTAAGGCGGTTTCCAGCCTTCGAGGATTCGGGAGCCGGCCGTCGTCGGCAGGCCCTGGGTGACGACGATGTCCTTCATCGCGAGCGGGACACCGGAAAGGGGGCCCAACTCCTCGCCTGCCGCACGCTCGGCGTCGACCGCCGCGGCCGCGGCGAGCGCGCCGGCCGCGTCCACGTAGAGGAACGCGTGGACGTCGGCGTCGACCGCGGCGATCCGGTCGAGGTGGGCCTGGACTACCTCGACGGCCGAGACATCGCCGACTGCGATCTTCGCGGCGACGTCGGCCGCGCTCAGGCGGGTCAGCTCGGCCGAGTGACTCATACTTCCTCGCTCAGGATCCGCGGCACCCGGAACTTGTCGTCCTCGACCGAGGGCGCACCGGCGAGCACGGCGTCGCGCTGCAGCGACGCCACGACGCGGTCCGGGCGAAACACATTGGCCAACGGGACGGCATGGGTGGTGGGCGGGATGTCGGCGGCGGCGACCTCGCCCACCCGCGCGACAGCGCCGAGAATCACGTCCAGCTGCCCGGCGAACAGGTCGAGCTCCTCGTCGGTCACGGCGAGGCGGGCGAGTCGGGCCAGATGGGCGACGTCCTCGCGCCCTATCCGTCCGGTCGGTTCAGTAGCGTCAGGCACAACCGCTGAGTCTACGGACGCTGCCCGAGGCCCAGCACGCCCATTACCGCACGCCCGCGCCACGCCCTGCACACCCCCGTAACGCCCCGGACACAGTGCTGGGGCACCCTGTGCGGCGTGTCCTACCTGCTGCGCATCGTGTTGCCCGACCGCCCCGGTGCGCTCGGTGCGGTCGCGACGGCGCTCGGCCGCGTGGGTGCCGACATCCTCAGCCTCGATGTGATCGAGCGGGGCCCGGGGATGGCGATCGACGACCTCGTGGTCGAGCTGCCTCCCGACAAGCTGGCCGACTCGCTGGTCTCTGCCGCGGTCTCGGTCGAAGGTGTGCGCGTCGAGTCGATCCGCCCGTATGCCGGCCAGATCGACCCGCACCGGGAGTTGGAGCTGCTCGACAGCCTGGCCGCCCGTCCGGAGCGGTCGCTGGAGCTGCTCACGGCGGGCGTGGCCCGCGTCTTCCGTGCGGGCTGGGCGCTCGTGCTCGCCGAGCCGGAACTCGGCGAGGCACGCGTACTGGCCAAGGGCAACGCAGCCCCCGAGGTCGACGTGCTGTCCGTGCCGTGGTGGCCACCGCGTCCAGCCCGTGCGCTGGCTCCTGACAGTGCGTGGGCGCCGCCCGACTGGGATCGCCTGGGCACCGAACTCGCCGTGGCACCGCTGGGCAAGGGCGCGCTGCTCATCGGGCGCCCGGCGCTGCGCTGGCTGCCCTCGGAGCTCGTGCGGCTCCAGCACCTCGCCGCCGTCGCCGCCTCCGTGACGGCAACCTGACCGCGTTCAGCAAGACCGTCACTGTCGAACGTCGTTACTGTCGGCTATATGGCGCAACCCTGGACCGAGTCCCACATCCCCGACCAAACGGGGCGCAGCGTGGTGGTCACCGGAGGCAACAGCGGGCTGGGCGCTGCGGCATCGCGCGCGCTCGCTGCGCACGGGGCCAGCGTCGTGCTGGCCTGCCGAACCGTCGCCAAGGGGGAGGCCGCGGCCGAGACGATGCCCGGCGACGTGCGCGTCGCCGCGCTCGACCTGGCCGACCTGTCCTCGGTACGCGCTTTCGCCGACACCTGCGGCCCGATCGACGTCCTGCTGAACAACGCCGGGATCATGGCCGTACCGAAGGGGACGACCCGCGACGGCTTCGAGATGCAGATCGGAACGAACTTCCTTGGCCACTTCGCGCTGACCGGGCTGTTGCTGCCGCGCATCAGCGACCGCGTGGTAACCCTCTCCAGCGGTGCGCACCGGATCGGCAAGATCGCGCTCGATGATCTGAACTGGCAGCACCGTCGCTACCGCCGCTGGGCGGCGTACGGCCAGTCCAAGCTGGCCGACCTGATGTTCGCCCACGAGCTCGACCGCCGGCTCACCGCTCAGGGTTCGCCGGTGCGGTCCCTCGCGGCACACCCGGGCTACGCGGCCACCGAACTGCAGTCGCACACCGAGTCCGCGCAGGACCGGCTGATGGCGGTCGGGAACCGCCTGGTCGCGCAGAGCGCCGAGATGGGCGCGCTACCCGCGCTCTATGCCGTGACCATGCCGGACGCCACCGGCGGCGACTACTTCGGACCGGACGGGATCGGCGAGACGCGAGGCCACCCTCGCCGGGTCGGTTCCTCGGCTGCCGCTCGCGACCAGGCCGTCGCTGCGCAGCTCTGGGCGACCGCCGAGCGCCTGACCGGCGTGCGCTTCCCGTGATCGCCGGTTCTCCCGCCGGCGCGTGAACGGGCGCGCTGCCGCCGAGCACCACCGCTCGGCGGTGGGCAGTAACCACGGCATTGCGAGCAACACCAGGCTTCCGGCGGCCCAGCCACCAAGAACGTCGCTGAACCAGTGCGTATCGAGGTACACGGTGCCCAGGCCGACGCTGAGCGAGACGGCCACGGCCGCGACGGCCGCCGTCCGGCGGTACTTCACAGCGATCATGGCGAGGATCCCGTACAGCACCACGGCGTTGGACACATGACCGGAGGGAAAGATGTTGCCGGACTTGCTGAAGATGGCGTGCACATCGGGGCCGTAGAGCGGGCCGAGGCGAGCAGTCGCGGTCTTCACGACCCCCACGGACAGGTTCAGCACGACGAGCGCTGTCAGCAGCATGACGACCGGACGTGCTGAGCGCGCGCGCCACGCCCGCCAGATGATCCAGGGCAGCGCCACCGCGGTCGACGGCGCGCGCTGCCCGAGCATCACGTAGTGGTCGATCGCGTCGTAGGCCCCTGGCCACCGATCCCGCAGGTGCAGGTCGTAGAGCGCGGTATCGAGAGTGAGCACCGGCGAGCGGTAGATGATGCCGAGGGTCAGCACCAGGTATGCGCCGAGCATGGCGAGGAAGGTCAGGGAACGCAGAGACAGGTGGGTCGGCCGGGCACCGCGTGGGTCAGCCCGCGCAGCGTGGTCCACCAGCAAAGTCACGTGTCATTCCTCGCACAATTGTCTGTGAATACCCAATTACACCGCGCCGTTTCGCATCGACTTTGGGCAGTGTCACACTTCGGCCCGCTCCGCGGTGACCAATGCCACGCCGGACGCTCGCGCATCCTGCTCACGACACTGCGTCCGGACCGCCGTCGAGCAGGCGATGGAAAGCGGTCTCGTCGAGGACCGAGACCCCGAGCTGCTCGGCCTTCTCCGCCTTCGTTCCGGCATTCTCACCCACAACCACGAAGTCGGTCTTCTTCGACACCGACCCGGAGGCCTTGCCGCCCCGCGACAGGATGGCCTCCCTCGCCCCGTCGCGCGAGAAGTCCTGCAACGACCCGGTGACGACGAAGGTGAGCCCCACGAGGGTCCGGGGTGCCGACTCGTCGTGCTCGTCCTCGGTGCGGACACCGGCGGCGGCCCACTTGTCCACGATCAGGACGTGCCAGTCGACGTCGAACCACTCCTGCACCGCCTCGGCGATGACCATGCCGACGCCCTCGGTCGCGGCGAGCTCCTCTACCGACGCCGCACGGATTCGATCGAGCGAACCGAATTCGGTGGCCAGCGCCCGGGCAGCGGTGGGGCCTACGTGCCGGATCGACAGCGCGACGATGACCCGCCACAACGGCTGCCGCTTGGCCTGCTCGAGGTTGTTCAGCAGCTTCCGGCCGTTGGCCGAGATCACCCGGCCGGCGCGCGCCTCGTCCGGCGGGTCAAGCTTCCTGGCGGCTCGGGTGTACAGCGCGACTCTCGACAGCTGGTCGGCATCGACGTCGAACAGATCGCCCTCGTCGGTGATAACGCCGGCATCGAGCAGCGCGGCGACGCCTTCACCGCCCAGTGCCTCGATGTCGAATGCGGAGCGCGAGGCCATCGAGAACAACCGCTCGCGCAACTGGGCGGGACACGACCGCGCGTTCGGGCAGCGGATGTCCTTGTCACCCTCACGTTCGGGTTTGAGCGCCGTGCCGCACGACGGGCACTCCGTGGGCATGACGAACGGCCTCTCCGTGCCGTCGCGCAGGGATTCGACCGGCGCGACGATCTCGGGGATGACGTCGCCGGCCTTGCGCAGCACCACGGTGTCGCCGATGAGCACGCCCTTGCGCTCCACCTCCCACTGGTTGTGCAGTGTCGCCTGCTCCACGGTCGAACCGGCCACCTTCACCGGCTCCATCACGCCGAACGGGGTCACCCGGCCGGTGCGCCCGACGTTGACCCGGATGTCGAGAAGCTTGGTGTTGACCTCCTCCGGCGGATACTTGTACGCGATCGCCCAGCGCGGCGCCCGGCTCGTCGACCCCAGCCGCCGCTGCAGCGACAGGTCATCGACCTTGACGACGACGCCGTCGATCTCGTGCTCGACGACGTCGTGGCGGTGCTGGCCGTAGTGCTCGATGTAGGCCTGCACTTGTGCAAGGTCCGGCTTCACCTCGGCACGAGCAGAGGTGGGTAGCCCCCAGCGCGCCAGCACCTCGTACCACCCGGACTGCGTCGTGACCTTCGGGCCGCCCTCGACCCGGCCGACGCCGTGGATCACCAGGTGCAGCTTGCGGCTTGCCGTGACGCGAGGGTCCTTCTGTCGCAGCGATCCGGCCGCGGTGTTGCGCGGATTCGCGAAGGGCGCCTTTCCCGCTTCCACCAGGTCAGCGTTGAGCCGGTCGAAGTCGGCTACCGGGAAGAACACCTCGCCCCGCACCTCGAGCACCTTCGGAACGTCCGAGCCGGTCAGCCGGTGCGGGACGTTGTCGATCGTGCGTACGTTGCGGGTGACGTCCTCACCGGTACGGCCGTCACCCCGTGTCGCCCCCCGCACCAGCCGGCCGTCCCGGTACAGCAGGTTCATTGCGAGCCCGTCGACCTTCAGCTCACACAGATAGTTCGGGACGGTCCCGGCATCACGCTCGACACGCGCAGCCCACGCCATCATCTCCGCCGCCGAGAAAGCGTTGTCGAGGCTCAGCATCCGTTCGAGGTGATCGACGGTAGTGAACTCGGTGGAGTAGGTTCCGCCGACGCGCTGCGTGGGCGAGGCGGGCGTGCGCAGGTCGGGATAGTGCTGCTCGAGCTCTTCGAGCCGGCGCATCCCCTGGTCGTAGTCGGCGTCGCTCGCCGTCGGCGCATCGAGGATGTAGTAGCGGTACTGGTCGTCGTCGATCTGCTGCGACAGACGCGCGTGCTCCTCCCGCGCTTCGTCACTCGCCTCAGCCGGCTCTGCCACGTCTGAACCGTACCGAGCGCCTCGGACATCGCCGACCTCCAGCGGCGGCCGCGATCGGAGCATCATCGAGCGTGGTGGCCGTCGCGCTCCGCGCGACGTGCTCAAGCGCAGTAGTCAGCCGCGCGCCGCGCCGTAGCCCAGGACGGCGGCCAGCCCGAGCGCGCTGCGCGGTTGGTACGGGGCCCGCCACAGCCCGCCGTGGACGGCGGCGTGAGCCTCGTCCTGCCAGGGGTGTTCATGCACGGGACCGCCGCCGGTGTGCAGGTCGGCGACGAGCAGCGCAGCCATCAGCGTGTTCGCTGTCGCAGGTTCGAACACCTCGACGGCGAAGCGATGCGCGCCGGCGTAGGCGGCGGCCAGCGCCCGGTTCTTCAGCACCGAGCGGGTACGGGTCGGTGGCGCGACATTCATCGACACGGTGCTGCCCGCGTCGCGCGCCACGGTCGCCCGCCAGCGTTGCAACCTCTTGGCCAGCGCGTAGTTCGGTCCTTGCTGCGGGACGAGGGCGTCGTGGATACCCGGTTCTACGCCCGCGAGGTACTGGCGCCGCAGCAGTCGTCCGCCCGACACCGTGCGCAACGGCCGGCCGAGGAGTCTGGCGGCACGCGACCGATTGTCGTAGGCACGCTGGGCATGGGCCACGGCGTCTGCGGGAACCGCGAACACATCGGTCGGTGTGGCGAGGAAGCCGAGCGCGACGTCGGGACGGTCGGCCTGCACGGCGAGGGTCAGGCAGTCGACTGCAGCAGACAGGCGCAGGTTGTGGACCCCGTCGGCGTATACGTAGTTGCCGAGTACTACCCGGCCCGCGATACCGCGAATCCACTCGGCCGCGGCCGCGATATCGCTCAGCAGGTCCAGGCCCGCATGACCTGCAAGGGCGTCCGAGTCGGTACTGGTCCGGGTCGGGTCGATCGGCACGAGTAGCGTCCCCGCCCGGTCGCGAGCCGTTCCCAGCACGCGCCGCCAGATGTCCGGACGCGCCAGGTCGACGGCCGCCACGCGTGCTCCCCAGCGCAGCAGCGCCTGCAGCGGACCCATCTCCGCGCCGGCACCGAGTACGACCACGGTCTGGCCGTCCAGCCGCAGCCACTCGGGGTTGGCCAGCACGGTCCGGACCCGTTCCGCGGCCGACGGTTCCAGCACTCCGGCCTCGGCCCACGTATCGAGCTGCCGGGCCAACGCGTTGCCGGTGAGCCGTGCACCGCGCAGCGGCAGGCTGAACGCGGTCTCCGGCTCGCGGCTGCCGCGAACCTCCGCCGTCGACAGGGCAGGTCGGCTCGGCTGCCGGGACATCGCGTCGAGTGGCTGCTCGGCACCGTCCGCTCCCCGGTACCGCATCCGCCCGTGCACCGCGTGCAGGCCGTCCGCTGCCACCGTCACGGCTGCCTCGCGCGAGGCCAAGCCGGCCTCCAACACTCGGCGGAAGTGCACCAGGTACCCGTTGCGCCAGCTCGTCTCGCGCTCGACCCCGAGCACGGCGACCGGATCGACCGCACGCAGCGCGTCCGCCACGACCGCCCTGCCCAAGGTCGAGCTGCTCCGCCGCCCGCCGGGGTCGGCAGGAAGCACCACGCCGGTGTCACCGCTGGTCATTGCCGCCTCCGGCCAGGTGTGGTTATGAGTCGCGCTCCGACAGGCGCTCCAGCGGGTCGAGGAGATCGCGGCCCAAGTCGCGCAGCAGCCCCATCACCCTGCGTGCGTGGTCGGGCGATGCGCCTGCCATGCCGCAGACCGGGGTCGGCACCAGCGCAGCGGCGAGCTCATCCACCGGGAATCCCAGCTGCGACCAGAGCCGCTGGATGACCGTCCGCGCGCCGTTGAAGCTCATCGGTGCGTCGGTGGCAGGCAGGACGCCCAGCCACAGCGACGTCCCCGCCTCGACTACCTCACCCAGGGCATCGGTGTGTGCCGTCGTCAACGCCGTGGCGTCGACCGATACTGCATCCGCGCCGGCTTCGCGCAAGAGGGGTATCGGTACGTCGGCCGCGCAGCAGTGCACGACGCGGCCGCCCTCGGGGGCGACGGCGAGAACATCGTGCAGCGTCGCCCGGGCCCGCGCCTCGTCGACAGCCCGTACGGTGCCGAAGCCCGACGGCGTGGGGACCCGTGCGCCGAGGACCGCGGGGAGCGTCGGTTCGTCAAGCTGCACAACGAGCACCGCGCCGGGTACCCGGCTCGCGACCTCGGCGAGGTGCTGGCGCAGCCCCTCGGCCAGCGATTCGGCGAGATCGCGGACCGCGCCGTGGTCGCTGAGCACCGTGTGCCCGGACGGGATCTCCAGACCGGCGGCGAGCGTCCACGGTCCGGCGACCTGCAGTTTCAGCGCACCGGTGTGGCCGGCCCCCTGCGCTTGCAGGGCATCCAGGTCGCGCGACACGAAATCGCGGGCACGCCGCTCATCGCGGCCCGGGCGCGCGGTGAGCCGCCAACCGGACGGGACGATCTCGACGTGCAGGTCGACGAGCAGGCTCGCGGAGCGGCCGATCAGGTCCGCGCCGACGCCGCGGGCGGGCAGCTCGGCGAGGTGCGGCAGCTCCGGCAGCTCGCCGAACACCAGGCGTGCCGCTTCGTCCACGTTGGTCCCGGGCACGGAGCCGATTCCGGTGACCGAGCCGGGCGGCCACGGCCGGGTCATGCGGGAACGGACTCGGCGCGATGGGCGGCGGTGATCGTCGCGGAGCCGATGACGGCATCCCCGTCGTACATCACGAGCGCCTGCCCGGCCGCGACACCGCGCTGCGGCGTGCTGAGGCGGGCCACCACCTGGCCCCCGTCGACCGTGACCGTGACCGTCGCTGCGCTGCACATGCCGTGCGCGCGGAGCTGGACGGTGCAGCCGAAGGTCTCGGCGGGCCGCGTGACGGTCCACACGGCACGCTGCGCGGCGACCTCGTCGATGTCGAGCCGGGCGCCGACGGCGACCGTCACCGTGTTGGACAGGGGCTGGATCGAGAGCACGTAACGGGGTTCGCCGCTGGGGGCCGGTCGATCGAGGTGCAGACCACGCCGCTGCCCGACGGTGAAGCCGAACGCGCCGTCGTGCCGGCCGAGCACAGCACCGGTCTCGTCATCGACGATGTCGCCCTCGCGCGTCCCCAGGCGGCGCTGCAGGAAAGCGCGCGTGTCGCCGTCGGCGATGAAGCAGATGTCGTGCGAGTCGGGCTTGTCGGCGACGGCCAGGCCACGCGACGCTGCCTCCGCACGGACCTGCGCCTTCGTCGAGGCGCCCAGCGGGAACACCGCGTGCGCAAGCTGCTCGGGGGTGAGGACGGCGAGGACGTAGGACTGGTCCTTGCCGGTATCGGCGGAGCGCAACAGCCGACCGTCGTCGAGGCGGGCGTGATGCCCGGTCACCACGGCGTCGAAACCGAGGGCGATCGCCCGGTCGAGCACCGCCGAGAACTTGATCTTCTCATTGCAGCGCAGGCACGGGTTCGGCGTGCGCCCGGCCGCGTACTCGCTGACGAAATCGTCGACGACGTCCTCGCGAAAGCGTTCGGCGAGATCCCAGATGTAGAACGGGATGCCGATCACGTCGGCCGCCCGTCGTGCGTCGTTCGCGTCCTCGAGGGTGCAGCAGCCACGCGCGCCCGTGCGCAGGGTGGCGGGGTTCTGTGCGAGCGCGAGGTGCACCCCGGTGACGTCGTGACCCGCGTCGACCGCGCGGGCGGCGGCGACGGCCGAGTCGACGCCGCCGCTCATCGCGGCGATGAGTCTCTTCGGGCGGACATCGAGGTCAACCCGGCGCGGCGAGCGCGGTCGACGGCCGGTCCGATCGCGTCCACGGCAGCAGCGACGTCCTCCGGCGTCGAGGTGTGGCCGAGCGAAAACCGCAACGATCCGCGGGCCTCGGCCTCGCTCGCGCCCATTGCGGTGAGGACGTGCGAGGGCTGCGCCACCCCGGCCGCACAGGCCGAGCCGGTGGAGCACTCGATGCCGCGTGCGTCGAGCAGCATCAGCAGCGCGTCTCCCTCGCACCCGGGAAAGCTCACGTGCGCGATGCCCGGCAGGCGCTCGGTCGGGTGCCCGTTGAGAACGACGTCCGGGATGACGCCTGAGATACCGCAGATCAGTTCCCGGCGCAACGCGCTCATGCGTCGTGCGGTCGACAGGCGCCGATCGACGGCGATCGCCGCCGCCGTCGCGAGGCCGACCGTGCCGGCGACGTCCATCGTCCCCGAACGCACGTCACGCTCCTGGCCGCCGCCGTGCAATAGCGGTTCGCAGATCGCGTCACGGCGCAGCAACAGGGCACCGGCACCGACAGCGCCACCGATCTTGTGGCCGGTCATCGTCAAGGCGTCCACGCCGCAGGACGCGAAGTCGACCGGCAGCGTGCTGACCGCCTGCACGGCGTCGGTGTGCATCGGCACGCCGTACTCGTGCGCGATCTCGGCCAGTTCGA
This sequence comes from Mycobacteriales bacterium, assembly GCA_038207565.1. Taxonomy (GTDB): domain Bacteria; phylum Actinomycetota; class Actinomycetes; order Mycobacteriales; family Jatrophihabitantaceae; genus JALZAI01. Next base: position 25,938 of record JBBQZQ010000031.1, read on the forward strand.
CGATCGGTTGCACCGTACCGACCTCGTTGTTCGCCCACATCACGCTGACGAGTGCCACCGAGTCGGGGTCGGCCGCCAGCGTGGCGCGCAGATCCTCCGGGTCGACGCGTCCGTGGCGGTCGACGGGCAGGTAGCTCACGTCAGCGCCCTGCGCCTCGGCCAGCCAGCGCACGGTGTCGAGGACGGCGTGGTGCTCGACAGCGCTCACGATCACTCGCCGCCGGCGCGGGTCGGCGGCGCGATGGGCCCAGTACATGCCCTTCACGGCGAGGTTGTCGGCCTCGGTCCCCCCCGCGGTGAAGATCACCTCGGACGGCCGGGCACCGAGCGCTGCCGCCAGCGTCTCGCGGGACTCCTCCACGCGGCGCCGGGCACGCCGTCCCGAGCCGTGCAGTGACGAGGCGTTGCCGAGTTCGCCCAAGGCTCCCGCGACGGCCGCGAGGGCCTCGGGGAGGATGGGGGTCGTCGCCGCGTGATCGAGGTAGGTCATTGCCGCACAGCTTACGGCGAGGTTTCCACCAGGTGTCCAAGCAGGCACAATCAAGCCTGCGCTGACACTTGTCCGCCACTCACGTCTCCACGCTCGCGTGCGCGGGCAGCACCGTCTGGTCGTGCCCGTCCGGCCGCGATCGTCCCGAGCAGCGCGATCACGGCCATCGTCGCGCTGAGCAGCCAGAAGGCACTGGTGAAGCCGAGCGCGCCGCTCGCGGCCGCCCCCACGAGCACTCCGCCGAAAGCGGTGGTCAGCGCCGCACCTGTTGCGTCCGAGAGCTGCAGCGCGGCGGAATCGCCACCACGCTGCGCGTCGTTGGTCCAGCGCAGGAGCAGCACACTGGTGCTGGTCATCGCCAGGCCCATGCCGATGCCTGCCATCGCCCACGCCGGGTAGATCAGCCAGCCCGGCGCCGTCGGCTGCTGCGCCACCCCGACTGCGAGCGCAGCAAGGCCGACGAGAGCGAAACCGCCGCGCAGCAGGTGCACGCGGCGGCGGCACTCGTCGGCGGAGCTGGGGCGTCCCTGCCACCACGAGCCGAGCGCCCAGGTGACGCCCGACGCCGCAAGCGGCAAACCGGCCGCGGTCGGCGAGTACCCGTGCTGGACGGTCATGGCCAGCGGCACGCTGGCGTCCACACCAAAGAAGGCGCCCGCGAGCAGTCCGCGCAGGGCGACCGGGGTCGCCACCCCCTCGCGCAATCGAGCCGTTCCTGCCGGGAGGAGCCGGTGCAGGCCCCAGCCGAGCGCAGCCACTCCAACGACGCCGCCGATCAGCGACGGCGTCGTGCGGTGCTGTCCGGCGGTCTGTACCAGCGCGATTCCCGCCGCGACAGCCAGTGCGCGCAGCACGCGACGCGGGTCGGCCAGCCCGCTCGCCGATCCCGCCGGGGCGCGGTGCAGGCGGCGCAACACCGGCGACAAGAGGTAGGCGCCGGCCAGCACGAAGGGCAACAGCCCGAGGAACACCCAACGCCAGTCGACGTGCTGAGTCAGCGCGCCGGACAGCACCGGTCCGAGCAGGGAGGGCAACACCCATGCCGAGGACGTCGCGGCGAAGACCTTCGGCTGCAGCGCCTCGGGAAAGGTGTCGCCGATGACGACATAGAGCGCCGTGATCAGCAGGCCGCTGCCGAAGCCCTGCACGACCCTTCCGGCGATGAACGTGGCCATGGCGACGGCAGTGCCGGACAGCACCAACCCCGCTGCGAAACAGGTGAGCCCGGCGATCAGCGGCCGGCGGGGGCCGTGCGCGTCGCACAGCTGTCCGGACACGACCATGCCGACCACGTTGGCGAGCAGGAACCCGGTGAACGCCCAGCCGTAGTTCGACAGGCCGTGCAGTTCGCGGGCTGCCGTGGGCAGGGCCGCCGACACGGCCATCGCCTCGAATGCGATCAGCGTGATGACGATCAACAGACCGAAGGTGGACGCCCGGAAGGGTTCGCGGAAGACCGAATCAGGGACGGCGTCGGCCGCCTCGGTCTTGATCGCCATGCGTCCAGCATGCAAGGTGAAGTCCACTTCATTGCAACCGGATCAGGTCTTGCGCTTGGTGATCTCCTCGGTCAGCTGCGGCGCGACCTGGAAGAGATCGCCCACGACACCGAAGTCGGCCAGTTCGAAGATCGGCGCCTCGGCGTCCTTGTTGATCGCGACGATCGTCTTGGACGTCTGCATGCCGGCGCGGTGCTGGATTGCCCCGGAGATGCCGACCGCGACGTAGAGCTGCGGCGACACCGTGACACCGGTCTGCCCCACCTGCATCTGGTGATCGACCCAGCCCGCGTCGACGACCGCGCGCGAAGCACCGACGGCTGCGCCCAGCGAGTCGGCCAGCTTCTCGATCAGCTCGAAGTTCTCGGCCTTGCCGATGCCGCGCCCGCCGGACACGACCACCGACGCGTCGGCGAGTTGCGGGCGTGAGCCCTTGGCCTCCACCACGGTATCGGTGATCCTGGCCCGCTTGGCACTGTCGGACACCTGCACGTCGACGGCCACCTCCTCGGCTGCGCCGGGGGACGGCTGCAAAGCGAACGAGTTCGGCCGCACGGTGATGACCGGCGTGCCCGACTTCACCTTCGCCTGCACGGTGACCGCCGCGCCGAAGACCGACTGGGTCACGCTCTCGCCCTCGAAGCCGACCGCGTCGTAGAGCACGCCCGACCCGAGCTTGATCGCCAGACGCGCCGCGATCTCCTTGTTCTCCGCGCTGGAGGACAGCAACACCGCCGCCAATCCACCACCGGCGGACTGCCCCACGACTGCGGCGAGCGCCTCCGCATTCGGGGCCACCGAGTAGCCGGCGATGTCATCGCTCTCGGCGACGTAGACCTTTGCCGCGCCGTACTCGGCCAGCTGATCCTTCAGTGTCGCGGCCGTCCCCGGCACACCGACGACCACCGCGCTGGGCTCGCCCAGCGCACGCGCCGCCGTGAGCAACTCGAGGGTCACCTTCTTCACGGCGCCGTCGGCCGAATCGACGAGAACCAATACCTCTGCCATGTCTGTCTCCTCTTCCTCAGCTGCGTCAGATGAGCTTCTTGGACGCCAGGAAGTCGGCGATCGCCACTCCCCCGTTGCCCTCGTCCTTGACGCTCTGCCCGGCCTCGCGGGGCGGGGCGTTCTCGAACGACAGAACTTCGGTCGAGGAATTGGCCAGCCCCACCTCACCGGCATCCAGCCCGAGGCCGGCCAGGTCGAGCACCTGCACCGGTTTGTTCTTGGCGGCCATGATGCCCTTGAAGGACGGGTAGCGCGGGTCATTGATCTTCTCGACCACGCTGATCACCGCAGGCGTGCTGCCCTCGACCGTCTCGTACCCGGTGTCGGTGATGCGTTCGATCGTGACTGTCGAGCCGTCGACGGTCACCTTGCGGGCCTGCGTCAACTGCGGCACGTCGAGCACCTCGGCGAGCATCGCCGGAACCACCGCACCACGGGCGTCGGTCGCCTCGGAGCCGGCGATCGCGACGTCCCACTCGACCGTGCCCAGCGCCTTCGCGAGGATTTTCGCGGTCGCCACCGCGTCAGAACCGTGGATGGCGTCGTCCAGCACGTGGATCGCCTTGTCCGCGCCCATCGACAGCGCCTTGCGGATCGACTCGGTCGCACGGTCGGGACCCACCGTGAGGATCGTGACTTCGCCGTCATGCGCCTCCTTCAGGCGCAAGCCCTCCTCGATGGCGAACTCGTCGATGTAGTTGATCACCGGGTCGACCGCACCACGGTCGACGGTGTTGTCGGACGGGTCGAGCTTGCGGTCGCCCTCGGTGTCGGGCACCTGCTTGACCAGCACCACGATGTTCATACGTTCGCTGACCTCTCGGATCGGGGTCCCGCAGCCTGCCGCTGCGGGGCGCGGCTCGTCCTAAGGGCGTCCCCCGCGCATGTTCTTGCCCACTCTGTATGTTACCCGCGAGTAGCAATATGACGGTTGTCTCGCGGTGGCCAGCGTCCCACGACGGCGCGGCCGGAGCTCCGGCAGGTAGGGGCCTCAGCCGCCCGCGTCGAGGGTGCGGCTGAGGAAGTCGGTCAGCACCCGGAGCAACTCCAGACGCGAGGACGCACGCCGGTACTCGTGGCCCTCCCCGGCCAGTTCCAGGTACTCAACCGGACGCCCCAGCTCCCGCAGTCGAGCCACCATCTGGCGAGCCTCCCCCAGCGGTACGTTCGTGTCGAGCTCGCCATGGACGACGAGCAGCGGCGCGTCGATCTGGGCTGCATGGTTGAGCGGGGACAGCTCGGCGAGCAGGCCCTGGTCGTGGGCGGGGTCGCCGTACTTGCTCACCGCGGCCGCGGCGATCCATGCTTCGGTGTCGCGGTAGAACGTCAGCAGGTCCGACATCCCGCAGATGTCGACGCCGGCCACGAAGGTCGGGGCGTGGTGGATCAGGGCGAGCAACGTCAGGTAGCCGCCGTACGAGCGACCGGTCACGCCGATCCGGTCAGCATCGGCATAGCCGCGCGTGACGATCGCGCGCGCGCATTCGGCGACGTCGTGGATCGCATCGAAGCGTCCGTACCGGTCATCGGAGTGGACGAAGGCGCGCCCGAAGCCCGACGAGCCACGGATGTTCGGTGCGAAAACGGTGATCCCGGCTGCGACCAGCACCTGGTGCTGCGGGGTGAACACCGGGCGCTCCTGCGCCTCCGGACCACCGTGCAGGCTGATCATCGCCGGACGCGGTCCGCCGATGCCGTGCGGATCGCGGCCCCGGTAGAGCCATCCGGTTAGTGGCAGGCCGTCGTGCGAGACGAAATGCAGCAGTTGCGGGTGCACCAGGTCGTGGCGGGGGGCCATCGACGCGCGGCTGACCGGCGTCCACTGGGTGGTGTCCCAGTCCAGGCGCCAGAGTCGCCGGGGCGACACCGCGCTCTCCACGGAGATGACTGCGTCCCCCCCACCGCGCGCGAGCGCCACACCCGCGACCACTTCTCCGGGTATCCCGGGACAGACCCGACGCACACCAGTCGACAGGTCGAGCAGTTCGACCTCGCTGCGCCCTGACACATTCCACACCAGCACCATGCGCCGCCCCGCTGCGTCGGCGTCGATGAGCTCGAGCTCGGCGTCCTCGCGAGCGGCGAGCGTCCCGGCTGCCCGGCGTGTCCCGTCCTCGCGTACGCCGGCCGCGATGAGTTCCCGACGGGGGCGGCCGGCGTCGGTCACCAGGTAGGCGACGAGGCCGTCGCCCGACGGTGTGGGGCGCAGCAGGCCGACGTCGGCCGACCCGGTTTCCTGATAGGGCAGCACGGCGTGGTCGGCGTCGACCTCCCGGTCGAGCAGGCGGCAGAACTGGGCACCGCGCGTGCCGTCGCGCAGCAGGGCGAAGCGCCCGTCGCCGGTCAGGTCGAGAATGTTGACCAACCAGCCGCGCGCAACGAGCTCGGACTGCCCTGTGGCGGGGTCGATCAGCAGGCACTCGTTGGGGACGCGAGCTTCGGCCGAGCAGATCGTCACGACCAGGTCGTGGCCCGCGCGCGCCCATGGACCGAGAATCGCGTGCTCCGACCCGCCTGCGACCCGGCGGGCGTCGCGGCCGTCGGGGCGCACGACCCACACCTCGGTCCGCACGCCGCCGCCGGTCGCCACGGAGCACGCCAGCCACTGCCCGTCGGGGGACCAGTGCACCGAGACGACCGGATCGTCGCTGAGCGGCAGCACGGTCGCCTCCGGCTCCGGCTGCCCCGGCATCGGCACGTTCTGCACCCACAGCTCGGGAGTGCCGCGGCGGTCACTGACGAACGCCACCCGCGTGCCGTCGTGCGTCTGGGTCGGAGCCCACGCTCCCCAGGCGCCGACCAGCTCCCGGGCGAGCCCGGCGACGCCCTGCCACGCTGCCGAGTCAGTGGTCGTAGTCGGAACGGTGCTCAGCGGATGTCCATAGCCTGCAGCCACATCTCGACGAGGGCGAGCTGCCACAACGCATTGGACCCGAGCGTGGTCCGGTTGCTGTTCGGATCGGCGAGCATCTTCTGCACCACTTCGTCGCGGAACAGGCCGCGCGAGCGTGCCGCAGGGTCGTTGAGCGCACCGCGCACGCGCTCGAGGTACGGGCCGTCGAGCTGGCGGATCGCAGGGACCGGGAAGTAGCCCTTCGTCCGGTCGATCACCGCGTCCGGGACGATGCCGCGGCTGGCCCGCTTGAGCACGCCCTTGCCCCCGTCGGCCAGTTTCTGTTCCGGCGGGATGAGGGCGGCCAGTTCGACGACGTCGTGGTCGAGGAACGGCACACGCGCCTCGAGTCCGGCGGCCATCGTCATGTTGTCGACCCGCTTCACCGGGTCGTCGACGAGCATGATCGTGGTGTCGTTGCGCAACGCAGCGTCGACCGAGGTCTCGGCGCCCGGACGGGCGAACTGCTCGGTGACGAACGCACGCGGGGCGTCCTGCTCGAGCAGCCATTGCGGATTGAGCAGGTCGGCCAGCTCGGCGAATGGCCGGTCGAAGAACACCGATGCGTAGCCGGTGACCGCGCTCGCGCGCGGGACCGCAGCCATCGGCGGGTACCAGTCGTAGCCGCCGAGGATCTCGTCCGCGCCCTGACCGGACTGGACCACCTTCACCGACTTCGCGACCTCCTGGCTCAGCAGGTAGAACGCGACGCAGTCATGGCTGACCATCGGCTCGCTCATCGCGCCGACTGCACCGTCGATCGCCGGCAGCAGGCGCGCCGAATCGATCTTGATGCGGTGGTGGTCGGTGCCGAACGTCTTGGCCACGATGTCGGAGTACTCGAACTCGTCACCGGCTTCGCCGCCGGCCGAATCGAAGCCGATGCTGAACGTCTGCAGACCCGTCTGGCCCGCCTCTGCGAGCAGCGCGACGACCAGGCTCGAGTCGATGCCCCCGGAGAGCAACACGCCGACGGGGACGTCGGCCACCATGCGCCGTTCGACCGCGGTGCGCAGCGAGCCCAGCAGCGCGTCCTGCCAGTCGCGTTCGCTCCAGTCAGCACGCGACACGTCGCGGGTGAAGGGTGGATCCCAGTAGAGCGTGTCCTTCGTCGACCCGTCCGGCTCGACGACGCGGACCGTCGCCGGCGCCAGCTTGCGTACCCCGTTGAGGATCGTGCGCGGCGCGGGCACGACCGAGTGAAAGCTCAGGTAGTAGGCGAGCGCCGTCTTGTCTATCGACGTGTCGACCCCGCCCGCCATCAGCAGCGCCGGCAGGCTCGACGCGAACCGGAGTCGCTCGCCGGTCTGATCGACGTAGAGCGGCTTGATGCCCAGTCGGTCCCGCGCGAGGACGAGTCGGCCGGTCTTCGGCTCGGCGATCGCGAACGCGAACATGCCCTTGAACCGCTGGACGCAGTCAATGCCCCACTGCGCGTAGGACTTGCCGATGACCTCGGTGTCGGAATGCGAGAAGAACCGGTGCCCGAGCGCCGCCAACTCGCCGCGCAACTGCTCGTAGTTGTAGATGCAGCCGTTGAAGACGACCGTCAGCCCCAGCTCGGCGTCGACCATCGGCTGCGAACCGGCCACGGACAGATCGATGATCGACAGGCGTCGATGGCCGAGGCCTATCGGCCCGTTGGCCCAGACTCCGCTGCCGTCCGGCCCCCGCGCCGCCATGCGGTCACACGCGCGCCGCAGCGCCGCCACATCGGCGGCGTCGCCGTCGAACCGGATCTCGCCCACCAGACCGCACACGGGTCGAGCTCACCCACTCTCGTCGTCCGGATCGGCGATGATCCAGGTGTCCTTGGCCCCGCCGCCGCGGGAGGAGTTCACCACCATGCTGCCTGCCGGGGCGACGCGTGTAAGCGCCAGGTCGGCCAGCCGGGCGTCTCCGGGCTCCGTACCGCTGAGGTACACGAACGCGCGCAGGTCGACGTGGCGCGGTTCCAGCCGCCCGCCGACCAGGGTCGGGTGTGTGGACAGGGCGACGGTCTCCTGCGCGATCCAGTTGCGCGGCTCAGCCTCGATCTCGCGGCGGCGCGCATCGAGCTCGGCCGTGCCGGCGTGCGGTCCGATAAGCACCCCACCGCCGCCGTAACCGTCGACCGGCTTGGTCACCAGCTCGTCGAGACGCGCAAGCACCGCGCCGAGCTCGTCGGCAAGGGCGCAGCGGTAGGTGGGTACGGGCGAGAGCAGCGGGCGTTCCTCAAGGTAGTAGTTGATCAGATCAGGGACGAGGCAGTACATCGACTTGTCGTCGGCCACGCCAGCGCCGGGGGCGTTGGCGAGCACCACGTTGCCCTCACACGCGATCTCCAGCAGGCGCGCGCCGATCGGCTCGCCGGCGGCCGTACGCAGGTCGGCGAGCTCGATACCGAGGCGGAGGTAGAGCACGTCCACCCGGCGCCCGCCGATCCGTACCCGGCCGTCGCCGACCTCGATCTCGTCGGGCTGCACGAGCAGCAGCCCGGCCTCGTCTGCGATCAGGCGGTGCTCGTACCACGCTGAGTTGTCGGCCCCGTCGGAAAGCAGTGCGACCACAGCGCTCGAGCGGGTGGCGATGTCGCGCAGCGTGCGCCCGATCAGAGCGAATGTCGTGTTCGGGTCGCGCACGGACATGTCCCCGGTGAGCTCGGGCAGCACGTGGTGCATCAGCCGCCGCATGCCGATCGCGTAGCCGACGCCGGAGGGCACCCGGGCGTTGTCCTCGAGCACCCGCCATCCGCCGTAGGCGTCGCGGACGAGATCGAAACCGATGATCGGCGCGCGCATCACGTCGGGCGGCAGGTCCCCCGCCTCGGGACGCCAGCCCGGGCAGTCCTGCACGGTGGCCAGGTCGAGCACCCGGTCGCTGACGATGCGCGCCGGACCGTAAATGTCGCGCAGGAACAACTCGATGGCCCGCGCACGCTGGGCCAGTCCCGCCGCGAGCACCGTCCACTCGTGCGCCGGCACGATGCGCGGCACCAGGTCGGCCGGGAACGCTCGCTGCTCGCCGCCGACGCCGAAGGTGAACCCGGTCCGGACCGAGGACGCCCGGGCCTGCTGCATGCGTCGTTCCAGTTCGTCGGGACCCAGGCTGTCAAGCAGGCTGATGACCGGTCGGTACGTGGGGAACGGGACGCCGGAGCTCGACAGGGCCTCGTCCTCGGGAGAGTCGGGGTACTCAGCGGTCAACGCCGGCTGCGCCAGCTGCGGGCGTTCGACGCCCGCCGTCTCGGCTACGGCCAGCGCGACCACGTCGGTCAGCCGACCGCGCTCGGCGAAGCGGGCGCGCTGCCGTTGCGCGGAGTCGCCGCGGGCCAGCAGCGACGTGCTCAGTTCGACGACGTCGTCCCAGTCGCCGGCGTCCTCGAGCTGATCACGCAAGCGATCGACCAGCGCGCGCACGACCTCGGCGGCGGCGCGGGGTTCGGGGGCCGGCGCGGCGTCGAGCAGCGGACCGGTCAGCCCGCTGCGCGCCGCGCGCCACATCGCGGCCCGGTGCAACGGATCCCGGCGCGCCGCGATCGGTTCGTCCGCGCGATCCGCGGCGACGGCCGCGTCGACCATCGCCCGGAACAGGCCGGCGATCAGCACGGCGTCGTCGACCAGCGGGCACCCGTCGCAGACGCGCAGCTCGACGGTGGGGACGTGCGCGGACGGCCGGGCGTCGAAGTAGGCCATCTTCGCGTCCGAGATCACGCCGGAGGCGATGAGGTCGGCAACCATCTCGTCGTAGTCGGCCGCGGATGCCAACGGCCCGGTACTGCTTGCCGTCGGCCAGCGCTGCCAGACCATGGTGCGGAAACTGGCGTAACCGGTGTCCTTGCCCTGCCAGTACGGCGAGCTCGACGACAGCGCCAGCAGGGTCGGCAGATCACCGGCCACCCGCTGCAGCACGCGCACGGCGGTGTCACGGTCCTCCACACCCACGTGCACCTGCAGGCCGCAGATGAGCTGGTCATCGACGAGGAAGCGGTAGTCCTGCTGCATGCGGCTGAACCGGCCCAAGGCGGTGAGCTCGAAGTCCTCCGAACGCGACAGGGGGGCGGTTCCGGTGGCCACGACGCCCAGCCCGTCTTTGGCGGCCAACTCGTTGACCAGGGTGCGCAATCGGATGAGCTCGTCCCGCAGCCCGGTCAGGGTGCGGACGACCTGGCTGTTGGTCTCGACCGTGCTGCGTTGCAATTCGACCGAGAACTGGTCGCTGGGCAGTCCGCGCAGCAGCTGCGGTGCCCGCGCCGTCAATCGACCGGACTCGAGGTCGATGACGTGCAGCTCTTCCTCGACGCCGAGTGTGCGCACGTCCGCCATGAGGCGAACGTAGGCCAATCTGGTTTCCACCAGATGACAAGGGTGCTCGCCGCCATCGGCAGGCCCGGCACACTGGACTCGCCCGGTTCCCGATCAAAGTCGCCGATGACCGCCGAGGAACGCCTCCGTTCCGCGCCGTCCCCTCCGGTGATCAACAGCGCCGAACCGTCGCGAATCGACGTTTCGGCGCTGTTGATCACACGGGGAGGGCTCAGGCGTGCTCGGTCGCGGGCAGTGTCTTCGGCGCCCCGAGCAGGTAGGCGACCAGCGTCGCGGTGATCGACTGCGCGCACAGCAGGCCGATCAGCACCACGATCTGAAAACGTGCTGCCTGCACGGCGCTCGCCCCGCCCAGCAGTGCTCCGACGAACGCTCCGGGCAGGGTCACCAGCCCGACCGTGCGGGTCTGGTCGAGGCCCGGGACGAGCGCTTCGAAGACAGCGTCGCGCGCGATCGGGCGCACCGCGTCCCGCATCGTCGCGCCGATCGACAGCCACGCCTCGACCTCCTCGCGCCTGCGCCGCAGACCCTCGCCCAGCCGCCGTCCGGTCAGCGTCGCCGCGGTCATCGTGCCACCGAGCACGATGCCGGATACGGCAACGAGAGTGCGTACATCGCGCGACAACGTCGGCAGGCCCACGATGACCGTGATGACCACGCCGGCCCCGGCGGCACAGCCGATGGCGACCGAGCGCAGCGCGTGCTCATGCTCCTTCAGCCGTCGGCCCGCCGTCCATACGGCGACCGAGAACATCACCACGATGACGGCGATCACCGTCACGGGCGCAGCGAACACCCCGCGCAGCGCGAGCGCGACCAGGGCGAGCTGGACGACCGCTCGTGCCGACGCGACGAGGACGGCGCGCCGCTGGGCCACCCCGGCGATCGTGAGGGCGACCAGCGCGAGCGCGAGCAGGATGATCAGGCCGAGGGCGAGGTGCACATCCGAACTCACGCTACGAACCTATTGTGATCAACAGCGCCGAAACGCGCGCCAGGACGCGTCCGGCGCTGTTGATCAGGCGACGGGGGGTCGACGGGGCGCTCAGACGCCGAGCTTCTCGGCCGCCATCTTGGTCCCCTCGACCCGGTTGGTGATCTTCTGGAAGGCCACGTCGCGCGCGTAGTCCGGCGAACCGTGGTTGGGCTTCTCGTCCATGCTGAACGGGGAGAAGCCGCAGTCATCGGTCGAACCGAGCTGTTGCTTCGGGATGAAGTTCGCCGCCCGCACCAAGGCGTCGCGGACCTCCTCCGGCGACTCGATCCGCGGGTTCAGCGGATTGATCACGCCCACGAAAGCAACCTGGTCGACCCCGTTCGCATTGCGCAGGTGCTTGCCGATCGACTCGTAGACCGGGTCCTTGTCGCGCTCACTGGCGAGCTGGATGAGGAAGTAACCGGCATTGATCTTGAACATCTCCGGCAGCAGGTTGTTGTACGGGACGTCGGCGCTGTGCACCGAGTCGCGGTCACCACCGGGACAGGTGTGCACGCCGATGTTCTTGCGCTCCTCCGGCGTGAACCGGTCGAGCACCTCGTTGTTGAGCTCGACGAAGTGCGACAGCAGTCCCGCACCCGTCCACGGATTGCGCGGGTCCTCCCGGGTCGCCAGCCGGCCCTCGGTGAAGTCGACCGACACTCGTACCGCGCCGGCCTCGAAGGCCTTGCGGATGTCGCGCTCGGTCTCGTCACAGAGGTCCTTCTCGAACTGCTCACGTGTGTAGCCGTCGATCTCATCCTTGAGCGGGTAGAGCAGATCGAGCATGGACGGCGCGATGACGGCCTGCTTCATGGGTTTCGTCGCGTAGGGCTGCGACTTCTTCATCGTGTCGGCCGCGTAGAAGTTGTACTTGAACGGCCCGCTGACCAGCTTGGGCAGTTGCCGGCCGTGGCCGTCGGCGAAAATCGCGAAGAACTGGCCGCCGGGAGCCAGCATCGGCGCGAGGCCACCGCCGGCAAGCGTGTCGGCGATGGGGTACGTGGCGAAGCTCGACCACCGTTGCTCACCGTCGGTCACGCAGGGGGACCCGGTGGCCTCCATCCGCTCGACCGAGTCCTTGGCCGCCTCGTCCTGCAGCGCCTCGAGCGCGGCTTTGTCGACGGTGCCGGAATCGAACTGGGCGTAGGCCTCCTGGAGTTTGCTCGGCCGCGGCAGCGACCCGACATTCTCGGTCGGCAGCCCGGTCGCGCCGGCGGGGTCGTAGTCAGGCATCTGTACTTCTCCTCATCAGGTTGTGCACGCGGGTGAGACGAAAGCTGTCCCGCTCGGAAGGTAACCCCGAAGCGGAACCGGATCAATGACTGCGTGGCTCACGAACCGCGCCGGCTCATAGGTCGGCGACGGCCGGGATCACCTGTCGGCCCATGATTTCCAGTGGCGTGATCAGCGCGGTGTTCGGCACCTGACCGTGGACATGCTGGATGCCGAGCGCGGCCATCGACTTCAGCTGGTCGATCAGCTCACCCACGCGCTCGCCGTCGGGGCCTGGGTCGATCGAGGCCATGACGGTCTTCTCAATCTCGTCGTAATCGCGTCCGACGTCGTCGCAGTGCCGTCGCAGGACGTCGAGCTTGTGCGCGAGATCGGGGCCGGCGAACAGATTGCACGCCTGGGCGTACTGGGCGACCATGCGCAGTGTCTTCCTCTCCCCACTGCCGCCGATCAGGATCGGCGGGTGTGGCCGGCGGATCGACTGCGGCGAGTTCAGCGTGCGCTCGAGCGTGTAATGCTGCCCGCGGTAGGCGCCCTCGTCATCGCTCCACATCTGCAGGCAGATCTGCAAGGCCTCCTCGAGCCGCTCGAAGCGCTCCTTGGTCGGCGGGAAGGGCAGGCCGAGCCCGCGAGACTCGTCCTCGTTCCACGCGGCGCCGATACCGAGCATCGCTCGACCCTCGGAGAGCACGTCCAGCGTCGTCACGCACTTGGCCAGCAGGCCTGGTTCACGGTAGACGACCGCGGTGACCCAGGCGAGAAGTTCGATGCGTGAGGTGCGCGCAGCGAGATAGCCGAGGGCGGTGTAGGCCTCGAGCATCTCGTGCTCGGGTGGGCCTACCACCTGGATCTGCCAGACGTGGTCCATCACGCTGAGCCGGGCGAAGCCCTGCTCCTCGGCTGCCTCGGCGATGCGGGTGAGATCACCGGCGAGGTGCCGTGGGCCGTTCGGGAAAGTGAAATTTGCGACGTGCAGGCCGACCTTCAAAAGTCCTCCGCGGGTCCGACGTGGTGGATTCCACGCTAGACCCGCGGAGGGAACGGTTGACTGGGCCGCTGCTCACTGAGCCAGTGCGGCGTCCAGGGTGATGTCGACACCGGTCAGTGCCTTGCTGACCGGGCAACTGGCTTTCGCTTCTTCGGCAGCCTTGACGAAGGCGTCGCTGTCGAGGCCATCGGCGGTGCCGCGTACGGTCAGCTTGATCCCGGTCAGGCGGAAGCCGCCGGCGGGGTCCGGGCCGAGCGACACATCGGCCTGCACGTCGAGCGACTGCGGCGTGCCGCCGGCCTCCGCGATCAGCGCCGAGAACTGCATCGCGTAGCAGGACGAGTGCGCGGCCGCGATGAGCTCCTCGGGACTGGTGACGCCGCCGGCGTCGTCGGCAGCCCGCTTCGGGAACGAGACCTCGTAGCTGCCGACGCCCGAACTCGTCAGGTCGACCGTGCCCGAACCCTCCTGCAGCGTCCCGGTCCAGGCTGTCTTCGCAGTACGTGTTGGCATTGCGTCTCCTTCGTCGTTGGGTCTGTCGACCGTACGGGATTCGGTTGTGCACAACTAGAGCGGGCCAGGCTCGGACGGTTACGCGTCGCGCAAGCAGGATTCCAGGGCCTGCAGCTCGCGCATCAGGCCTGCCTGGTCGACGGCGTCGATCGACTCGCAGATCTCGGCCGGGATCGCCGCGGCTCGATCACGCAGTCGGCGTCCCTTTGCCGTGGCGCGCACCTCGATCGAACGCTCGTCGGTCGCGTTGCGCTTGCGCGAGATGAGGCCGTTCGCCTCGAGCCGGCGCAGCAGCGGAGACAGCGTCCCGGAATCAAGCCTCAACCGTTGCCCGAGACCGGTCACCGTCGCCGGGCCCTCGTCCCACAGCACGATCATCACCAGGTATTGCGAGTAGGTCAGGCCGAGAGCGTCGAGAGCGGGGCGGTAGCGCGCCGTCATGGCCCGTGAGGCGGCGTAGAGCGCGAAGCAGAGCTGATCGTCAAGCTGCAGGGTGCGCGGCTCACGGGGCATCGCCTCACCATAGGGCGCGCAGCCACCCGGCACCTGTCAGGCCGTGCCCAGCGAATCGACTGTGAGCAATCTCCGAGGTGGAAGGCAAGCAGCTGAACCAATGTTGGACTGCACATGGCTGACTTGGTTGCACATGCATCGGGAACGTTCGACATCGCCGGCAAGACAATCCACCGCCTGGGATTCGGCGCCATGCGCCTGACCGGCAAGGGCATCTGGGGTGAGCCGAGGGACCGAGCGGAGTGCGTGCGAGTCGTGCGGCGCGCCGTCGAGCTCGGTGTCGACCTGATCGACACCGCAGACTCATACGGCCCCGAGGTCAGCGAGAACATCATTCGCGAGGCGCTGCACCCTTACCCGGAACAGGTGCTGGTAGCGACCAAGGCCGGGCTCACGCGCCACGGTCCTGACATCTGGGCAGCCGTCGGGCGTCCGGAGTACCTGCGCCAGCAGGCCGAGCTGAGCCTGCGTCGCCTGGGCGTCGAGCGCATCGACCTCTTCCAGCTGCATCGCATCGACCCCCAGGTGCCTGCTGCCGACCAGATCGGTGAGCTGAAGAAGTTGCAGGACGAGGGCAAGATCGGCGCGATCGGGCTGTCCGAGGTGTCCGTCGGCGAGATCGAGGCCGCGCGCGAGATCGCCGAGATCGTCACTGTCCAGAACCTCTACAACCTGACCACACGCCAGTCGGAGGACGTTGTCGACTACTGCACGAACCACGGCATCGGCTTCATCCCGTGGTTCCCGATTGCGGCCGGTCGACTGGCCGCCGAGGGCGGTCCGGTGGACGAGATCGCGACGGCCACCGGTGCGAGTCCGGCGCAGGTCGCGCTCGCCTGGTTGCTCGCCCGCTCGCCGATAATGCTGCCGATCCCTGGCACGTCCACCCGCACGCACCTCGAGGAGAATGTGGCCGCCTCAGGTGTCACGCTCACCGACGACCAGGTCGCCGAGCTCACTGCGGCTGCTGCCTGACGAGGCTTGCCCTCCCAGCGTGATCAACAGGGCGGAAGCGCTCGATTCCGACCGTTCGGCTCTGTTGATCAAGCAGGTAGGCGGTGGAATCTGGTCAAATCGCGATGGCGTGATCAACACCGCCCCCGGCATTGACTCGCCACCTGGGCTGGCTGCGCGCGGTGCGGGTCGACGGCCGCGACGAATTGCCTGCTCTGCTGGCCGCTCCGCGCTCACTCGCCGAATCGAGGAAGGCAGGCTGTTCGGCGCAGATGTCGTCGGTGCGCTCGCCAACGAATAGCTCTACTGGTACTACGCGGCGCGGGAGGCGCTGCTGGCACTGCAGGCGATGGAGCGGACGCGCGGGCAGATCGTCCTGGACCAGCAGACGGCGTTCTATGCCGCCGCCGCGGCCGATCCGTCGCGGTCGACCACCCTGTGGCGGGAGGCGATCGACGCCCGTAATCGCAGCTACCTTGCCAACTGCGAAAGGGCGCGCACGCGATGAGCAGGA
This sequence comes from Mycobacteriales bacterium, assembly GCA_038207565.1. GTDB lineage: Bacteria > Actinomycetota > Actinomycetes > Mycobacteriales > Jatrophihabitantaceae > JALZAI01. Next base: position 41,826 of record JBBQZQ010000031.1, read on the forward strand.
CGTGGCAGCCGGCGGTGCGACCGTGACCGTGGCGATCGCCCTCGCCCGCGCGCTCACGGGCAGTAACCCGGCAACGCTGATTCTCAACGTGCGCAATCAAGCTACGGTCGCCGCGCTGCCGGACGAGGCGGTGATCGAGACGGTGTGCCGGGTGGACGCGACAGGCGCTGCGTCCGCTGGTCGGTTCCCTCGAGGCGGCTCGGGCGCTGGCCAGCGGGCAGTTGGCGCCACGGCTGTGATCGACACGCCGTGGTGATGCGGCCAGCCACGCTGCCTGCGTGTTGATCAAGATTTAAGTCCACGTCCGCCCGCTGACCGGCGGTGGACAGAGGGGTCAGCCGAGGTCGCGCACGAACTCCGCGAGCTGGGCGAGATTGCGGCACTCGACCATCGCGACGACGCCGCCCACGGCCGACGCCACGGAGTCGCCGGTGTCCCAGGCACTGCGTCGTTCGGGGTTCAACCAGTACGACCGCCGCGCCTGGTCGACCATCCGGCGCAGCGCGGGCAGCGCCGGATCGCCATAGTTCGAGCGGGCGTCCCCGAGCACCAACAATGACGTTCGCGACGTGATGGCGTCGAGATGGTGTTCGGTGAACAGTCCGAAGGCGCGGCCGTAGTCGGTGCGTCCGTACCAACTGCGCACCTTCGCCTCCGACGCGAGCCTGGTCACCGACTCGACGACATCGACGCCGGGACGGAACACCTGGGTCACTTCGTCCAGGTCGTCGATGAACGCGAAAACCCTTACCCGGGTGAACTGTTCGCGCATCGCGTGGATCAACAGCAGGGTGAAGTGTGCGAACGCCGTCACCGATTCGCTGACGTCGCAGAGGATGACCAGATCGGTCTTCTTCGGCCGTCGCGGCCGGTGGACGGTGTCCATCGGCACCCCGCCCGACGACAGCGACATGCGCATCGTGCGGCGGAAGTCGAGCAGGCCCCGTCTGCCGCGGCGTTGCTCGATCGCCAGGCGGGCCGAGAGGCGCCGGGCCAGTGGCTGGATCTCGCGGCGGATCGCAGCGAGATCAGTGCGCGTCGCGCTGAGCAGGTCGACGCGGTCGAGGCTCGGCCGTACCGCCGTGCCTGCGACCTGTTCGGCACTCGTGACCTCGGCCTGCCGGCGTTGCACCTCGGTCTCGAGCAGCTGCTCGAAGCCGCTGATCGCAGCGGCGAACCTGGTGCGAGCCGAGCGCTCGGCCAGTCCGCCGCTGTCCTGACCGCTGAGCGCCTGTTCGAGCAGGCCCGCCAGCAGCGTCTGCGCGGAGATCCGGTTCGCCGCCGCGTAGCGCGACCACGCCTGCCGGCCGGGTGTCGCTCCGCTGACTGCACCGAAGCGGGCCACGCCGGTGCGGGCCAGTTTCGCCAACGCGTCCTGGTCGCCCTGCAGCAACGCCTGGGCCAGCTCGGCGCGGAACTCGTGCAGTTCGGGGGTCATCCGTGCTGTGGGCGGATCGGGGGCGCGCTCGTCCCCCGCCCCGAGCAGCGCCGGGAAATAGAGCTCGAAGACGGTGTCGAACGCGGGGCGGTGCGCCTGCCGCTTCACCAGAGCTGCCGCGTACGCGGCACGCAACTGTTCGCGATCGCGCATGTCGACGATACGCAGTGCCGCGGCAGCGTCCAGGTCCTCGGCGACGGATACCGTCAACCCGGCTCGGCGCAGCGCGACGACGAACTCGACATGCCGATCGAGCATGCTCATTCGTTGCGCCGGTCAGTCCGCGAGCGACGGCAGGCCGAGTTCCTTGATCGCCCGCTCGTGGTCGGACGCGTGTTTGAGCACCACGCCGAGGGTCATCGCCGTCGCCGTCTCGTCGAGCTGGTCGAGTCCCAGTGCGAGCAACGTCCGCGCCCAGTCGATCGACTCCGCGAGTGAGGGCAGCTTGCGCAGCTCGAGGGTGCGCAGCGTCGCGGCGGCGCGCGCGATCTGTTCGGCCAGCTCGCGCTCGATGCCCGGCACCCGTTCGAGCACGATGTCGCGCTCGCGCTCCGGTGGCGGGTAGTCGAGGTAGAGGTAGAGGCAACGCCGCTTGAGCGCTTCGGACAGCTCGCGGTTGGCGTTGGAGGTCAGCACGACGAAGGGACGACGTAGCGCCGTGACCGTGCCGAGCTCCGGGATCGAGACCTGGAAGTCGGACAGGATCTCCAGCAGCAGCGCCTCGACCTCGACATCGGTCTTGTCGATCTCATCGATCAGCAGGACGGTCGGCTCGGTCCGCCGGATCGCCGCGAGCAGCGGCCGGGCGAGCAGGAACTCGTCGGTGAAGATGTCGTCGTGGGTCTGCTCCCAGGCCTGGTCGCTGGGCGCGGCCTGGATGCGCAGCAACTGCTTCTTGTAGTTCCACTCGTAGAGCGCTCGCGACTCGTCCAGCCCCTCGTAGCACTGGAGGCGGATCAGCGCGGCCGAGACGGCCTTGGCGACGGCCTTGGCGAGCTCGGTCTTGCCGACCCCGGCCGGCCCCTCGACGAGCAGGGGTCGGCCCAGCCGTGCGGCGAGGAAGACCGTCGTTGCCGTGGCGGCGTCCGCGAGATAACTGACGGCACCGAGCCGTTCGCGGGCATCGGAGGGCGAGTCGAACACGTCGTGCCTCCCGGGCGATGGCTGCGTCTGTCGTGCAGCGGGACGCCGTCGACGCACTCAGCCTATGACGACCGGGCGTACGCAGGATGGCACGGTGCACCAGAACGGCGGGTCCGAGACGCGGCGCGACCTCTCGACCGCCGTGATCAAGACGCTCTGCGGGGTGCCAGCGAGCCTGTCGCATAATCGGCGAGCCTCCGCGTGTTGATCACGAATTGTTAAAAGATCTTGTGATGGCGAAGGGGTTTCGGCCGGTAGATCGGGATCAGCCGTTCTTGTTGCCGCCGGATATGCGGGATTGGCTGGGCGCC
>JBBQZQ010000032.1:0-42560 GCA_038207565.1 Mycobacteriales bacterium
CTTGGCCCCTGAGCAGGGCGACACGCCGCGCAGAGCCCTGCTCAGGGGCCAAGGGGGGATGGTCGGAGCGGCGGTCAGTCCGGGATGAGCGCGCGTCGCTGGTTCACGTCGGCCTCGGCCTTCGCGATCCGGGCGCCGTCACCGGACTTGCGGGCCCGTTCGAGCTTCGCCTCCGCCTCGGCCAAGCGCGCCTTGAGCTCGATGAGGAACGGGTTCGACCCGATGCTCGCGCTCCGCCACTCGGACTCGACCGCGTCGCGCACCCGTTGCTCGGCGGCACGCATCTTGTCATCGAGGCGGCGCATCGCATCGCGAGGGACGTGGCCGACCGCGTCGAAGCGGGCCTGCAACTCGCGCAGCTGCGCCTGCGCGGCCTTGGGATCGCTGAGCTCCAGCTCTTCGGCGAGGGCGATGATCTCGGTCTTGCGCTTCTCGTTCTCGACCTGCTCGGCATCGCGCTCTGCGAACACCCCGGATCGGGCCGCGAAGAACGCGTCCTGAGCAGCGCGGAATCGCTTCCACAGCGCGTCTTCCACGTCCCGCCCGGCGCGTGGCGCGGCCTTCCACTCGTTCATCAGATCGCGCATCGCGGTCGCCGTGTCACGCCACTCGGTCGAGGTCGCCAGCTCTGTGGCGCGGGCGATCAGCGCCTCCTTGGCCTGCTTGGCGGCCGTGCGCTCGACGTCGAGTTGCGCGAAGTGCTGCCCACGGCGCTTGCCGAACGCGTCACGTGCGGCGGCGAAGCGCTTCCACAGCGCGTCATCGGCACGCCGATCGATGCCGTGGATCTGCTTCCATTCCTCGACGATGGCGTGCAGCCGCTCGCCCGAGGCCTTCCACGAGGTGGCAGAGGCGGCAATCGTCTCGGCCTCGGCGATCAGCACCTCCTTCGCGGCGACGGCGTCGGCGCGTGCCTTCTCCCGTGCCGCGGCGTGCTCGCCGGCCCGCTGGTCTGCGGCGGCCAGCAGGGCGTCGAGACGGGTGTCGAGGCCGGCCAGGTCGCCGATCGCTGCGGCCGTGGGGAGCTGCTGCTTGAGGGCGACGGCCTGGGTCCGTGTCGCGCCGGGGTTGCCGGCGCCCGACTCGAGCCGCTTCTCCAGCAGCGTCACCTCGGTGGCGAGATCGTCGTAGCGGCGCTCGTAGAAGGCCAGGCCGGCTGCTGCGTCACCGGCCTGCCACGAGCCGACCTCACGCTCGCCGTCGGCAGTCCGGACGAAGACGGTTCCGTCGTCGTCGATCCGACCCCAGTGCGAATCCATGACTGCTCATTGAACACGATCGGCGCGGCAGCTATCGCCGTAGCCTCGTGACGTGTTCTCCGCCGTCGCGTTCTGCCCGCACCCGCCTGTGCTCGTCCCCGAGGTGGCTCAGGGAGCCGCGCCGGAGTTGGCGGAGCTGCGCGCAGCGTGTCACGAGGCGATCACCGCCGCGGCAGGCAGCGGACGCCCGGTTGTGCTGCTGGGGGCCGGGCCCGCCTCGCGCGTGCACGCACCCGGAGCGCGCGGGTCCTTCGCCGGGTACGGTGTGCCGCTCGAGGTGAGCCTCGGTGCAGGCAGCGCGGATTCGTTCGAACTGGCGCTCTCGCTCAGCGTCGCTGCATGGCTGGTCCGCGAGGCCCACGCCGCCTGTTGTGCCGCAGTCGAGGTGGGACCGGATTGGGACGGCAGCGATGCCGAGGCCCACCTCACGCAGTTGGCCGATGCAGACGACGACCGCGCGCTGCTCGTCATGGGTGACGGCAGCGCGCGACGCAGTACCGCCGCTCCGGGTTATCTCGACGATGGCGCCGAAACCTTCGACGCGAGCGTCGCGGAGGCCCTACGTCTGGGCTCCGGCCTCGCACGGCTGGACGTACACCGCGGCGCCCACCTGCTCGCCGCGGGTGTCCCAGCGTGGCGCGCCGCCGCCGCAGTGTTGTCGGGCTCCCACTTCACCACCGAGCTGAGTTATGCCGCCGCCCCGTACGGGGTCGGCTACTTCGCCGCGTACTGGACGAGGCCATGAACCGCGTCCTGGCCATCGTCGGACCGACCGCAACCGGCAAGTCCGAGCTCGCTGTCGCGCTCGCTCAGGCGCACGGCGGCGAGGTGGTGAACGCCGACTCGATGCAACTCTATGCGGGCATGGACATCGGCACCGCCAAGCTGCCCCACGCCGAGCGGTGCGGGGTGGCGCACCACCTCCTCGGCATCTGGCCGGTGGCCAGGTCCGCAGCCGTTGCCGAGTACCAGACCCTTGCCCGCACGACCATCGCCGAGGTCCACGCCCGCGGACGGTTGCCGGTCCTGGTCGGCGGCTCCGGGCTGTACCTGCGCGGCGCGCTCGACAGGCTCGAGTTCCCGGGTGAATCGCCCGAAATCCGGGCCCGCCTCTACGCCGAGCTCGACGCGGGCGGGCCCGCGCTCCTGCACGAGCGGCTGCGCGCGCAGGACCCGTCCGCCGCTGCCGCCATCCTGGCGTCCAACGGCCGCCGCATCGTGCGTGCCCTGGAGGTCATCGAGCTGACCGGTCGACCGTTCACCGCCGCCATGCCCGGCTTCGATTCGGTCTACGACACTGTCTTCGTGGGCCTGGACCGGGCCGACCTGGACGAGCGGGTCGAGCGGCGCGTGCACCGGATGATGGCCGCCGGATTCCTGGACGAGGTGCGCGCACTGCTCCCGCACGGGCTGCGGCAGAGCCCGACCGCCGGCAAAGCACTCGGCTACGCGCAACTGCTGACAGTGCTCGATGACGACGGGACGCTCACCGGCGACCTGGACGAGGCGGTGGCCGTGACGGTGCGCGCCACCCGGCGTTTCGTGCGTCGACAGCGTTCCTGGTTTCGACGCGATCCGCGGGTGCACTGGCTCGACGCATCCGACAGCGACGTCGTGCACCAGGCACACGCACATACCCTGGAGACATGCGCGCGCTGAAGGGCCACGGGACGCAGAACGACTTCGTCCTCCTGCCCGATCTCGCCGGGGAGCTGGACCTCACGCCGCAGCTCGTCCGGGCGCTGTGCGATCGGCACGCGGGCATCGGCGCCGACGGGGTGCTGCGGGTCGTGCGAAGCGAGAACGAGCCGGAATCGGAGCAGGTTGCATCCGACGCGCGCTTCTTCATGGACTACCGCAACGCCGACGGCTCCCTGGCCGAGATGTGCGGCAACGGGGTGCGCGTCTTCCTGCGCTACCTCCAGCGCGCCGGGCTCGTTGAGCAGAGTGCGGTGGTGGCGACGCGCGGCGGGATCGTGAGTGTGCGGTCCGGCGCGGGCGGGAACGTCAGCGTGAGAATGGGCCGGCCCCACGTCCTAGCCGACCGGCCGGTCGTCACCTCCGCACTTGAAGCGCCCCGCGCCTGCGTGGCGGCGATCCACGTCCCGAACCCGCACGTCGTCGTCGAACTCCCGTCGCTCGCGGAGTTGGCCGCAGTGGATCTGGGGACGGCGCCGATCGTCGATCCACCGCTCCCGGACGGGCAGAACGTCGAGTTCGTCGTGCGCAAGGCCGCTCGACACCTGGCCATGCGGGTACACGAGCGCGGCTCGGGCGAGACCCGCTCGTGCGGCACCGGCATCTGCGCCGCGGTGGTCGCAGTCGCCGCGGCGGACGGGACGGCAGCCGACGGCAGCGCGTGGACCGTGGACGTCCCCGGCGGGAGCTGCGAGGTGGTGTGGCATGCGGACGGCGAGATCGAGCTCTGCGGGCCGGCCGTGATCGTCGCCGAGATGGACCTGGACGCGGATTGGGTGGCTGCCGTCACCGCGCGAGGATCCGGCGATCGGGGCCGCGATCCGGGCGACGACTGAAAGTTGTGGCACCGGCATGTCACGATGGTGGACAAGATGACATCCTTCGACGACACACGGCCCCAGTCCGACGGCACCGGTGACTTCGAGCTGGAGGAACGGCAGGCGCTGCGACGCGTCGCGGGCCTGTCCACCGAGCTCGCCGATGTCTCCGAGGTCGAATACCGGCAGCTGCGCCTGGAACGTGTCGTACTCGTCGGCGTCTGGACCGGGGGCGCGCTGGCGGAGGCCGAGAACTCACTCGCCGAGCTCGCCCGCCTGGCCGAGACGGCCGGATCGCTCGTACTCGACGGGCTGATCCAGCGCCGCGACAAGCCCGATGCCGCGACCTACATCGGTTCGGGCAAGGCCATCGAGCTCCGCGATGTCGTGCACTCCGTCGGGGCCGACACCGTCATCTGCGACGGCGAGCTGACACCCGGGCAGTTGCAGCAGCTGGAAAAGGTCGTCAAGGTCAAGGTCGTCGACCGCACCGCGCTGATCCTGGACATCTTCGCCCAGCACGCCCGTTCGCGGGAGGGCAAGGCGCAGGTCGAGCTGGCCCAGCTGGCCTACCTCAAGCCCCGCCTGCGCGGCTGGGGCGAGTCACTGTCCCGGCAGGTCGGTGGCCGCGCTGCGGGCGGCGTGGGCATCGGTGGCCGCGGGCCGGGTGAGACCAAGATCGAGGTCGACCGCCGCCGCATCACCTCGCGGATGGCGAAGCTGCGCAAGGAGCTGTCGGGCATGAAGACCGCCCGCGACGTGAAGAGTTCCCGGCGGCGCAGCCGGCAGGTGCCTAGCGTCGTGCTGGCTGGATACACCAACGCCGGCAAATCGTCACTGCTGAACCGCCTCACCGACGCCGGGGTCCTGGTCGACAACGCGCTGTTCGTCACCCTCGATCCGACGGTGCGCCGGGCACAGACCCCGGACGGGCGGCTCTACACCCTGACCGACACGGTCGGCTTCGTGCGACACCTGCCCACCCAGCTCGTCGAGGCCTTCCGCTCGACCCTCGAGGAGGTCGCCGAGGCCAACCTGATCCTGCACGTGGTCGACGCCTCCGACGCCGACCCGGAGATGCAGATCAGATCGGTGCGCGAGGTGCTCGCCGACATCGATGCACTCGGCGTGCCCGAGCAGTTGGTGTTCAACAAGGTCGATGCGGCTGACCCGGACATGGTGTTGCGGCTGCGGCGCCTCGCTCCGAGCGCGGTGTTCGTGTCCGCCCGCACCGGTGCCGGCGTGCCGGAACTGCAACAGCTGCTCGAGGAGGGTCTGCCCCGTCCCGCGGTCGAGGTCGACGTCGTCGTGCCGTACACCCGCGGTGACCTCGTCGCCCGGGTGCACGAACGCGCGGATGTGATCAGCGCGGACCACACTGCGGCCGGCACGCACCTCAAGGCCCGCGTGGCGCCCGATCTCGCGGCCGCGCTGGCGCAGTTCGGCGCGCAACCGCTGGCGGAACCCCTGGGTTGACAGCCGCGATCCGGCGGACCTCCGGCCCGCACACCGAAACTTTCGGGTCCGGAATCGGCCCGGGTGCTCATGCAACCGGTTGCCCGGTCGATCTCGAAGTTTGACAGGTACGAGCCCGCCCTGGCGTAGGGTGGGAAGTATCAGTCAGGCGCCGTGAGGAGACACCATGGGTTGGGAATCGCCCTCGCATTGGGTCATCATCGCGATCTTGGTGATCGCACTGTTCGGTTACAAGAAACTTCCGGACGCAGCCCGCGCGGTCGGACGTTCGCTGCGCATCTTCAAGACCGAGGTCAAGGGGATGAGCGAGGACGACAAGGCACGCGAGGCGGCAAAGGAAGCCGAACGCGACAACAAAACTGACAGTGCCGGGGCGGCCGCAGTCGCTGCGCCAGTCGTGCCGCACGTCGCGCCCACCCCGGAGCCCGCCGCTGCAGCGCCGGTCGTGGAGCCGGTTCCGGTTCCGGTTCCACTGCCCGCTGACGCGCCGGACGCTCGCACCGATTCGGTTCACACGAGTAACGGCCGTAGCGCCGAATAGTCGGCTAACCCGGCGCCGGGCGACGACGCAGATCCCGTCGGCGTCCCGCCACCGCTCGACCGCGCGGCGCGTTGCATGTCTCGCTGGGGAGGCATGGTCGCTTCTCCCGCCCTTCGTTCCCGCCAGCGCATCACCCACTCCCAATGCTCCACAGGCTGCCTCGTCGTGGTTCACGGCTGCGCCGGCCCGGGGACGTAGCAGGCGGGCAGGAAGGACAGGACGAGCGTTGTGGCGCCCTACGTCACGGGCACCGTTGCGCGAGCGGCTCGCGGGCATCCAGATCGACCCGGTCAAGGGCGAAGTGCCCACGTGGGCCGGGCGAAGCTGTTCGTGGTGATCGATGACTACGATCTCGTGGTGGCAAGCGCCGGGAACCCGATGTCGCAACTGACCGAGTTCCGCGCGACATTAGGTTTGCACATGGTGCTGAGCCGCTCCCTCCGGCGGTGCTGGCCAGGGCATGTACGAGCCGAAGCTGGCCGGACTGCGGGAGTTGGGCAACCCTGGCGTACTGCTGTCGGGTTCCAAGCAGGAGGGCGCAGTGCTCGGATCGGTGGAGATGGAGCCCCTGCCCGCCGGCCGTGGACGCCTGGTGCACCGCCGGTTCGGGGCGGTGCTGATCGAGACCGCACTTGCGTCGGGCTAGGCGTCCGGTCCGTTGTCGAAGTTGTCGACAGGGCCGATTCCGCGCCACCGATGGCATCCGGCCCTGTCGAGCACGGGTTGGTCAGAGCTTGCGCAGGACGGTGACCACCCGGCCGAGGATGGTGGCGGCATCGCCGTCGATCGGTGCGTATGCAGCGTTGTGCGGCAGCAGCCAGACGTGCCCGTCGCGGCGGCGGAAGGTCTTCACTGTGGCCTCGCCGTCCAGCATCGCGGCGACGATCTCGCCGTTGTCCGCGGTGGGCTGCTGACGCACGACGACCCAGTCGCCGTCGGAGATGGCCGCGTCGATCATCGAATCGCCGACCACCTTGAGCAGGAACAGCGAGCCGTCGCCCACCAGAACTTTCGGCAGCGGAAAGACGTCCTCGATCATCTGCTCGGCAAGGATGGGACTACCCGCGGCGATTCGGCCGACGACCGGGACGAATACCGGTGCGTCACCGCGCGGCGCCTCGTCGGTGAGGGCGACGGCGCGGCGGGCGGCCTTGCCTCTTGCCGCCCGCTCGCCGGACGAGCGGACGTCGACGGCGCGCGGGCGGTTCGGGTCTCGGCGGAGGAAACCCTTGCGCTCGAGCATCGTGAGCTGATGCGCCACGCTCGAAGTGGAGGCCAGCCCGGCCGACTCGCAGATTTCGCGGATGCTCGGCGGGTAACCGCGTCGTTCGACCGAGTCGCGGATGACGTCGAGGATCGATTGCTGGCGACGGGTCAACCCGGTTGCTGGGTCGGGAAGTTCGGTCACCTTGGGCCGGCCGGGACGCCGGGGGGCCGGCGCTGCGGCGGCCTTCCTAGCGGACGTGGTCGTGGACGTGGTCGTGGACTTGGTCGTGGACTTGGTGGCGGCCTTCGACGGGGCGGCCGGCTTCGTCTGCTGCTGCATCCGGGCTCCTGCGGGTGTGTCGTGCCGGCGAGTAACCCGCGGCAGCGGGTCGACGGTGCGTTCGATCTGTTCAGACGGTAGCCGCGACGGGCTCGAATCTCAAACACGTGTTCGAACGACACGCCGATTCCCCTGGAAATTGTCAGAGGCCGCTGGTACATCTTTGACCAGGCGTTCATAGAACGCGCGTTCGACAAATCGCGCTGTCCCGCTGGGGCAGGTTGGAGGACATCATGTCGGTTGCGACCGAATCGGCCCCGCTCGTCGGGATACCCGCACACGCCCGCCTGCGCGCCGATCAGCACGCCCCGCGGCGCCCCGGTGCACAACATCGCGGCTTGGCTGCCGGCCTCGCCCCGGCCGTCGAGGAATCGGAAGGCGGTCGCTACCCCGAGCGACGTGGCACGATTACGGTGCTGCGGCGTCCGAGTGCGCGCTCGGTGGCCGCCCCGGTCCGCCTCACCCGCCGCGGCGTGGTGGTGCTCGGCGTCGCCGTCGCAGTGCTTGCGAGCGCGATGATCGGCGTCGCCTTGTTGTCCGCACCCGGGTCAGCGTCCGGATCGGTAAGCGCCCCGCCCACGGCAACCGTCACGGTGCGTTCTGGCGATTCCCTCTGGTCCATCGCGCAGCGCATCGCCCCGGCGGTCGATCCCCGCGCCGAGGTGGCCACGCTGCAGCACGTGAACCACATCGACGGGTCCGCGCTGCTGCCGGGCCAGGTGTTGCGTACCGGCTGAGCTGACAGTTCCGCAACGACTCGCCGACCTGGACACTTGCGGAACAACGCGCCGCGATCTACCGTTCACCCCTACATCTAGTAGTTACACGCATGTTGTTCGTCCACAAATTGGGTTCAGTAGTCCACAGGCTGACCGGCGTCATCCACCGGAACCGGCCCTCGGTCCACAGGATCTGCCGGGTTGTAGACAGCGTCGTGCACAACCCGACCTGCGGCTCCGGACGCCTCGGGGATCGGAAAGGGGTCATCAGCATGCGTTGCCCATATTGCAGACACCCCGACTCGCGGGTGCTCGACTCCCGAGAGCAGGACGAGGGCCAGGTCATCCGCCGCCGCCGTTCCTGCCAGGACTGCGGGCGCCGCTTTACCACCGTCGAAGAAGCCACCCTGGCCGTTATCAAGCGCAGCGGGGTCACCGAGCCGTTCAGCCGGCACAAGGTCATTAGCGGGGTCCGCCGCGCCTGTCAGGGTCGCCCTGTCGACGAGGACGCGCTCGCCCTGCTTGCCCAGGCAGTCGAGGACTCCGTACGCGGATCGGGCGTAGCCGAAGTGCCCAGTGACGAGGTCGGCCTCGCTATTCTCGGGCCGCTTCGCAAGCTCGACGAGGTCGCCTATCTTCGCTTCGCCTCGGTGTATCAGGCGTTCAGTTGCATCGATGACTTCGAGAAGGCCATCACCGAGCTGCGCTGCGACCCGCATCCCTGATCCAGCCGCACCACCTCACCGACCACCGATCACCCCGCCGCCACCTACTACCTGCTCAGCCAGGAAAGGAAGTTGCTCATGACCGAGGCCGCCGACAAGCTGTCCAACCCCGTCCCCACCGCGACAGGCACTGCGACAGGCACTGCGACAGCGGCACCCACCGCAGTCCACTCCGCCAACGGCCTGGCGGTGGCGCGCGTCTACACCTCGCCGGGCGTACATCCCTACGCCGAGGTGAGCTGGGAGCGGCGCGACGTCGTCATGACCAACTGGCGCGACGGGTCGATCAACTTCGAGCAGCGCGGCGTCGAGTTCCCCGACTTCTGGTCGGTCAACGCGGCCAACATCGTCACCACGAAGTACTTCCGCGGTGCCGTGGGTACCGAGGTGCGGGAGTGGTCGCTGCGCCAGCTCATCGACCGCGTGGTCACCAAATACCGCGCCGCGGGTGAGGAGCACGGCTACTTCCGCTCGCCCGAGGACGCCGAGATTTTCGAACACGAGCTGACCTGGATGCTTCTGCACCAGGTGTTCAGCTTCAACTCACCGGTCTGGTTCAACGTCGGCACCACCTCACCGCAGCAGGTCAGTGCCTGTTTCATCCTGTCCGTCGACGACACGATGGACTCGATCCTGAACTGGTACCGCGAGGAGGGCCTGATCTTCAAGGGCGGCTCGGGTGCGGGGTTGAACCTCTCGCGCATCCGCTCGTCGAAGGAATTGCTGTCCTCCGGCGGCACAGCGTCCGGCCCGGTCAGCTTCATGCGTGGCGCCGATGCGTCCGCAGGGACGATCAAGTCCGGCGGGGCAACGCGTCGCGCGGCCAAGATGGTCGTGCTCGACATCGACCACCCCGACATCGTGGAGTTCGTCGAGACCAAGGCCCGGGAAGAGAACAAGATCCGTGTGCTGCGCGACGCCGGTTACGACATGGACCTCGGCGGGTCCGACATCACCAGCGTCCAGTACCAAAACGCGAACAACTCCGTGCGGGTGTCCGACGACTTCATGCGCGCTGTGGAGCAGGACCGTGATTTCGGGTTGCGCGGCCGACAGCACGGTGAGGTCATCGAGACGATCAGCGCCAAGAAGCTCTTCCGGAAGGTGGCGCGGGCAGCGTGGGAGTGCGCCGACCCGGGCATCCAGTACGACGACACCATCAACGACTGGCACACCAACCCCGAGACCGGGCGGATCACCGCGTCCAATCCGTGCTCGGAGTACATGAGCCTGGACAACACCTCCTGCAACCTGGCGTCTCTGAATCTGATGACATTCCTCGACGAGGACAACATCTTCGACGTGCAGAAATTCGTGAAGTCAGTCGAGCTGATCATCACCGCCATGGATATCTCGATCTGCTTCGCCGACTTCCCGACCGAGGCGATCGACAAGAACACGCGCGACTACCGCCAGCTCGGCATCGGTTTCGCCAACCTCGGCGCCCTGCTAATGGCGTCCGGGCTCGCCTACGACTCCGACGGCGGCCGTGCGCTGGCCGGTTCGATCACCTCGCTGATGACCGCGACGTCCTACCGCCGTTCTGCGGAGCTGGCCGGGATCGTCGGGCCGTACGCCGGTTTCCGCCGCAACGCCAAGGCCCACGCCCGGGTGATGCGCAAGCATGCGGCCGCCAATGACACGGTGCGTCCGCTACACGTCAACGACCGCGCGGTGCTGTCGGCTGCCACCGACGAGTGGACGCGCGGCAACAAGATCGGAGAGCGCAACGGCTGGCGCAACGCGCAGGCTTCGGTGTTGGCACCCACCGGCACGATCGGGCTGATGATGGACTGCGATACGACCGGCGTCGAGCCCGACCTTGCGCTGGTCAAGTTCAAGAAGCTGGTCGGCGGCGGATCGATGCAGATCGTCAACCAGACCGTGCCGCGCGCGCTGGGTGCTCTCGGTTACCAGGACGAGCAGGTCGAGGCGATCGTCGAGTACATCGCCGAGCACGGCCACGTCATCGACGCGCCGGGCCTTCGTCATGAGCACTACGAGGTGTTCGACTGCGCCATGGGTGCGCGCGCCATCAAGGCGATGGGACACGTTCGGATGATGGCGGCGGTTCAGTCCTTCCTGTCCGGGGCGATCTCCAAGACGGTCAATCTGCCGGAGACGGCGACGATCGAGGACATCGAGGACGTCTACTTCCAGGGTTGGCAGCTCGGGCTCAAGGCGCTCGCGGTGTACCGCGACAACTGCAAGGTGGGCCAGCCGCTGTCGGCGGGCAAGTCCGCAAAGCAGTCCGGGGCCCTCGAGGTCGCTGCCGAGCCGGTCAAGGTGGTCGAGTACCGCCCGACCCGAAAGCGGCTGCCGAAGGCGCGTCCGTCGCTCACGACCTCCTTCGCAGTGGGCGGCGCCGAGGGGTACCTGACCGCCGGGTCGTATCCGGACGACGGCCTCGGTGAGGTGTTCCTCAAGCTCGGCAAACAGGGGTCGACCCTGGCCGGGGTGATGGATGCCTTCTCCATCGCGATCTCCATCGCGCTGCAGTACGGCGTGCCGCTGGAAACCTATGTGCAGAAGTTCACCAACATGCGCTTCGAGCCGGCAGGGCTGACCGACGACCCGGACATCCGGATGGCGCAGTCGATGCTGGACTACATCTTCCGCCGGCTGGCGCTGGACTACCTACCCTTCGATGAGCGCGCCGCGTTGGGCATCTACACCGCAACCGAGCGCACCCGGCAGCTCGAGACTGGTACCTACGCGCCGGTGCACGACGACGCCGAGGAGGACCTGGAAACGCTCGCGCAGTCCGCCCCGGTGCGTAGGGCCGCGACCGATGTCGTGGACGACAGCGATGCGGCCGAGTTGCCCGCTCCGAGCGGGGTGCACAGCTCGACCGAGCTGCTGGAATCGCTGCTGGGCAGTTCTGCCGACGCGCCGTTGTGCATGAACTGCGGCACCAAGATGCGTCCCGCCGGAAGCTGCTTTGTCTGCGAGGGCTGCGGCAGCACCAGCGGCTGCAGCTGAAACGTGAGCGTGGTCGTCCGCGTTCACGTGACCGCGGACGACGCCTGACGCCAAATGCCTGACGCCAAATCGAGCAGGTCAGTCGGTCAGCACGTCATCGACCGTGACATTGACGATCACTGAGGTGAGGCCGATGTTGCGCCGCAGCTCGGCAATGACCTCGTCCCGAACGGCTCGAGCGACCTCGTGGGCCGGGTCGCCGTAGGTGACGGCGAGAGCGAGGTCGATCACGGCGGTGCGACCGAGCACTCCGACCGCGGCGTGTGGATGGCGGTGCCCGAGCGTCGCCTTCTCCGCCAGGGCGGCCAAGCGGGACTGGGTGCTGCGGCCCAGGGCGACACGTACTCCGGGCACGCTTCGTGCGGCGTCGCGAGCGATGGTGGCGACGACGCGCGCGGCAACGCTGATCGTTCCTTGATTGGTGAGTTGGAGGGTGTACCAGACGTCCTGCACCAGGGTGCCGATGCGGCGCATCACCAGCGCCTTGAGCTGCTCGGGGAACGGCAACTGCGGTGGCGCCGCGCGCGCCGACTCGGCGATCGGCGCCCATCGCGCGGTGAACTCAGCCAGAGCGGCTTGGCAGTGCACGCAGGCGAGCTGGTGTGCGTCGCGCTGCGCGGCCCGCCCTTCGGCAATCTGTTCGAGCAGCTCGTCGAGGTCGGCGCCGCACACAAGCCGCACGGGATCGACACCCTCGGCTGGCGTGTCGGCGTCGGTCACGGGCGGGTCACCTCCACTGCTCGAGTGCCGTGGTCAGTGTGCGCCTCGCCCGGAACAGATGGCTGCGCACCGCGGGCACGCTGCTGCGCGTCACGGCGGCCACCTCCGCGTAGGGCAGCCCCTCGAAGTGGTGCAGCACGATCGCGACTCGCTGCGGCAGCGGCAGTTTCGCCACAGCCGCGCTCACGGCATCGATGGCGTGCGATCGCAGCGCCGTGTCGGCCGGCCCGTCGGCCCGGTCGGGCACGTCATCCAGCAGGTCGACCACATGCCTGCTGTGTCCACGGGTGAGCTTGTTCAAGGCCCGACGGGTCACGATGCGATAGAGCCAGGTGGAGAAAGCGGACTCTCCGCGAAAGCGCGCCAGGCCCTCCCAGGCGGCCACGAAGGACTCCTGCGTGACGTCCTGGGCGTCGTGGTGATCAGCGACCAACCGCTGCGCTACCCGGTAGGCGAGTGGCGCGTACCGATCGACGAGCAGCTCGAACGCATCCAGGTATCCCTCCTGCGCACGAGCGACGAGGTAGCTGTCATCGGGGTCCGAATCCACGTCGATCCCCGTCTCTGCTGTCGGCTACCCGTGCTGGCCTATACCCACCTACCGGAGGTTTTCTCACCTCTATGAGCGTGGCGCAGATCCCTTCTCAGGTCGGCCGAAGCTTCGAACAACGTGCGATCTTTACCGGCGTGGCGTGTCCAATCATCCAGCAGGCCAGAACGGGACGGCCCGCGACCCGCCTCCGCGCACATAATTGGACGTTGCGCCAGGGCGCCACCCCAGCCATAAAGGAGCACATGCATGACGCAGTCCACGCCCGCCACAACCACCACCTCGGCCACTCCCGCGACGAAGGATCGCCTCGCCACCGATGACGGCAAGATCTCCGTTGCCCAGGGCGTCGTGCAGAAGATCGCCGGCAAGGCCTGCCGCGAGATCTCCGGCGTCCACGCGATGGGGGCAGGCGCCAGCCGCACCTTCGGCGCGATCCGCGAGCGTATCCCGGGCAGCTCGGGCCCGAACGTGTCGCAGGGTGTCGGTGTCGAGGTGGGCGAGACCGAGGCGGCCATCGACCTCGACATCGTCGTCGAGTACGGCGTCTCGATCGCCGAGCTCGGCCGCAGCATCCAGCGCAA
This sequence comes from Mycobacteriales bacterium, assembly GCA_038207565.1. Classification (GTDB taxonomy): domain Bacteria; phylum Actinomycetota; class Actinomycetes; order Mycobacteriales; family Jatrophihabitantaceae; genus JALZAI01. The sequence continues at coordinate 13,619 of JBBQZQ010000032.1, forward strand.
CGTCAAGCAGACCGTCGAGCGGATGACCGGCCTGACGGTCGTCGAGGTCAACGTCGCCGTCGACGACGTGTACCTCCCCACCGACGACGAAGGCCAGGACACCCCGTCACGCGTGTCATGAGCGACGTCAGTGGGGTCGCCGTGGTCGACGGCATCGACATCGATGCTGTCGCTGCTGCGGTTCGCGCCTGTCCCGGTGTGTCCGACCTGAGCGGTGGACGTCTCGGCGATGTGGCGTCCTACCTACCCGGACGGCGAGTACCCGGAGTCGTGGTCGAGCCGACCGCGCTGAGCATTCAGGTCCGTGCCCGCTGGGGCGTCCCGGCTGCCGACCTGCTGGCGCAGATCACGGTTGCGCTTGCCGTCCTGCGGCACGGACGCCCGCTCGACGTCGTCGTCGCCGACGTGGACGATCCGCCGGACCTGCCTGAGCCGTACCCGCCGACTTTCACAGAAGCGAGCATTTGATGAACCGCACCGCACTCGCCACCATCACCGGCCTGATCCTCGGGCTCACGATCGTCTTCGGATCGTTCGGCGACATGCTGATCGTCGCCCTGTTCGGGGCGATCGGTTACGGCATCGCCAAGGTCTTGGACGGTGACATCGACCTGGCTGCGCTCACCTCGCGCACCCCCACCGGTCGATGACCCGCACCGAATTCGGCACCATCAGCATCGCGGACGGCGTTGTCGGAAAGATCGCGGCGCGGGCGGCGGCCGAACACCCGGATGCCGGCTCGGCGGCGACCACACTGTTGGGTCACGCGGTGCCAGGTGCGGGGCTGCTCGGCACCCGTGCCAGCGACCTCGGCGCCCTGCCCAAGACCGAGGTCGAGGTCGACGGCAGCAAGGCGTTCGTCTCGCTGACGCTGTCGGTCCGCTGGCCCGCGTCGGTCGCCGAGGTCACCAGAGCCGTCCGCGACCACGTTCGTACGCGGGTCGGCGAGCTGACCGGCGTGAGCGTCGACGAGGTGCACATCACCGTGTCCGACCTCGTGACCGACCTGGCTGCCCCAGCCCGTGTCCGCTAGCTCCGGTGTGTTCCGGCAGCTCCGTGTGTAAGAGACAGGAATCCTGATGCGTCTGCTCAACCGGCCACTGGCGTTCGTGCTTGCCGTAGCCCTGGCTGCCGCGGGTGCGATCGTGGTCGTCGAAGTCATCGCGTTCGCCGTGAATGCAGACCCGGTCATCGTGCATTGGCCGACCTGGGTGTCCTGGGCCCGGCGGACGCAGTGGAACGACGCGGTGATCAAGACCTGGGCTATCGTCCTCATCGTCGTCGGTGCCGCCCTGCTGCTGCTGGAACTCAAACCACGGCGGGTCATCCGACTGAAGGTCCAGTCGAAGCACGATGCAACCGATGCGGCCCTGACCCGAGCCGGTCTCTCCGGGGCGGTTCGAGCTGCCGTGCTCGACATCGACGGCGTGAGCAAGGCAGCGGTGTCCGTTCGCCGGCGCAGCGTGAGCGTGGCCGCGACGTCAGCCGCGCGCAGCCAGGAGACGGCGCAGGAATTGACGGCACCGGTGACCCAGGCTGCCGAGGAACGGGTGGCGGCCCTGCAACTCAAGCACGCCCCGCGGGTCAAGGTCCGCATAGCTTCCAGGAGCAACTGATGCATGCTGACAAGACAAACCGCACGATGCTACTGGTGTTCGCGCTTCTCGTGCTGCTCAGCGGAGTGGGTGCGCTGTTGCTGAGCGTGGGTGTGTTCGGAACCGCGCGATCGCACCAGACGCTGTTCGCGAACGGGTTCAGCCAGTTCGTGGGGCGTAACGGCAAGTGGCTCTGGGTCCTCGCCGCAATCGCGGCTGTGCTGGTTGTCCTGCTCGCGTTGCGGTGGATCCTCGTCCTGCTCACCTCAACGGACCGGGTGTCCGAACTGAGCGTCCCTGGGCAGAAGCGGGCGGGACGGACAGTGGTGCGCTCCGCTGCGTTGAGCACCGCGTTGACCACCGAGATCGAGACCTATCGTGGCGTCGAATCGGCTCGGGCGCGCGTCATCGGCGACGCTGCTGCACCCGAACTGGTGGTCACCGTGACACTGATGCGATCGGCGGATCTCACCGCGGTACGCGAACGCATCGAGAACGAAGCGCTGGCGCACGCCCGGCAGGCACTCGGCGAACCCGAGTTGCCGATCCAGCTGGACCTCGCCGGGGGTTCGAAGGCCGCGCAGCGCGTGTGAGCCCCGCGTGTCAGGCTGGACAGGTGCCGATGGACGAGAAGGACCGCCGCAGCGAGCGCCGGGCGTTCATCAAGGCGCGCCATCCCGACCGTGGCGGTGATCATGCCGAGTTCGTCGCCGGCCTGGCCTCCTACGACAGCTACGGCGACGTCGGTCCTGCCGCGCCGCCGGTGCGGGTGACGGTGCACGGGCGCGCATCACTGCGCACCAAACTGCGGCGTATCGTGCGGCGTCCTGCTCAGCAGTCGCGGGTGCGTTAGGCCGACCCGGTGCGGTATCTCTCGACAGCATCGCGGAAGAATGCGATGAGGGTGCCTGTCGCAGCCCCGTCGGCGAGCGGCCCGGTGGCGCCGAAGGGCGCGTTCCAGAACGGGTCCTCGGGCACTGGGTCCACGCCGACGTAGGCGTAGGGCTCGGGCAGCGTGCCGTCGCCGGGCGATACGCCGAAGTTGACGTCCTCGACCCGGATCGCTAGGTCGAAGTGCTCCGGCCAGAGCACCGGCACCTCGTCGGGTGCGAATTCCCGCAGTGCCGTGTCGCCGACCGCGAACGCGTCCGTGATACGTCCGGCCGCGACGGGATCGAGGGTCAACCTCTCGTCCGGCCGTACCTGCGAGTCGTCCCGGTACAGCCCCTCCGGCGCACCGATCTGGATGCCCAGGGCCGCGCCGATCTCCTGCGCGCTCCGTCCGGAGATCGAGCAGCGGCGCTCGCCAGCGATGACCTCGTCGCCCTCGACCCGGATGTCCGGTGGGGCAACGGTCCGGAAGCCGGCCGGGCTCACCTGCATCCTGATCGTCGCGCTCTCGCGGTACTGCGGCCCGGCGAGCACCAGCTCGGCGACGGCGTGCAACGCGCGCCGGGTCTGTTCGCGGGAATCCTCGGCGGTGCTCTCTGCGGCGATGCTGTCCTCGACCATGCCCTCAGTCTCCTGCACAGCGGCTAGGCGGGTCCGCGGCGTGGTACGCGGCCTCCCCACCGGGCTGATCGATCACCCGGGAGCACGGTCGACCAGCGCGGAGTAGACGAGCTGCTTGAGCTGCGAACGGATCGGGTACGTGCTGGAGGGCAGCAGCTGCGTCAGGAACACCACCGTGAGGTCCTCGACCGGATCGACCCAGAACGCCGTGCTCGCCGCACCGCCCCACGCGAACTCCCCAGCGCTGCGGAGGGTGTGCGTGGCCGGCGGGTCGAGGGTGACCGAGAAGCCCAGCCCGAAGCCGACGCCGTCGAAGGGTGTCTCGGCGAACAGCGGCCGCCCGAAGCTCGCCAGGTCGGCGTTGCCGGGCAGGTGATTGGTGCTCATGTAAGCGACGGTGCGATCGCCCAGCAGCCGCACGTCGCCGAGGCGTCCTCGTCCCCGCAGGAACTGGGTGAAGCGGTGGTAGTCGCCAAGCGTCGAGGTCAGGCCCCCGCCCCCGGACAACCACGTCGGCGCGAGCACGAACCCGCCCATTAAGTCATTGCGCACGAGACCTCCGGACGCGGACGGGGTATAAAGCGCCGCCAACCGGTCGCGCCGCGAATCGGGCACGGCGAAGGACGTCTCGTGCATGCCGAGCGGATCCAGGACGAGTTCAGCCAGCGCCCGGTCCAGCGGTGCGCCGTGGATCACCTCGACGAGGCGCCCCAGCACGTCCGTACTCACCGAGTAGTTCCACTCGCTGCCGGGTTCGAACAGCAGGGGCATCGAGGCGAATGCCTCGACGGCGCCCGCCAGATCGACCGACGGCGGCGTGCCCCACTCATAACCATGGGCGCGGTAGATCGCATCGACCGGGTGCGCGTGGTGAAAGCCGTAAGTCAATCCTGACGTGTGCGAGAGCAGGTGCCAGATACGAATCGGTTCGGTTGCCGGGACGGTCTTGGGTTTGAGGTCCGACCCGCCCGTGAACACCCGCATGTCGGCGAATTCGGGTAGGTAGCGCGCGATCGGGTCGGTGAGCTCGAAGCTGCCCTGCTCGTACATCATCATCACCGCCACCGAGGTGATCGGCTTGGTCATCGAATAGATGCGAAAGACCGTGTCTGCCTCGATAGGGGTGTTTGCCTCGACGTCGCGCCGCCCCCCCGTCCCGAGGTGGACGAGCTGACCGTTCCGGCTGACGAGCACCGAGAAGCCGGGCAACCTGCCGTCCTCGACATAGCGCTGGAAGTGGCGGTCGACCCGGGCCAGGCGAGAAGCGTCGAAACCGACCTCGGCCGCGTCCACCTCGCGGGCGAGCTCGGATGTCATTGTCATGCCTCGATCATGCACGGGGCACGGCCGTTGCGTGACAGCGGACCAAATTCCCTGACCCCGACTTGCACCCCGGCTTACGGTAGTGAGGGCGAGGGGCGGTCCGAACGGACCGTGGGCGGGATTGAGTGCAGCATGAGGGCAAGATTGCAGGGCGCGCACGCGTCTTCGGTGTCGCCATGGCCGGTGGTCGTGGTATTTCTTTTCCTGCTCTGCGCGCTGGCGACATCCGGCGCCGGCGCCGGGAGCAGCACCGCCCTTCGTCAACCCGCCGCGCCTGAAGTCCGGGTCCAGCAAGAGTCCCCGTCGCCCGCCGCGGGCACGACGCCCGGCGTGGGCGCGACGCCCGGCGTGGGCGCGAATCCGCATGCTGCGTCGCGGACCGCGGATTTCCCCGGTGCGCTTTTCCGGTTCGGTGGCGCGGCTGCCCGCGGCGCCGTTGTCGGCGGTGCAGCTGTCGGTGGCGTGACGTCCCCCGCGGCGGTCGACGCCGCCGAGATCTCGACGCTGACGATGGACGGGATTCCCTCGGTCGCGCTGGACGCCTATCGGCACGCAGCCCTGACCGCGAACCGCCTCGATCCGGGCTGTCGCATCGACTGGACCCTGCTGGCGGCCATCGGACGTGTCGAGTCCGACCACGGGCGCTTCGCGGGAGCGCAGCTACGAACCGACGGCGCGTCCAGCCCGAAGATCATCGGTATCCCGCTGGACGGCAGCCGCAGCGCCCTTATCCGCGACACCGACCACGGCCTGCTGGACGGCGACACCGTCTATGACCGGGCGGTCGGACCGATGCAGTTCATCCCGTCCACGTGGGCGGCCTACGGCGTCGACGCGGACTACGACGGGATCGCGAATCCGTTCGACGTCAACGACGCCGCGCTGGCCGCCGCGCACTACCTGTGCCGCGCCGGCGGCGATCTCAGCACCGAGACGGGTCGCACCCGCGCCGTGCTCGCGTACAACCATTCTTCGCAGTATCTGTCGCAGGTGCTCTCGCTCGCCGCGTCGTATGCACACGGGACGGTGCCCGCGATCCCGGTCGTGCTGCCGCCCGTTCCCACGTTCGCCCCCGTCAACCCCGGACCGCCTCCGGTCCTCGCTGCTGCAACTACCGCGTCGCATGCGTCGGCTCGTGCATCGACATCCGCCGCTTCGCCGGCGCACCGCTCCGGCAGCGCCCCCGCAGTATCCAGCAGCACCGCCTCGTCACGCCCCGCGTTTACGCGGCCGGCAACCTCGCCGGCGTCCAGCAGCGCGTCCGCCAGCGCGTCCAGCAGCGCGTCCGCCAGCGCGTCCAGCAGCGCGTCCAGCAGCGCGTCCAGCAGCGCGTCCAGCAGCGCGTCCAGCAGCGCGTCCAGCAGCGCGTCCAGCAGCGCGTCCAGCAGCGCGTCCAGCAGCGCGTCCACTTCGCCGCCGGCGCCGACGTCCAGCAGCTGCCCCTCGCCCACAGCTTCCACGTCGACCGCTGCATCGACGTCGACCGCTGCATCGACGTCGACCTCGAGCTCGGCCGCCACCTCGACGTCGACGTCGACTTCCGCGTCGACCACCGCGTCGACTTCCGCGTCGACTTCCGCGTCGAGCTCGTCGTCAGCAACGACGGCGCGGTCCTCGTGCGTCGCACCGTCACCGACGCAGACCGCGACGTCCGCCTCATTGGCCGGATCACCGTTGTTCCTGCTGATCGGGCTGAGCGCGCTGGCACTGCTCGTGCTGGTCCGGCCGCGCCGGGCCGGCGCGCACTGCTGAGGGACCGCGAAGCTTGCGCACGCGATCAGTGCTCCATCAGGGCGCCGTCAGCCACCGGGCGGCGTAGGGCGCGAGCCAGAGGTTGCGGTCGTCGCCCACCGCAATGTCCATGCCGCTGATGTGGTCGTGCACGAAGGAGCCGAGACGTCCCGCCGGCCACGGGCGCCAGGAGTCGGTGACGTTGAACAGCTCGAGTACTTCACCCTCGGGGTGACGGCGGAGCACGGCCAGCACGCCCGGGTCGGACGGGTCGAGCACCTGCGCGGCCACCGATGCGTGCAGGTGCGGCAGCGCGCTGCGGGCCCGCACGAGACGGCGCAGTCCACTGAACAGCATCCCGGGCACTGTCGAGGGGTCGTGTCGGGTGAGCTGGAGCTCCGGGTCCATGCGCGGGCGGTGCACCCATCGGTTGTCCTGTTCGTGCCCCGGTTCGTCGGCCCAGTGCTCGTCCCCGGGAAGCCCCAGCTCGTCACCCATCCCTAGCACCGGGATACCGCCCCAGCCCAGCACGATCGCATGAGCCAGCAGGATGCGTGCCACCGCCGTGCGCACCGCGTCCTCGTCCTCGGCGTTCTCGAGCCCGGCGAGCGCGGCCGTAGTGCCGCTGACCCTCCGGTCACCGGTCAGGGGATTGGCCTGGAACACCAACCCGCGGGCGAACGACCCGGGGTAGGCGCCGGTGTAGAAGTCGGAGAGGAACGCGCGATGCGCGAAACCGGAAAGCCCGACCGCGGCGGCGTCCCCGTCGTCGATCGCCCAGCCGATGTCGTCGTGACAGCGCAGATACGTTATCCAGGCCGTGGACGCGGGGACGACCGGCAGCTCTTGCAGCGCCCGCGTCGCCAACCGTACGTCGCGTGCTGCCAGCATCGACCAGACCTGCACCATCAACGTGTTGTGGTAGGCCAGATCGCTGACCTTGCCGTGGTGCCGGCCCCGTCCGAGGTAGTGCACCAGGTCGTCCGGCGCGACGATCGCCTCGGCCTTCAGCACAACGGCGGGACACGCGATCCGCAACAGGGCACGCAAAGCCTGGGTGATCGCGTGCACCTCCGGCTGGTTCTGGCAGGCGGTGCCCAGTCGCTTCCACAGGAAGGCGATCGCGTCCAGCCGCAGCACCTCGACACCGGCGTTGGCAAGAAAGAGCACGATGTCGGCGAATTCGGCGAAAACGTCCGGATTGGCCCAGTTCAGATCCCACTGGAACGAGTTGAACGTGGTCCACACCCAGGCGCTGAGCCCGTCGTCCCAGGTGAAGTTGCCCGGCGCGAAATCGGGGAACACCTCCGGCAGAGTGCGTTCGAACGAGTCCTTGACCGACTCGTCGTCGACGATGTGGAAATACGCGCGGCGGTGCGCGTCGCCCGCACGAGCGGCGCTCGCCCACGAGTGCTCGCGTGCCACATGGTTGAGGACGAGGTCGACGACGAGGCTGATCCCCGCGCCGCGCAGCGACCCGGCCAGCTCGCTCAGATCGGCCATGGTGCCGAGGTCCGGGCGAATGGTCCGGTAGTCCGACACCGCGTAACCGCCGTCGTCGTCGCCGGACCGGGTCTGCAGCAGCGGCATCAGGTGGAGGTAGGTGACGCCCAGGTCTTGCAGGTAGGGGAGCTGCGCGCGCACGCCACGAACGGTGCCGGCAAAGCGGTCGACGTAGGCGGCGTAGCCGAGCATCGCTGGCGCCTGGAACCAGTCCGGTGCCAACGTTCGCTCCTGATCGAGGCGGTGCAACTCCGGATCGCGCGCGGCATAGGCTGCTGCGGCCAGCGAGAGCACGCGCTGTTCGAGCCGCTCGACCTGGGCCGGCGCGTAGACGGCGGCCAGGCCGGAATGCAGATCACCCCGCCATCGGCGGGTGCGCAGCTCGAACAGCTCGCGCCGGTCGACCGACAGGCCAGCGAGGTGGTCGGCCGCGCCGGCACCCCGCAACACAACAGAATCGGGTGCACCATCGAGCACCTCGTCGTGCGCAGCCACCGTCATCACCTCCGGACGGGCTCGATCCTCTCGCGCCATGCGGTACCGGTGTCAGCCGGGGACCTCGCTCTGGTCGGAAACGCTCAAGTACGCCAAGATGCGGGCGATAGAACGAGCGTCCTCCGTCCCCCGAAACTGCGGATCGTTGCCATGACTGTTGCCCACCGCGTGCTGCGAGTCCTGCGCCGCGCTGCTGCCCTCACCGTCCCCGCTGCCGTCGTCGTCGCCACCCTCGCGGCCGCGAACCCGGCGGTCGCCAACCCGGCCGGCCCGCACGACCCGATCGGCAGGGTCGAGACCGTGACCGCACCGGCCCGCACCGCCGTCCAATTCGTGGGCTGGGCGGCCGATCCAGACGCCCTGTCGCAGAACGTGCGCGTCGCCGGCTACCTCGACGGGCGGTGGGCAACCGGAACGGGCACCACCATCAGCCGCCCCTACATCGTGAGTCATCACGGCACCGGCCCGACGCCCGGCTTCGCGCTCACCGTCCCCGTCCCGAGCGACGGGCGCACGCACACCGTGTGCGCGGTCGCTCGCAACATCGGTTCCGGCCTCGCGACGGTCCTGCATTGCTCGGCGACACCGCTGGGCACCTCGCCCAGCGCGACCCAGCGCGCCGCGCACAGCCCCAACGGTTCGCTCACCTGGGTGAGCGGTTGGTCAGGCACGCTCCACGTCATCGGGTGGGCAACCGATCCCGATGTGATCAGCCGGCGCAGCGTGGTCGTCATCTACGTGGACGGCAGCGAGGCAAAGACCATCACCACCGGCTGGAACAGCAACGCCTCGCGGCCCAGTGCGGCCGGCCCCTACTCCCGCATGGACGTCAAGCTCCCCGTGTCGTCTGGCACGCACATGGCCTGCGCCTGGGCGGTCGACGTCGGTATGGGCGACGGCAACTCACTACTGGGGTGCAGGGCCGGCGATACCCGCGGCGCTGCCGGCACCGGCCCGGTCAGTACGCCCGCGGTCAACACCCAGATTCTCGCCGAGGCCGTGAAGCACCGGGGCCAGCCTTACGTGTGGGGTGCTGAGGGCCCGACGAGCTTCGACTGTTCGGGTCTGGTGCAGTACTCCTACGCCAAGTTCGGCATCACGACGCCGCGCGTGTCGCAGGACCAATTCCACGCCGCGCGCGGGATTCCGGTCTCGCGCGCCGTGCCCGGTGATCTCGTCTTCTGGTACGACTCCTCCGGCGACGTCTACCACGTGAGCATCTACGTGAGTCCGGGCCGCGCATTCGCTGCGATGGACCCTGCGGACGGCATCGACTACCAGAGCCTGACGTGGACGACGAGCCTGTCCTACGGCTCGTTCACGCACACGTAGGGTCCTGCACACGCAGGTATCACCGTGGAACGCCAACGCCAATGCCAATGCCGGTGTCGCTACGGCGAGCTGCGGGTGCCCTGCTGCCAGTCGTCGTAACGAATCCGCTCGAGGTCGATCAGCTCGCCCAGGGTCGACCACTCCGAACGCCCCAGCCGGGCCAGCGGCGCGACCCGGCGGGCATCGGGCAGGCCGTCCTGCGCAATGACGTCGCGGTGTGCCGCAATGTGCACGACCTCACCGAAGACCATGACGCAGTGTCCGATCGCATACTCGCCGGTGACCCGACACTCGAACGCGATCGGCGCTCCGGCGACTCGCGGCGGCGCGACCCGTGCGCTCGGCTCACGCGCCAGCGTTGCCGCGTCGAATTCGCTCTCGCCGTGCGGGAAGTTGGTCGCCGACTCGTTCATGGCGTGCAGCAGGGCCTCGGTGCCGATGTTGAGCACGAACTCACCAGTCTCGCGAACGTTGCGCAGGGTGTCCTTGTGCCCGACCGAGGTGAAACACAGCGTCGGCGGGTCGACGCCGGCGACGGTCGCGAACGAATGCGGGGCGAGGTTGTCACTGCCGTCCGCTGCCTGGCTGGCCACCCATGCGATGGCGCGGGGGATGAGCGATGCGGTCAGCCACGGGTACACCGTGCGCGGCTCGAGACCGGCGACGTCGAGTTCGAGACGTTCATGCTGAGACGGTGCGGCCACCTGACCAGCTAACCCGCTCAAGCGAGCCCGTCGAGCATCGGGTTCACCTCCAGTGATCCGTCCCGCTCGGCCGCAATCACGTGCAGCACCGCGTTGATCAGCGCGAGATGCGTGAAGGCCTGCGGAAAGTTGCCCAATTGCTGCCCTGACCGCGCGTCGATCTCTTCCGCGTACAGCTCGAGCGGGCCGGCGAAGGACAACAGCTTGGCGCACAGGTCGTGGGCGCGGCGGTACTCGCCGATCTCGCACAATGCTGACACCAGCCAGAACGAGCAGATGGTGAACGAACCTTCGGCGCCGGTGAATCCGTCGTCGGTCTCCTCCGGGCGGTAGCGCAGCACCATCCCGTGTTCGGTCAGTTCCTCCGCGATCGCGTTCACGGTGGCCACGATGCGCGGATCGTCGGGCGGCAGGAAATTCACGAGCGTAGCGAGCAGCAGCGATGCGTCGAGCGCGGTCGTGCCGTAGTGCTGCGTGAGCACGCCGCGCTCATCGACACCGTTGGCGAGGATGTCGGCCTTGATCTCGTCAGCGGCCAGCTCCCATTCCGAGGCCGCGCCCTCCTGGCCGATGGTCGCTGCCAGCTTCGCTCCCCGGTCGACGGCAACCCAACACATGATCTTGGACGAGGTGAAGTGCTGAAGCTCGCCGCGCACCTCCCAGATCCCGGCATCGGGTTCCCGCCAGTGCTTGAGCGCGTCCTGCACCTGCTTGCCGAGGATCGGCCACACCCGCCCGTCCAGGTGGTCGACCGCCTTGCTGTGCAGGTAGACCGAGTCGAGCAGCGCGCCCCAGACGTCGTGCTGCTGCTGGGTCGCCGCCGCGTTGCCGATGCGCACCGGCCGCGAGTCGGCGTAACCGGGCAGATGATCCAATTCATACTCCGAGAGGTCACGCTCGCCGCCGATGCCGTACATGATCTGCAGGTTCTCGTCCTGCCCGGCGATGTCGGCGATGAAGCTGAAGAAGTCGACGGCCTCCCAGTCGAAGCCGAGGGAGTACATGCCCCACAACGCGAAGGTCGCGTCGCGAATCCAGGTGTAGCGGTAGTCATAGTTGCGCTCGCCGCCGAGCGTCTCCGGCAACGACGTGGTCGCAGCCGCGCAGATCGCGCCGGTCGGGGCGTAGGTCAGCCCTTTCAGCGTGAGTGCACTTCGCTGCAGGTAGCTGCGCCATGGATGATCGGGGAAGTTCCCGCGTCCGAGCCAGTGCTGCCAGTGATGTGCGGTCCACACCAGGCGGCGGTAAGCCTCGTCGTAGTCGAACGGGGGTTGCTTCGATCCCCACGACAACGCCACGAAGCGGATATCGCCCTCCTTGAGAAGCGTGCGGGCCGAGGCCCGCCCGCCCTCGAGACCGAGGCGCATGTCGGTGGTGAGTAGCAACGGGTGGCCCATCTTGTCCGCGCGAGCCTCGGCTTGGTGGTAGACGTGCTCCCCGTACTGCCATCGCACGTGCTGGCGTCCGTAGTCGGCGATGGGCTCGCATTCGATGACCGTCTGGACCTCGCCCTTGACGCAGCGGATCGTGCGGAGCAGCACGTGCTCGGCGTCGTAGTCGGTGGGCGTGCGCCGCTGGCTCTGGGAGAACTCGTCCTCGTGGTGCCACGGCCCCAGCAGGAGCGCGTCGCGCACGATGATCCATCCGGTCTCGGTTCCCCAGCTGGTTTCCAGAATCATCGTGCCGGGCAGGTAGCGCCGCGCAACAGGCACGCTCTGATCCGACGGAGACACGCGGAACGTGCCAGCGTGCCTGCCGAGGATAGACCCGAATACACTCGGTGAGTCCATGCGTGGCAGGCACATCCACTCCACGCACCCGCTCGGCGACACCAGCGCGGTGGTCTCCCCGTCGGACAGGAATCCGTAGTCACCGATCGGAACGACCTGCTGTCGCCCTGCGGCCGAACGTTGCGTCTGCATCTGTGCAGGATGGTCGCAGTTCGCCGCGCCCTCAAGCCGGGTGGGCCTTTTTTCAACCGGCGAGTTGTTCGACCGCATGTTGGCGAGCGCCCAGAGCCGGGTCAGGACGCCTGCGCGCCGCGGACCATGCGGCGGATGCGCCGTGCCGTGCCCACGCGCACGCAACCAACACGGCCACGCCGACAATGCCGTCCAGCCACCAGTGATTTGCCGTGCACGCGACCACGAACACCGTGATTACCGCATGTGCGACGGCAATCCCGCGCCATCGGCTGCCGCCCAGGCGCCATGCGTACCACCCCACGAGGACCGCCCACGCCACGTGCACCGACGGCATCGCCGACAATTCATCGGGGGCGAGCGTGTTGCCGTACACCGATTGCCCGTAGACCCCGGCGGTGTCAACGTATCCGGCGAGCAACCTCGGCGGTGCGACGGGCACGAACTGGATCACCAGGCAGACGAGCGTGGTCAGTGCCAGGTCGGTCCGGACCGCGCGGTAGCGCTCGCGGTGGCGGACGAACACCCAGCCCAGGAAGACGAAGAGCACGCTGAAGTGCATGCAGGCGTAGTAGAGGTTCGCTGCCTGGACGGCGAGCGGATGCCCTAGCACGAGGTCCTGCACGCCGCGCTCGGAGGGCAGGTGCCAGTCGCGCTCCACCCGTGCGATCCATTCGGCCCTGCGCATCGCACCGGATGTCCCGAGCACGGAAAGCTCACCGGCGCGTTGCCAGATCGCGTACAGCGCGGCGATCACGGCGCCCTCGGCGGCGAAGCGAGCGATACGCCGCAGGGCCGGACGTCCGGACACGTGCAGCATTACCGCGGATGCAGCGAGCACAGCGCCGACCTGCGCGGACTGCTGCCAGCTCAGGGCGACGTTCTGCACCCGCTCACTATGCCGCGGGTCGGCCCGCCGTGTGCACGCGCACTCGCACTGGGCGTGCACACGGCGACCGGTCAGTCGATGCGAACCGAGCCGGACACGGTGTCGAAGATCGCTGCTACGATCCCCGTCCCGTCGTCGGTGACATCGAGCCAATCGACCGCGACGCCCTCCAGCGGCTGGCGCGTTGACGTGCCGAGGTACTCGTCGATGTGCTGCTCGTCGCCGGCAATCTCGAGCGTGCGCAGGGTGATCGAGGAACCGTTCGCCGACGGGTGTTCGGACTTCGGGCTGTGCCAGCTGACGAAGAACGGAAGTTGCGGGTCGATCGCGACGTCGTTGATCCCGATCTGCCGCCAGCGCAGGTCGTACCCGTCGGGCCGGCGGCGGTGCCCCTCGGCCGCCTGGCGGGAGAGCCTGCGCTCGATCGATGCCATGTCCTCGACCCGTACGACCCAGGTCAACCAACCGCCACCGTCGAGGGCACGCGCCCGGACGGCCCGCCCGTACGGCGCGCGGTCGACGGCCGGGTGGTCCAGCGCGGCAACCACCTCGAGGTAGCAGCCGCCGGCAAGCGGCAGGACGAAGTTACGGGTTCCGAAGGATGGGTGCAGACCCCCGTCGGTGAAGCCGGCGCCCAGCTTCCCTCCGAGCCGCTGGACGCACGCGGCCAGGCCTTCCGGCCCGGCGACGTAACTGAGGTGGTCCAGATGCATGCCGCGCATGTCCCTCATCGTGAACCACCCCCGCGGCGGCCGGCGCGTGGGGGTCAGCCCGGACAAGATCGAGGGCGGGTCGCCCCCTGGTGATCAAGAGGCGTCAACCGTCGAAAATCGGCAGTTCGCCGCTGTTGATCACCAAGGGGGCAGGGGCGTCGTCGCCCAACGTTGCGCGAGGTGGCTGCCGCGGTTCACCGCGGACGCTCAGTCGTCGATGCGGGGACGGTTGGCGATGAGGTCCCGCAGCGTCGGCCAGGCGGCGGCGAACCCGCGGTGCAGTGTCAACGCGTCGACCTGGTCCATCGCCCACCATCTGACGGCCACGCTCTCTTCGTTCGCGGGCACCAGATGCACGTCGGTGTGTGCCTCGGCGAGGACGGTCGTGTAGGACCACCCGCCGTGCTCGTCGATCCACTCGCCGAACGGTGTCACGTGGGCCGGGTCGAGCGTGGTCTCCTCGATCGCCTCGCGCATTGCTGCCGACACCGCATTCTCGTGGCTGTCGCGCGCGCCGCCCGGTAGTGCCCAGGTGCCGCCCTCGTGTGTCCACTCGGCTCGGTGCTGCAGCACGACCCGCCGGCCGTCGGTAATCAGGACTCCTGCTGCTCCGAACCGGCCCCAGTGGCGGTGGCCGAGTGCGCACACCACCCAGCCGTTGCCGTCACTGTGCACGGCCGAACTCACCTCGCTGCAATTGCGCGCCGTCCACATCTCGATCCTGCCGTGCCGTCGCACTGTGCGGGAGGTCGGCGTCGGCCCGCCAGGTCGCCTCTCGGCAAATGGCCGCTCGCGGCGGCATATGTGGGACCGGGGCCCATGGATCGGGCCGACGCCGAAACCACATTACCCGCGTGACACAGCGCGTGTGCGCGTGGCCGTATCGTGACTCGCGTGAGCGTTCCGCCCCGGCCGCACCGTCCGGCCCCGTACGCGGACCTGACCGCGATGATCGACGCGGCCGGGGGAGCGAACCTCGGTTCGCGCGCTGAGATTGCCGCCGCCACCGCGGCCGTGCTTGTGCACACCGGACGCGACCCGCACACCGAGCTCGACGAGCGGTTCATCGGGTTGGCGGATCGGGTCGGTCTCGACACGCTCGCCGCGCTGTGGCAGGACTCCGATCCGGTGAGCCTCCCGGGTGCTTTGTGGGCCCTGTACGTCCTGCGCCAGTGGTGCCGGACCAACAGCGACGAGGTACGCGGGCTGTGGCGCGCGGGGGAGCCGTTGGCCCCGGCGGACGCGGTCGTGGCCGGTGTTGCCGAACCAGGGGACGAGGATTCGGTGCAAGCGGTCGCCGATGCCGTCCTGGGCGGGCTCTATCGCGGCGATGTCGCAGTGGCCATGGAACGGGCGGCGGCGATGTTCCGGGTCGTCGCGGCCGGGCGGCGAAGTCTGGCTCCCGACGACGAGCTCGGCGACGCCGAACGCGCACTCGCGCAACGCAACGAGCGTGCGGCGGGCGATCTTGGTGCTGCGGCCAAGCGTTGGCGGGCCGGAACCCTGCGCTGACAATCGCGCCCCGGGGTCTGGCGCCTCGGTTCGGCTGCTATCGCCGGCGGTAGCACAAACCGCCGACAGCGTGCGTCGTAGCGTCCACAGCAGCCCGCGCCGTCCACAGCAGGCGCTGCGCGCAGACCGTACGTCGGCGCGTTCGGCGAGGCTTCGGGCATGTCGACCTCATCCGATCTCGCCTCGACCGGCGATCTGCCCACCCTGCGCGTCAGTGGGCCCGCCGACCTCGTCGAGGCCGTCCCGTTCCTGCTGGGCTTTCATCCGCGCGAGAGCCTTGTCGTGATCGGGTTGTGCGGCAGCAAGGTGGTCGTGACCGCGCGTATCGATCTGGACGATGTCACCGGTTCGAGGAGCGCGCTGGGCGACACGCTGCGCGCCATCGTCCGCGGGGGCGCCCGCGAGGTGGTCGCCATCGTCATCGACGACCGAGCCGTCCCACCCGACGTCGGAACCGACGCGGCGCCCGGCGCAGCGTTGCCTTGGCACGCTCTGGCCCTCGAGACCGGCACCGAGGCGACGCGCGCGGGTGCGACGGCGAGCGACGTGTTGCTGGTCAGCGGGGGCCGCTGGTGGTCCTATCGGTGTTCGGACCCCGACTGCTGCCCGGGACACGGCCGGCCACTCGCCGCGGGAACCTCCGCGGTCTCCGCCGCCGCCACCTTCGCCGGACTGGTCGCGTTGCCCGACCGGGCAAGCGTCGCCGCGTTGCTCGAACCGGCGCCGGCCGAACGCCGGCGCGGGGTGCAGGTGCGCCTTGAACGCGCCGAGCGCGCAAGCGTTGCCTCGATCGTCGACGGCGATGGCCTGCGGACGCAGCGGTCGGTGAAGCGGGCATTGTTCGCCGCGGCTCGGGCAGCGGACGCACCCGGGCCGACCAGCCCGTTGAGCGACGACGACGTGGCCCGCTTCGGGGTCGCCTTGCACGCTCTCGTGATCCGCGACCCGGTGTGGATCGCGATTGACGACGGTCGGCTGGACGGGCGTGAACTGTGGCGTGACCTCGCGCGCCGACTGCCCGGCAGCTACGCCGCTGCGCCGCTGTTCCTGTTCGGCTGGGCGAGCTGGCGCGCGGGCAACGGGGCGCTCGCCGGCATGGCCGCCGAACGAGCATTGGCCAGCGACACCGGTTACACCGCAGCGGATCTGTTGCTGGCAGCGGTGGCCCACGGGATCGATCCACGCCGCTTGCCCCGGCTTCGCCGCACCCGCTCAACGTGACCGTTGCGGCGAACGCGGGGACAGCGCTCGGGAAAGACTCAGAGCGCCATGCTGTGCGGCGTCACCGGTGTCGGCAACTCCGAGGCGCCGCTGAGCACGCTGTCCACCGCAGCGGCGCAGGCGCGTCCCTCCGCGATGGCCCAGACGACCAGAGACGCGCCGCGAGTGGCGTCTCCGCACGCGTAGACGCCCTCGGCCGAGGTCTGCCAGTTGTCGTCGACCCGGGCCGTGCCGCGTCCCGCCACGGGCTCGACGCCGAGCGCAGCCAGCAGCTCGGGCACGTCGGTCCCGACAAACCCCGCGGCGAGCAGCACCAGGTCTGCCGGCAGTTCCTTGCGCGAGTCGAGAACCGGGCGAAACTCGCGGCGCCCGTCGACCCGCACGATCTCGACCTCTTCGACCGCGACCGCGCTCAGGGCGCCGTCCTCGCCGAGGAACTCGACCACCTCGCGGGCCCATGCCTCGTGCACACCCTCGTCGTGCGCCGGCGACGACCCGCGGCTGTTCGGCGCCGAGGGCCATACCGGGTTCACCATTCCCGCCCGGGGAACCGGTCGTGGGTTGTGGTCGAGAACGGTCACCGACCTGGCGCCCTGCCTGTTCGCGGTTCCCAGGCAGTCGGCAGCCGTATCACCCCCACCGATGATGATCACATGTTTGTCCCGGGCATCCATCGGCGACACGTCGAGATCGCCGGCCTGCACCCGGTTGCCGGGCGGCAGGTACGCCATGGCCTGGTGCACGCCGGTCAGCTCGCGCCCGGGAGTGGTGAGCTCTCGCGGCTGAAGTGCCCCGACGGCGAGGACGACCGCGTCGTGCTCGGCCCGCAGCTGGCCCGCATTGCCGGCGTCGATGGGGGAGTTCGTCCGGAACACGGTGCCCTCCGCCACCATCTGCTCAAGGCGGCGGTCGATGATGTCCTTAGGCATCTTGAAGTCGGGGATTCCGTAGCGCAGCAGGCCGCCGATCCGGTCGTCGCGCTCGAACACGGTCACCCGGTGTCCCGCGCGGGTCAGTTGCTGGGCGGCGGCCAAACCGGCGGGCCCGGACCCGACCACGGCCACCGACCTGCCGGTGCTCTCGAGTGGTGGCTGCGCTTCGACAAGCCCGGTGGCGAAGGCCTTCTCGGCGATGGACACCTCGACCTGCTTGATGGTGACCGGTTCGGTGTTGACGGCCAGCACGCAGGCCGCCTCACACGGGGCAGGGCAGATCCAGCCCGTGAACTCCGGGAAGTTGTTGGTGGCGTGCAGCCGCTCGCTGGCGCTGGCCCAGTCCTCGCGGGCGACGAACTCGTTCCACTCGGGGATGAGGTTGCCCAGCGGGCAGCCGCTGTGGCAGAAAGCGACGCCGCAGTCCATGCAGCGTGAGGCTTGCTCGCTGACCACCTCGTCGCGCGCCCGGAGGTAGATCGGCTGCCAGTCGCGGATCCGCTCGGCGACCGGGCGTTTGGGGGTGTCGACTCGCTCGAATTTGAGAAAGCCCTGCGGGTCGTGTGCCACCGCGGCCGCCCTTCGTGTGTCGCTGCACCGATCGGCCCGACCCGCATAGGCTGGGCTGAAGTTGGGCACGAGGCAACGGTGGCTCGCGGTCCGACGGACAGTCTAACGATCGCGCCCGCCGTCGATCGGCGGCGCGGCACGACGGTGCTTCAGCCCACCCGAACGAACACGTGGTCGCTGATGAACGGCGCCAGCACGACTGCTGCTGCATCGTCGCCGACCTGCACTCCCGCCTCGGTCGCCAGGATGTGGACCCGGTGCCCGGGACGGAGCCCGGCATCGGTCAAGTGGTGCATCGTGGCTGCATCGGGCTGCAACTGCTCGCTGATGCGATCGACCACGACCTCGCCGTCCCCGCGCGCCGCCGCCGCGGTCAGCGACACGAGTGGCACGTGGCCGTCGGGCGCGGTCCGCGGCAGGCCCAGCTCGTCCAGCCCGGGGATCGGGTTGCCGTGCGGGCATACCAACGGCGCATCGAGCATGGCGACGATGCGTCGCTCGACGGCCTCGCTCATGACGTGCTCCCAGCGGCACGCCTCGATGTGGACGTCTTCCCAGTCCAAGCCGATGACGTCGGCCAGCAGTCGTTCGGCGAGGCGGTGCTTACGCATGACGCCCACGGCCTCGTGTCGTCCCTCGTCGGTGAGCTCGAGGTGGCGGTCATCAGCGACATGTACCAGCCCGTCGCGTTCCATCCGGGCAACGGTCTGACTGACGGTGGGGCCACTCTGACCCAGTCGCTCGGCGATCCGTGCGCGCAGCGGAACCACGCCCTCTTCCTCGAGCTCGTACACGGTCCGCAGATACATCTCGGTCGTGTCGATCAGGTCGCTGTGGTGACTCACGGCTCGCCGTCTCTCGCTCTTTCGGATGGAGTCATCCTAGGACCCGCCGCCGAGCAGCCGGGGCGCCGCGCGTCAGTCGTCGAGGTAGTCGCGCAGCACCTGCGCCCGCGACGGGTGGCGGAGCTTAGCCATCGTCTCCCGCTCGATCTGCCGGATGCGCTCGCGCGAGAGCTTGAACACGCGGCCGATCTCATCGAGCGTCTTCGGCTGAACCCCGTCGAGCCCGTAGCGCATGCGCACGACGGCAGCCTCGCGGTCCTCGAGTGTGCCGAGCACGTCGCGCAACTGCCGGCGCATCAGCTCCGCCTCGACTGTCATCTCCGCTTCGGCGCTACTGCGCTGATCGGCGATGAAATCGCCCAGCGAGGCATCGTCGTCGGTGCCCACCGTCTGGTCCAGGCTGACCAGATCGCGGGAAAGGTCGATGAGCTCGCGGACGCGCTCTTCGGTGATGTCGAGCTCGTGGGCGAGTTCTGCGTGGTTGACCTCGCGGCCGAGACCCTGCGTGAGTTCGCGGCGCACCCGCTGCAGCTTGTTCACCTGCTCGACGAGGTGCACGGGAAGCCGGATTGTGCGCGACTGATCGGCCATTGCCCGGCTGATCGCCTGCCGGATCCACCAGGTCGCGTACGTCGAGAACTTGAAGCCCTTGGTGTAGTCGAACTTCTCGACGGCCCGGATGAGGCCCAGGTTGCCCTCCTGGATGAGGTCCAGGAAGGGCATGCCGTGACCGGTGTACCGCTTGGCCAGCGACACGACCAGGCGCAGGTTGGCGCGCAGGAGATGGTCCTTGGCCCGCTCGCCGTCGGCGACCAGCAGGCGCAGATCCCGCTTCCGGGCCGTCCCGAAGCTGTTCGCCGAGCTCAGCAGGTGCAGCGCGTAAAGACCGGCTTCGATGCGCTTGGCCAGCTCGACCTCGTCGGCGGCGGTCAACAGCGCCACCTTGCCGATCTCGTTCAGGTAGACGCGGACCAGGTCGGCCGAGGTCGCAACCTCGTCGAGATCGGTCTGGGTGGCCTGCGCAGGCTGCAACTCGGTCTCGCCGGCGTCGGTGGTCCGCGGCGACGCAGTCCTGCCGACCGCAGCTTCGATGGTTGCGGGGCCCGCGCTGGCAGCGCCGCGGGTGGTAGAACCGACAGCCGCGGCGTCGACATTTGCAGCGTCAGTCGTCGTGCTTTCGCGCGCCTCGATCAAATCGATCGCAGTGAGCGCGCTCGACTTTGCCTGACTCGCGCGTCCGCGCGCGGTGGTCGCCCGGGCGGGCCGGTGTGCCCTGGTCGCTACGCGGGGGTCGGCAACAGGCGAAGTACCGGCCCGAGCCGGGCCGGACGATGAAACTCGGGAAGCACTCACGTAGGTCGACCCCTCGGTATGAAAAACCCTTCGTGAACGTAGTTCGTCGACGATGTCGATCGGGTTCACTGGCCCTAACGTGCGATACGGCCCCTCGTGTTCCCGAAAGCGGGCGGTCCCACCCTCCCTCTCAGGGTGAGCACAGTCGAATCGGGGATCCTGCCCGACCCCGGGCTCGTCAGATTTCCAGCAGCACCGTTATCGGCCCGTCGTTGACGGACTCGACCCGCATGTCCGCGCCGAAACGTCCCGTCGCGACGCGAGAGCCGAGCGTACGTAGCTCTGCCACCACCCCGGCCACGAGCGGTTCCGCGACGGCGGCCGGGGCGGCGGCAACCCAGGTCGGCCGCCGGCCCTTACGGGCGTCGCCGTAGAGTGTGAATTGACTCACCACGAGTACGGCGGCATCGGGCGTGTCCGCCACGCTCGCCTCGCCCCGCAAAATACGCAGCCCGTACACCTTTCGCGCCAACGCCGTCGAGGTGTGGAGGTCGTCGTCGTGGGTCACGCCCACGAGCACGAGCAGCCCCACTCCGATCTCGCCGACCGTCACGCCGTCCACTCGTACCCGGGCTTCGGTCACGCGCTGCACGACGGCCATCACCGGGCCGCCCCCACGTGATCCGCAGCCATGCTGATTGCCACCAAAGCATCCTGCCCACGCGTGATCCAGAAGATTCGAAGGATACGAGCTTTGGCGTCAGGAAAGTGCCACGATGGGTGCATGCGTCGAACACATGTTGATCAGCCCGTGTTGATCACCTCTGCGCCGCAGAGCAATGCGGACGAGTTCGACAGGCGCAAGAAGCGTTACGCGATCATGATGGCCATTCGAGCGTTGTGCGTCATCGGCGCAGCAGCGACATATCAGCTGTCGACGGCGCTGGCGGTAGGTTTCGCCATCGTCGGCGTGGTGCTTCCCTGGTGCGCCGTAATCATCGCCAACGACGGGCCGCCTAAGAAGCGCCGTGCCGCCGTCCGCATGCCGACGGCTCCTTACCAGCGAGCGCTGCCGGCGCCGTCGGCTGAAGAGCGCACCATTGACGGCTGAGCCGAAGCCTTGCCGCCGGTGGCACAATCGCCACCGTGACCGATACCGAAGTCCTCGAATCCCCGGCCACGTCGGAATCCGACACCGGCGATGACCTGTTCCACTACGTGCGCAAGGCCAAGATCGCTGAGAGTGCCGTCATGGGCACGATGGTCCAGGCCCTGTGCGGCGAGGTCTTCCCGGTCACCAAGACTCCCAAGCCAGGTTCCCCGGTCTGCCCCCGATGCAAGGAAATCTACGAGAGCCTGCCGGGTTGACCGATACGGGCGCGGCGGCGGAACCTGCCGGAGCGTCCGGCTGCTGCCAGGGGCTCGGCGTTTGGCGGCACGTGTTCCGGCGCGGGAATTGCCTCCGCCGGTAGGTCCGCGGTCGTCACAGCGGGCGGATCGTCCGCGATACGCGCGGCGGCCGCCAATGTCTCGTCGGGGGCTCCGGCGCTTTCCTGGCCCTCAGCACCAACTCGTTGCCAGCCCCGGGCCCTGAGCACGCGCGGCGCTTTCACCTTTGACGGCCATTCCTGCTCGATCGCGGCGTTGAACTCTGCCCCGAGCAGGACGCCGAGTGCGAGGACGAAAAAGAACAGCAACGCCGCGATTGGCGCCGCAATCGCACCGTAAGCATGATTGTTGGCCGCGATGAAGGTGATGTACGCGCGCAGCCCCGTAGATCCGGCGAGGAATACCACCACGGCGAAGATCGAGCCGGGGACTCCGCGGCGCCATGGCAGCCGACGCGGTGGCGCGAGGTGGTACAACGTGGTGAGGCCGAGCGTGAGCAGCAGGACCACTATCGGGTAGTACCCAGCGTTGATCACGGTGCCGAGCGTGTCGCGGAAGCGTTCGGGCAACCAGCGGTGCAGCAGGTCCGGTCCGACGACCAACATCGGCAGCACGACGACGCCGATGAGCACGGAGCCGAGGAAGAGCCACAGGGCCAGCAGTCGGCTGCGGATCGCGCCACGCAGATCGCGCATGTTGTAGGCGATCGTGATCGTGTTGACAAAGGTCGCCGTCGCCGACGATCCGGCCCAGATCGCCAGGACGAAGCCGATGCTGATGATGTCGGCGCGGCCGCTGTGCAGGACCTCGTGCAGGGTCGGGGCGATCACGTCCGACACGACCTGGGTGCTGAACGCCTTGCTCAACGTCGCGTCGATCTGCGTCTCCGTCCGGTCGACGGTCGCCGAGCCGAACCAGCGCGAGAAGTATCCCAGCGTCGCGACGAGGGCCAGCAGCAGCGAGGGCAGGCTGAGCAACTGCCAGAAGGCGGCCTCGGCGGAAAGTCCCAGGATTCGGTCGTGCCACGCCTTGCTGACGGTTCGAGTCAGCAGTTCGGGCAGGCGGCGGACGCCTCGCACCAAACGCCACCCGGGGTTCACGACTCCCCAGTGTGCCCGCCGGGTGGGAGCTTCACCCATCGCAGCGCTGCCGGGTGTGTCGCGGCGGCGTCGCCGGTGCGCCCCGACCGGGTGTCATGCGAGCCCTAGGGTGAACTCCGATGCCCTGCGCTCGCCCAGCGTCGCGAGCCCGGGGCATCGTGGCGTGCGCGGATCGCAGACGGCGCCGGCATCAATCGACCGCACACTGAAGACCAACGGCGGTGCCCGAGCGGCAGCACCGAACGCAACTGAAGGAACGGGGGACGCAGTGGCCCAGCCGCGCCGGCCCACCCGTCCCGAACCCCGCCTGCGGCGGTGGCAGCGCAACGCACTCGCCGATTACGAGGCGGTCAACCCACGTCGGGACTTCCTCGTCACGGCAACACCGGGTTCTGGCAAGACCACCTTCGCCCTGACCCTCGCCAGCCGGCTGCTCGCACGCCGCGCGATCGACCGAGTCGTGGTGGTTTGCCCGACCGATCATCTTCGCTCTCAATGGGCCGATGCCGCAGAACTTGCGGGGGTCGCGCTCGACGCCGCGTTGTCCAACGCCGTCGGCCCGGTCCGTGCTGCCCTGCGCGGTTATGTCACGACTTATGCCCAGGTGGCGACCAAGCCTGCGCTGCACGCCGCGCGGGTGACGAGCAAGCGCACGCTCGTGATCCTCGACGAGGTCCACCATGCCGGGGACGGGCTGTCCTGGGGCGAAGCCGTGGCCACCGCGTTCGAGTCGGCCGCCCGGCGGGTCTGCCTGACCGGCACACCGTTCCGCACCCGAGCCGACGAGCGAATCCCGTTCGTGCGCTACCGCGAGGACGGTGCCGGTGGCTACCGCAGTAGCGCTGACGTGACCTATGGCTATCGCGAGGCGCTGCGCGACGAGGTGGTGCGTCCGGTCGTGTTCGCGGCGTACACCGGCACCTCGCGCTGGCGCAACAGCGCGGGCGAGGTCATCGCGGCATCGTTGTCGGAGTCGAGCACCAAGGACGTCGAGGCGACCGCTTGGCGGACGGCGCTGAACCCGCGCGGACGCTGGGTGCCGCACGTCATCGCGGCCATGGACGAGCGGATCAGTCATCTGCGCCACAGCGGGATGCCCGACGCGGCCGGACTCGTGCTGGCCAGTGACCAGGACCACGCGCGCGCCTACGCCGAGATCGTCGAGCAGGTCACCGGCACGCGCCGGTCGTGATCCTGTCCGATGATCCGCAGGCGAGCCAGAAGATCACCGCGTTCGCGGAGGGCGACCAGCGCATCGCTGTCTGCGTGCGCATGGTGTCTGAAGGCGTCGACATCCCTCGCGCCGCGTGTCTGGCCTGGATGACGTCCTACCGGACGCCGCTGTTCTTCGCCCAGGGCGTGGGGCGCGTCGTGCGGGCGCGGGGACGGCACGAGTCGGCGACAGTGTTCCTGCCGGCGGTACGGCCGTTACTCGCACTGGCAGCCGAGCTCGAGCAGGAGCGCAATCACGTGATCGCGCCCCCGTCCGGGAGCGATGCCGAGTTGCTCGACGTGCTGCCCATGCAACGCGAGGCGTCCGAGCGCGAGACGGTCGAACTGGTCGACGCCGATGCTGCGTTCGCGCACGTCCTGCATGCCGGCCGGGCGGTCGTTGCGGAGGGCAGGGCGCACCCGACCGAGCTCACCGATGAGGACGAGGATTTCTTGGGGCTGCCTGGAATCCTGTCGCCCGAGCAGATGGCCGGTCTGCTCGCCCGCCGGGACCACCATGCGCGCCGGCGAGCCGGGGGGCTCGCCGGATCCGCACCCGCCGAGAAGACGCCAGCATGGCGGGCGGGGGTCGAGCTGCGCCACGAGGTCAACCGGCTGGTGGGGGTCGTCGCAGCCAGGCAGGGTAGACCGCATGCCCAGATTCATGCGGAGCTGCGCCGCGCGGTTCCGGGGCCGACGTCCACCGCAGCCGGCACCGACGTTCTGGAACGCCGCCGCCAGCACCTGTTGGCAATGATCACTTGAATGGTCTGTGAGGTCGGGCACGGGCGGTAACGGGAATCATCACGCCGGCAGAGGTCGTTGTGCAGTACAGGAGCGCTGATG
Organism: Mycobacteriales bacterium; assembly: GCA_038207565.1. Classification (GTDB taxonomy): domain Bacteria; phylum Actinomycetota; class Actinomycetes; order Mycobacteriales; family Jatrophihabitantaceae; genus JALZAI01. Next base: position 38,258 of record JBBQZQ010000032.1, read on the forward strand.
TGCACGCGGCGACTTCGCACCACGGCAACAGGATCGACCGCTATGGAACGATCGGAGGTTGCCGATACGAAGTACAGGTACGCAGTTCGAGGTTTCAGCCGTAACAAGAACGCAAAACTCCGCTAGCGGGGTGTCGCCAGTGTCACCGATCATTCGGTGGTTTCGTAAGTGACACGCACTGCACGATGGACGTCCAGCCCTAGAGACCGACAGCACACAAACACCGAGCACGTGAGAAGAAGAGGTGCGCCGTGACCCCAACGCTCGACGCCAGCCCATTGACCACCACTGACCGCTGTGACAGATGTGGCGCCCAGGCTTACGTCCGCACTGTCCTCGGCGCCGGTTCGGAGCTCTTGTTCTGCAGCCACCACTGGCACGAGAACGAGACGCGCTTGCGCGAGCTCGACGTGACCGTGTACGACGAGACCGACCGCCTTGCCGCCGTCCCTGCCGCCACGGCGGACGGGCACTGAGCACCGCCTAGAACAATCAGCGCATACGGCCCTGTCCCAAATTGGGACAGGGCCGATTCCTTTTCGTTACTTTCACATACGACGATTGGGGCGAAACCTACACGTCGGAGGACAGCACGATCATGCTGAGCGTTCTTCTGGTGCTCGCAGCGGCGCTGCTCACAATTGGCGCGGGCGAACTGGTGCGCAGCAAGTGCCGTCGGATGCTCAGCACGCCTGTCGTGGCCGCACCGCTCGCGGGCGCGGCCGAGGACGGGACCGCGGCAGTTCGGGCCAGCACGTAGGGTCGCTGCCGCCCTCGCGCCATCGCCGGCATCAGTGGGTCCGCCTGGCCACGCAGCGTCCAGTTGCGCACCGAGCGCCTCGAGTTGCCGAGACTTCACGCGAAACTTACGCTTGCCGAGGGTAGGTCGCCCGGCGTCCGCGGACCGATCGACCTTCTCGGTTGGCACTCGACTCCCCCAGGCGAGCGGCCAACGCGGGAGCTGCGTCGGTGGTCGAGGAGTAGCCGGCGCAGCCCCCCTTACCCGTCGGCACGGGACTACCACTTCTGTTCCCGCTGCTGTTCGGCTTCGAGCGCTGCGTACCGGCAAGCGCGCTCCCTCGTTGTCATTTGTTGTTAGTTTCCCGCTAAGTGGCGCTGATCCTCAGCGTCACCAGAGAAAGGTCCCCCGCATGACCAACCCGTCGAAGACTCTCAGGGTCGCAGTAATGGCGACCGCAACGCTCGCACTCTCGACCGTCACGGCTCTCGGTGCCACCCCGGCCGGGGCCGCCACGGTTCCGCACTTTTCCTATCAGGGCTCCGGCTACGGAACCACCGCGCAGGTGGGCACGGTCGTGACATCCGGCCGTAGTGCGCTGACAACCTTGGGCTGCACGGACGAAGCGGGCGTTCACCACGCCAATTCCGCGGCGGGTGTCAATCTGGCGCCATTACTGACCAGCGGCACGGTCAGAGTCACGACGGACAGCCTCGCCTCTCCGGTGCGTTCGCATACGACAGCGACCACCCAGCGGGTCAACCTGCTCAACGGACTGGTGCGCGGCGATGCCGTCAAGGCCGTCAGCACCACTGCGTACCAGTCCGGCCGCTTCGCAGTGAGTGCCGTCGGTACCAACGTCGTGAACCTCATGGTTGCCGGCGTCTCGATCACCGCCGTCCCCGCACCCAACACAAGGATCAACCTGGCCGGTATCGGCTACCTGATCCTGAACCAGCAAACCAGCACGATGACTGCGACGTCTGCTTCCTTGACCGTGAACGCCCTGCACCTCTACGTCACGACAACGAACTCGCTCGGGATAGCACCGAACACCAGTGTGATCGTCTCCAGCGCGTCCAGCGGTCTCACCGGCCCAGTGGCCGGTGTGCTCGACGGGCACTCCTACGGCAGCAGCGTGAGCGGATTGGGCAACATCGTTAACGCCGGACGGTCGTTCCCCGAAACAATGCCGTGCCTCGGCACCGGCGGCATCACCCGAACGAACTCGGGCGCGAGCGTCGCAATCTCAGGGGTGTTCTCGAACCAGACGGTCGCCGACACCGTCCGGGGAACGGTCACCGCTACGTCCGCATCGGGCGAAACGACATCTACGGTGCAGAGCGCCTACGTGTTGAGCAGTCTGGTGCACGCCACCGGCATCAAGGCAGACGCGCACGCGTCCACCAACGGGTCGTCGTTCGCCTTCTCCGACACCGGATCGCGGTTCGCGACGCTGACGATCCGCGGATTCGCCGCCGTCAACGCCAACGTCGCACCGAACAGCAGGCTGTTCGTGGCAGGAGTCGGCACCCTGTATCTGCACCGAGTTATCCGCACCGCCAACAGCATCGAGGTTCGGATGATCGAATTAATTCTGACCAGTCCGGTCAACGGGCTGCCCATCGGCACCGACATCCGCGTCGCGGTCGCGGAGGCATCTGCGCACTAGGCCCCGCCGTTCGCCGCCCCGCCCCCTTGATGGTCGCTGTCAGGGGGGCGGTTGCGCGCCTTCGCGGCGGGTGGCCCCACAATGGTCGATGCCTAAGGCTGGCGTTCGCGAATCACATGTACCGACAGCGTCGCGCCCATGTCGTCGCACACGTCGATGTCGACCGGCATGCCAACGTTGAGCAGGTCGATGTCGGGTTGGCTGAGGTAGATAGTGACCGCGATTCCGTCGTGGTCCGCGTGGCTACCGATCGAACTCGTCACAGGGCGCATGCATCGACGATGCGATGATGAGCCGCGCTGACAGCCTCCGGAAGGGTGGGCGTCACCTCGCGGTAGGCGGTGAAGACCGATGAGATGATGCGCACCGGCACGTCGGGGAACGCGTGAGCGAGACGCTCTCTGGCCAGCTGTTCTTCGTCGGGATCAGTCATGGGAGCCTCCTTGTGGCGGCTCACGCCCGGCAGAGCGAGGTCGGGCGGAAGCATCCGAGTTCAACGGCCCCGGAACAGAGGTTCGCGCGCCTGGCGGCAAATCGAGCCGGAGCCGCGCGGGGGACGAAGGGGACCCCCGCCCCCCGCAGGGGAACGGAGACAGGGATTCCCTCCGACCGCTGATGCCTCCCGGCGGGGGAACGGAAGTAACAGCACCGCCAGCATGATCGAGTCACCGTGAAAGTGACATAGACGAACCGTCCCGAATATGACGAAACAGAAATAGATCGCGCAGGAATGGTTCTTTCGGCGGGCCCATTGCAGTGGACGATCTGAGGCGCCGCCCACCTCACGCCTCCCCTTTCGGTCGAGAGAGTTACGCGGAACGTGGTTAGGGCGACCGGAGACCCGGCGCAGGTTAGCCGGCTGGACCCTCAGCCCGCATCGTACGCAGGGATATGCACGGTGTGACCGCTACGAGGCAACCGACGATACGAGCCGCCGCGGCGCAGGGCGTCGTCGGCCCAACGTTTCCTGCAGCCCGAGACCGCCACGCGCCGGAACCTGCCGGGTGCGCTGAGTCGGCTGGAACGGTTGCTGGACGCCCAGCCGGGCGACGAGCCCCAGCGGCCGGAGCTTCGGCAAGACGTGACGCTCAAGATGCGACAGTTGGCGTCACTGAGAGAGCTGGGCGCTACCCATCCAAGCCGCCGGGTGCAGCCGAACGCGCCCGTGGTGGCGGGAACGAAGACCATGGACATGGTCCGGGGCGACGTGGCGGACGAGGTGGGCAGGCTTGCCACCGCGCTGGTCGAGACGGCTGATCTCATGGCCGGCCAGCGGCGGCGCCTGGGTATGGCTCTCGAGGTCGGCGGCAGCAGCGTCTGGGGAGTCGATGCGTCGGACAGACTGAGGACGCAGGGCGATCGGTCCGGTGAGTACGGCTCCACCTTCGACTCCGCGCTGGCGACGTTCCGGCAAGAGGACGCCCGCCTCATGCGCCTCCGGTGCGCCGGCATCCGGGAGGACGGACTGGCCCGCGACTTCGAGGTGGAATCGCGGACCGGCGGTCGTCGCTTCGCGGGCAGAATGACCACGTCCTCAGACGCTGAGGTGCTCGGAGTATCCGTCGACGTCACGGCACTGCGCGAGGCCGAGCGGGCGGTCCGGGACGACCTAGTTCGCCGCGCGGCCGAGGCGCTGCAGACCAGCGAGCGTCAGGGACGGCACAACGCTCTTCTGGTCGCAGCGGCCGGGGAAGGCATCGTCGCCGTCGATGCAGACGGCGTGTGCACCTCGGCAAATCCGGCGGCAGCCAGCACCCTCGGTTACGAGGTCGCCGAACTGGTCGGACAGCACTGGCATACCCCCTTCCACCACTCCCATCCCGACGGGGCACCCTACCGATGGGAGGTCTGCCCCACGAATGCGGCCGCCAACGCAGGGGAGCGTAGGCGGA
>JBBQZQ010000033.1:0-41642 GCA_038207565.1 Mycobacteriales bacterium
GGACGGCTGCTTTGGGACACCAGTTGCCCACGCGACTGGGAGGAGCGCTGGGCCCCGACCGGGCTGCAGGACTTCTTCCCGTACGACAAGGTCTCGGAGGAGGAGTACCTCGACTCGCGGTTGCGCGAGGTCGGCGTGGCGCCGGGCGACATCGACTTCGTGGTCCTCTCCCATCTGCATTTCGATCACGCGGGCAACGTCGGCATGTTCAAGCAGACCAAGGCGCGATTGGTGTGCAGCGACGTCGAGAAGGAGTTCGCCTTCGGCTTCGACGGGCCGTTCACCGGCGCGCACCTGAAGGCCGACTACGAAGACCTGGAGTTCGAGACGGTCTCCGGCGACGCCGAATTCCTGCCCGGCGTGAGTTTCATTCAGACCCCTGGCCACACTCCGGGGAGCATGTCGATGCGGGTCGACCTCCCAGACAGCGGGACGATGATCTTCACCGCCGACGCGGTCTACATGGGCGACAGCTTCGGACCGCCTCCGGTCCCGGCCGCGATCGTCAACAACCTGGAGAGCTGGTTCGCCTCAGTCGAGAAGTTGCGCGGCATCGCCGAGGAGAGCAACGCGACGATGGTGTTCGGTCATGATCCCGATCAGATGAATCAACTGCGGGTGGCATCGGCCGGCAGCTACAGCTAGGAAGGGGGCGGCCCGATGACGACCGACACTGCACCCGAGTTGACTGAAGAAACAATCTTCACCTGGGGAGCTCCGCCGCTGAAGTTCGGTGCCGGCGCTCTCGACGAGGTCGGTTTCGAGATGAGCCAGTTCAACGTCAAGCGGGTGCTGATCATCACCGACTCGACGATCAACGGCACCGGGATACCGCAGCGGATCGCCGACCTGCTGACCGCGAACGGGATCTCGTCGGAGATCTTCGACGGAGTCCATGTCGAGCCGACTGACGACAGCATGGACAAGGCGGCCGGCTATGCCCGCGAGCAGGGTCCATGGGACGGGTTCATCGCCGTGGGCGGCGGGTCGGCGATCGACACCGCGAAGGCCGTCAACCTGATCACTACCGACGAGGGCGAGTTGATGGATTACCTCAACAAGCCCATCGGCAAGGCCCGGGCGCCAAGGGGGCAGCTCAAGCCGCTGATCGCGATTCCGACCACGGCGGGCACCGGCTCGGAGAGCACGGCCATGTGTGTTCTCGACGTGCTGTCGATGCGGGTGAAGACGGGAATCAGTCACTGGCGGTTGCGCCCGACCCTGGCGATCATCGACCCGCTGCTGACGATGACGTTACCGAAGGAGGTCACCGCTTCGGCGGGCATGGACATCGTCTGTCACGCGGTCGAGTCCTACACCGCCCGCTGGTACACGAGCTTCGACCACAAGTTGCCCGAGGAGAGAGTCACCTATTGCGGGTCCAACCCGGTCTCGGATTTGTGGTGCGAGAAGGCGATGCAATTGATCGCGAAATCCTTTCGTGGTGCGGTGCACGAAGGATCTGAGCTGCAGGCACGCAGCGACATGATGATGGCCGCGACCTTTGCCGGCATGGGTTTCGGAAATTCCGGGGTGCACATCCCGCACGCGAATGCCTACCCCATCGCGGGCATGGTGAAGGACTTCCGCCCGTCGGGATATCCGCAGGACGAGCCGATGGTGCCGCACGGGATGTCGGTCTCGCTGACAGCTCCCGAGGCGTTCCGGTTCAGCTTCGACAGTGCACCGGACCGGCACCTGCAGGCCGCCGCCATGCTCGATCCGCGCGCCGACAAGCTCAACGACGCGTCCGAACAACTCCCGTGGGTGCTGATCGACCTGATGCGCAACATCGGCATCCCCAACGGCATCGGCGAGGTCGGCTACACCGAGGCCGACATCGTAGATCTCGTCCCCGGAACGATGAAACAACAGCGGCTGCTCGCGACCTGCCCGCGGACCCCGACCGAGGAAGACATCGCGGGCATCTTCGCGAAGTCCATCGAGAACTGGTGAGCCGATGCCGATGTATGACTACCGGTGTCCCGACGGGCACCGCTTCGAACGTATCGTGGCGCTCTCCGACGGCGGGCGGCAGGGATGCCCGGCCTGCGGTGGTGATGGCGCGAAAGTGCCGTCCCGGATTACCCTCGGCGGGACCGCCGATGCGGGCCGCTCGATGGAGCAGATGCCACAGACCTGGAAGGGGACGCACGGAGCCGACCGCGAGTACGTCACGCAGCTGCGCCGCGAGTGGGACGGCCGGCAGCGCCTCGAGGACAAGCACCCTGAACTCCAAGGTGATCGTCGCCCGATCCTCGCGCACGAGGGCCGCTTCGAGAAGGCGCCCCTGCGGGCCGGAGATCCGCTAGTCGGTCCATCGCCGTCAGCGGATTCGGCCAGCCACGTTCATTCGCACGGACACTCGCATGCACACCCACCCGGCGGTACGTACGGCGCGCATGGCAACAGCACGACGCGATAGTCGACAACCATGACCGAGACGCTGCAGCAGTTCGGCCATTCCACCGCCGTGGCCCGATTGGCGGAGGAGGCCGGTGCGGGTCTCGGGTTCGGCCCACTCGCTGCGGCGGGCGGCGCTGCTGCACGACTTGGGCCGGGTCGCGATCCCGAGCCAGGTGTGGGACCGGCCGGGCCGGCTGAGCGCCGCCGATTGGGAGGCGGGCCGGTTGCACCCCTCCTACACAGAATGCGTCCTGTGCCGTTCGCAGGCGCTCGGCGGGTACCCGCAGCTCGCGGGCATGCACCATGCGCGCCTGGACGGCTCGGGCTACCACCGCCAGAACCGCGCACCCGCGTTGCCGCTGCAGGTTCAGCTGCTCGCCGCCGCCGACGCACATCAGGCGATGATCTGCGCCCGTCCGCACCGCCCGGCGATAGCGGCCGCATCCGCCGAACTCGGTGCCGAGGCCGGCGCGCACCGCCTCGGTCCCACGGTCACCGCCGCGGTCGTCGCCGCCCGACCGGCCGCGAACCACCGCGCCGGCGGCCCTGGCCGGCCGAGTTGACCGAGCGGGAGGTCGAGGTGCTGCGCCTGGTGTGCCGCGGCTCGACTAACGACGAGCTCGCCGACCGGCTCGTCATCTCCCAATGCACCGCCGAACATCCCGTGCAGCACATCTATACCAAGCTCGGTGTCTCGACGCGGCCCGCTGCCGCGCTGTTCGCCATGGAACACGGGCTGTTCGCTCTGTAACGCCGCGTGAAGATGGGCAAACCTGCGGATGTGCGTCGCAGTTTGGCGCCAGACTCCGTCGGTGAGCGTTGCTCAAGCGCGCGATGCGGGCGGTGCACGGTGTCGTGCGCCTCATACTCGGTCAGCACGCGCCCGAGTTGTCGCTCGGTGAAGATCAGCATCCGGTCCCGGCATTCGCGACCGATGGTGCTCACCCACCGCTCGGCGTAGGCGTTGGCCCTCGGCGCACGCGGCGCGCTAGGCAACACCGCGATGGCGGCCTCAGCGAAGCCGGCATCGAACTCCCGCTGAACCTTCCTATCACGATCGCAGACCAGGAACCGGAAACCGTCAACCCGCTCCGCCACGGCGTACCTGAGGTTGCCGGCCTGCTGCGGGACCCACTCCCCCGTGGGATGCCGCGTCACTTCGAGGATGTGGACCCCTCGCGTGCCGACCTCGAGAACGAAAAACACCTAGGTCCGACACAGCAGAACCGGGTCGACGGTGAAGAAGTCGCACGCCAGCATCGTCGCCCGCGTGGGTGCACGGCAGAACTCCCGCCACGACGGACCGGACCGCCGCGCAGCGGGGTCAAACCCGCCTTCTGCAGGATGTTTCCAGACCGTCGCCGGAGCCACCCGGTAACCACCCAGCCCGACAAGCTCGCCCTGGATCCGGCGAGGACCCCACGTCGGGTCCTCTTGGGCGAACCGGATCACGAGGTCACAGATCACGACCGCCGCCCGCGAACGACCTCCGGTTGGTTTCCTCTTCGGCGGGTAGCTCCAGTGCCGTGCGACCTCCTGTCGGTGCCTAACCCAGCAGCGTCTCCGGCCTCACGATCCCGACCCACACCACCTCAACCGTCACCATCCGCGACACCCCGGCCAGCACCAGCCGGTCTCTCGGCTCCAACCCGGCACGGGTCATCTGTCAACGCAACACCGCCACCTCATACCCAAGCACCAGCAGTTCCATGTCCGTCGACGCTTCCCCACGGCCACCGGTCACGACGAGAGCGACCTACAATCTCGATATTTGCGGCCCGGACCCGACCAGCACCGGGTTAGACACGGGTTAGACAACGTAATGCCCTTGAGCTCCCCATCGCGTCAGATGGCGTGACTCTGTAGCGACCGCCAGCAGTGCCATCGCCGGATGGTCGCGTGCGGTCAACCGGTCGGCCATTGTCCGACCGTTCCAAACGTCAGATGATTGGCCGATGTCAATGGCACGTTCGTATCTCTACGTTCCCGGGGACCGCCCCGACTTCCTGGCTAAATCGCTCGGCCGCGGGGCCGACGCGCTGATCATCGACCTCGAGGACGCGGTTCGGCCGGACGCGAAACCCGAAGCCCGAAGTACCGTCCGTCGCTGGCTCGAGGAGTTGCCGGCCGACCACGGGGTCGCGGTGTGGGTGCGAGTGAACTCGGGGGCCGAGGCGCAGGACGACCTGGCGGTGCTCGCCGACGCGCCCAATCTGGCCGGGGTCTGCGCGGCCAAGACCGAATCCGCCGCCGACATTGCCGCCATCGCACAGGGGCTGGATGGTGCCGGCTCGGCCGCCGCGATCATGCCGCTGCTGGAGTCGGCCCAGTCGGTGCTCGACGCACGGGCGATCGCGTCCGCACCTCGAGTGACCATCCTTCAGATCGGCGAGGCCGATCTCGCTGTCGATGCCGGAATCGACCCCTCCCCGTTGGCTGAGGAATTCGCGTGGGCCCGCTCGGCGGTGGTGTTCGCCAGTGCGTCCGCTGGACTGGCCGCGCCGGTTGGACCGGTGAGCACCAATTTTCGCGACCCCGACCTGCTCACCCGCTCGACCGAGGCACTGCGCCGGATGGGGTTCTTCGGCCGGGCCTGCATCCACCCGGCCCAGGTGGCCGTCGCTAATGAGATATTCACGGTGCCGGTAGAGCGGGCCGAACGAGCGCGCGCGGTGCTCGAGCGCCAGCATGAGCTCGGCGTCGTCACCTTTGTGGGCCCGGACGGAACGATGGTCGACGAGGCGGTACTGCGTGCGGCCCGGCGCATCGTCGCGCAAGCCCAACGCTAACGCGGACCGCGGCGGTCCTCGCTTCTCGGCGCGGGCTGCCCCGGCCGTCGGGCGGCAATATCAATCAGGGACGAGCATGCTTCGCGCAGCTGGGCTCATCTCGGCTGACGCCGATCTCCCGGCTGCCACTTTCGCCGCCACCTTCTTACCGTGGCCCTTTCGGGGTACCGGCTTCGTCGCCTTCGCCGTAGTTGTCTTCTTCGCTGCTGTCCCAGTGGACTTCGCCGGCCTGCCCGGTTCCGCCGGTGAGTGGGCGGCGTCGCGGTCGATCCGGACATAGGTGTTGCGAAGGTGCATGAGGTGCTCGGCCTGGGCCTGCCGCGCCCCCTCGGCATCGCGGGCCTCGATCAGCGAAAGGATTGTGCGGTGGTCCTTGTCGACCTGGCGCCAGAACCGGTCGGCCGCCTGGTCGCGGGCGAAACGCTCCTGCAGCACCAGGAAGATCGGCGCAGTGACCGCGGCGAGCATCGGGTTGCCCGCCGCCTCGAGGACCACGATGTGAAAGTTGCGGTTGGTCGGGAACAGCGCCGGGCCGTCCACATGACGTGGGTCGAACAGGCTGCTGCGCAGATCGGCCAGGTGCTCGTCGGTGCGTCGTTCGGCTGCCAGGGCGGCGGCCGGCACCTCGAGCATCTGCCGGACCTCGAGCAGATTGTCGACCGTCCCGACCCCGCCGGCGCTCGACATCATCGCCAGCGCCGTCTTCAGCATCGACTGCACGTGCTCCGGCCCGGGACGGTTGACGAAAGTACCGCCGGCCACGCCACGCGTCGTGATGACGAGCTTTTGGCTGGACAAGACCCGCAGTGCCTCGCGGGCAGTCCCTCGACTCACCCCGTACTGGGCGCACAACTCGGGTTCGACGGGTAGCTGATCGCCGGCGCGAAGGTGACCGGATAGGATCTGGTCACGCAGCCTATCGGCGAGACGCTCGTACGCCGGCTGGGCGCTTTCCGTTCCGGTGGGCACTTATTCGAATTTCCGGGTCGGGCGCGCCGCGGCGCGGGTCAGATCAAACAGTCGCATGGTCTTACGTCACCAACCGATCTGGGCCGATCCGGCCGTTAGAGCGCGCGCGACTTGGGTGCGCAGGATATCGTTCGTTCCCTCTCCGATGCTCATCAGGATGGCATCACGGTAGAGGCGCTCGACCTCGTACTCGGTCGAATAGCTGTAGCCGCCGTGAACCTTCATCGCCTCGATCGCGTTCGACAGCGCGACCTCCGAACAGAAGATCTTGGCCATCCCAGTCTCGGCGTCGGCCCGGCCCTTCCCCACCGCATCGGCGGCCCAGTAGGTCATCAAACGGGCGGCCTGCAGGTCAGTCGCCATCTTGGCCAGGGTGAGCTGAATCGCCTGGAAGCCGGCGATCGGCCGGCCGAAGGCCCGCCGCTGGCCGGCATAAGCCAGCGAGTCCTCGAAGGCACGCTGCGCAATGCCGACGCTGCGCGCGGCGATGTTCACCCGGCCCCACTCCAACCCGCCGAGAGCGTGCTGAAGACCGCGGCCTTCGATTCCACCGAGCAAGTTTTGCACCGGCACCCGCGCCTCTCGCAGCACGACCTCGCAGGACTCCGTGCCTTTGTAGCCGAGCTTCGGTATGTCCTTCGTTACCTCGAATCCGGGCGTGTCGGCCTCGACCAGCAGCACGCTCATGCCGCGATGGGCCGGCGAGGTGCTGGTGTCGGTCTTCACCAGGACGGGCAGCGGATCGGCGTGCCGGGCGTTGGTGATCCACATCTTGGTTCCGTTGACGACGTAATGATCACCGTCCAGGCGGGCAGTGGTGCGGATGCTCTGCAGGTCAGTCCCCGCATCCGGTTCGGTCAGCCCGATCCCGGTCCGCCGCTCGCCGGTGGCCAAGCCCGGAAGGTAGCGCCGCATCTGGTCGTCGGTGCCGACCTGGGCGATCATCTTGCAGCTCAGCGAGTGGCTGCCCAGGATGCCGGCGATGCCCATCCAGCCACGCGAGATCTCTTCGAACACGATCGCGAAGGAGATCGGATCGAGGTCGAGCCCGCCGTACTCGCCGGGGACGGTGATGCCGAACAGCCCCATCGCCTTGAGCCCGTCGACGATCTCTGTGGGGTATCGCCCAGAGCGTTCCCATTCGCGCGCGACGGGCTTGATTTCGCGGTCGACGAAGGACCGGAGGGTGGACTGGAAGGCGCGCTGCTCGTCGTCGAGAGCGAACTTCATCTATGACTCCGTCTGCCGGCCGCGCCGAAAGCGCCCTCAGACGCCAGCGCGGAAATGGTGTGGCTGTCGTACCCGAGCAGCTCGCCGAGGATCTCGGCCGTGTGCTCGTCCGGGCGCGGGGCGCGGCGGTACTCGACCGGGTCGCTGCCGACCCGCACCGGCGACGCGAGCTGGCGCACGGTGCCGAAGCGCGGGTGCTCGGTCTCGACCACTAGGCCCCGGGCCGCAGTGTGCTCGCTGGCCAGCGCGGTGCCGATGTCCTGCACCGGCCCGCACGGGATTCCGGCCTCGTCCAGCACGTCCACCCACTCGGCGACCGGGCGCAACCGGAACCGGTCGATCAGGACTGCCAACAGGTCATCTGCGTGCGCCCGGCGTTCGACGAAAGAGGTGAATCGCGGATCGTCCAGCAGCTCGGGGAGGTCGAGGACGACCGCCAACCGCCGCCAGAACTTCTCCTTGGCGCATCCGACCACCAGCCACCCGTCGACGCACTCGAAGACCTGAAACGGTACGAGCGAGGGGTGGGCGGAGTGGGCCACACGCGTTGGTTCGTAGCCGCCGGTGAGGTGCCAGGTGCCGAGATAGGTGAGCATGCTGATCGCGGTGTCGTACAGGCTAAGGTCGCAGTCGCCGCCCACCCCGTCACGCCGCGCCGCGTGTACCGCGGCCAGCATCGACGTCGCGGCGACGAAGCCACCGGCATAGTCGACGAGCGAGAGCCCGGTCTTGGCCGGCGGCCCGCCGGGCTCGCCGGTAAGCGTCATCCAGCCGGCGACGGCTTGCAGCATGTAATCGTAGGCCGGGCGGGTGCGCAACGGCCCCGTCATGCCGTATCCCGTTAACGAGCAGCAGACGATCGCCGGATTCAGGTGTTTCAGATCGGCGTAGGTCAGGTGCAGCTTCTCCGGGACGTCGCCGCGCAGGTTGGAGAAGACGACGTCCCCGACCGCAACAAGTTGCTCAAACACGCGGCGCCCGGCGGCGGCGGTGATGTCGAGGTGGATGCCGCGCTTATTGCGGTTGAATGACTCGAAGAACAGCGACTCGTCTTCCTCAGCGAACGGCGGCACATAGCGCCCGCTGTCGCCGCCCATGCGCGGATCCTCGATCTTGATGACATCTGCGCCCAGGTCGGCGAGATGCATCGACCCGAAGGGACCGGCGCCGTACTGCTCGAGCGAGATGATGCGGATATCCGCCAGTGGCTTCATGGTGACTCCCGCGCGGCGGCCGTCGGCTCTGCCTCGATCGACATCGGTTGCTCGGCCCGCGGGAACACGTCGGTCAGTGGGTGAGATCCGCGCTTGTAGACGTAGAACGTCCGCAGGTACGAGCAGACCTCCTTGCCGTCCTGTTGCAGTGTGCGGGTGCGAGCCGTGACGATCCCGGCGCCAGGCCGCGACGACGACTCCCGTTTCTCGACTACGAGCGACTCGCTCCACAGCGTGTCGCCGGCGTACACCGGATGGGTCATGCGGATGTCGTCCCAGCCGAGGTTCGCGAAGGCGTTCTGGGTCAGGTCAGTGACGCTCTGCCCGACCGCGATGGCGACCGTGAGCGTGGAGACCACCAGCATTCGGCCGAACTCGCTGCGCTGCGCGTACTGCGCGTTGAAGTGGTTCTGATTGGTGTTCATCGTCAGCAACGTGAACCAGGTGTTGTCGGCCTCGCTGATCGTGCGACCGAGGGGGTGCTGGTAGACGTCGCCAACCTCGAAGTCCTCGAAGAATCGGCCCTGCCATCCCGGCTTTACGGTCACTTCCTCGCCTTCCACGTCGTGCTGGTTCGCATGGTCGGTCATGGCGCACTGCCCTCCAGGCCCCGCCAGCAACGCACGTCGTGTCCGGGCACGACAGGCAGCAGGTCCTGACGCTCCTCGCGACACCGGTCGAGCACCATGGGGCACCGGCCGGCCAGGTAACACGCCGGTGGCAGGTCGACGGGGCTGGGGATCTCGCCCTTGAGCTGGAAGGCCGGCGGATTCTCGCGCCGGCGGTGGCGCGGATCCAGCCGGAGCACCGAACCGAGCAGCGCCCGGCTGTAAGGGTGCGTCGCGTTGCCGAACACTTCCTCCTGCGGCCCGATCTCCACGACCTGACTCAGGTACATCACCGCAACGCGGTGGCAGAAGTGTCGCACCAGGCTCAGATCGTGGGAGATGAACAGATAGGCCAGCTGCAACTCCCGCTGGAGACGTTGCAACAGCTCGATGATCTCGACCTCGGCGTCTGGGGGCAGGTTCGACGTCGGCTCATCCAAGACGATGAAGTCGGGGTCGCTCGCCAGCGCGCGGGCGATCGCCGCTCGCTGTTGGTCGCCGGCCGAGAGCTCGCCTGGCCTACTGCGCAGCGCCCGGCGCGGCAGCCCAACTTGGTCGACCAGCTCAGCGGCCCGGCGACGACGTTGCGTCCGATCGCCCTTGCCGTGCAGGGTGAGCGATTCGTGCAGCATCGTCGAGACCGTGTCACGTGGGTCGAGCGAGTCGTAGGCCTCCTGGAACACAATCTGCATCTTCGAGCGATAGGTGCGGAAGTGTTTGGCCTTGAGCTGATCGATGCGCTTACCGCGGTAGTAGATCTCGCCACCCACTGGGTCGAGCAACCGCAGTACGCACCGACCGACCGTGGTCTTTCCCGAGCCAGACTCGCCGACCACGCCGAGTGTCTCGCCGGGGAAGATGTCGAAGCTCACCTGATTGCAGGCCTGAACGAACTTGCCACCTGGAATCGGGAAGCGCATCTCGAGGCCACGCACCGACACCAGCGGTTCACGCCCCGGGTCCTTAGCCTTGATCAGCGAGGGGGCAGCCCCGGCCTTCGGTTCACTCATCGACAGTGCCTCCTCCGACAGCGACTTCGACCCGAGGCGAGTCGAAGATCTGCGCCCAGCGGTGGCAGCGGGCAAGCCGGTCCGTCCCGACGGTCAGTAACGCCTGGGTCTGCTTTTCGCAGACATCCCCGTCGTTCCAGGGGCACCGCGGGTGCAAAAGGCAGCCCGATACGTCATCGCTACCGTCGGGGTCCGGGATCAGCCGGTCGCCGACCGCCTTGAGCGAGGCCGAAACCAGCGCGCGGGACGCCGGGTGGGCCTGCCGCTCGAAGAAGTCCTGCACCGGCGCCTGCTCGACGACCTGACCGGCGTACATGACGACGATGCGGTCGCAATAGTTCGCGACCACGCCGAGGTCCTGGGTGACGATCAGCGCGGCCGACCCGGTCTCGCTGACGCCGCGAGCGAGGTCGTCGAGGATCTGCGCCTGGATGGTGACGTCGAGTCCACTGGTCGGCTCGTCGGCAATGAGCAGCTTCGGGGTGCAGGACAGGGCGGTCGCGATGAGTACTCGCTGGGCCATGCCGCCCGAAAGCTCGTGCGGGTAGGCGTCCAGCCGGCGCTGGGCGTCGTTGATACCGACGAGGCGCAGCATCTCGAGTGCGCGCGCGCGGGCCGCCTTCTGGTCCTTGGTGCCGTGGGCCCGGATGACATCGGCGATCTGCACGCCCACGCGCAGCATTGGGTTCAGGGCCGAGCGCGGGTTCTGCAAGATCAGTGAGATGTCGTTGCCGCGAATGACCTGTAACCGACGCTCGTCGAGTGTGATGAGGTCGTAGTCCCCGAACTGCACCGACCCGCCGGTGATGACGCCGGGCGCGCGCACCAGGTTCATCAGCGCCAGCGCGGCGCTCGACTTACCAGTGCCACTCTCGCCGACGAGTCCGACGACCTCACCCTCATCGATGTCGAGGTCGAAGGCGCGGACGGCGTGGGTGCTGTGTCGCGGCCGGACATAATCCACCGACAAGTCGCGGGCGCTCAGGATCGTCGCCGCCATCAGGCGTTCCGACCCAATGCGTCTTGCAGCGCCTCGCCCACGATCGCGAAGCCGAGGACGGCCAGCGACATCGCGATACCCGGGAACACAGACGGCCACCACTGTCCGAGAATGATCGTGTTGGCCCCCGAGGAGATCATCGAGCCCCACTCCGGCGTGGGTGGGCGGACGCCTGCTCCGACGAAAGACAACCCAGCTGTCAGGATGATGGCGAAGCCGATCGTGACCGACGCCTGAATCAGGCCGGGCTCTAGGCTGTTCGGCAATACGTGCCGGACGGCAATCTTGAACTCCCGGTGGCCGGCGGCGCGTGCCGCCTCTACGAAGCTGCGACCCTTGATGCTGAGCACCTGGCTGCGCATCAGCCGGATGAAGATCGGGATGTTCAGAAAGGCGATCGCGAACACCAGAGCAGTCAGGCTAGAGCCTGACGTGGTCACCAGGATCATCGCCAGCACGAACAACGGGAAGGCCTGGACGACGTCGGCCGTACGCATGACCAACGAACCGATCCAGCCTTCGTAGTAACTCGCGAACAGTCCGATCATCGAACCGATCACGAGCGAGATGGCGGTTGCGATGAGCGCAATCGTGACGTCGACCCGCGGCGCCGCGATGACGCGCGAGAAGATGTCACTCCCCGACGAATCGGTGCCGAGCCAATGTTTGCCCGACGGCGGGGTCAGGATGGCCGAGCCGTCCGCCGCGGTCGGCGAGTACGGCGCGATCATCGGGCCGAACGCCGCCAGGAAGAACGTCAGCAGCATGATGAACAGCCCGAGCGCGAGCAACGGCCGGTGACGGACGAAGCGCAGCGCACGGCGCAAGCGGTTGCGCTTGGGTCCGACTGCCGGCGGCGGCGGCGGGTTGACGATGTCGGTGATGGCCAGGTCTGTCATGTGCGCTTCCTGCCCCTCAGTACTTGATCCGTGGATCGATGACCGTGTAAAGCAGGTCCATCGCGAGATAGACGAGCAGGCTGAACGCCGTCATCGTCAGTACGATCCCTTGAATCGCCGGATAGTCGAGTTGCAGCGTGCGCTGCACTGCGTACTGACCCAGGCCGTTGAGGCTGAAGACCGTCTCGATCAGCACGGCGCCGCCGATCTCGAAGCCGAACAGGATGCCGATGAGCGTGACGACCGGGCTCAGGGCGTTGCGCAACGTGTAAGTCGCGATCTTGCGACGGCCCAGTCCGTTTGCCCGTGCATACAGCAAGAAGTTCGACTCCCGGAAACGCAGCATGTTTTGCCGCACCATTTTCACGATCGGACCGGAGATGACGAACGCCATTGTCAGCGCCGGCAGCAGGTACTGGTCGAACAGGTTGACGAAAGCGGTGAAGTTCCCGGTGATGAGCGCGTCGACCATGTCGAAGCCGGTGATGTTCTGGAGGTGCGTCCCCGGGTCCAAACCCTGCGGAATTGGGAAAATGTGCAGTTTGAACACGAAGAGGAAGACAAAGGTCAACCCCCACCAGAAGTCCGGTTGCGAGCCCGCGAACAACCCGTAGACGAACAGCGAGCGGTCAATGCGGCCGCCCGGCTTGACCGCGGTCATCATGCCCAACGGAATTGCGATGAGCAGCGCGATCAAGAACCCCATCACCATCAGCTGGAGCGTGATGGGGAAGTGCGCCCAGATCTCGGTGCGGATCGCTCCCCCGCTGACCCAACTCTTGCCCAGCCCACCATGCAGCAACTGGTCGATGTAGGTGCCGAACTGCGAAGCGATGGACGTATCGATACCGAGCGAACGCTTGGCCTGGGCGATCGCCGAAGGCGTCGGGGTGAGCCCGACGATTCGGGCGACCGGATCGGCCGGCAACAATCGGATCAGGAAGAACACCAAGGTCACGATGACGATGAGCTGCGGAAAGAGGGTCAACAGCCGTTTGCCCGTGTAGCGCAGCAGCTTCATCTCGCGGCTCGATCCTGTCCGCCGGCGGGCAAATCGCCGGGCGGGATCAAGACGGCTTCCAGTTCACCATCCGGATCGAGTTGTCCGGGTCGAACGCGAAGCCGGTGAGGTTCTTGGTGGTGGCGACCTGGGTTTTCCACTCGACCAGCGGGATCCACGCGACGTCGTCCATGATGATTTCCTGAATCTTGGCCAGGGTGGCGTTGCGCGAGGTCGTGTTCGCGTCGTTTTTGGCGCTGTTGAGCCAGAGGTCATCAACCTGCGAACTCGAGTAGTTCATCATGTTGTTGAGGCCACCCTTGGCGCCGGTGACGAAGAAGAGCTGGATCGCGTAGCCGGCGTCGGCGCCGATCGGCTTCTCCTGGTCGTCGATGGCGAACGGCAGGTCCTTGGAGACCAGCTGTCGCTTGCCGTAGTCGCTCTGTGGGATGGGCGCGAGCTTGACGTTCACGTCGATCTTCGTCAGCGCGGTCTGGATGAGGGTCGCCAACGGCTGGAGCTGGTCCTGCTTCTCGGCGACGTAGTACAGCGTGAGGGCGTCGGAGAACTGCTCGAGACCCTTTCCGCCTGGGTAGCCGGCCTGGGTGAGCAGCTGCTTGGCCTTCTCGATGTTCTCGTCGTACGTCGAAATCTGTTTGTAGCCGGGGTAGGTCGAGGGAACACAACCCTGCCAGCGCTTGGCCGAGCCGAAATAGGCCGATGTGGCGATTGCGTCGTAGGGCATCGCGTAGGCCAACGCCTGGCGCAGCAGCTTGTTGTCGAACGGCTTCACCTTGAAGTTCGTGAACAGGAAGGTGTTCTGATTGCCATAGAGGCCGAACACGTTGACGCCCTTCGACGTCGAGAGCTGCCGCCAGTCACGGCTGGTGAGGTCGTCGGTGACCTTCGTGCCACCGCCGGCTTGGAGCGACCCGACGCGGACGGAGGTCTGCGGCACCTTGTTCATCACGACCTTCTTGACCGTCGGCTGGGTGAGACCAGCCACGTTCCAGCCCGGGTTGGCGACAAACGTGGCGCTGTGGTCGGTCTCGAGCGATGCGAGTTTGTACGGGCCGAAGCCAGCGGTCTTGGCGCCCTCAAGATTGAGCCAGTCGTGGGCCCACGGATCCTTGGCCGTCGCGTTCTTCTTCGCCTCGGTCGAGTCGATCATCGCCAGTGCAAAGATCGAGAGGATGCCCGGGAACAGCTTGTTGGCTACCTGCTGCTTGATCTGGACGGTGTACTTGTCGACCTTGACGACCTCGCCCTTGAGCAGCTTGTCAGCGGCGGTGGCCTTCGGCGCCACGTTCTCGGCCCCCATCACGGAACCGACGTTGTAGAGGAACCAGGCGATCGGCGAGGCGCCCGACACCGACTTCGCCCGCTGCGCCAGCCACACCACGTCGTCGGCGGTGAACTCATTGCCGGCAGGGCTCTTCACACCCTTACGCAGCTTGAAGGTCCAGGTCAGCCCGCTCTGCGTCCAGCTTTCGGCGAGCTGGCCCTCGAGCTTCGTGAAGTCCGGCTTGAGCACGCCGTTGTCCTCGACCAGCTTGTACTGCACGAGCCGGCCGAAGCATTGGTCCATGCCGAACTGGGTGGTTGGGATCGACGCACTCGGGCCGTCCCAGTCGAAGCCGTTCGGCACGTCGGACGCCAGGTAGGTCAGCGTGTCAACCGACCCCTTCCCGTTGGAGGTGCCGCCGTCGCTCCCCCCGCCGGTACACGCGCTCAGCAACCAGGGCAGGCCACCGGCAGCGGCGAGCGCGCCCGCGCCCTTAAACAGCCCGCGGCGTCCGATCTCTCGGTTAAGCCAGGCAAGTTCCTCGTGGGGAGACAGAGACGACTTCTCAGGACTCACAGTGTTGACCCTTCAGGTGAGGCTCGGACTCTTCGGACGACGGCAGCGACAAGTTGGGGTGGGCGCGATGTGCGCGATCGCGCTGACCCTAGAAGCGCCAAGACGACGCGGTCAAGGTCCTCGGACCGAAATCCTCAGTCCTATTCGCGAATTGGTCCGATCTTTGACCCGACCGGTCGCAAATACGCGCACCCGACGCCGGGTCTGCCAGGGCGTTCGCGCCCGCAATCAACCACAGCGTCCGTATCCTCTGGCATTAACGTCAATCCAAGGTCGATGAAACTATCCACGACCGGGCCGCAGTCGCTCCGGGTGGCCGTGTCCCAATCGTGTCCAGCGCGGCTTCGACAGGTAACGAACCGCTGGTAATATCTCGCTCTACGCCTTAACCTCAGACGAATCCCGACCGACGGTCGAAGGAGTTCGCTGCATGTCGTCCGTTGTCACCGCACCCAGCGTCGAAGTGGTCGTGATCGGCGGGGGGGCCGCGGGCGCTGCGTTCGCCTGGCGGCTGGCAACGGCCGGTCACGAGGTGCTCTGCCTCGAGCAGGGCGGCTGGGTGCCGCCAGAGACCTCGCCGTCCCTTTCGCCCGAGTGGGAGCGCGCTCGTCAGCGCACCCACCATCCGAACCCGAACGTGCGGCGCCATCGTTGGGACTACCCCATCGACGAGTCCGACACAGACATCGCACCGCTGCTGTACAACGCGGTCGGCGGTTCGACCATTCTCTGGGGCGCGCACTTTCCACGGCTGCGGCCGTCGGACTTCCGGGTACGCAGCCAGGACGGCGTCGGGGACGACTGGCCGATCGACTACGACGACCTCAACCCGTACTTTGCGCTCAACGACGAAATGATGGGTGTGTCCGGACTGGCCGGAGATCCGGGCAACCCACAGCGCACACCGCGCGGGTTCGGGCCACTGCCGCTTGGCGACGCGGCTAGCCGGATCGCCCGAGCCTATGACGAGATGGGCCGGCATTGGTGGCCGGTAGACGCTGCCATCCTCTCGGCCGAACACGACGGCCGCCACGGTTGCAACATGTGCGGCCCGTGCGATCTCGGCTGCCCGCGTGGCGCCCGGGCAAGCACGGACCTCACCTACTGGCCCAAGGCACTGGCCGCTGGCGCTCGACTGCAGACCGAGGCGCGGGCGTGCCGCGTGCTGTCGGTCCGCGGCCGCGTGACCGGTGTCGAATACGTCACCGGCGACGGGGCTCTTGTGCACCAGCCGGCCGACACGGTGGTGCTGGCCGGCAATGGGCTCGGGACCGCCCGGCTGCTGCTGCTCAGCGCCACCAATTGGTGCCCCGATGGGCTGGCGAACTCCAGCGGACTGGTCGGTCGGCGGCTCATGCATCACCCCACGGCGATGGTGACCGGAGTGTTCCCTGACCGGGTCGACGGCTTCCGCGGACCGTTCGCCACGACCATCGTCAGCCAGGAGTACTACGAGACCGACCGCGGACGTGGGTTCGTACGCGGTTTCCAGGCCCAGACGATCCGCAGTGACGGGCCGCTCGGCACCGCGCTCGGTGGATACGGTCGACCCGTCGGTTGGGGCGCGGAGCACCATGCCGACTTCCTGCGCCAATTCGGCCACACCGCCGGCATCACCGTGACTTCGGAGGACCTGCCTGACCCGGATAACCGGGTGACGTTGTCGAACACGCTGCGCGACTCGTCCGGCGTTCCATCACCGGCGCTGCACTACAAAGTCGACGCGAACTCGCGCAAGATCCTCGACTTCGGCATCGAGCGCAACGCCGAGGTATTGCGTCAGGCCGGCGCGAATGACGTGATCATCGCGCCGCTTGTGCGCGGCGCCGGTTTCCACCTGCTCGGCACCGCCTGCATGGGTGTAGATGCCGGCCGCTCGGTGGTCGATGCCGACTGCCGCGCCTGGGACGCGCCGAACCTGCTTGTCGTGGACGGCAGCGTCTTCCCGACGGTCGGCGCGGTCAACCCGACCTCCACCATCCAGGCCATCGCGCTGCGCGCCGCCGATCGCTACCGCGGCACGGCCCTGCCCCGTGAGGAGGTCGTCGCACATGTCTGACCCCAAGCTCATCGCGCTGCTCGACACGGTTATCCCGCCCGGCGCGGATCAGCCCGGCGCGGGAGCGGCCGGACTGGCCGCGCGGGTGCTCGACGATGCAGCCGGCACCCCGCTCGCCGCCGGCCTCGACGCCGTGCTCGCAGCGTTGCCCCAGAACTTCGTGGGCTCTGGCTCGGCCGATCGTGAGGCGAGGTTGCGGGCAGTGGCCGCGACCGACCCGGCGGCGATGGACGCGGTCGTCAATCTCGTCTACACCGCTTACTACACCGACCCCGGAGTACTGGTCAGTATCGAGGCACTCACCGGATACCACGCCGGACCGCCGCAACCGCAGGGCTACGACCTGACACCCTTCGACCCCGAAACGGTGATCCGGGTCCAACTACTCGATCCGATCTGGCGGGAGACCTCATGAGCGCCCAAACGTGCCGACCGGTGCATGAGGGGCGTGCCGCCGTCGTCACCGGCGGCGCGAAGGGGATCGGCCGCGGGATTGTCGAGCGCATGGTCGCCGACGGCGCCTCAGTGGTCGTCGCCGACGTGGACATGAACGCCGCGCGCTCCCTCGCCGAGGACCTCGGCCCGGCCTGCATCGCGGTGGAAACCGACGTGCGCGACGAGGCCGCTCTCGCTGCAGCAGTTGACGAGTGTGTTCGCCACTTCGGCCGCCTCGACGTCATGGTGAACAACGCCGGAATTATTGCCATAGCCCCGATCACCGAGACCGACGCCGCGGGTTGGGACCGTATTCTGTCGATCAACGTCGTCGGCACCGCGCTCGGCACCAAGGTCGCGGCCCGGCACTTGATCGCAGCTGGCGGCGGATCCATCGTCAACGCGTCCTCCGGCGGTGGCCGGCACGGCGCGGCGAATCTTTCGCAGTACTGCGCCACCAAGGCTGCGATCATCATGCTGAGCCAGTCGGCAGCGATCGAGCTGGCCCCGCACGGGATTCGGGTCAACTGCTACACACCCGGGCACATAATGACCCCTCTATGGGACGGAATCCTGGCCGGCTTGGTCGCCCAGACCGGCCGGTCCCAGCAGGACATCCTTGACGGGTTCCTCGCCACGGTCCCGGCCGGCCGGTTCGGCACACCCGCAGACGTCGCAGCCGCAGTGTCGTGGCTCGCCTCCGACGACGCGTCCTACGTCAACGGGCAGTGCATCGCCATGAACGGCGCCGAGCTGCCGTGGTGAGCCCGCGCCGGGTCCTGGTCACGGAGCCGGGACCGCGGCGCGGAACGCGGCAGCGAGGTCGCGGCGCCGCACTGGCCACACGTCCTCATGGGAGAGCGCGTGGTCGAGGAACTGCTCGAACAGACCGATGCGACCGGGGCGGCCGATAATCCGCAGGTGCAGACCCAACGACATCATGCGGAACCCCGTTCGGCGCTCGGCATACAGCCGGTCGAAGGTGTCAACGGCGTAGCTGAGCCAGTCCCGCGCCGTGTACCCGGGAGTGGCCCACATCTTCATGTCGTTGGTGTCGATCGCGTAAGGCAGCACGACAATCGGTCCGGACGGCGTGGTCGCCCAGAACGGCTCGTCGCCGGAGTAGTCGTCCATGTGGTACTCAAAACCCGCTTGGACGAGGAGATCGCGGGTGTTCTCGGTGTGCAGGTAACGCGACAGATGGCCTGCCGGCGCGGTTCCGGTCGTGGCTGCGATCGAGTCACGCGCCGCCACCAGGAACGCACGCTCGGTGGGGGGATCCATCCGGTGCTGCGGCAGCCAGCGCAGCCCGTGCGAGGCGGCTTCGTCGCCGCGGTGGCGGATTGCGGCGGCGACCTGCGGAGCCCGTTCGAGGGCCAGGGCCGCGCAGGTCCATGTGGCTGGGATGCCGGCGCTGTCGAGCGCGGCCCGCACCCGAGGGAAGCCTTCCTTGATGCCGTAGCGATAGTTGGACTCGTTGCCGAAGTTGCGGGCCGGGCCGCGCAATGCCATGGACATCTCGTCGACCGCCTCGGGGTTACGGTCGCCCTCGGCTAGCGACATTTCCGCGCCCTCCTCGACGTTGACCACTACGGAAAGGGCGAGCGAGGTGGCGGACGGGCGGGTCGGTCTCGGTGCAGTCATGTGCAATGTCCCATCGCTTCTGGAAAGGTCAGTCTTTTCGATAGGGTGCCGGCCATGGACGAGTTGTGCCTGGACCTCTCCGCGTCGGTTGCAACTATCACCATCCACCGCCCAGAAAAGCGCAACGCCCTCACCCAGGTGATGTGGGAAGAGCTCGCGAGGCTGGTCCGACGCACAGCTGCCGAGCCGGGCCCGAGATTACTGGTTGTGCGCTCGGATGTGCCGGGCGTCTTTAGCGCCGGTGCCGACATCGGGGAGTACCGCGCCTCCGCGGGGGACGTCGAGTGGGGCATGGCCAGTCAGGCCCGGGTCGGGCGCGCGCTGGAAGCGCTGCGGACGTTACCGATCCCGTCCATCGCCCTGATCGATGGGGCGTGTGTCGGAGGTGGCAGCGCGATCGCGCTGTGCTGCGACTTCCGCGTGGCGTCGCAAAACTCCTTTTTCGCGATCACCCCAGCCCGGCTGGGTCTGGTATTCCCGCACGAAGACACCGCCGCGTTGGTCGACCTCGTCGGTGGCGCGGCGGCCAAGCGCATGCTGCTGACCGGCAGCCGGGTCCCCGCCGCCTGGGCGCTGCGCGCGGGGCTGGTTGACGAGGTGCACCCGGCCGACAGCCTGGAGGCCGCCTTGGCAGCCTGGACCGGGGAGCTCACCGCAACGGCGCCAGGCTCGGTGCGGGCGATGAAGCGGATAGTCGCGATGGTGCAGCAGGGCGTGCGCACCGCCACCCCTGAGAGCCAGTCGCTCGTCGCGGGCGCCCTGCGCAGCGCCGACCACCGCGAGGGCGTCGCAGCCTTCCTCGAGCAGCGACCGGCGCACTTCACCGCATGACCCCGGCGGCCTCGACCGCCACGGCCAGGGCCAGCACTTGGGCGTCCGCGCCGGGTCGGCCGACCAGCTGGACCCCACGCGGCATGCCGTCTGCGGTCGGCGGGCCGGCCGGGAACGCGACCGCTGGCAGCCCGGCGACGTTGACCCATGCGGTGAGGTCAGCCGCGTCTGCCGGCTCCACCCCGATCGGCGGCGGTCCGGCCGGCGTGGTGGGCAGGACGAGGACATCAGCGGTGTCGAAAGCGTGCAGCACGGCCTCGGCAGCGGCCTCCAGCGTTGCGCGCGCAGCCTCGACCCGAGCGGGGCCGGCGTCCCGGCCGTAGGCGAGCAGCCCCCGTAGTCGCGAGGACAACCCCGGGTCCGCACTGTCCACCGCAGCGGCGAAGCGGGTGTAGGTGTCGGCCTCACACAGCAGCAGGCCGCGCCGACGAACGAGCGCAACGTCGATGTTGAGGGTGACGTCGACACGCCGGTGCCCCAGTGTGCGAAGTGGCTTCAGGACGGCATCGAGCGCCCGGCGGCCGTCGGCGTCAGCCGCGGCGGCGAGAGATGGAACCCCAACCGTCGCGGGCGTGAGGCCGCCGGCCGCCCTCTGCACCCCCAACAAGCCGACGATCAGCAGCAGATCGGACGGGCGGGCGGCGAGCACGCCGACGGTGTCGAGCAGTGGGCAAAGCGCGGTGAGACCAGCGGTGTCCACGACCCCGCGCGTCGGCTTGTACCCAGTGATGCCGCAGTAGGCGGCCGGGATGCGCACACTGCCCATCGTGTCGCTGCCGAGCGCCACCGGTACTATCCCGGCCGCAACCAGCGCGGCCGAGCCACCACTCGACCCGCCTGCGTTCAAGTGCGGGTTGCAGGGGTTGCGGCACGAGCCGGTGAACGGGTTGTCTGTGACCGAACCGACGGCAAGCTCGGCCAGCGTGGCCGTCCGCACCGGGATCAGGCCATCCTTCCTTAGCCGGGCCACCGCTGCCGCGTCGGCCGGGGCCGGCGGCAGATCCAAACCGGTGCCGGCGCTTGTCGGGACCGCCGCGATATCTAGGTTGGCCTTGGCCGCGAACGGCACTCCGTCAAGGGGCCCGAGTGCCGCCCCGCGGGCCCAGCGGGCGTCGGCCGCGCTGGCTTCGTCCGTTGCGGCAGCCAGCACTCGTTCGGTCGCGTGCAGATGGTCCGGGCCGGACGCCATCGCCACCAGCTCGGACGAGGTGATCGTGCCGCGCGCCAGGCCGGCCGCAACTTCAGTGAGCCAGGTCGCGATCATCGCGCGTCGACCAGTCGCAACGGTTTCTGCCGGGTGAGCAAACCCGTCGCCTCAGCGGTCGCACCCGGGGGCACGAGCTCCGTTCCAACCTTGACGCCGAGGGCGGTGGTCAGCAACGCGGCTAGGGCGTCGGCCAGCTGCGGTGCCCGCTCAACCGCTCGGCTCGACTCGACCACGACAACCAGGTGCTCGGCGCCGTCATGGCGGCGCTCGAGCCGACAGTAGTACTCGCCTGTCCCGCCATCTACGTCCTTTACCAGCTCGGCCAGCGCGGTCGGATAGACGTTGATGCCGCGCAGCTTGACCATCTGGTCGCTTCGCCCGAGCAGCCCCGCGATCCGACGAAAGGGCAGGTCCTGGCCGGGAGCTTCGGTGAGCACCGCGGACAGATCGTGAGTGTTGAATCGGATCAAAGGCGCCACGTCGGACTTTCCCAGACTGGTGACGACCAGGTTGCCGCGCGCGCCGTCGGGAACCGATGCACTGGTTTCAGGGTCGAGCAGCTCGACGACGTTCGCGTCCTCCCACAACCACTGTCCATTACGCTCTGGCCCTTCGGCGGCAAGGATGCCGGTGTCGGCCACCCCGTACCAGTCGTAGGCACGGGCGCCGGGCCAGGCGCGCTCCAGCATGTCACGCGAGCCATGCGGCAGATGCCCCACTATGAGTCGCACCGGCAGGTCCGCTCCGGGCTGTAGCCCGTTCTCACGCGCCACGTCGGCAAGCCGACGCAGATAGTCGGCGAAGCCCACCAGCACGCTTGCACCGAACTGCGCCATCAGCGCCACTTGTCTCTCAGAGCGGGTCTCGTTGCCTGTGCCGGCTGACAGAATCAGTGCGTCTGTGTAACGCAGGACGGCCTCCCGAACGTAATGCCCGCCGTTCACCACGCCGTGGCCGTAGATCGAGTGGACGACGTCTCCCCGACCGATGCCGAGCCACTGGTAGGTGCGGCCGAGCAGCGCATTCTGCACCTCGCGGCCCCACGCACCCCACATGACCGGCTGCGGCGCGCCGGTGGTACCGCTGGTGGTCTGCAGTACCTGCGCGGCCGGGCCGGTGTCGCGCAGCGCCAGCGAACCGAACGGCGGGTGCGCCGCGACGTCGGCCATCAGGACGTCCTTGTCGACGATCGGCAGCAGCGTCAGGTCGTCCAGGCCGCGGATATCACCTCGCGCGATACCGGCCGCGCGCCACAACCGCCGGTAGAACGGGGTATCCCACGCAGTATCGAGGACGGTCGCGAAGCGGCGCTCCTGCAGGTCCCGCAGCCTTTCTCGCGTCATTCCGACATAGCGATCGAAGAAGGCTGAGCCCACCGGATACTCGTCGAGGATGCGACCGTATTCGTCGGGCGCGAGGTAGGGATGGTTGGTCACATCGCTCCGATCAAGACGGACACGTCGTCGAGTTCGAGAACGCCGCTGGCGAGGTCGAGCAGCCGGTCGGCGTCGTCCGACCGGCCGGCGACAGCGAGGTTGGCACGGAACTTTCCCTCTAGCTGCGCGGCGGTCAGGGGGCGGCCAGGGCTGCCGAGGGAGCACGCGAGGGTGATCTCGTACTCCTCGCCAGAGTGCAGGCGGAGGCGCACGGTCTGCGGATCGAACGCGTTCGGGTCCGGGTTGTCGTCGCGCGCGATGACCACCCGGCGAGCGAGGTCGAGCAGCGCCGGATCGCGAAGTGCCGACTCGGCGTAGGCGCCCAGCTCGACGCCGTGCTCGCGCAACGCGTACGCGACCAAATAGCGCAGGCACAATCGGGCCTCGCCGGGCGACAGGTCGTCGCTGACCGCACGGCCGACCAGCGTGTCGACCATCGGCGGCACTAAGGCCTGAACTGCGGCGACGTCGCCAACGGCGAAGCCGTGTCGCTCCTGGAGTGTGAGCACCGCGTCCAAGACTCCGTGTGTTGCCCGTCCGCTGGGGAACGGCTTTATCGACGTGCGTTCAGCCTCCCACTGCGCACCAAGCGACGCGGCGAGCAGGTCGGGGCGCCCGGACGCCTCGATGAGGCGGAAGTACCCGAAGTCGCCCTCCAGCACCCGACGCGGTCCGCGGAAACCGGCCAGCGCGAGATCCCAGCTCGAGAGCGCGGCCCGGGCGTTGAAACCGACCTGCAGGGCCAGCACCTGGGCGCCCTCCTGGTGCGGCTGCATGGTGCCAGAGATGCCGCCGTAGGCCACGCCGAACGCCCCGGTCACGACAGCGGGCTCGGCCCGCGCGGCCACGGCCAGCGCGGCAATCGACGCCAGGCCGCCGGCGGTTGCTGGCCGGAAGAACTGCAGCGGCGAGGTGGTGACGTCGCCGAGCCCGCCGGCGATGTCGACGCCGACGGCGACGGCCTTCACGAAGTCGCGACCGCTGAGCCGAACGCCGTGCGAGGCGCCACGCTGCACCCACGCGGCCAGCACCGGGAAGACAACCGTCATGGGATGCACCACCGCCGGCTCGTGAATCGCATCGAACTCGAGGCAGTGCATCTGATGGGCGTTCACCAACGCGGCGTGCACGGCGGGCAGGCGCGCGCCCACGCCCCAGACCCCAGCCTCCTCGCCGGCGCCCCAACGCCGAGCAGCCCCGAGCAAGGCCGAGCTCTCCGGCGTTGTGCTGCCGGCGATACCCACGCCGATCGCGTCGAGAACGAGCATCCCGGCCGCGGCCGCCACCCGCGCAGGAAGCACGTCTTCTCGCATCCGTAAGGCGTGCGCGAGCACGGCATCGGTTACGGCCGATGAGGTGCTATCTGGACGATCAGACCCCTCGCTCATGCCACTGCTCTCATGCTGTCGATGATGAGGGACGCGCCCGTCCCCCGCGTTTGCGCAGCGTGATCGACACGCCATCACGCTCCTCCCCGAGCCGGTCGGCGATGGCCCTCGGGAGCCTTGTCTACAAAAGGTCGGACTGATAGAAAGACGATAGCCAGCGCACGACGCGCCTGTCGATAGCCCACGAACTCCACGCACGCGAGCGGGTGATCCACCGCATGTCCCCGACTTCCACCTCCGCCACGCGCCGGGCCACTCCTGGCACTGCAGAGCCTGTTACAGCGGCAACTGACGTGGTCGTGGTCGGGGCGGGAGCGGCCGGTGCAGCGCTGTCGTGGCGATTGCGCACCGCGGGCCTCTCTGTTGTGTGCCTGGAGCGCGGCTATTGGTCCGTTCCGGCCGACGCGCCCCAGAACCAACCCGACTGGGAAGGGCAGCGGCTCAGATCTCGCTCGCCGAACCCAAATGTCCGATGTTCTCCGGAGGACTATCCCGTACTCGCCGATACCTCGCCGATCCAGCCACAGATGTTCAACGGCGTAGGTGGCAGCACGGTGCTGTGGTCGGCGCACGCTCCACGCTTCCGGCCGTCCGATTTCAAGGTGCGCAGCCTGGACGGCGTCGGCAACGATTGGCCAATCGACTATTGGGACCTCGCGCCCTACTACGAGATGAACGATCGCATCAGCGGAATCTCGGGGTTGGCCGGTGATCCCGGCAACCCGCCGCGAACTCCGCGCACGACGCCGCCGGTACCGCTCGGACCGGGTGGGCACAAACTGGCCGACGCGTTCGAACAGCTGGGCTGGCACTGGTGGCCGACCGACGGCCAGGTGCTCACCCGCGACGTCGGGCATCGGCAAGCCTGCAACGGCTGCGGACCGTGCGAGTTGGCGTGCCCGCGCCAGGCCCGTTCGTCGGCCGACATCACCTACTGGCCGCTCGCGGTCGAGGCCGGCGTTCGCCTCGTCACCGGCGCGACGGTGGTCGGGGTGCTATTCGACGCGCCCGACCGGACCAGTGGCGTGCGCTGGCTCGACGACGATGGCGTCGAGCATCGAACCGAGGCAGGCACGGTCGTGCTGGCCGGCAACGGCATCGGCACGCCACGGCTGCTGCTCACCGGCGGTGGGAGCACCCATCCGGACGGCATCGCCAATTCCTCTGGACTGGTCGGCGTCGGCCTCATGCTGCATCCGATCGCCGCCGCCACCGGCGTCTTCGCCGAACCGCTCGCGGCTTGGTCGGGCAACTCGGCGTTCTGCCTGCTCAGCCAGGAGTTCTACGAGACCGACTCGGCCCGCGACTTCGTGCGCGGCTACGAGATGCAGGTGATGCGCGGTCAAGGTCCGCTCATAACCGCACTTGGCGCGTTCACACTCGACATCCCATGGGGCAGCGGTCATCATGCCCGCTTCGATGAGCTGTTCGGCCGGGTCGCGAGCGTGGCCATCAGCTGCGAGGACCTTCCGGATCCTGCTAACCGCATCGTCATCGACGACACGGCCCGGGACCGGCACGGGATTCCCGCGGCGCGGATGGTTTACCGCCCGGACGGGAACAGCCGCCGGATGATCCGGCACGGACTAGCGGCGGCTCGTCGTGCGCTCGAGACCGCCGGTGCGGTGCAGGTGCTGGAGAACCCATTGCTCGACCAGACCGGCTTCCACTTGATGGGCACGGCCCGGATGGGCAATGACCCGACGACGTCGGTGGTCGATGCCGATTGCCGTACCCACGACGTCCCCAACCTCATGGTGGTCGACGGCAGCGTCTTTGCCTCATCGGCCGCAGCCAACCCGACCCCCACCATCCAAGCCCTGGCGCTGCGTGCCGCAGATCGGTTGATCGGTGAGCCCGGCTCGGTGCCGACATGACCGCAGTGGCCCGGCTCGACCTGCTGGCCCAGGTGTTGTTGCCCGGTGATGGCGACTGGCCGGCCGCGGGCGAGCTGCGGCTCGGCGCAGCGATGCTCGACATCGCCAGCAGGCATCGGGGCAACAAGGACGCGCTCGATGCCTACGCGGGCGGGTTGGGCGCGAAGATCTTCGATGACGACGGCGACGACGAAGCCCGGCACGACGCGGTCGCCCACCTCGAGCACAATGAGCCGGCGGTGTTCGGGCTGCTGCGCGCGCTGGCTTACGAGGCCTACTACGCCCACCCACGAGTGCAGGACGTGCTGGCCGCCCACACCGGACGGCGGCCCGGACCGGCCCAGCCTGCCGGCTACCCACAGGTGTTCGCGCTCGATCGGGCGCCAGACCTGTCCGGTGTGCGGGCTCGCGGCCTGGTGTGGCGAGATGACGGCACCGAGACCGCGGCCACGGTGCGGGCCGCACAGGAGCAAGACCCCATGCACGAATGGACCGAGGAGGAGATCTGGTCATGGCGACGGTGATAGTGGTGTTCAATCTGACAGACGGCGTCGAGCCCTCGGCATACGAGACATGGGCGCGCGAGCGCGACTCACCGACGGTGAACGCGTTACCGTCGATCGACAGCTTCCGACTGTTGCGGGTCACCGGCGTGCTCGGTTCCGACGCTCCGGCGCCGTACCAGTACGTCGAGGTGGTGGAGATCAACTCGATGGACGGCTTCATGGCCGACATCGCATCCGGCAACATGCCGGCGATCGCCGCTCAGTTTCAGGAATTCGCCGACAATCCCACCTTCATCCTCACTGAGCCGGCGGCCTGACTATGGCGGTCGACCTGAGCGGCCGCACGGTTGTGGTGACCGGCGCCGGCCGGCACCGCGGTCTTGGCCAGGGGATCGCGCGCGCGTTCGTCACCGCCGGCGCCAACGTCGTGATTTCCGACATCGGACGCACCGAGGGCAGCCGCTTCCCTGAGCACGGGGTCGGCACCACCGACGAGCTGGAGGAAGTTGCGGGCGAGCTACGCGCCTTCGGCGGCGGCAAGGTCGAGACCGCAGTCTGCGACGTGCGCGACGAGGACCAGGTCGAGGCGCTCGTGACCCACGCGGCCAACCGGTTCGACTCGCTCGACGTGTACGTCAACAACGCTGGCATCGGCTACCTGATGGCCCCCGTGCAAGACATCGACGGTTCCGACTGGGATGCCGTGCTCGGCGTCAATCTCAAGGGCACATTCCTCGGCACCAAGCACGCCGCCCGGCGGATGATCGCCCAAGGGCACGGCGGCCGGATCATCAACATCTCCTCGCAGGGCGGCAAGAGCGGCTTTCCCCACGCGTCGGCCTACGTGTCGTCCAAGCACGGCGTCGTCGGACTGACCCGCGCGTCGGCGATAGACCTCGGCCCGCACGGGATCAACGTCAACGCCGTCTGCCCGAACCACGTCACCACCGGCCTAGGCGCGTGGCAAAACGAGTACTTCGCGGCCCTCACAGGCCAGTCCGAGGAGGAGTACCTCACCTCGATGCGCGGCCGAATCCCGCTCGGCCGAAACGGCACGCCCGACGACATCGCCAACGCGTGTCTGTTCCTCGCCAGTCCACTCGCCGACTACATCACAGGCGAGGCCATGAATGTCTCGGGCGGCGAAGAGACCCACTGACCGACCCAACCCACGAACTGGAGATCTCATGACCACCCTGAACATGACCGTAATGGACGCCACGGGCGAGCATCCGCTGGCACTCAACATCGTCCGTTGCTACAACCTCGGCTTCACGATGCGCGACGCCGAGAAGATGCAGCGCCACCTCGAGGAGTGCTATGCCCTCGGGGTGAAGGAGCTCATCTGCGAGCGCCCGCCGCTCGTGATGCCGATCAGCCCCTGGGCCGTGTTGACCGACACCACCGTCGCCGTCCAGAGGCCCAAGACCAGCGGCGAGGTCGAGATCGTCACGGTCGCAGACGCCGACGGCACCGTCTACGTGGGTGTCGGCTCGGACCACACCGATCGTCCCCTGGAAAACCTCGACATCCCGTGGGCGAAACAGGTAGCGCCGAACATCGTAGCCCCGACCCTGTGGCGCTGGGAGGACGTCAAGGATCACTGGGACGAGGTGCGGATGAGCTGCACCGTCATCGACCAGGGCCAAACGGTGGAGTACCAAGACGCGTCGGTGGCCGAGTTCTGGACCCCGGCCGAGATGCTGTCCGGCGTCCGCGAGAGCGTAGTGCCGGTACCGGGAGCAATCATCTTGTTCAGCGGCACCGTCGTGACGTTGGAGGAGAAGCTGCGCTTCGCCGAAACCTGGACGATCCGCATGACCGATCCGGTGCTGGGACGCAATCTCACCCACACCTACGACATCGAGGTGCTGGCGTCCGAGGTGCTCAACGACGGATCGGCGACCGGCGACATCGCGAAGGGCGAGACCGTGATGACGTCGGGGTGACCCACGACCTGCCGCTCGTACCAGTTGTTGAGATCGCAGGGCCATTACGAGATCGCACGGATCTCGTGGCCGCCCTCGACGGCGACCTGGACTTCTATCGATGGGCCGCGAACGCGCCCCAGGTGGCAGCCTTCTACTGGGGCGACTTCTACGGCGACCTGTTCTTCGGCGGTGTGCTCCCCGTGCGGATAAAGGAACTCGTCCGGTTGCGGCTGGCCGCACTGACGGGCTGCGCGTTCTGCTCGGTGGGGGACCGGTCCTCAGCCCGCTCGCACGGAGTGGACGATGCGTCGATCGACGCCGCCTTCGTCGGCTCCGTGACGGCATTCACCGACGAGCGGGAAGTCGCAGCGTTGCAGATCGCGACCGCGGTCGCAGACGGTGACCCCGGGCGTGCTCGCCCGCTGCTGCGCTGCTTCACCCCGGAGGAGGGCGTCGAGCTCGTGATGGTCGCCGGGGTGCTCGCGGGCGTGGGTCGGATGCTGGTCGCGACCGGTTTCGTCCCGGTAGTCTGCCCGGCACCGAGAGCGGACTGACATCATCGCCGAGGTCGCCCTGCGCCGACATTTCGTCACCGTCGACGGCCGCCAGGTGCACTACCACCGGACGGGGACCGGCCCGGGCGTGCTGCTGATCCACGAGTCGCCGATGACCGGCGCGATGCTGCTCGACTTTGCCGCCGAGCTTGCATCTGCCGGCTTCACCGCGATCGTCCTCGACACTCCGGCCTACGGGCTGTCCGACCCGCTGCCTTTGAGTGGTACCGCGGGCCCGTACGGCCCGGACCTGTCCATCTCCGACTACGCCGACTTCATGATGTGCATCGCCGACGCTCTCGGCGTCCACCGCCCACACATCTACGGCTCGCACACCGGCGCGATGGTCGCGCTCGAAATCGGCTATCGCCACGCCGACCGAATCGGCTCAGTGATAGTCGACGGCATCCCGGCCTTCGTTCGGCAGGAGGCCATCGACCAGAGCCGCAACTGGCCCGTGACCTATCCGCCTCGCACCGACGGCACCCACCTCATCGCGCTCTGGCAGCGCTACCGCGACCATCGCATGTGCTATCCGTTCTACCGTTTGCTCGGGCAGGAGCGGCTTCCGCTGGACCTGCCCGACGCGCGCTTCCTGCACGAGCGGATGGGCGACTGGCTCTACGCCGGCACCGACTACTCGACGTCCTACGACGCGGTCTGGGCCTACGACGGGCACCAGCGGCTGGGCGATCTCACCGCCCGTACCGCAATCACAGCGCACCACGATGACCAACTCGGAATGTTCATGGCGCGATTGCCAGACCAGTTGAGCGCCAGCACGGTCCGCGCCCGGATGCCGAAGGTCGAGCACCCGCGCTGGAACGCCGACTTCCTGCACGCCGACCCGTGTCCCCTGGTGGTTTCCCCACTCCCCCAGACACCGGCGGTGGAGTGCTCGACATCCTCGACGGAGTCGGCGCCCACCGTCCGGTGCTGGCCATCGAACTTGCCCGGCACCGGCGACTCCGACGTGCTGCCCGGTTGCGACAACGTGACCGCGGCGACGCAAGCAATTCTTGACCGGCTGACCGCCGCCGGAATCTTCGACTTCGACCTACACGCCCGCGGCGTCGGTGCGGCCTTCGCGGTCGAGCTCGCCCACCTTGCCGGCAGCGCAGTCGGCAGCGCAGTCGGCAGCGCAGTCGGCAGCGCAGTCGGCAGCGCAGTCGGCAGCGCAGTCGGCAGCGTGACGCTGGAGCACGCTGGCGTCTATACCGATGCCCAGCGGACCGCTATCGCTTCGCGCGAGCGGGTCGACCTCACGCCAGACACCAGCGGCTCCCACCTCGTGCGCGCCTGGACCGAACTGCGCGACCGCGAGCTGTTCACACCGTGGTTCGACCGCACGGCCGGCGCGGTCCGGCCGATGGACGTGTCAGCGCCTGACGAGCTACACAGGCGAGCGTTCGCGGTCCTGAAGAAGCTCAGCACCTGGGACCTCCCCGAACGCGCGGCGATGCGCTACCCATTGCAGGCGCGGCTGGCTCAGCTCCCCCAAGGCATCGCGATTACGCCCGCCCCCTCCAACCGGATCGACGAATGGAGCCCAACATGACCTTCGGACTAGACGGCAAGGTGGCCCTGGTGACCGGCGCGGCCTCGGGCATCGGCGCGGCCACCGCGGTGCGCTTCGCCCGCGCCGGCGCCGACGTTGTGCTGACCTGGTACGAGCGCGACCCGCACGACCCCGAGCCTGTGGCGGCGGCCGTTCGAGCGACCGGCCGCCGCGCTCTGGTGCGCAGCTGCGACGTATCCGACAGCGACAGCGTCACTGCGACCGTCGCCGACACAGTGGCCGAGTTCGGAGGACTTGACATCGTCGTATCCAACGCAGGCATCGCCCGTGACATCCCGATCGAGCAGCTCACCGACGCAAGCTGGACCGAAACGATAGAGACCAATCTCGGCGGCGCTCTGCGATGCTTCCGCGCCGCGGTGCCACACCTTCGAGCCCGCGGCGGTGGCCGCTTACTTGCCACCAGCTCGTTGGCCGGCGGAGTGCAGGGCTGGCCGAACCACGTCCACTACTGCGCGTCCAAGTCCGGCATCGTCGGATTGGTGCGCGGACTGGCGGTAGAGCTTGCCCGGGACGGCATCACCGTGAACGCCGTCGCGCCCGGCGTCATCGTGACCCCCCAGTCGCTCGACCCGGTCAACTCGCTCGGCGAGGAAGGAGCGGCGCAGTTCGGCGCGACGGTGCCGATCGGGCGGCTGGGCGAGCCCGACGAGATCGCGGCGGCGTTCCAATTCCTGGCCAGCGCCGAGGCGTCCTACCTCACCGGGCAGCTGCTGACCATCGATGGCGGCGTCTCGCTTTCGCTGGTCTAATCCGTGAGCCGTGCCTCGAACTGCTCAGCGACGTCGAGCACCAGTTCGTCGCGATGCGACCGCGCGCTCAACTGCAGTCCCACCGGCAACGCTTGCCCCGGGATTGGGACGGTCGCGGTCGGAAGTCCGGCGATGTTGAACGGAAAGGTGTTGCGGGCCGCGACCTCAAGCCAAGGCACCGGCCCACGGGCGAGATCTACCTCGAGGGTATCGATCGGCGGCGCGACCGTCGGCGTCGTCGGCGTCGCTAACACGTCACAGGTCGCGAACGCGCTCGTCACGTTGCGCTGCAGCACCACCCGCAGTCGCAGGGCCTTGAGATAGTCGGTGGCACGGACGAGCGGCGCCGCGGCCAACCGAGCGCCCAGCAGATCGTCGTAGTCGGCCAGTCGCTCGGCGAAGGCTTCGTGCGCGCTGGCGGCCTCTGCGGTGATAATTGTGCGACCGACCGGCTCCATGAGGTGCAGGTCAGGAATGCGTACGGTTACCAACCGGGCTCCCGCGGCAGTCAACGTGTGCAGCGCCGAGTCGAAGCCGGCCGCAGTGAGACGGTCGAGGTCGTCGACGAAGTAGCTGTCGGGCACGCCGATGCGCAGCCCGGCAAGGCTCGACAGGACGCTCGCCGTGGCCGGAGTGTCGACCGTGGCCGGGTCGCGCGCGTCGACACCGGACAGGATCTCGAGCATCAGGCGCAGATCGCGCGCACTGCGGGTGATCGGGCCAACGTGGTCGAGCGTCCAGGCCAGCGGCAACGCGCCGTAGCGCGACACCCGTCCGAACGTCGGCTTGAGCCCGGCGGTGCCGCAGTACGACGCGGGCAGTCGGATCGACCCGCCAGTGTCTGTGCCCAACGCGACCGGCACGCAACCGGCGCCGACCGCGGCTGCCGAGCCCGACGACGACCCACCGGCCAGCCGTTCTGGGTCACACGGGTTGCGAGTGACGCCGAAGTCCACGTTGAGCGGGTCGCCGTTCGCGAAGGCGAATGTGGCCAGTTTGGCCACGACGATCGCACCGGCCGCCCGCAGCCGCTGGATCACCGCGGCGTCGTGATCCGGGACGTGCCCGGCCAGCAACCGTGAGCCCCCGGTCATCTCCACCCCTGCGACCGCAATGATGTCTTTAACACCGACGGGAACGCCCTCCAGCGCCCGAGGCCGGCCCTCCGTCCAGCGCCGCTCTGATTCGGCGGCGGCACTGACGCTGCCACTGGCTGGCAACGTCGTAATCGCCACATTGAGCTGGGCGCCCGTGGTGTCGAGCGCCCGCAGCGCCGCCTCGACCGCGTCGACCGGCGACAACGTGCCGGCTGCAAAAGAACTCAGCAAGGCCGTGGCGTCGTGGGCGCTCACGCCTCCAGTCGCCGGCCGTGGTCGGGCAGTACCAGCGGATCGAGAAATTCCAGCCTGATACCTCTTAGGATCGCGAGATCGGCGGCCTGAGCCGCTGCGGCGTTCTGAATCGCGGCGGCTCGCTGTGCCGAGATCGGCCCAGAGCCTTTCAGCACATCTGCGAACGCTGCCGGCCCGAAAGGATCAGCCGCTCTGTCACCCGCCGAGTCATCCATAATCATCAGACAATTATAGGCGGGTAGCTGCCACCCGGACTCGGTGTGGCCTTGCCCCCGTGACAGCACTCTGCTCGGTAAACGAAGGTGCGCCTGGTGACCCGGCAGGGATTCAATCAGGCAACCCAGGTTGTCGATGCACGATGTGAAAATCGAGCAGTGTTCGCGGCCGCACCAGCACAAAGGTGTGGCGGTACGGGCCGAAGTTATGTACTTCAGCGGCCCCAGCGAACTACCTCTCGCCGCAGTGGTCTCGTCACCCCGGATCCCACTGCGGCGAGCGCTGGAACGCAGCCCTCAGCCCGAAGCCACGCGAGTCCTGACTTCTCGCGGCACCGATGCCCCCATGCGTGGGTGACGGCCGACTGCGCCCGCTGTCAACGCACAGGCTGGCGCCGCCGCCGGGCTTAGCGGTGACAACAACCCGTGTCAGGGCCGCCGCGCACAATGCGAGAAACGTGGACCGGGGGGAGTCGCTCGCCGGTGCCACGAGACGCGCGATGCCGACGCTGTGGCCGACGGACGGGAGGTCGAAGTCGATGGGCTTCGTTAGGGCGCGGGTCAGCGGCGACGGGCGGGCCCGCTACGCCACCCTGTACGCCGACGTGAAGGGCCGGCAGCGCTCGGCCGGCACCTACGCGACCGAGGAGCAGGCGAGGCGGGCGTGGCAGAAGGCCGAGGACAAGCTCAGCGAAGGCCGGTTGGAGGCCCGCGCCCGGGAGAACTACACCTACTACCTCGGCAAACACATCCTGCCCACCTTCGCCACCATGCGGCTGGTCGAGATCCTGCCCCGTCGACGTCCGCGAGTGGGTCACCGACCTGAAGACCTCCGGGGTCTCCCCCACCGTCATCCGGTCCTGCTTCGCGATCCTGTCCGCGATCTTCACCACCGCGTTCAACGACCAATCTCACCTCCCTGCACCCCTGCCGCGGAGTGAGACCACCGCCGGTGCCGAAGAAGATGCGCGCGATCGTCACTCCCACCCAGTTCGAGCAGATCTACACGCATCTGCCCAACGATGCGGCCAGGCTGCTGGTGGAGACCGACATCGAGACCGGGCTGCGCTGGCGCGAACTCACTGAACTACGCCCGGTCGACATCGACGACTTCGGCCAGGTGCTGACCGTGTCGCGGGTGGTGCTCGAGTTGGTGCCGAAGTTCCACCCCGACGGCGGCCGGTTCTGATCAAGCAGTACCCGAAAGACCGCAAACACCGACGGCTGAAGCTGAACCCAGACGTGCTGACCGCGATCACCGCCCACATCACGACGAACAAGATCGGCCGCAAGGACCTGCTGTTCCCACTCGGACTACTCGACCACGCCGCGGCCGCGGCCAGCGCCGCGGCCGACGCCAGCTCAGCCGAGATCGACCTCGGGCTGACCGAGCCGAACGCCGCGGGACGCGTCTACCGGCACGGGACCCTCACCGCCTATAGCATGGGGCCCTGCCGCTGCGAACAGTGCCGAAACGCTTATGCCGTCTACCGTGCCGCCCGACGTGCTGCCGGCAAGGACAACACCCGCACCTCGCGCAGCGCCGGTGACCCCGCCGGGCACATCCCCCGATCCTGGTTCCGACACCACATCTGGCAACCCACTCTGCAAGCCGCCGACCTACCGCTCAAGGTCCGCCCGCACGATCTACGCCACGCCCACGCCTCTTGGCTCCTCGCCGGCGGCGCCGACCTCCAAGTCGTCAAAGAACGCCTCGGCCACGGCACCATCACCACCACCGAGCAGTACCTGCACACCTTGGGCGGCGCCGACGACACCGCGCTGTCCGCGCTGCTCAGCATCCGGCGATCATCACGAGACGTCTGACCCACGACGGCCGCGACAGCAGTCCCGCTCGGACGCGCAACCGGGCGAGCGCCCGCTGCAGCACTTGCCCCTGCGCCGCGGCAGGGCCAACCCACGCATCGTCGATAGTGCAGTCGAGCGCCCTCGAGTTCCGTTCCTCGCATCGCGTACCCAGTCACCCCGGCCGAGCGAACCGAGCTCATCGGCGGTGAAGACTTGAACATCCTGCACCACAGCATCGCGGTGGACGTAAACGCACAGCCCTGCATTTTAGGCCCTACAGCGCACGCCGCGTGTCATGAGCCTCGAGGATTGACTGACATTCGGCTGACATCAGCACCCACTACGGGCGCCCATGCACGACGCAAACCCCTATGAAATAGGGGTTCCATGGTGGAGCTGAGGGGACTCGAACCCCTGACCCCCACACTGCCAGCCATCCGTTCGAAAGATCGTTATCGTTCGCCGAAGTGCGGAAACCCTTGCTGTGTAGGGGATTCAGCGATTCCATGAACCTCAGCGAACCCTCAGGAACGACAGCGAATTTCGCGAATGGCTACCAAGATGGCTACTGGGATTTTGCCATTCAGACCGGTACCGACCAGAACTGGTCTCAGCTAGTCTGAATAGATGAAATCAATCGGTGTGTACGAAGCCAAGACGCACCTCGCGAGGTTGCTCGAGGATGCCGAGCGAGGCAACTCGATCACCATCACCCGACACGGTCGGGAGGTCGCCCGCCTCGTTCCGGCAGCCTCAGGTACGCAGAGCCCTGAACTTGTGATCGCCGCTCTGCGCGAAGCTCGCCGAGGCGTACGGCGCGGCCGTCGAACGGCGCACAAGATGATCAGCGACGGGCGCCGTTGATGCGTGTCGTCGTCGACTCCACCATTACCGTTTCATGGCTGTTCGAGAACGAGACGAACACAGTCTCCGAGGCGGTCCTCGACCAGCTGGCGAACGGCGCCGCGGTCGTACCCGCCGTGTGGCAACTCGAGGTGACCAATGCGCTGCTCGGCGCCGAGTCGAACGGCCGACTTTCGGAGGCGCAGGCCATTCGGTTGCTCGCTCTGCTCGATCAGCTGCCGATCACCGTCGACCATTCGGGCGACGACACCACCGCCGTCTACGCTGCGGCGAGGCGGCACAGCCTCAGTGCTTACCAGGCTAGCTACCTCGTCCTCGCCGAACGACTCGCGCTCCCTCTCGCAACGAGCGACGGCGTCCTAGCCAGCGCCGCGCGCCGCGCCGGCGCCAGCCTCGTGGCCACTACTTGATCTGTTCGGTCCTGCTCGAGGGCACGCCACGCACCTCGCTGCTCGAAGCGTCCGGAGAAAACCTTCGCAGACACACCTTGTCTGTGTAGACTTCTTCCTATGACTGCAGCTGGGTTCGATCGCCTGCCTGCGACGTTTACCTATCAGCAGGCGATCGCTGCCGGGCTCACGCATCATCGCCTGTATGGCCTCCGCGACAATGGAGAGCTCGAGCAAGTTGGTCGCGGCCTCTACCGCAAAGCCGCCGCGGAACTCACTGACCTGGACCTGCTCGAAGCGGCCCAACGAGCCCCGCACGCCACGATCTGCTTGCTGTCGGCACTCGCACGACATGACCTCACCGATGCAATTCCGGCCCGCTACGACATCGCGTTGCCGCGCAATGCCTGGCATCCCCGCCTTGGCCCAGTGATTCACTGGCACAGCTTCGACAGAGCGACGTTCCACATCGGCCGGACAACAGTCTCGGTTGATAACACCACGACGATCGGGCTGTACGACGCGCCGAGGACCATCGTCGACAGCTACCGCCTACGCGGCGCGCTCGGCTCGGACGTTGCCAACGAAGCACTACGCCGCTGGCTGCGCACCGGGGGTCGGCCGGCCGATCTGATCACCGTGGCAAGGGCCTTCCCTCGGGCAATGCCTGCACTCATGAATGCACTCGAGGTGCTGCTATGACCTCGGGTCGCGCTCCGCGCCCAACCCACGCCACCGTCGAGGGCCACGCCTACTTGGAATTACGGGCGATCGCCAGAGCAGCGGGGCGCGCAAGCGACGAATACCTTCGGCTGTACGCCCTCGAAGGCTTCTTGCTGAGGCTTGCCGCTTCGGCCAGTAGCGATGACTTCGTCCTCAAGGGCGGCGTACTTCTCGCGGCGTATCAACTTCGCCGCCCAACCGCGGACATCGACTTCGCCGCGCTCAACATGCCCAATGATGTCAAGACCATCGAGTCCATGATTATCAGCGTCGCCGACACCCGCTTGCCGATGGATCAGTTCGACGGTTTGGTGTTCGACACCTCGCATGCCGAAGCTGTCTCGATCCGCGACGAAGAT
The DNA here is from genome assembly GCA_038207565.1 of Mycobacteriales bacterium. Classification (GTDB taxonomy): domain Bacteria; phylum Actinomycetota; class Actinomycetes; order Mycobacteriales; family Jatrophihabitantaceae; genus JALZAI01. Next base: position 36,897 of record JBBQZQ010000033.1, read on the forward strand.
GAATACAACGGCGTCCGAGTCAGCCTCGAAGCTGGACTCGCTACCGCCAAAATGCGATTCCACGTCGACGTCAATGTCGGAGACCCCATCTGGCCCCGCCCACAGAATGTGCTGGTCCCACGACTCCTCGGTGGGCAGATAGAGATGCTCGGCTATCCCATCCCTATGGTGCTGGCCGAGAAGATTGTCACTGCCGCCCAGCGAGGCATCACCAATACGCGATGGCGCGACTTCGCGGACCTCTACCTGCTCACCGGACAGCACCCGCTCATCGCCGGCGCTGTTCGCGCGGCGATCGGAGCGGTGGCCGACTATCGAGGCACCGAAGTCGGATTGCTCCGTGAAACGCTCGACGGGTACGCGTCTGTCGGTCAGTCGAGGTGGCGGCCCTGGAGAGCGAAGCAGAGCCTCGACGACCGACTCCCTGCAAGCTTCGCTGACGTGCTCGAGTCAGTCCTCGCCTTCACCGACGGGATCAGTGACAGCGCGCGCGTTCCGGATCAGGGCAAGTGGTCCCCGATCACACGCGAATGGCACTGACCAAAACATCATGCCGATAGATCACGACCTGGATGGCGACCGCCGGTCACACACTGACCTGGACGCCGAGCTTGCTGCCATGCGGCTGCAGATGGCGCACCTGCGCTCGGAGAACTCGCGGCTGATGAAGCTGCTGGAACTGACCCAAACCGAGTCGCGTCCACCGGGTCCGGTTCAGACCGGGATGTTCGAGGCGGCACCTGGGATGGTTCACAGCCGCTCATCTCCCGAGCAAAAGCTAGCCTTCTACGCTGCGCTTTTCGCTGCGCGCCGAGATGTGCACGCGGTGCGCTGGGAGAACGCCAGGTCGGGCCGATCGGGGTGGATGCCGGCGGTGCGCGGTGGGTGGCGTAAAGGGCTCTCGTCATCTGAACGGGACTACCTTCCGTTGACCCCGACGGTGTTGACCGCGCATCTGTCCGGCGAGTCCGAGGTCGGGTTGTATCCGCTACTGGACGGCGACCGCTGCTCATGGCTCGCTGCCGACTTCGACGGTCCGGTCGCGATGCTCGACGCGCTCTCTTACGTCAAAGCCGCCCGGGCGGTGGCCGCGCCGACTGCACTGGAAGTGTCGCGCTCCGGTGCCGGCGCTCATGTATGGCTGTTCTTCACTTCTCCGATCGCCGCTTCGCTTGCTCGTCAAATCGGGACCGGCTTGTTGCGGGAGGCGATCGCGTTGCGCGGCCGGATGAGCCTGGCCAGCTATGACCGGCTGTTCCCGTCACAGGACGTGCTGCAGATCGGCGGACTGGGCAATCTGATCGCGGCTCCGCTACAGGGACGCAATCCAGCGACGCCCGAAACACCCTTGCTCGCTATCGCTACCGGCTCCTACATCGGCGAAGGATTCGACTGCCCGGCACTAGACACGCTGTTCCTCACGATGCCCATCGCCTTCAAAGGACGGCTGGTTCAGTACGTCGGCCGAGTACTGCGCCCGTACCCCGGCAAAACTACCGCGGAAGTGCACGACTACCACGACATCGCCACCGGCGTCCTCGCATCCTCGCTCCCGAAGCGTGCACCCGGGTACACGAGCCTCGGCTTCCCCGACCCGAGGAGCCAAATCAAGTAGACGCCTTCATGACCCACACCCAGCCGCAAACAGCGAAAGAGGCCCTATTCGAGCAGGTGCTCAGCTCAAATCTGAATGGCTGGTTGTCGAATCACGGCGAAGAGCCCCAAAAGGGACTCGCATTGCGCCGCGACCCAGGCCTGTGCAAGATTCAAGAGAGCGTCCATGACTCCCGCCCACCACATTTCCAGGAATGCACTGCTTCGGCCAGGGACGTGCGGATTGGTTCGTACACGTCCGCCAACGTCCCCCACCACACTGCCAGACCGGCTCTCCGTGTCCTATCCCGTGCCGCTTCGTATCAACAGGTGCCGCGAAGGCCCATTCGGCTCGGATCCCGTGCCGTCTATTCCCTGCACGAGTGTCCTCGTGCCGTCCAGTGTCAGTGACATTTGAGTGACATGATCTTGCCTGGGTTCGCAACAGACTTGGCCGGGTCGAACGCTCGGAACAGTTCAAAGCTTTGCCGCCCAGCGGCGGGCCTGGACATCCCATCTCGCCTTCGAAGGCTGGAGGTCCTCGGCGAGTGCGTCGGCGAAAGCAGTCACCGCGTCGAGGACGCTGCTGAAGTCGATGGGCAGTTGGATGCCGTCGGGTCCGAGACTTGATCGGTACGCGGTGTAGGTCCGAGCGCGCAGCTCGGCGAGATTGCCCAAGACGCTGGACAGCGCCGCCAGCTCGGTCCCCCGATGAGCCGCGGTCGCAATCAGCGCCCGGCGGGCCTCTGCATGCAGCACCGAGTGGCGACCGGTGAGGGTGTAGATGTCGGCGTAGTCGCGCACACGTGTGTTCGCTGGTCCGAGAGCGATGGCCGTTGCGATCTTCTCGGCCAGGACGGTCTCGAACGGGTAGCCGAGGATCCGGATCGGCGGATCACCCGGGCGCAACGCAGGAAGATCGACCAGTTGCGGGGCGGGCGTGACGGGGTCGCCGAAGTTGATGTCCAGCCGCAGCTTGACGACTGCGGTGGAGATCGCGCAGTCCATCGCGATCCGCACGCCCGAGTAGAGGTCCTCGTCACGGATGACCCGTGAGCTGATCGTCTGCGTCTGGAACTGCACGCCGTCATTGGGCACCTGCTGTTCGGCGACCGCGACGACCCGATCGATGACGGTGGCCTCGTCGTTCGCGAAGCCGCGGGCCAACGCGTCGACGTCGGCTGTCGGCCGGCGGGCATCGAACGCCGCGAGCAGCATCCCACCCTTGAGCACGAACTGATCGGCGTACGGCGAGACGCTGAGTTTGGCCAGCCACCGTTCCACCACGTACAGCGTCATAAGCTCCTGGGTGCCACGACCTTCCTCGCGCGCCCGGTTCTGCAGATCCAGGTACGCCCGCCCCGCCGGCGTGCCGCGGGTCGGGCGGCTCATTGCGCCATCGCCACATCGAGCGCACGTCGCACCGGGCCATGCACGTCCAACTCGGTAGCCAGACGCAGCAACTCCGCCGGGTACGCGTCGCGCCGGCGCAGGTAGCGCTGCAACGCCCCATACGCCAGCGGCTCACCGAAGCGGCCACGCAGGCGCATCAGATCAACAACCGTCCGCACCGGCGTGTAGATCCGCACCGACTCCCCCGGCGCGGCCTCGACGCTCGACAGCCCACGCTCAAAGGTTGTTTCCTCGAATCGCAGCACCTCGGTCGGCGGGTAGACGATGCGTGGCGGCCGAGTGCGGGTAGGCACAGCGACCTGTACCACGGGCGGGATCTCATCGCTCAGCTCATGAACCGCAGCAGCCGTCCGACAGCACACAATCGCCAACGGGGAGCGGTACGCGACCGCCAACAGATCCGGATAGCTCGCCGGCGGCGCGTCCGCCCTGCGAAACACCCCGCGGGACAGTTCAAGAATGTCACCGTCGTCGCGCCAGCGATACAGCCCACGCGGATGGACGCCGGACGCGAGCGCCGTTGCGGTCGTGAAGGTCGCGGGCAACGAAGCCAGCGCCGACATGGATGTAAGTGTTGCACGATGATTCCTACCGTGCATCATCTTTATCCAAGCCGGCCTAATTCCAGAGGTTCAGCGACAGCTCGACCGACTGGTGTCCGTGCTCGTCGACTTCGGATCGATCGCGTGGCTCATCGCCGGGCGCAACTGGGGCGAGCGGTCCGAGACCGTTGCAGCGCGCGCATCACGCCCCGGCTCGCGAAAGGCGACGAATCCGGACGACGACGAAGAGTTCCTCGCGACGCTTCGCGGTCGCACCGAGGAGCAGCGCCGGCGCGAGAACGGACCCGGTCGAGACACACCGCCGGCCGGCTAACCGGTCAGGACGCCCCTCCGAGCGGCTGAACCTCGGAAGGCGAAATATTTAACCCGCAGGTGCGGCCAGCCTCGCGCAGTTGCGGATCGAGATACCGCGTGGTCGCCGGGACCTGGTGCCCGGGAGCAGGCACCTGGCCCGCATCAGATGGTGGCGACACGATCCGAAACGCACTATCTTCGTGAACTGGCACGACGCGGCGACCGACTCGATCGTGAACTCGCCGGGCGGTTCGGGGATGCCGCCGTTGATGTTGTCGAGGCCACCGGTTCCCGTCGATCCCTCGACGAGAGTGATCCGGCCGCCGTGGTCGACGACGCACTGGGCGTTCTGCGCATGCAGACGTCCGGCCGTTCGTCTACCGGATCTACCCCGCCAGGTCGTGCAACAGCCGGTCGGCGGCGAGTGGCTCGTGGGTTGCCATGATGTCGAATCGAGCCGTCTTCGGGACGTCGCGCACAGCCCCGTCCATCGTCCGCTGCTCGAGCGCTCGCACAACCGGGCTGTGGTTCGAGCCGAACTCGCCACCCCCGCCGTATACCAGTGGGTCGGGCACTGCTCCGATGGTGAGGCCGAAGATGTGGATCTGCTGACCAGCGATCGTCCGCACCGAGCGCTCGATCAACACCCGCCGATCGAGCGCGCCCTTATCGTCTCTGACCGGGGCGACGGTTCAGCGGTTCGGCGCACCGAGGTACTCGACGGGCCGGGTAGGCCGGGCGCATTGCTGCGTCCGGCCCCCCTCAGAACCGGACTAGCACGTCTCCGCGCATCCGGCTCAAGCAAGCCCTGAAGGCCTTCGGGCAGTCAGAAGGGCTGGCCCCTGTTGCCAGGCGATGTTCCGCGGTTGGCAGTGGGCGTGTA
>JBBQZQ010000034.1:0-41356 GCA_038207565.1 Mycobacteriales bacterium
AACCTGCTCCGCATCCGAACCGCCCAGCCCGCCTGACCACAACACCGCACAGCACACAACCAGCAGCCCGCCCGCCGACAACATTCCTCGGCCAACAACCCAAAGAACCGTCCACACAAAGCGCCACACGATTATGCGACAGGCTCCCTGGCGCTCACATCGCCATCTTGATGAAGCCCGTTGGGAGAGGTTCGTGCACCACGGCTCAACGAACGAGGCGACGCAGCGCGAGCTGAGCGAGCGGGACGTAGCCGAGGATCACCGGCAACGGGCCGCGCACCCGCAGCCAGGTCTCGCTGCCGCCGGCGTGCGCAGTAACGCCGTGGGCGAGGTGCAGCCGCACCCGGCCGAACCGGACGCTCCAGGCCCATTCTCGGCTCGCCTCGTCGACGGCATCGACCACGAAGTCGACGTGCACGCCGAGCGGGCCGTACACGCGTCCCGTCGCCGCGGCGCTCAACCGCTCGGAGGTGCACTCCACCCGGCTGATCTGCGGCGACCACGTCGGCCACAGATCGGGCTGCGCGTAACGCTCCCACGCGACGTCGGGATCGGCGGTTCCACGAGCGCGCAGGGTCACCGAGGCCATCGCCCCATCGTGTCACTCACGGCCCGGTTACCAGGCGCCACGTGCGGGGCAGTAAGCACTGGTGACCGAGATCCGCGTCTGGGCGCCCAACGTCGACCGCATCGCCGTCCTCGTCGGCGGCATTGCTACGCCGCTCAGCGCCGCGGCCGACGGCTGGTGGTGCGGGCCCGACGTCACGGCCGGGACCGACTACGCGTTCCTGCTCGACGACGACGAGGTGCCGATTCCCGATCCCGCGTCGAGACAGCAGCCCGACGGCGTGCACGGACCGAGCCGGATGTATGACCAGAACGCGTTCACCTGGTCCGACGACGGGTGGCCGGGACAGGCGCTGCCGGGCGCAATCGTCTACGAGTTGCACATCGGGACGTTCACGCCCGGTGCCACCTTCGACAGCGCGATCGAGCGGCTCGACCACCTCGCCGATCTCGGCGTGACGCACGTCGAGGTGCTGCCGATCAACGACTTCAACGGCACGTGGAACTGGGGGTACGACGGCGTCGACTGGTACGCGGTGCACGAGACCTACGGCGGTCCCGAGGGTTTCAAGCGTTTCGTCGACGCCTGTCACGCGCGCGGCCTCGCGGTGGTGCTCGATGTCGTCTACAACCACCTCGGCCCCTCTGGGAACTACCTGCCGCGCTTCGGCCCCTATCTGAAGGCCGGACGCAACACCTGGGGCGACCTGGTCAACCTCGAGCAGCCAGCGGTCCGCGCGTTCGTGCTGGACAACGTGCTCATGTGGCTGCGGTATTTTCACGTCGACGCCCTGCGCCTGGACGCCGTCCACGCCCTGCTGGACGACTCGCCGCAGCACGTCCTGGCCGAGATGGCCGAGCGGGTGGACGCGCTCGCCGAACAGCTGGGCCGTCCGCTCACGCTCATCGCGGAGTCCGACCTCAACGATCCGATCATGATCGAGCCTCGGCCGCAGGGTTACGGCCTGGCCGCGCAGTGGGACGACGACGTGCACCACGCGCTGCACGCGCTGCTCACCGGAGAGCGCAACGGTTACTACTGCGACTTCGGATCGCTGGAGGTGCTCGCCAAGACCTTCACCCGCGCCTTCCTGCATGACGGCACCTACTCGACGTTCCGGCAGAAGGTGCACGGCGCACCGGTCGACCTCGCGTGCACACCCGGCTGGCGCTTCGTGGTCACGTTGCAGAACCACGACCAGGTCGGAAACCGCGCTGTCGGCGACCGCTTGCCCGAACTGACCTCAGCGGGACTGCTTCGCGTCGGCGCCGTGTTGCTGCTCACCTCACCGTTCACGCCGATGCTCTGGATGGGTGAGGAGTGGGCCGCCTCGACGCGCTGGCCGTTCTTCACCTCGCACCCGGAGCAGGAGCTCGGCGACGCGGTCAGCAAGGGCCGGCTCGCCGAGTTCGCCGGCCACGGCTGGGACCTCGAGGGGATGATCGACCCCCAGGACCCCGAGGCCTACCGCAGTTCCGTCCTGAAGTGGGACGAGGTCGCCGAAGCCGGTCACGCCGAGGTGCTCGATCTCTACCGGCGGTTGATCGCACTGCGCGCGGCGGAGCCGGAACTGGCCGACGGCGACCTCACTGCGGTCCAGGTCGACTACGACGAGGACGAGCGCTGGGCGGTCGTGCACCGCGGTTCGTTGCGCGTGGTCGTCAACGTCGGATCGGGTCCGCTCACCGTGCCCGTCCATGCTGCTGAGGTGCTGCTCTCGACCGGCCAGACGACGTCGGCTGACGGCACGCTCACCCTGGCCGCGGAGTCGGCTGCCATCGTGCGGAGCGCGTGAGGGTCGATCGTTTAGTCAACGTCAGCTGCTGGCAGGCGCTGTCAGGCAGTGTCCTGCCGGCGCACCCAGACCTCGCGCGCCAGCAACAGTCCGGCGGCGGCGATGGGCAGCGCAAGCAGTGCGCCCACAACACCGCTGACAGCGCCACCGAGCAGCACCGCGACGATAGTGAGGTATTCGGGAACGTCCACCGAGGACCGCATCACACGCGGATAGATCACATAGCCCTCGATGGTCTCGTAGATCAGGTAGAAGATCAGGGCGGCAATTCCGATCGGTAGCGAATTGGCTGCGCACACCAGGCAGACGATGGTCGCGCCGGCGATCGACCCGACCAGCGGCAGCAGGTCGAGCAGCGCGACGACGATCGCGAGCGGAAGGGCGTACTCGCTCAGTCCGACGGTGACCAGGAACAGCATGCTGACCGTGCCTGCGATCAACGCGACCATGACCGCGCCGATCACGTATCGCCCGACGCGGCGCAGGATCTCATCACCCAACTGTCCCACCCGCCCACGTCGTGACGAGGGGGCGAGGGAGAACATCGCGTTCTTGAGCTGCGGCAACGCGGCGAGGAAGTACAGGGTGAGGACGAAGACGACGAGGGTGTTCGCCAGCGCGGTGACGACGCCGAGCCCGACGTTGTAGACGCTGCCGAAGGTCGATTCCGCCAGGTTGGGATCCTCGAGCTTTGTCTGCAGATCCGAGATGAGGTGATACTTCTTGTCGAGGTCCGCGATCGTCTTGTGGCGCAGGAGCTTGCGAAGCAGGCTCGGTGCCTGGTCAACGAAGTTGGTGATCTGCTCACGGAGCACTCCGATCAGCACCGTGAGTACGACCGTCACGACGATGACGAGCACGATCCCGACCACCAGCACCGCCCAGCCACGCTTCCAGCCGCGGCGGATAAGGAACTCGACGATCGGGTTGAGCCCTACGGCGAGGAACCCGCTGACGAGCACCAGTTCGAGGACGGAGGCCGCTTCGCGTACCGAATACACCACGACTACCGCGAAGGCGACACCGATCGTGGTCCAGAAACCTCGGTAGAGCGCGGCATGTCGTGACATCGGCGGGCCCGGTGTGCCGTAAGGGTTGTCGGAGTCTGAGAGGGCAGACGCGTCGAACAGGGACCCCCCGTGTGGCTCGGACGGATCGGTCGGATTCGATGCGGTCGACGGCTGGCCGGACAGGCCCTTGCTAGGAGCCGAGTCGGTCCCGCCGCCGGGCACCGCGGAGGCACCGTGCGGTCCGTCCTCCGCGCGGTGCGCGGTGTCCGAAGACGCCGCGTCCGTTCGTTCCTCCGGCTTGACCATGGAGCCAGTATTCGCCGTAACGTCGTCCGGCGCCGCTTGTGGGACAGGTGTGTTCAGGCGGACGTGCCACCCGACCCGGGCTCGGGGGCGGCAACCGGGACTGCAGCCACATCGATGACGCGGGGGGCGAACTCGTCGGGCGCCGGACCGAAGGCCCGCCGGGCGGCCTTGATCGAGGCGCGGGCCAGCGCTGCATTACCGAGGGCGCCGATACCTGCGCCGATGCCGAGCGGGACCGCACGACCGAGCAGCAACGCCCCCTGCCGGGCACCGAAGCGGGTGAGCAGCAGATGGCCCAGCCGGCCGTTGACCCCGCTCGCCCCCTCCTTGCTTCCGCGCCGGCCCAGGACCTGCGCCCAGTGCTTCGACCCGTCCCCCATACCCTCGATGGCCACGGCGCCCCCCTCACCCACGAGGACGGCGAGAACGAGCGCGCGGCGCACCTCAGGATCGCTCACCGCAATGCCGTGCAGCTCGGCCAGCGCCAGCACGTACATCGCGGTCGCCGAGACAAAAGCGGTGATCTCGGCCGCGCCGGCGGCCACCGACGCCACCGTGCCGGCGCCCGGAACAGCGGCCGCTCCCCCGGATGCGGCGCCGAGGCCGATCACGGCGCCCCGGTAGCGGCGTTCGAGTTGGTCGACGACCTGCGCAGGTGTCGTGCCGGGGTGCTTCGTGCGGATGCGGTTCACGTAGGCCAGGACGACGGGACGCTGGATCGACAGCGCTTTGTCCAGCGCGTCGTCGAGCTTGTCCTCGACACCGGCCGGAATCGGCAACCTCGTCTTGCGTCTACCCATCGATTACTCCCAGTCGGTTCAATGCGATCAGCCGGCTGATCGCGCGTCGATACTTCTTGCGATACCCACCCGCGAGCATGTCGCCACCGAACAGCCGGTCCACAGGCTCACCCGACACGAGGACGGAAACCTGCCGGTCGTAGAGCCGATCTGCCAGGACGACCAGGCGCAGGGCGACGTCCTGGTCTCGGGCGGGGCGTACGTCGAGCAGATGAACCGCGGTCGTCCGCTCCACCAGCGCCCCGTACCGCGAGGGATGTAGCGAGGCCAGATGCTCGGTGAGCTCGGTGAAATCGTCCACCGTCGAACCGGGGGTCCGCTCCGCACGCGCCGTCACCTCACCCGCCGGCAATGGGGCCGGAGCCTCGGGCAGCCCGCGATGGCGGTAATCGGGGCCGTCCACCCGTACCGCGGTGAAACGCGCCGCCAGACCCTGGATTTCGCGCAGGAAGTCCCCGGCGGAGAAGCGGTCCTCGCCGAGCCGGTCGGGCAGCGTGTTGGACGTGGCCGCTATCGCCACCCCGTGCTCGCCGAGGCGGGCCAGCAGGGTCGAGACGAGCACCGTGTCCCCCGGATCGTCGAGCTCGAACTCGTCGATCGCCAGTAGGCGCATCCCGCCGAGGCGCTCGACCAGCGCGCCGAACCCGAGGGCGCCCGCGAGGTGCGTCAGCTCGACGAAGGTGGCATAGGCCTTCGGCGCGGGTGCGGCGTGCCAGAGGGAGGCAAGCAGGTGCGTCTTGCCGACACCGAAGCCGCCGTCGAGGTAGATCCCCCCCGCCGGCTGCGCCCGGCGCCGCCGCAACAGCCCGGTACGCGGTGGTGCGTCGAGCGCCTCGGCGAAGCTGCCGACCGCCGCCACGGCCGCCGCCTGGGTCGGCTCGCCCGGATCCGGGCGATAGGTGGCCAGCCGCACGTCGGCGAACAGCGGCGGCGGCACGAGGTTGGCGACCAGCCGGTCGGCGGTGACCTGGGGGGCCAGGTCGACCAGTCGCGCGGGCACGGGTCAGGACGCTACGGGTCGGCCGGACGTGCGGTGACACGGACGTGCTCTGATGGGGGCATGCGTGCCCTGCTTCCCGATGTGTCGAGCGAGGTAGACGTCCACGACAGCTACGCCACCGGATGGCTCGACGTCGGCGGCATCCGCGTGAACATGATCAGCAGTCTCGATGGGGCAGCGGCCGCCGACGGGCTCTCAGCCGGGCTGCAGACACCCGGGGACAACCGGGTGTTCGTGGCGTTGCGCGACCTCGCTGACGTCGTCCTGGCCGGGTCGGGCACCGTCCGCGCCGAGGGGTACTCCCCGATCGAGCTCGGTGCGGAACGGGTGGCCCTGCGCACAGCCTATGGGTTGCGGGCCGACCTGCCGACCGCGGTCGCCACCCGTTCACTAAACCTCGATATGAACTCAAGACTGTTCGCCGAGGCGCGTCCGGGGAACCGACCGATCGTGCTCACCTGCGCCGCCGCGGACCCCAGGCGCCATGCCGCGTTCGGCAGTGTCGCCGACGTCGTCGACGTCGGCGAGCACGACCTCGAGCCGACGCTGGTGCGGGCGGCGCTGGCCGAGCGTGGTCTGACCCGGGTGCTGTGCGAGGGCGGGCCGACGCTGTTCGGCCAGTTCGGGGCGGTCGGCGAGGTCGACGAGCTCTGCCTGTCGGTGTCGCCGATGGTGATCGGCCCAGGAGCTCAGCGCATCGTCGGCGGTGCAGCGTGGCAGGACGGACCGCGGCGCTTCGAGCTGCGCAGCCTCCTCGAGGAGGACGGCGCGTTGTTCCTGCGCCTGGTGGCTGTCCGAGCCTGGTGAGGCTTCCGGACCGACTAGTCGGCAGCGACGGTGATGTCGCTCTGGCGCACCAGCGTCGCCAGCACCCCGCGCTGCTGCGGGGTCAGGTTGAGCATCGCGGCGAACTCGGCGCTCGACATCAGTAGCGTTCCCTTGGCGGTCCGCTTGCGGCGCTCGACCCGTCCGGCCCCGAAGCGTTGCTCCACCAGCGTGTCGACCTCGATGGCGGTGCGCGGGTCATCCGGCCCCCAGCTCGCGATCACCGCGATCACGTCCGGCGGGATCTGCAGGAAGGTGGCGAGCTGAGCCTGCAGCAACTCCACGTCGGGCAGGCCGCGGCGCTCCTCGATCGTGGTCAGCTTGTAACCCGCATCGAGTTCCTCGTGCTCGGCGATGAGGAACTGATGGCGCGCGGTGTGGACGAGGGCGCGGATCGTCGCGTCCACGTCTCCCTGGCGCAGCGCGACCCACACCGCAGGCGCGAGGGCGGCGTCGGCACCGTCCACCGTGACGGCGCCGAATTCCTCTTCCAGCGCGCGGTCCTGCGCCCGCGCTTCGCGTGCGCGCACGAACAGCACCATCACGCCCACCGGCACCCGGGCTGCTGTGAGTGCTTCGTCGTACTCGCGCACCCGGTCGCGGCGTTGCTGCTCCTTCGTCGCCTGGATCATTAGTGCAGTCTGCCTCTAACGGCCGCCGAACGTGGGATGAACGCGAGTCGCGCGCTCATTGCGCGCATGAGAAAGCCGCACCGCCGGCCGGTAGCGCCGATGCCGGTCAAGCACTCGATGATCGTCCGAGGCCGGGGACGATGTCATCGAGGCTGAACGTGATCGGCTGTTCGAGCTGTTCGTAGGTGCACGATTCGGGGGTGCGGTCCGGGCGCCAGCGGTTGAACTGGGCGGTGTGCCGGAACCGCTCGCCTTCCATGTGCTCGTAGCGCACCTCGACAACCCGCTCCGGTCGGAGTGGGACGAAGGAGAGGTCCTTGCCGGCGTTCCAGCGGGAGCCCTCGCCCTTGCGCGGGGTGCGCTCGCCGGCTTCGTGCGCGGCCCAGTTCCACGGGTGCTCGTCGAAATCGGTGACCAGCGGCTGCAGCTCGGCGAACAGCATCTTGCGGCGCGCCATCGGGAACGCGCCGATGACACCGACCGAGACGAGGGTTCCTGCGTCGTTGTAGAGGCCGAGCATGAGCGAACCGATCGCGTCCGGGCCGCTCTTGTGGACGCGGTAGCCGGCGACGACGCAGTCGGCGGTGCGTTCGTGCTTGATCTTGAACATGACCCGCTTGTCCGGCTGGTAGGTGACATCCAGTGGCTTGGCCACCACGCCGTCCAGGCCGGCGCCCTCGAACTCGGTGAACCAGCGCTGCGCCTCGTCGATATTCGTGGTGGCCGGGGTGAGGTGCACGGACACTCCGCCGCCGGCGAGCGCGTCGACGAGCGCCGCCCGGCGCTCGTCAAACGGCCGCCCGGTGAAGTCGTCGTCGCCGACGGCGAGCAGGTCGAAGGCGATGAACGATGCCGGCGTCTTCGCACTCAGCATGGTCACCCTGGACACCGCGGGGTGGATGCGCTGCTGCAGCGCGTCGAAGTCGAGCCCGGCGTCGGTAGCGATGACGATCTCGCCGTCGATCACACAGCGCTCGGGCAGCTCGGCCTTGACCGCCTCGACGAGCTCGGGAAAGTAGCGGGTCATCGGTTTCTCGTTGCGGCTGCCGAACTCGACCTCGTCAGAATCCCGAAAAATGATGCTCCGGAATCCGTCCCACTTCGGTTCGTAGGAGGCACCGGGCGGGATGCTCGAGACGGACTTGGCCAGCATCGGCGCGACGGGCGGCATGACGGGCAGCTTCATCGGGCTCATTGTGCCGTCCGGTCGGCGCCAGGTCGTGGATTGGCCGCCGGCGCCGGGTTCGCACCCCTGCGCCGTCCGGACGATAGTGTCGCGAACATGGCCGATTGGGACGAGGGCGAGCCGGTGATCCACCCCGACATCCCGCACGTCACCCCAGACCAGCTCGAGGTGTCGCGTTCGGCCCTCACCCAGGATTCCTCGGGCACCCACCTCGAGGTGCATCCGTCTCATGTCGTCGCCGCGGCGGGCAGCGCGATCGTCGTCGGCGCGCGGATGGGCCGCCTGTTCGGCCGCGCCGGTTGGCGGCTGGCCAGGCAGCTGCCCGGGGCCGGGACGATCGAACGCGAGGCGCAACGCCTGCAGCACGTGGCCGCCCGCGAGGTCCGCCGGATCCTCGAGGTGCCCGACACCGGCTCGGGCGCAGTGGTCGTCCCAACGCCTGAGGAACAGCGCGCGGTAATGCTGATCAAGAACATCGAGCCCGGCCGCGCGCCGCTGCGCAGTGCGATGGAGGAATTGCTCGAACGGTCGGTCACCGGCAGCCGGAACAGCAGCCGCGACTACCTGTTCGGCACCATCATCAGCCAGCTGGTACCGGACGAGGCCCGCATTCTCGCCGCGCTCGCCGACGGCACGCGCTACGCCGCCGGGGATCTCGTGGCCCGTGGCCGCGGGCGCAATGGGCAGCGCACCGTGGTCGCCAACGCCTCGACCGTCGGGCGATCCGTCGGCGTCGGAACGCCCGACAACGTCCCGACCTACCTGACTCGGCTGCTCAATTTCGGACTGATCGAGTTCGGGCCGGAGGACGACTCGTTCGACACCCAGTACGACATCCTCGGAGCCGATGACACGGTCCGCCGCCCGCGGGACAACGCGGGCATGGCGCGATCCACCGCGACCCGGCTGGTGCGCAAAACGGTCGGGATCTCACCGTTCGGGCGTGAGTTCTGGACCGCGTCGGACCCGTCCCGCTCCCGCTCCTGACACCTGATGGAAGGCGTGCTCGACGACCTCGTCCAGAACTGGTACATCGTCTTCAGCATCCCGGTCATTGCCGCGATCATCGGCTACGTGACCAAGTTGGTCGCGATCCGGATGATGTTCGAGCCGGTGGAGTTCCGCGGACGCAAGCCATGGTTCGGCTGGCAGGGCATCGTCCCCCGGCGGGCAGCCCGAATGGCGAGCATCGCGGTCGACACCATGACGCGCGAACTGATCTCTGCGCAGGACGTCATCTCGCGGATGGACGTCGAGATGGTGGCCAAGGAGATCGGCGATCCGTTGCTCGCCGCCACCGCGGACATCACTCGCGAGATCATGCACAAGTTCCAACCGACCGTGTGGGACGCGATGCCGGAACCGTTGCGGGCAGTGGTCGTCGCCCGCGCGCAGGCCGAGACGCCCCAGATGATCCGCGATGTGCTCGGCGAAATCCAGCAGGACCCCGAGGCGGTGTTCGACCTCAAGCACATGGTCGTCACCAATCTGGTCACCGACAAGGCGCTGCTCAACCGGGTCTTCCGGGAGGCCGGCTGGAAGGAGTTCCGCTTCATCGCCCGCTCGGGCATCTACTTCGGCGGCGCCATCGGGCTATTGCAGATGGTGTTGTGGTTGCTGTTCCACGAACCGCTGATCATGCCGGCGTTCGGGCTATTCGTCGGCTGGTTCACCGACTGGCTCGCCCTAAAAATGATCTTCAACCCCAAGCGGCCGCACAAGATGTTCGGCATCGTCATCCAAGGCCTTTTTCTCAAGCGTCGCAGAGAAGTCGCTGCCGACTACGGGTCGCTGATCGCCGACGAGGTGATCACGCCGCACAAGGTGATCGAGGCGGTGCTCACCGGCCCGCTGTCCGACCGGGTCTTCGCCATGATCAGTCACCAGGTCGAGGACGCCCTCGACCGCGGCACCGGCATCGCCAAGCCGCTGGTGATGCTGAGTGTCGGCACGACGCATTACCAGGACATGAAGCGCTCGATCGTCAAGAAGGTCATGGACCGCCTGCCCCAGACGATGACGTACCTGGAGGACTATGCGCGCGAGTCGATGGACGTGCGCAATCTGCTCATTAAGAAGATGCAACAACTCGACGCGATCCAGTTCGAGAGGTTGATCCGTCCGGCTTTCGAGGACGACGAGTGGATCCTGATCACGGTCGGTGCCCTTCTCGGCTTTGCCATGGGCGAAGCACAAGCGCTCGTGCTGGAACACTTCGCCCGTTGATGCGCGACGAGCGCGGGCGATCAGTACCGTGGCAGTGTGCGCCGCCGCCCCCGTTCGCTGCTGCTCACCGTCATGATCACGGCAGTGCTGACGACGAGTGCGTGCACCCAGGCGATCGACGGTAGTCCCGCAGGCACCCCACCCCCGAACGCGGCCACCTTCCCGCCGGGGACATCAGCGCCACCTCCGCCGAACGCGCCGTCCGCTACGCCGTCCGATCCCACCCCGACCCCGAGCGTTCCGGCCGCAGCGGCGACGTTCGCCGACTGCAGCCAGGTGCTCCACCTGAGGGGGGTGAAGATCCCCGCCGGGTTGCAGGGCAAACTGACCGCCGGCTGCGCGCATTACCCGGTGCCGCTGGACTATGCCGACCCGACCGGCACGAAGATCGACATCCTGATGGTCAGAATTCACGACATCGAGACCACGTCCCCGACCGGGACGCTGTTGCTGAATCCCGGCGGCCCCGGCGGGTCCGGTGTGGAACTCGTGCTCGGCGTACTCGGGAAGATGTCGCCGAAAATCGTGCAGCACTTCGATCTACTCGGTTTCGACCCGCGCGGCGTGAGCCTGTCGACGCCCGTCCACTGCCTGAGCGACAGCGAGAAGGATCGACTCAACGCTGCCTCGCCCGATGTCACAACCGCTGCCGGTTTCGCCACTGCGAGGGCGAACGCGAAGAATCTGGCGGCCTCCTGCGAACGCCGGGTCGGTTCGGGTCTGAAGTACTACAACACTGTCAACACCGCACGCGACATGGATCAGATCCGGCAGGCCGTGGGCGACGACAGGTTGACCTACCTCGGCTTCTCCTACGGCACCGAGCTGGGTTCGGTCTACGCGCATCTGTTCCCGGACAAGGTGCGGGCCGCGGTGCTCGACGGCGCCGTCAACCCGCTCACCAGCGGGACAACGCAGTTCGCTGACCAATTGCAGGGGTTCGAGGATGCCTTCGACCAATTCGCCGCGTACTGCCGAAAGCGGGCGGCATGCAATGCCGTCGGAAACCCCCGCGCGACAGTGCTGGCCATCGAGGCCAGCGCAGCGAGGACCCCACTGAACGGCAGTGACGGTCGCAAACTCACGGCATCCCTTGCCGCGACCGGCGTGCTGGAGGCGCTGTACTCGAAACAACTGTGGGACAAGCTCGGGTCGGCCCTGATCGACGGCGAGAACGGCGACGGAGCCGGCCTGCTCAAACTCGCCGACCAGTACAACCAGCGTGACTCCGCGGGGCATTACAGCAACATCAGCGACGCGAACGTCACGATCGGTTGCAACGACAGCGAACCCGGCCCGACCGACGCCCAGATCCACCGGATCGCCGCAAGCTGGGCGAAGCGCTTTCCCCTCTTCGGCAAGTGGTCGGTGCCCTCACTGTTCACCTGCCAGCAATGGCAGCCCACTCGCGTGGTACCGCCGAAACCGGTGGCGCCCACCCCCTCGAAGGTGTTGGTGGTCGGCAATCTGCACGACCCGGCCACCCCCTACCAAGGCGCGAGGGACCTCACCACGACCATGGGCAACGCCGAACTGCTGAGCTGGAACGGGGCGGGTCACACGTCCTATCTGCAGGGCAGCACCTGCATAGACGGTTATGTCGACAACTACCTGGTGGCGCTGCAGCTCCCCCCGCAGAACACGACCTGCCCACCGTGAGCGACCCCGTGCTGACGGTGCACGTGCCGAAAGGCCCGGTTCGCGCGATCGCGCTCGTCCTGCACGGTGGGCGCTCCAACAGCCTTGCTCGTGTCCGCCGCTCCCAACTCGCCGTCGTTCGCATGCGTCCGTTCGTCGCTGCGTTGCGCCACGAGGGTGCGGATGCCGGGCTGGTGGTGGCAGAACTCCGCTTCCGGGTGCGCGGGTGGAACGGTTCGGAGCAGTCCCCGGTTGCGGACGCACTCTGGGCGCTCGACCGCCTCGCCGAACGCTTTCCGGGCGTGCCGGTGGCGCTGGTCGGTCACTCGATGGGGGGACGCGCCGCCCTGTATGCCGCCGGGCATGCGAGCGTGCAGGCCGTCGTCGGCCTCGCGCCATGGATCGAGCCGGGTGACCCCGATGAGCAGTTGGCCGGACGTCGCGTCCTCATCGTGCACGGCACCCGCGACCGGATGACGGACCCGTTTGCGTCCGCCGCCTATGCGCGCAAGGCCGAGACGGTGGCCGCTTCGGTGACCTACGTCGGCGTCCTGAACGACCGGCATGCGATGCTGCGGCGCTCGCGCGTCTGGCACCGCATTGCAGCCGGTTTTGTGCTTGCCGTGCTGTGCGCAAGGCCTCCCGGGGGAACCGAGCAGGACGAGACGACGAATGTCCTAGTGAAAGTCCTGGCCGGACAGGCAGCCCTCGTTGTCTGACGCACCGGGACGAGTACGCAGAGAGGCTATTCATGACCGTCGTCGACCAACCGTCCCTCGCGCCGGCACCGCCGCGCGCTATCGACCCGGCGTACTGGCCCGACGTCGCCCTCGTCCCTGACTCTCCCGTTCGAGCGGCTATCGCCCGCCGGATCTTCCGGCATGCGGTGAACAAGCTGCCGCTGCGCGTCCGTGAGGGTGACGGGCGCACCTACGGGGGGGGCCGCACGACCGACCCGCTCATGGAACTGGTTCGTCCGGCGTCGTTCTTCCACCGCGTCGGAGCGACGGGGACGATCGGGTTCGGCGAGGCGTACATGGCCGGCGACTGGATCGCCGAGGACCTGTCCGGCGTGCTTTCCGCATTCGCTGCGAACATGCGCGAGCTGGTGCCCGAGATGTTGCACAAGCTACGCCACGCGGTGTTGAGTCGCCAGCCGCTGCACCACGACAACACCGTCGACGGAGCCCGGGAGAACATCCACCACCACTACGACCTGTCCAACGAGCTGTTCAAGACCTTCCTCGACGAGTCAATGACCTACTCCTCTGCCGTGTTCAACGGTGAGCCCTACGGCGCCAATGACGATCTCGCCGACGCGCAGCATCGAAAGATCGACCGCCTGCTCGACGCGGCCGCAGTGGGCCAGGGAACCCGTGTCCTCGAGATCGGCACGGGCTGGGGCGAGCTCGCATTGCGCGCGGCAGCCCGTGGAGCGCACGTCACCTCGCTGACCATCTCGGTCGAGCAGGCCGAGCTCGCGCGCACCCGGATCGCGGCGGCGGGCCTGTCGGACCGCGTCGATGTGCTGCTGCAGGACTACCGCGAGGCTCAGGGTGTCTACGACGCGATCGTCAGCATCGAGATGATCGAGGCCGTCGGCGCGAACCACTGGAGCGAGTACTTCGGCACTATCGACGAACGCCTGGCACCCGGCGGGCGGGTGGGAATCCAGGCGATCCTGCAGGACGACTACACGGTGCTCGCGACGCGAGACACCTACACCTGGATCCGCAAGTACATCTTCCCCGGCGGCCAGCTCGCGTCGGTCGAGGCGATTGAGCGGACGCTCGAGACACACACCCGCCTTAAGATCGCCGACCGCTACAGCTTCGGCCGGCACTACGCCGAGACGCTGCGTCGCTGGCGCGAGCGGTTTGAGCAGGCCTCACACGAGGTGACGGCTCTCGGGTTCGACGAGACCTTCCAGCGGATGTGGTCGCTCTATCTCGCGTACTCCGAAGCAGGTTTTCGCACCGGATACCTCGACGTGCAGCAGCTCACCCTGACCAAGCCCCTGCGCTGACCGGACGAACGGTTCCGGTCGTGAACTACTGCTGACCGAGCGCCGCCGCCGGTAGCCCCGTCGATGCGGTGGGGTGTGCGTTCTGGAGACGAAGTCGCTGCGCGCACAGTACTGCGAGCCTGCGCTGGGACCTCGGGGTGATCGTCGTTCTGGGCCTGGGTGCAGCGATTCTGTACGGCCTCGGTGACTTCGCCGGGGGGCTTCGCTTCCCGGCACCACGGCGCGGTGACGGTTCTGCTCTACAGTTAGCCGCTCGGGGCCGTGCTCATGTCGGCGATGCTGCCGTTGTTCCATGGCCACCTCGCCGCGCGCACCGTGCTTTTCGGGGTCCTCGGCGGGCTGGCCGGCCTCGTCGGGGTGTCGGTGATGTACCACCTGATGATCTCAGCGCCGATGAATGTGATCTCACCGGTCACGGCAGTCCTGGCTGCGATCGTCCCGGTGGTGTTCGGAATCGGAATCGGTGAGCGTCCGGCCGTCGCCGCCTGGGCCGGGATCGTGATGGGTATCGCGCCGGTGCTGCTGGTCAGCCGCACCACCGACGATCACCCGCACGGGCGGATCGCGATTCGGGTGCTGTTGCTGGCGTTTCTGTCTGGCGTGGGCTTCGGCCTCTACTTCATCCTGCTCGCCCGCGCCGGCGACGGCTCCGGACTGTGGCCACTGGTCGTGTCGCGCATCGCGTCGGCGATCGCGATCGTGCCGCTCGCGTTGCGCACGAAGGCGTTCGCGAGGGTGAGCGGTCCGACACTGGGCATCGTCATGGTCGCGGGGGCCTGCGACGCGTTGGCCAACATGTTCTTCCTGCTGGCCTCCCGCGCCGGACTGCTGTCACTGGCAAGCGTGCTGACGTCGCTCTATCCGGCAGTCACGGTGCTGTTGGCCGTCGTGTTGCTGCGCGAGCACACCAGCCGGGTTCAGCGCGCCGGCCTCGTGCTCGCGGTGGCGGCTGTCGTTCTGATCACCATCTGACCCGATCAGTTCGCGGCGCGGCCTTGCTGCGCGCACAACGCTGCGTTGTCGTCCGGCTGGTTCAGGCGCTGACAACAGTCGCGAGACGGGGTGCGTTGCGGGGTAACTCACCCGAGCCCCCGCTGGATGTCGTCAAATCCGACGAGTGCGATGTCACTGTGCAGTCCCAACTCGTGCAGGGCCTCGATGACTGACAACCGCAACTGTGACAGCCGGGCGGTCGCACGCGACCGAGGCCGTCGATGCGGCAGATCCATCGCGTCGGAAGACCCATCGATGCGGAAACGTCGAGCAGCCGACGCACAGCAGGCGGACGCCCGGTGGCCTCTTTACGCGGCATTATCGGCGGTGCGCGTAGGTTGACATTACCGAGGCCGTGGCATTCGAGACCCGACCCGCCTCTGGCCTCGGTCCCGCACGATGCGCCTTGCCGAGTGCGGACCTGAATTTCGTCTGGGCGTTCGGGCCGCCCGGAGTTCGCAAATGGCCATGTCGGCCGCGCTCGTCTCGGATTTTAAGCTTCTCACCCGCGCTTTGGGTCGACCCAGCACCGACCTGCTCATCCCGCTCCGCCGCCTCGCGCGCCACATCGTGCTGGCGGTGCCCTCCTACCTGGGCTTACGGATGGCCGTGGTGATTGACGACTACCCGTTCACCTTGCTCGCAATGGATCGCACGCCCAGGCACGGCGGCGGTCCCGACGATGTCGGCGACGACATTGCCGCCACGGCGCAGCTACCGCTGCGGGCCTTGTCCAGGGCCGCCCCCGTCGGCGAGCTGATCTTCTACGCCGCCAGAGCCGGGGCATTTGACGTTTTTGCGGCCGACCTCGTCTTTGCGCTGGGCTTGGACCTCGCCGCCGTCGTACTCGACGAACAGCGACCCGCTGGATCGTTCACTGCAGAGTCCAACGGCTTGTTCGACTCTACAAGCGGCAGCCGGGCCGAGTGCGTGCCCATCGAGCAGGGGATCCGGATCAGGCAGCGCACAGCGAACTGAGGCCGTCCGCGCAGATCGGGCATTGCCCGAGCCCATATTTGACGCCGGGAGTTCGGTCCCATCGTCCCAGGATGCGGGGTTCCGCGGGCGGGTGACTGGTGACTTTGGTCCCTTGTCGACGGCGGTATCCCGGTCTAGCCTGCGGACAGCGGGACAAGGTGCCGACGCGGATTGGTCGAAGTCGGGAGGCGTCATGCTCAACAGCGGCACGGTCACGGCCAACATCCCAGCCGGTGACCTCAAGAGGGCGCGCGATTTCTACGCCGATAAGTTGGGGCTGACGCCGGCCGTCGAGATGGAAGGCGTCATGCTGATCTACAAGACCGCCGGTGGGTCCACGTTCAGCGTCTACCAGACCGAGTACGCCGGCCAGGCTGGCCACACCATCGCTCAATGGCATGTCGATGACGTAGACAAAGAGGTTCGCGACCTCAAGGACAAAGGCATCACCTTCGAGGAGTACGACTTGCCGGGCGTTGCGTGGAACGACGGAGTGGCCTCCATGGAAGGCATGGGAAAGGCCGCCTGGTTCAAGGACAGCGAAGGCAATGTCCTTTGTGTGGACGACGGCTTACCCGGCGTCTGACACTCTTGCCGGTGACCGGTGACCGGTGACCGGTGACCGGTGACCGGCGTGCGCCTGCACGGCGACGCGGCGCAGTGCGGTATTGCGGTGTCGAAGGCGGCGTCGGCCTCGGGGTCTGCCCGGACTCCGGCGAGCCGGGCCCGGGCCAGTTTGAGCGCGGAGCGCAGCAGCGGCGGCAGGTGTCCGACGGGCTAGTGCCTCCAGGACCGCGAGCAGTTCGCCGACGGTGTCGTGGTCGTGCATGTCGTGGGCCGCCCGGGCCGCAACCGGCCAGCCCCAGATGACTGACGTTGCCCTGAACCCGATCGCGTCGGCGTATGACAGGGCGAGGTCGGCGTGGCGCAGGATGTCGGTGGCCTGATCGGCAGCGGCGGCGATCAGCGTGTCGGAGAGCGCGGGCGCATCCAATTCCGCTCGGACCACGCAGCGGGACCGCCGATCCCGGGCTCGCAGTACGGGTCAACTGCAAGCCCGGGATCGATGGTCAGGCTTTGGCCTGCATGCTCGAGCGCGCCGGATTGGCCTGCTCCTCCGCCTTGGGGTCTTTCTCGGCCTTCTTCGCGCGGACGCCGGCCTCGATCCGATCGCCGACGTTCTTGTCCACGTTGCGCCAGTATTCGAATGCGCGTTGAAGGACAGATTCGCTCACGCCGTTAAGCAGGTGACCCACGATGTTGTTGACGAGTCGCTCGCGAGCCTCGTCGTCGAGCACCTCGCGCACCATGGTGCCGGCCTGGCCCCAGTCGTCGTCCTCGGGGCGAGGCGTGTACGCGGCGCGCACCATCTCACCGTCTGAGTACCACGTGCCACCGTCGTCGGTGAGCTCGGGCTGGGCTTTCGGACCGCCGTAGGAGTTCGGCGCATAAACGGGGTCAGTGACGTTCTGAACCCGCATGCTGCCGTCCTTGGAATAGCTGTGCGCGGGCACTCTCGGCGAGTTCACGGGGATCTGCCTGTAGTTCACGCCCAGCCGCGCGCGGTGCGCGTCGGAGTAGCTGAACCCCCGTGCCAGAAGCATCTTGTCCGGCGAGAGCCCGGTGCCGGCCACGATGTTGTTCGGTTCGAACGCGGCCTGCTCGATCTCGGTGTGATAGTCGGTCACGTTGCGGTTGAGGGTCATCCGACCCACTTCCTGCAGCGGGTAATCGCCGTGTGGCCAAACCTTGGTGAGGTCGAACGGATTGAACCGGTAGGTCTTGGCGTCCTCGAACGGCATGACCTGCATGTGCAACGTCCAGCTCGGGAACTCCCCGGCCTCGATGTGGTCGTAGAGGTCACGCTGGTGGTAATCGGTGTCGGCCGAGGCCATCTGATCGCCCTCGTCCTGGGTGAAGAATTCGATGCCCTGATCGGTCTTGAAGTGGTACTTCACCCAGAAGCGCTCGCCCTGGGCATTGATCCACATGTACGTGTGGCTGGAGTACCCGTTCATGTGCCGCCACGTCCGCGGAATGCCCCGGTCGCCCATCAGCCAGGTGACCTGGTGCGCCGACTCCGGTGAGAGCGTCCAGAAGTCCCACTGCATGTCGTGATCGCGCAGGTTGTTCGCGGCGCGCCGCTTCTGCGAGCGGATGAAGTGCTGGAACTTCATCGGGTCCTTGATGAAGAACACCGGGGTGTTGTTGCCGACGATGTCGAGGTTGCCCTCGCTGGTGTAGAACTTCACCGCGAAACCCCGCGGGTCGCGCCAGGTGTCCGGGCTGCCCCGCTCGCCCGCGACGGTCGAGAACCGGATGAGCAGTTCCGTCTCGGCGCCGGGTTGGAACACGGCCGCACGGGTGAGAGCGCTGACGTCCTGCGTCACCTGGAACGTACCGAACGCGCCGCCGCCCTTGGCGTGCGGCTGACGCTCCGGGATGCGCTCGCGGTTGAAGTTCGCCATCTGCTCGATCAGGTAGTGATCCTGCAGCAACAGCGGACCGTCCGGCCCCACGGACAGCGAGTGTTCGTCAGATGCGACGGGCACTCCTGCGTCGGTGGTGGTCGGTCGGGATTCTTGTGTGGTCACGCGAAACTCCTTAGTTCGACGGAGGATCCTTGTTTCAACTGACAGCTGGGGCAGAAACCCCAGAAGACGACTTCGGCTTCGTCGAGCGCGTAGCCGGCGCCGTCGCTCGGCGTGAGGCAGGGACGGATCCCCGCGACGCACGCAGCAAGCACGTCATAGCCAGCTTGCCTTGAGACTTGCCTTGAGACCTCGCCCAGCTTCGCCGCGACCTGCCGAGTTATCAGGTCGGCACTGGCATGCGGGTGTTCGACGAGAACGTCCAGCACGGCGACCCGCGGCTTAGTGATACGCAGACCGGCCTGACGCAGCGCCGCCTCGGACGAAATAGCCATCAAGTCCAAACTTCCACCGGGTCTGGACCGAGTCAAGTAATTCGCAGACTGCGGTGTAGGACCCGTCCGTCCCCCATGAGGTGGCACAGCTGCGCGGCGGTCGTGCACAGGCTTCGCGACACCGCTTTATGGACCTGCGTGGTTGTGGGCCTGCGTGGAACGCGACATCGGCATCCGGCTAGCCCGCTAGGCGGAAACCTGCGGCGGCCGGTGCCCGCACCAGTCGAAAAACTGACGGTGCCGGCGATCATCGCGGGGGTCCCTCCGGGTTGATACGCTCCGCCTCCGCCAGCGCCTGGGCAGCGATGATCAGGCCGAGGTGGCTGAACGCCTGCGGAAAGTTGCCCAGGAGTTCGCCCGTCACCGAGTCGACCTGCTCGGCGAGGAGTCCCAGATCGTTGGCATAGCCCGCCGCGCGCATCAGGACTTCGCGTGATCGCTCGACTTGACCCGTAACGGCCAGCGATTGCGCCAACCAGAACGTGCAAAGCAGGAACGTGCCCTCGGGCTCCTGCAGGCCGTCATCACCGAGGTATCGGTACAGCAGGCCAGCGCCGTCGCTGAGATCGCGTTCGATCGCATCGATCGTGGCGAGCAGCTGGGGGTCGTCGGGAGGCAGAAATCCGAAGGTGGCCAGGCACAGCCCAGACGCGTCGAGGTCGTCCGAGCCGAAGGACTGCGTGAATGCACCGGCCCGCTCACTCCACCCGTTGGCCAGGATGGTTTCCCGGATCTCGGCCCGTCCAGTCTCCCAGGCCTGCTTGCGCTGCGCGTCCACGTGCAGGAGATCGGCCATCGCCAGGCCGCGGTCGAGCGCTACCCAGCACATCAGTTTGCTGTGCAGGTACGGCCGCGCGCGGCCCCGGATCTCCCAGATTCCCTGGTCGTCGTCGCGCCAACGGGCGGCGGCCGCCTCGACCGCAGCCACGAGGAACGATCGCGTGGCCTCAGCCATGTCGGACAGCTGCGCACGCAGAGTGTGCGCGGCATCGAGCACCGCACCGTAGACGTCGAGCTGACGCTGCCGCCACGCGTCGTTGCCAACCCGGACTGGCCCGCTTCCCCGCCATCCGCTCAGGAACGGCAGCTCGCGCTCGGAGAGGTCCCGTTCACCGCCGACGCCGTACATGATCTGCAGGTCGAGACCTCGATCGAGCTGGGTTGCCGCAGCCGTGGCGAGGAAGGAGAAGAACCGGCCGGCCTCGTCGGGACAAGCCGCCACGAACAGTCCCTGCATGGTCATGCTCGCGTCGCGGACCCACGCGTAGCGGTAGTCCCATGTTCGGCCGCTGCCCACCCCCTCGGGGAGGCTGGTCGTGGGTGCCGCGACAATACCGCCGCTGCGCGTGAAGGTGAGGCCCTGCAGGACAACTCCGCTGTGCAAGACCAGCTGCTTCAGCGGCCCCTCGTAATGCTGATGCAACTCCGACCAGCTGCGCCACGAAGCTTCGGTCGAAGCCAGCCTGTGCCTGATCTGGCGCGCCGTCCATACCGACGGCTCCGGCTCCCACGCGGCGGAGTGTGCGACGGCGAAGTCGAGCTGCTGGCCCTGCGTTAGCGTCACAGTGGCCGACGCGAGATCGCCGCTGAGGTCCATTGCGACACTCGTGCTGAGCACCAGAACGCTGGCTCCGCCAAGCGTGCGCACCACACCGCGCGACGCCGCAAATCTCGGATGAATCAGGCCGAACTCCGGTCGCGGCGCGTACTCGATGCGCACCGTCACCGAACCGCGGGTGCACCGAGCCGAACGCAGCAGCACGCCAGGAGAGGTCCGCCCGAGATCGTGCCCGCGCTCGTGACGGCCGAGGGCCATGGCGTCGGTCACCACGAGTTCTCCGTCCGGATCGGACCACGTCGTCTCAAGAACCAGGCCCGGCAGTCGATACCGCCGACTCGGACTCGGTGCCGACCGCCCCGCCGCAGCCAGCAGAAAGTGCCCCGCGTCGTCGTCGAGCAGCCGGCCGAAAACGGGAGGACTGTCGAACCGCGGCATGCACAGCCAGTCGACCGAGCCCGCCGAGGTCACCAGCGCTGCCGAACCCCCGTCCGATAGCAGTGCGTGCTCGCCCACGGCTACGTCGCTCACCGGTCTCATTCAACCGCCAGGAGCACGGCGTAACGGCCCTGGTTCCCATAACGAGCCGCTTACGGTTTGTGCTCTTGTCGGAGGCAGGCAGCCAATCGCCGCTGACTCGCCGGCCGCGACTGGACTCCCCGCCGCTTCAGCGCGACGGGGCGCTGGAGCCCGCCGGCAGGACCCCCGCTCGGCCTACTTCACGACGAGGGTTCCCGCCATCTGCGGGTGGTAGGTACAGCCGAAGGGGTAGCTGCCGGCCTTCTTCGGCGCGGTGAAGGTACCCGTACCGCCGCTGCCGTCGATATTGCCGGTGTCGAACAGGTGCGACTTCTTACTCGTCACCGTGTGCGGCGCCGAGTGTGGTGTTCGCTGCCGTCGCCGACCCGGTCACGTCCGCCGTCGAGCCGTCGTGCCACGGACGACCAGGTGCGGCGTGAGCACCACGTCGTGCTGCTCTACCGGTAGACCGTCGAGCCGGGCGACGGCACGCTCAACGGCGAGCGCGGCCAACCGCTCGGTGTCCTGGCTGATTGTGGTCAGCCGTAAGTACGGCAGCCGGGCGAGGTGGCTGTCGTCGTAGCCGACGACCGACACCTCATCCGGCACCGCGACGCCCGAACGCGCGAAAACGTCGAGTACGCCCACCGCGCTGCGGTCGTTGTAGGTGATCACAGCGTCCGGCATGGCAGTGCTCGCAAGTCTGCGTGCCGCCTCGGCGCCGTCCTCCTCACGCTCGCCGGCCGCGATCACCCGGATGTCGTCCGTATGGCCGAGCCGACGCATTGCCGAGCGGTACCCCGCCCGGCGTGCCGCCGCGCCTGGTGCCCGGCCGCCGTCGATGTACACGATCCGGCGATGACCGAGGCCGAGGAGGTGCGCGACGGCCAGACCGACCCCGTCGCCGTCGGCGACGCGCACCGCGTCGATCGAGGGGTGCGGGGAAGGCTGCCCGACGATCACCACGGGCTGCCGGCCGGCGAGTTGACCGAGCGCGTCCCGGCGCATCAGGGTGAGCAGCAGCACCGCCTCGCACCGGTAGGACAACAGCGTGTCGATCGCCGCGCGCGCCGTGCGCGACGGGGTCACCGCGCTCAACACCACTTCGTAGCCGTGCCGCTCGGCGGCGGTGTAGATCCCCTCAGCGACGTCGGCGTGGAAAGGGTTGTGCAGCGACATGGTGATGCCGAGCAGCCTGGTATGGCGCCCGGCGAGCAAGCGGGCCCGGCTGTCCGGGCGGTAGCCCAGTTCGTCAGCGATCGCGCGCACCCGCTCGCGGGTCGCGGCGCTTGCTCCGGGCGCGTCCCGCATCACGATCGACACCAAGGACCGGGATACGCCGGCCCGCGCAGCGACGTCCTCGAGCGTTGGGGGACGGTCCTGACCGGACGGCGGGGGCACCGGCGCGATCGGCATGTCGTGACCTTCCTGAGTGCGGTCGCTCTCCGCGTTGACACGCGTCGAGCACGGCAACCATACTTTGTAAGCTAGAGCGCTCTAGAGACGAATGCTAATGGTAAAGGTCCGCCATGACGACGTTGTCAGTCCGTAACCGCATCGCTGGAGCACCCATCTCGTGGGGCGTCTGCGAAGCTCCGGGCTGGGGACATGAACTGAGTCCTGACCGGGTGCTCGGCGAGATGCGCGAACTCGGCCTGCGGATGACCGAGCTCGGCCCGACCGGGTTCCTCGGCGCGGCGCCGGCCAAGGTCAGCGAGACGCTCGAGCGCTACGGCATGCGCCTGCTCGGCGGGTTCCTCCCGGTCCCCCTTCACGTCGACGCCGACCTGGACCTGACCGAGGCTGTCGAGGCGATCGACACCATGGCCGCGGCCGGCTCCGAGGTGCTGGTGCTCGCTGCCCGGTCCACCGACGGCGGCTACGACCGCAAGGTACGGCTCACCGACGAACAGTGGCCGGTGCTGCTCGGCAATCTCGACCGCCTGCAGACGATCGCGCGTGACCGCGGCCTGTTGCCGACCTTGCATCCCCATGTGGGAACGGCGATCGAGGACCGCATTTCGGTCCTGCGGTTGCTCGATTCCAGCGACGTGCTGCTGTGTCTCGACACCGGGCACCTGCTCATCGGCGGAATGCAACCGGCCGAACTGCTCGCGAAGCACGCTGACCGGGTCGCCCATGTCCACCTCAAGGACGTCGACACCGCGGTGGCGGCCACGGTATCCGCCGGTAATACCAGCTACCTCGACGCCGTCCGCGCCGGCCTGTACACACCGCTCGGTCAGGGCGATCTCGACGTGGCTGCGTGTGTGCGCGCGCTCGAGGATGTGGGCTACCGCGGGTGGTACGTGCTCGAGCAGGACTGTGCCCTGGGCGGCGAGCCGCCGGCTGGCGCCGGTCCGATCGGCGACGTCCGGGCGAGCATCGACTTCCTCGTCTCGATCGGGGGGTGAGCCGTGCCCCCGCCACCCATCTTCGGTGTCGCCGTCATCGGATTCGGTTGGATGGGCCAGGTGCACGCCCGGTCGTACACACGGCTAGCCCAGCACTATCCCGAGCTGCCTCTGACGCCGGTTCTGGTCATGGTCGTCGACACCGAACACGACCGACGTCTTGACGCCCGCAGCCGGTACGGCTTCCTGGACGACACCTCGACGTGGCAGGACGTGCTGACCGACGATCGGGTACAGGCGGTCAGCGTGACGGCACCGAACTTCGTGCACCGTGAGATCGGCTGTGCGGTCGCGGCGGCGGGCAAGCACCTGTGGATCGAGAAGCCCGTCGGCCTGTCCACCGCCGACGCGCAACAGGTCGCCGACGCGGTGTCGGGCGCAGGCGTGCAGAGCGCCGTGGGCTTCAACTACCGCAACGCCCCGGCTGTCGAGCACGCGCGCAGCCTGATCGCCGACGGCGCCATCGGCCGCGTGACGAACGCCGACTTCCGGCTGCTCTCCGACTACGCGGCGCACCCCCACGGGGTGTTGTCCTGGCGGTTCGAGCGTGACCTCGGCGGCGCCGGCGTCCTCGGCGACCTCGTCTCGCACGGCGTCGATCTGGCCCGTCATCTCGTCGGCGAGATCGCCGAGGTGGTGGCGGACACCGCGATTTTCATCCCCCGGCGTCCCGTTGCTTCGGGTGCCGCAAGCCACTTCGCCATCGCCGAAGGCGGTGAGCTGGGCGCGGTCGGGAACGAGGACTACCTCGGCTGTCTGGTTCGCTTCGCTGACGGCGCGCGCGGATCGATCGAGTCGAGCCGGGTCAGTGTCGGGGATCAATGCACGTACGGTTTCACGATCCGCGGGACGCAGGGCTTCGTGTCGTGGGACTTCCGCCGCCTCGGCGAGTTGGTCCTCAGCTCGGGCACCGGGTACCTCAACCAGACCACGACGACGCTCTTCGTCGGGCCGGGCCACGGCGAGCTGGGCGCGTTCCAGCCCGGCGCCGGGATCGCCATGGGCTACGACGATCTCAAGGTCATCGAGGGGTACCGCTTCCTGACCTCGATCGCCGAGGGCAAGCCCACGGGCGCCACGATCAGCGACGCGGTGGCGATGTCCGCCGTCCTCGACGCCATGAGCGAGTCGGCGGCCTCCCGACGGTGGGTCCGCTTGCTGACCCCCTCCTGAGCCGGCCCCACCGCCGCAACCGGACGCAACACGGGCCGGTGAGAATGAACGTGTTCGATGCCACTGCCCTACCCGGACGAATAGCCGCGCGGGCGGAGTTGAACCCGATGCCGGGACATCCCCGGGCCGCAACACCACGGAGAAACGAATGAGCACCACGATCGACATGACCACTGAGCTCGCCGAGCTGCAGGACGACTACACCTACCGGGTCAACCTCCTGCTCGACGAGGGCCGCGAGGACCTCGCCGCCGTCCTGGCCGACCGCTACATCGAGGACGCCGCGGCACTCGTGCGCCGCGCGCCTACCAGTCCCGTCAGCTGAACGCGGCGCGGAACCGGTCGAGCGCCACGTCGTCTTCACCCGACGGATGGCCCTCGAACCCGACGACCCCGCGATAGCCGATCCGCACGAGCGCCTGGGCGATCGCCGGGTAGTTGATCTCCCCCGTACCCGGCTCGCAGCGACCGGGTACGTCGGCGACCTGCACCTCGCCGATGAGCTCACCGGCCCGCTCGATCAGCGAGATCAGATTCCCCTCGCCGATCTGCGCGTGGTACACGTCGAACATCATCCGGAGATGGGGGCTGCCGACCGCCGCGACCAGGGCCATCGTGTCGGCGGCGCGGGCGAACGGGACACCGGGGTGATCCACCTCGGTATTGAGGTTCTCCAGGCAGAACATCACATCGTGCTGCTCGCCCAGTTCGGCGATGCGGGCCAGGGTGTCGCGCGCCCTCAGCCACATTTCGCCGGTCACCTCAGCGACCGGCCGGACCGGCAGGCCGTGACCGTCCAGACCGGTGCCGTGCAGGTTGAGTCGCGGGCACTCGAGCACCCGCGCCGCCTCGATCGCCGCACGGGCCGTGCGCAGCAGTTCGGTGGCGCCGTCGTCGTCGGTCAGTGTGCCGTGCAGGTAGCCGGTCATGGACGAGAATGACGCGTCGCTCCTCGCCAGGGTCGGCAGGTCGTGCCGGGACCAGTCCCAGATCTCGACGAGGAACCCGAGCTCGTCCAAACGGCGGGCCCGGTCCTCGATCGGGAGGTCGAGCAGGACCAGTTCCGAGCACACCGCGAGCGGGAACAACGCCTGGCTCACTGCGTCACCTTGGCCGGCGCGCGTGTCCGCACCGACTCGATCGCGGCCAGGGCCACGGCCAGAGCGGCCCGGGCATCGGCGCCAGTCACCTCCGGCGCTGTCCCCGTTCGCACGCAGTCGGCGAAGTGCGCCAGCTCGGCTGCATAGGCATCGCGGAACAGCTCGACGTTGAGCCGGACCGTCGGCGCACTGACCCCGTCAGCGCCGTACGCGGTCATGGCCGTCGCCCGGACATCGCCGGCCGTGACCATGCCGCCCGCGCCGAACACCTCGCCGCGGATGTCGTAGCCGTACACGGCCTGGAAGCTCGCCTCCGCCGTCGCCATCGCCCCATTGTCGAAGCGCAGCAGGACGATCGAGGTGTCGAGCAATCCCCGCTCCTTCCAGTCCGGCCGGACGAGCGCGTCGGCGACCGCGTGGACCTCGACGGCGCAGGCACCGGGGTTGAGCCAGTTGAGCATGTCGAAGTCGTGGATGAGCGTCTCGAGGTAGATCGTCCACGGCTTGACGCGGGACGGGTCGGCCAGCTCGGGGTCGCGGGTGAGCGAGCGAAGCAGCTGCGGCGTTCCGACTCCCCCGGCCATGACCACGGCGTGCATCCTGCGGAAGTCGGCTGCAAAGCGGCGGTTGAAGCCGACTTGAAGCGGGACGCCGGCGGCTTCGGTCGCAGCGATCGCGCGGTCGGCGTCGGCCAGGGTGAGCGCCATCGGCTTCTCGCAGAACACCGCCTTGCCCGCGGCTGCCGCGGTTTCGACGAGTCCGGCGTGCAGTGCGGATGGCGCGGCGATCACGACACCAAGAACGTCTGCGTCGGCGAGCAGGTCGGCGGCGTCAAGGTAGGCGCGCCCGGCGCCGAACCGGTCCACCAGGGCGCTCGCCGTCCCCGGCACCGGGTCGGCCACCGCAGCAAGGCGCGCACCGGGCACCCGCTGCGCGAGCGTCTCGGCATGGAACGCCCCCATCCAACCGGCGCCGATCACCCCGAGCCCCACCCGCCCGCTCACCGCGCTCACGGCGTCACCGTCCAACGCAGCTGCGCCGCCTTGGCCTGCTCGTATCCGGCGTGACCGGACAGCGACGGCGGCACGCCGACCTCCCACCAAGCGCCGGACTCGGTCCACGTCGAGGCGTGCGTTCGGCACACGAGCACAGCCGGGCGGTTCTGCGAGCGCGCGAGCGAGCGCGCGCGCAGGTAGGCGGCGCGCAAGGTGTCAGGCGATGCGCCCACCGGGACGTCGAGCACGGCACACCCCAACGCGGCGGCATGGGCGCTGAGGTCCACCCGCACTCCCCCTGGTTTCGCCCCTGGACCGGCGCAGTCGGCGAACAGGTTGTTGAAGCCGGGCGCGCCCTGGTTGGTCTGCAGGCGATGGATGACCGCGTACCCGCCGTTGTCGCAGACCACCGCGACGAACGGGTGGCCGGTGAACGCGGCGGAGTACAGCTCGGAGTTGAGCATCAGGTACGAACCGTCGCCGAGCAGGGCGGTGACCAGGCCGTCCGGATGGGTGCGGGCGCGTGCCATCGCGGCTCCCCACGGCCCGGCAATCTCGTAACCCATGCACGAGAACCCGTACTCGAGGTCCATCGTCGGGCCGGCGCTCGCGTCGCCGGTGCGCCAGCCGCCGTTTAACTCGCCGGGGAATCCGCCGGACGAGGCGAGGACGTAGTCGTGCGGGCCGCTCTCGTCGTTCACGACGCCGACGACCTGTGCATAGGTGAGCGACCCGTCCGGGGCCGCGCCGGCGCGCAGCTCATCGATGTGGGCGTCCCACCGAGCACGTTCGATCGGCGTGCGCGCGGCCCACTCGGCGTCGGCCCGGCAGCCGTCGAGCAGTCCGCTGAGCTCGGTGAGTGATTCGCGGGCGTCACCGGTGACCGCGAGAGCCGCGTGCTTGACGGCGTCGAAGCGCGCCGCGTTGATCGACACCAGCCGCACGTCCGGTGCGAACACGCTCCACGAAGACGTCGTAAAGTCCTGCAGCCTGGTGCCTACGGCGAGCACGACATCCGCGTCCGCGGCGAGGGCATTCGCCGAGGCCGACCCGATCGTGCCGAGCGGGCCGGCGTTGCAGGGGTGCGGGTCGGGCACGACCGTTCGCCCGGCCGCCGTCTCGGCGACGGGTGCGCCGAGGCTCGTGGCCAGATCGAGCAGCGCCGCGCCCGCGCCGGAATAGCGCACGCCGCCTCCGGCGACGATGAGCGGACGCCGCGCGGCGCGCAGGATCTCGGCGGCCTCGCGGATCGCGGCGATGTCCGGGCGGGTTCGCGGCACCTGGTGCAGCCGCGGCACGAACATCGTGGCCGGGAAGTCGAACTCCTCGGCCTGCACGTCCTGCGGTAGCGCGAGCACGACCGGGCCGCAGTCGGCGGGGTCGGTGAGCACCCGCGCCACCTGCGGCAGCGAGGCGAGCAGTTGCTCGGGCCGGACGATGCGGTCGAAGTAGCGCGCCACCGGACGGAACGCGTCGTTCACGCTGACCGTGGCGTCGGCGAAGGACTCGACCTGCTGCAGCACCGGATCCGGTGCCCGCCCGGCGAAGGTGTCGCCCGGTAGGAGCAGGACCGGCAGGCGATTGGCGTGGGCGAGGCCCGCGGCGGTGACCATGTTCAGCGCGCCAGGCCCGATCGACGACGTCGCGACCATCACCTGACGGCGGTCGGTGGCCTTGCTGTACGCAACAGCGGCGAGGGCCATGCCTTCCTCGCTCTGCCCGCGCCAGGTTGGCAGCGCGTCGCGCACATCGTGCAGCGCGCTCCCGAGTCCGAGCACGTTGCCGTGTCCGAAGATGGCGAACACCCCGGCGAACAGGGCTACCTCGGTGCCATCGAGTAATTCGGACCTCTGGGCGACCAACCAGCGCACGAGCGCCTGCGCCGTCGTCAACCGGACGGTCTCGGCCATCAGCCGGTCCTCCTGCCCTTGGGGACCCGGCCGGCCGCGGACGTCACGGGGCAGCGCGGATCGGCCGGCATGCCCGGCCACGAGTCGCGGACCCAGGCGTGGGCGGGGTCGTCGCAGAAGGCCATCGATCGCTCGGCGCCCGGTCCGGCGAGGACGTTCAGGTAGTACATCGGGTAGCCGGGCGCCGCGACGCACGGGCCGTGGTAGCCGTGCGGGACGAGCACCACGTCGCCGTCTCGGACCTCGATCGACTCGTCCAGTTCGGCCAGACCGGCCTTCTCGTGTTCGGCGCCGGTGTAGGTGCGGTGCAGACCGAATCCTCGGGGGCTCGGGGTGAGCTGGTCGGCACCGGCGATCCGGTAGTAGTAGATCTCCTCGAGGGCGACGTTGCACGGTTCGCTCGCGTCGTGCTTGTGCGGCGGGTAGCTCGACCAGTTCCCCGGCGGGGTGATCAGTTCGCAGCACATCAGCTTCTCCGCGTGCTCCCAGACGCCCGGTGTGCCGAAGTTGGTCACCTGCCGGGTCGCCGCGCCGGCCCCGCGCACCTCGACCGGAACCTGTTCGGCCGCGGCGTACCGCGCGGGTCGCCGAGTATTGCACCGTGCCGACGGCACCGCGATCTCGGCCCCCCGGGCTGTGGCCAGGCGCACCGTGCTGTCGCGACCGACGTAAGCGAAGTCGGTGACGGCGGAGAACACCGACTCCCGACCGGAGAGTTCGAACTCCTGCTCGCGCTCACCCCGCGCGGTGAGCACGGCAACCGTCACCGCACCGGCGAGCGGAAGCACGAAGATCTCCGACGCGCCGGTCTCGACGATCTGTTCCACGCCGGGCGCGAGTCGCACGATGCGTAGCCCGCTGAACTGCCAGCCCGCCGATTCCGGGGTCACGGTCACCGGCTCGCCGCGCGACGCAACGTGCAGGGTCATTCGTCCAGACCTTCGGTCGCGGCGCGCAGCACCTTGGCGGCGGCGTCCACCGCGCCGGCGACGTCGCCGTTGTCCGGGTAGAGGACGGTGCGGCCGATCACCAGTCCACGCACTACCGGTTGGCGCAGCGTCCGCGCCCAGGACGCCACCTGCTCGGCGAAGTCCGGACCGGGCAGGCCGCCCAGCACGACGCACGGCAGCGTTGTCGCCGAGTACACGATGTCGGGGTCGTCGCAGGCGGGTGTCTTGAGCCAGGTGTACGCGCTGGTCGTGCCGAGCGCGGACGCTACGGTCACCGCCCGGGCGAGCGCTCGCGCATCCTGCTGCAGGACCAGCGCACCGTCCTCTCGGCGGTACGGCAGCGGCTCGACCATCGCCACCAGTCGGTGCGCCGCGAGTTCGGTGACCGCCTTCGCGCAGGCGGCGATCGTCGACGCGACGGCCGGGTCGTCGTCGTCGATGCGCAGCAGCATCTTGCCGCCCTCCAGCCCGCAGGCCGCGATGCTCGCCGCGTCGTAGCCGGTGAACCGGTCGTCCATCGTCCAGCTGGCGCCGTCCAGGCCGCCGCGGTTCATCGAACCGATCACGATCTTGCCCTCGAGCGCACCCAGCAGCAGCAGTTCTTCCACCACGTCCGGCGATCCCAGCACGCCGTCGACGTCGGGATGCCCCAGTGCGATCACGAGCCGTTCGAGCATGCCGCGTCGATCGGCCATCGCCATCGGGTCAGGGCCCGAACGCAGCGCACCGCGAGCCGGGTGATCAGCGGCGACGAGGAACATAGTCCCGCGGTCGTTGACCAGTTCGCTCGGCCGCCGCCGCGCCGCGTAGGCCACGGCGATCTCGTTGGGCCGCGACGTCCTGGTCTCGAGCAGGGCACGCCACCGCTCGTCGCTGATCGCCGGCATCAACGCACCCCTTCGTCGACGCGCGGTCCCGGTCCCGCGACCAGCGTTTCCAGCTCGTCCAGCGTCGGCATCGCGTCGGCGCAGGCCAACCGGGAGGCCACGAGTGCCCCGGCGGCGTTCGCGTACCGCGCGCAACGCACCGGATCCCAGCCGGCGAGCAGCCCGTGCACCAGGGCGCCACCGAACGCGTCGCCGGCGCCCAGGCCGTTGACCACCTCCACCCGCTGCGGAGCGACGGTGCGCATCTCCTCGGCGGTGGCGACGAGGACGCCGGACCCGCCCATCTTCACGATCGCGAGCTCGACCCCGCGCTCGAGCAATCTCCGCGCGGCCGTCTCGGGGTCAGCCGTGCCCACGGCCACCTCGACCTCGGCCCGGTTCCCCACGGCCACGTTGACGTGCGTGAGCATGAGCTCGTACTCACGGCGCGCATCCTGCGGGGACTTCCAGAACATCGGCCGCCAGTCGAGGTCGAGTACGGTCCAGCTCCCGGGGCGGCCGCGCCGCTCCAGCATCGCCAGCTGGGTACTGCGCGCCGGCTCGACCGAGGCGCCCGTGCCGGTCACCCACAGCAGCGCGACGTCGGTCACGACGTCCCAGGGCACGTCGTCGTGGGTGAGCGTCAGGTCGGGTGCGACGGGCAGCCGGTAGAAGAGCAGGGGCGGGTCGTCGGGCGGGTCGAGTGCGCAGAACACGACCGGGGTCAGCAGGCCCTCCGCCGTCCCCACGTAGCTCGGATCGACGCCGAACCGACTGAGGGCCTCGCGGACGTACCCCCCGAAGTCGTCGGGCCCGACCTTGGTGAGCACCGCCGTCCGGCGCCCGAGCCGGGCGGCGGCGACCGCCACGTTCGTCGCGGTACCGCCGAGGTAGCGGGCGAAGGTGCTCACCTGCCCGAGCGGCACTCCGCTCTGCTGCGGGTAGAGGTCGACGCCGACCCGGCCGACGGTCAGCGCGTCGAGGCCGCTCATCGGTACATCGCCGGCTTGTCGGCCAGGACGATGTCCTGGGTGGCGCCCGTGCTCAGCGCACGGACCCCGGCCTGCGCGACCTCGGTCGCGACGTAGCCGTCCCACGCCGACGCCGCCCCCGACTCGCCGACGGCTGCTACGGCGTCAACCCAGTCCTGCAGCTCACGGCGGTACGCCTCGCCGAAGCGGTCCCGCCAATCGGCGCCGACCACCCGGGCGGCGGAACCGGCGGTGCGCCGGACGGTGGCCGCCGGCATGTCGAGGAGCACGGTGCCCGACTCCCCCACGAGTTCGCAGCGCACGTCGTAGCCGTAGCCGGCGTTGAGGAAGACCTCGACATCGACCAGCACGCCGGACTCCGTGCGCAGGACGAGCAGCATCGGATCCTGCGTACCCCCGGCCCGGCCGGACGGTCGCGGCGTGTGAACCGCAATGGAGGCCGGCTCCTCGTCGAGCAGCCAGCGCGCAATGTCGAACTCGTGCACCGCCGACCCGGTGATGAGCACGGGTGACGGCACCCCGACCGCGCTCACGTTGCGGTGGACACAATGCATCATCACGGCCCGTCCGATCGCACCGCCCCGGAAGTCGGCGCGCAGAGCCAGGTACCCGGGGTCGAAGCGGCGCATGAAACCGACGCTGACGCATCGTCGACCCTGCTCGGCCTCGGCCGTGAGGATCCGCAGGCAGCTGGCGGGGTCCGGCGCCAGGGGCTTCTCGCAGAACACCGGTTTGCCCGCGCCCAAGGCGGCCAGCACGAATTGTTCATGCGTCTGGTCGGACGAGGCGATCAGCACGCAGTCGACGCTGTCGTCCTTGATGAGCACCATCGGGTCATCCATCGCCTGCGCGCCGCACGCGCCCCCGACGATCTTCGCCCGTGCCGCGTCGACGTCGAAGACCGCGGACACCTCGCTGCCCGACAGGACCTCGGCCAACAGGCGCGCATGCTCGGCCCCCATGATCCCGACACCGATCACGCCCGCACGGACTGTCATATGCCTACCTCCGTCCCGGTCGTACGTCACGTGCCGGGGCGCGGGTCAGCCCAACGATTTCGTCTCGGCCAGCAGTTCCCGGCCGACCTCCCCGACGTCGCCCTCGCGGTCGAGTTCGTGCGCCAGTTGCTCGAGCTCGGCGCCGCCGGCCATCAGCCGGGTGAGCTCGGACAGGCTGATCTCGGACTTCGCGTAGTCGCCGAGGCTCTTGCCGCGCTTGAGCAGCAGGAACCGGTCACCCACTGGGTAGGCATGGTGCGGGTTATGGGTGATGAAGATGACGCCGAGACCCTTGTCCCGAGCCTGGACGATGTACTTCAGCACCACACCGGACTGCTTGACGCCCAGGGCGGAGGTCGGCTCATCGAGGATCAGCAATCGCGCCCCGAAGTGCACTGCCCGCGCGATCGCGACGCATTGCCGCTCGCCACCGGACAGGGTCCCGACCGGTTGGTCGGGGTCGCGGATGTCGATCCCCATGTCCTTCATCTCCTGGCGGGTGATCTGCTTGGCGTTCTCGGCGTCGACCCGCTTGAACGGACCCCAGCCCTTGGTCGGTTCGGACCCCAGGAAAAAGTTCCGCCAAATCGCCATCAGCGGAACCATGGCCAGGTCCTGGAAGACCGTGGCGATGCCGGCAGACAGGGCGTCGCGAGGGGCGTTGAACTGAACCGGCTTGCCGTCGATCAACAGCTCACCCTGGTCCGGTTGGTGGACACCGGAAAGCAACTTGATGAACGTCGACTTGCCCGCGCCGTTGTCGCCGAGCACGCAGGTCACCTTCCCTGCGCCGACCGTTGTCGATATGTCGGCCAGCGAGATGACGCTGCCGAAGGTCTTGGTGATGTTGCGGATCTCGAGGAGCGGCGCGTCACCGTCGCGTTCCTGTGTCTCGTCGGTCACGTGGATCGCTGTCATCGCTAACTTCTCCTGCTCTGCGCGGCGATCCGCCGCACGTATTGGTTGGCAAGGACGGCCAGAAGGAGCATCACGCCCACGAACAACTTGAACCAGTCCGAGTTCCAGCCGGCGTAGACGATGCCGGCCTGCGTCATCCCGAAGATCAGCGCGCCGACCGATGCGCCGATGACCGACCCGTAACCGCCGGTGAGCAGACACCCACCGATCACCGCGGCGACGATGTAGATCAGTTCCTGACCGATGCCGCTCTGGGCCTGGATGGTGCCGAATCGCACGATCTGCGTATTACCCACGAACCAGGCCATCGCCGAGGTCATCATGAACAACGCGACCGTCGTGCGGTCGGTGGGAACGCCGACATTCTTGCTCGACGTGGCCTCCCCGCCGGTGGCGAACACC
Organism: Mycobacteriales bacterium; assembly: GCA_038207565.1. Lineage (GTDB taxonomy): Bacteria > Actinomycetota > Actinomycetes > Mycobacteriales > Jatrophihabitantaceae > JALZAI01. The sequence goes on from JBBQZQ010000034.1 coordinate 33,705, forward strand.
CAGTTGCCGAATCGGGTCTTGAGCAGCAACCACGCGCCGAGGGCGGCGAACAGGGCCCACCACACGATTGCGATCTGGAAACCGGCACCGCCGAGCGTGATCACACTGCCCAGCACGTCCTTCAAGGGCGTGTATCCCGGAACCAGGTCCAGGTTGCTCACCTGCACGGTATTGGTCACCTGCTTGGTCACGCCGAGATTCAGTCCCTGCAGGCCGAGAAACATGCCGAGAGTGATGATGAAGCTCGGCAGCCCCGTCCGCGTTACGAGGAACCCGTTGACGAAGCCGATCATCAGCATCAACAGCAACGACACGAACATCGAGGCGTATACCTCGAGACCCCAGTAAGTCGTCATGATGCCGGTGGCGAGCCCGGCGGTGGCGGTCTGGACGCCCGCGGACAGGTCGAAGTGCCCGCCGATCATCAACAGCGAGACCGGGACCGCCATCAGACCGACGATCGACGCCTGGTCGAGCCAGTTGGCCGCGCCGTCGGCGGAGCGGAAGATGCTCGACTCGACGGAGAAGAACACGAAGATGACGATCAGTCCGACGACCGCGCCGAACTCGGGCTTGAGGAGCAGCTTGCGCAGCGACCCTACGTTGACAACTCGTTCGTCGGAGCCGACGGTCGCCGTGGTCATCGGGTCCCCGCTGCCGCGAGCTTGAGCACCGCAGCCGCATTCGCCTTGGTGATCAGGTTGGGACCCGTCAGCGCCGGCTGACCGCCACCGAGGACGTTGAGGTTGGACTTGTAGAGCGTCAGCATCTGAACGCCCAGGTAGCCCTGCAGGTAAGGCTGCTGGTCCACCGAGAAGAGGATCGACCCGTTCAGGATGGACTTCGCGACGTCGGCGTTGAGGTCGAAGGTCGCCAGCTTGGCCGAACTGTGTGCACCCTTGATCGCCGATACGGCGACCGCCGCGACCTGCGCACCGAGGGTGACCACGCCGTCGATCGACTTGTCCTGTTGCAGCTTGGCCTGGATGAGGGACTGCGCACCGGGAAGATTGTTGTTGTCGACTTGCAGGTTCGTGACCGTACCGCCGAGACCGGTCTTGACGCCCGCGCACCGCTGCTCGAGGGACACGTTGCCGGCCTCCTGGACGACGCAGAGGACGTTCTTCTCGCCGTCGGACTTCAGGGCCGAGCCCACCGCCTGCCCGGCAACACCCTCATCGGATCCGATGTAGGACAGCGCGCCGTAGTCCTGGAATTGCGCCTCCCCGGAGTTGATCACGATGACCGGGATGTGCGCTGCCACCGCGCGCTTCACAGACGCCTTGAGCGCCTCGGGGTTGGCCATCGACACCACGAGCCCGTCGGGTTTCTGGTTGATGGCCGCGTCGATCAGTTGCGACTGCTGGGTGGGGTCGCCGCTGCTCTGGTAGGTGACACTGTTGCCCATGTCCTTGCCCGCCTGGACAACCCCCGCCTTGACGATGCTCCAGAACGAGTCGCCGGCCCCGCCATGGGTGACCACCTCGATCTTGTAGTGGTATCCGCCCGAGCCCCCGCCCGTCTTGTCGTGCTGCACATTAACCGAGTTGGCGCTGCTACACGCCGAAATTACGGCCATCGAAGCAACCGCGGCGATGAGCAATCTGCGTCGTGGACGGTTCATGTCGTTCCCCTCTCGAGAAAACTTGTGTTGGAGCCGAAGACCGACGCCTCAGGACGCCGTCCGCAGAGCGAGTTCTTTTAAGGCCCCGAAGGAGCAGCACTCCAGCGGTACCGGGCGCGGGACGTTGATGCCGATCATCCCGACGCGCACCTCGCGCTGGAAGCGTCGTACGGCGTCCCCCCGCTGGCCGTGAAGAGTCCGTGCCGTTGCCGTCCTTGTTCGCGTCGACCAACTCGAGCGCGTCCTCGCCCGCCTCGGACCGCAGCACCGAATGCACGGCCCGAAGGTGTCCTCGCGATAGATGTCCATCGCGAGGGGTACGCGGTCGTCGGCCGTCTGGACCCCCGTGTCTCACCGATCCAGTGCTCAAGCGTGTTCATTCGCGCCCCTTGACTTCGTGGCTGCAATAAAACTCGGGCGGCCGTATGCCTGTCAAGACTTTGTCCTTACAAACGTTCATTGAAGTTTGTTCGTTTGTAAGTACATACTGAGGCCATGCCACCCCGAGTGGGACCGTTACCGGCCGACGCGCAGGAGCTCGCCGTCGATCGGACGTCGCCGGTGCCGCTCTACTTCCAGGTAGCGGTGCAGCTGGAGCGCGCGATCTTCGAAGGACGGTTGACGCCCGGCACTCGCCTGTCGAACGAAGTCCAACTCGCCGAGCACCTCGCGGTCTCCCGTCCGACGATGCGGCGAGCCATGGAATACCTAGTCGACAAGGGCCTGGTGGTGCGTCAGCGCGGCGTGGGCACCCGGGTCGTGTCCCCCAAGGTGCGCCGGTCACTCAATCTCAGCAGCCTGTTCGACGACCTCGACTCCAGCGGCCAGCGGCCGCGCACCCACGTGTTGCTCAACACGGTCGTGGACGCGCCCGCCGAGATCGCCGAGGCGCTCGGCGTCGACGCAGGCACGCCGCTCACCAAGATCGTGCGACTGCGCAGCGCCATGGACCAGCCGATCGCCCACATGACGAACTACCTGCCTGCGGCTCGCCTGACGATCACGACCGAGGCGCTGGAAAGAACCGGGCTGTACGACCTGTTGCGCCGCTCCGGGATCCAGTTGCACTCGGCGACGCAGGTGATCGGAGCGCGCTGCGCGACGACGTCCGAAGGGCGCCTGCTCGGCGAGCGGAAAGGCGCGGCCCTGCTCACGATGCAGCGCACGGCCTACGACGACCACGGCACCGTCGTCGAGTTCGGCAGTCACGTCTATGCCGCGGCTCGCTACACCTTCGAGATGAGCCTGCTGTCCTCCTAGCTTGCCGACGTGGGCGGTCCCCGAGGCGCACGTGGTCGTCGCCGGGAGCGTCGATGCCGAAGCCCTCGCCCGACTGGCCGAACTCGACAGGCGCCCGCCTGAAGTGGTTCTCCCGATATCGGTAGAGGCGCTGGTAGACGAGCACGGCACGCTGGCGCCACCGTGTCCGTTGAGGCCGCCCTGCCCGTCGCGATCAACGTTGAACCGGGGAACCCTCTGCGCCCGCGATGCGAAGGTCGAACACGGCGGGCCCTATCGAACGGCGGATGATCTTGGCCGTTCCGTTGAAGCACCTATGCGGGCAGGCCGACAGCGGTTCCAGATGGGATCGGCTTGCGGAACGTCCCCTCGGCTACTCGATGGTTCCTGCTGGCACGATCCACTGGCAGGGTTGCCCGGTGACCGCGGCGATAAGGTCGAAGTCGGCGTCGTAATGCAGGACGGAAACGTCGAGCTCCTCCGCCGCGGCCGCAACAAGCAGGTCAGGAATCTTGCGTCCACGTTGGCTGCGTTGGGCCAGCAAGCGCTGAACCTGAAGAGCGCGCCGTACGTGGGCGGCCGTCGTGGCAACCGGATCGAACGCGTCCAGCGCACCCACGAGTTGGTCCCACTCCTCAGCGTTGCGCGCTGAGTAACCGACCTCGAGGTCGCAGATGCTCGGGCGGCCGAGCCGGCCGGCCGCAGCGAGGGGCTCGACGACCTCGCGCACCTGAGGGCGACCCAGCCGCTTCACCACGCTGGTGTCGAGCAGATGGGTCAGCGCCACGCGTCGGCACGATCGTCGAGACGTGCGTCGGCCAGCAGGTCCAACGCTGCCGCGACGCGGCGTTCTCGCCGGGTCGTAGCCCGGCGAAGCGCCTCGTTGACCGTGTCTTTGATTGTCGTGGTGCCAAGCTCCACGCGGGCTGCGCTGAGCGTCGTCTCGTCGAGGTCAACCAGATGCTTCGCCATAGCAGTAGTATATACGAATGTCGCGCAGTATATCTGAAGTGCCGGTAAAGCATGGTCCAGCGAGACGGTTGTGAACACAGCGGGAGAAGGATCCCTCGAGATCACGACACCCGCGGCCGCCAGCGCGTGACGCGGATGGTTTACGAGGTCGTTACCTTCCAGGCGCTGCGCGAACAGCTGCGCTGCAAGGCCTGACGGTCAGTGATGGTGCAGATGCCCGTTGTCTTTCCAGGTGCCGTCGCCCGGCATTTCCAGCGGATCAGTCATCGCTTCTCGCCACGTGGGGGTGGTGACTGGCTCGCCCCAGTAGTCGGTCACTCGGTGGGCTTCGCCGTCACGCAGCTCGGCGATGGTGACGTTGCGGTAAAGGCGGCCGTCACCGTAGTTGCACGTCCATTCGACGACGATGACGTCGCCGAGCTGCAGGCGCCGGCCGACTTCGAGGGTGAGCTCCGTGAAGTTTCCTTCGACGGAGGCGATGAGGTCGCGGCCACGCACGACCTCGCCCATCTGCGGCCACTGTCGCTGCGCTCCCTCGGCGAGGGGGACGCCGAGGATGTAGGCCAGGCGGGTGCTGCCGTTGCTCTCCGTCATGATCGTTTCCTGTTCGTGTCGGGCGGGCGGCTAGTGCAGCGGGATGTCGTGCCCGGAGCCGCTTTGGTCGTCCGGGCGCGGGCCGAAGTAGCGGCGCTGCTCCTCGGTGATGGTGGTGTCGTTGATACTGGCTTCGCGACGCCGCATGAGGCCGCGTTCGTCGAACTCCCAGAGCTCGTTGCCGTAGGAGCGGAACCACTGCCCGGCGGTGTTGTGCCACTCGTACTGAAACCGCACGGCCATGCGGTTTTCCCGGAATCCCCACAGGCTCTTGCGTAGGACGTAGTCGAGCTCGCGTTCCCACTTGGCGGTGAGGAACTCGACGATGGCGGGCCGGCCGGTAAGGAAGACGTCGCGGTTACGCCAGGCCGAGTCCTCGGTGTAGGCGAGGCTGACGCGCTCGGGGTCGCGAGTGTTCCAGGCGTCTTCGGCGGCCTGGACCTTGGCTAGCGCGCTCTCACCATCGAACGGTGGGAACGGTGGGCGGGATTCAGTCATGGTTGGTGTCCTCCTCTGGGTGGGCGTGGCGTCAGCTCAGCCGTGCTGGTCGGTCAGGTCGGGGTTGAGGTCGTAGGGCGTGACAGTGTCGGTGTGCAGCGGGAGCAGGTGCGCGGACACAACCTGCTCAGTGGTGAAACGGACCAGGCGTCCGGTGCCGTCGTCGTCGCCGGGTGTGCCGGGGGCGGTCCAGTCGAGCTCTGCGATGCCGGAGAGCTGGATTGTCGCGCCGGTGACGAAGTCAGGAACGAGCAGTGCGGCGCTCTGGTCGATGGTGAGGTTGCCTAACGTGTTGAACATGTTGTTGCCGGAGTAGTCGGGCCACCAGAGCCGGTCGCCGTCGCGCCGGACGAAGCCCGGCGGCCCGCCGCGGTGCGAGGCATCCGCGCCCCGTGTGGGATGGGTGGTGCCGATGAAGAAGGTGTCGGCTCGAGAGATGAGGTCCTCGTCCTTGGCGGTGAGCCCGGCAGTGCGCCGTACCGGACCGAGGTCGGTGTCCTGGGCCGAGTGCAAGACGCGTTGCTGGATGTACTGCGGGCAGTTGCCGTAGGCCTGCTCGACCTCGATGCTCAGCGCATCCGGTGCCACGGCAGCCAGGCGGCCGTTGACCCGGACGCGCCGCCGGGTGGCGAACTCGACGACGACCATCCCGACGGGCTGCCCGGGCGATAGGTCGGACAACGGGTCACCCGCGCGTGGGACGGTGTGCACCGTCAGGGTGGTCGGCCCGGTCGCGTCAAGGAACCCTGGAGCGCCGACCACTGGCGATACCCAGAGCCGGCCGTCGGCGTCGCGTGCGGTGAAAGCGGCGAAGGTCCGATCGGCCAGGAAGCGCGCGAATCCGCCCCGCAGCTCGCCGGGGGCGAGCATCCCGGCCAGCCGTCCAGCTTGTGCGGCCACGCCGGCGCGGCGTTGCACAGCGAGCTCGCCCTCGTGAAACCCCACGGGACAGGCGCTGGGCTGCCGAGCCATGACTGGACCTTCGCCGCCAGTCGTCAGGCTGCCGGCTGGGCCGGGGTGACAACCGGCCAGTCGTTCTCGACGCCGGCCAGGATGTTGAAGTAGTTCGTCAGCACGTTGAGAGCCAGGTGACCGACGACCTCGCCGATTTCGGCGTCGGTCACGCCCGCCGCGCGGGCGGAGGCCAGAACGGCTTCGCTGACCTGACCGCGTCCGCGCGCGATCGCGTCGGACAGCGTCAGCAGCGCCTCGGTGTGCTTGTTCTCCGAGCGGCCGGTCCGGGCCTTGTCCAGCTCGAGGGCCTCTACCTTGGCGATGTTCGCGCCGATGTAGGTATGCGCGGATAGGCAGTACTCGCAGCCGTTGTACTCAGCGGTGGCGATGGCGAGCTGCTCGCGGACACCGGCGGGCAGTACGCCGCCGCCGAGCGCACCGGACAGCGACAGGTAGCCCTTGAGCAGGGCCGGGCTGTTGGCCATCACCCTGGCCATGTTAGGCGTGAGTCCGAGGGCCTCCTGGGTCTGCGCGAGCAGATCGGCGGCCTCTCCGGTGGCGGTGGCGGGTTCGATCGGGGCGATGGTGGACATGGGTGCCCTCTCCGTTGTTTCTAACGGTAACACATGGACGTTGACATTAGGAGCATGTGCGATCCGGAGTGACTTTGTCAAATGGTTAGACTGGCTACGTGCCATTAGCTCAAGTATGGTGAGGCCGTGACCACCTCCGCGCCTCTTCTAGGCGAGCCGCTACCCGTCGAGCTCATGAACACCATCTGGGCCAACCGAGACGGGGTGCACGACGCACTGGAAACCCCCCAGCAAACAGCTGACTGGCTGGTCGCGGTTGCCGACTGTCTCGACGTAGCGGTGGAGGTTGAGCTGGACTCGATCTCGGCGGCACGGCTGCGGCAAACGTGGATCTTGGCGCGGGATCTGCGCAATGCGATGCGCAGGCTGGCCGCCGAGACAACCGCCGACCACCGGCCCGGAGCCGCGTCGGATCTCATAGACACCGGCCGCGCTCTCGTCGAGCTGAACAAGGCTGCCGCCCACGCCCCCCGCTGGTCGGCACTGGAGCTGTTCGACAACGGTGCGCCGAGACGCTCAACCAAGACCGGCAAGTCCGCCACCGACGCCGCGATCTCGCAGATCGCCGACGAGGCGATAGCCCTGTTCAGCGCCGCATTCGGCCTCGCCCTTCGCGCCTGCCAAGCACCGGGATGCGTCCTCTACTTCGTCAAACAACACCCTCGCCGCGAATGGTGCTCGGCCGCCTGCGGCAACCGCGCCCGAGTCGCCCGCCACTACCAACGTCACAACATCACTCGCGACTGACAGCAACGCCGCCCGACTCAACGCAAGAGCGCTTCGTTCATGAGGCTCGCCGCAGCCCGTCCCGTAAGCGGAACGGCGGTGAGCGGGACACTGCAGACGCAAAGGCCAAACCGGTATACCGCGAGCGGGTGCCGGCCTCGCCAATTCCCAGAAGACCCGCCCGCGATAATGCCCTCACCGCCCAACGTGACGCGCTGAGCGCTCTCGATGTGGAGCCGAACCGGATCTACGTCGACCACGGCCTGACTGGCGCGAACCGAGCTCGGCCCGGGCTGCGCGAGGCTCTGGCCGCATGCCGGTCCGGCGACACCCTCGTGGTCACCAAGCTCGACCGGCTCGCGCGGTCCCTGACCGACGCCCGCAACATCGTCGAGGAACTGACCGCGTCGGGGGTCAAGCTGAACATCGGCGGGTCCGTGCACGACCCGAAC
>JBBQZQ010000035.1:0-41345 GCA_038207565.1 Mycobacteriales bacterium
GGCGCCCAGCCAATCCCGCATATCCGGCGGCAACAAGAACGGCTGATCCCGATCTACCGGCCGAAACCCCTTCGCCATCACAAGATCTTTTAACAATTCGTGATCAACACGCGGAGGCTCGCCGATTATGCGACAGGCTCCAGGACGCGCACATCTCTGTGTTGATCACCCGATGGTTGGCGTGGCCGAGCTCATCGCGAGGTCCCCTAGGCTGCGCGCATGGCCACGCACCGATCCATTCGTGCCGCACTCGCCTTCGCCAACAGCTCGGGACTCCTCGCCGATATCGACCCGTCGGGACGCCCCGAGCAACCTCGGAAGAAGAACGGCAAGCCGAAAAAACCGTCGAGGTTGGTGAGGGAACTCGCTGAGACCGCGGACGATATCGCGGACCTGCAGGAGAAGCTCTGGGCGGAGGCGGCCGAGGGCGGCAAGCGCAGCCTGCTGATAGTGCTGCAGGGCATCGACACCGCCGGCAAGGGCGGCACGACTGAGCACGTCATCGGCGCGTGCGGACCGATCGGCGTGCGGTACACCGCGTTCGGAAAACCGACGCGGGCCGAATTGCGCCACGACTTTCTCTGGCGGATTCGCAAACAGTTGCCGCCACCTGGTGTCATCGGGATTTTCGACCGCTCGCATTACGAGGACGTGCTGGTGGTGCGGGTTCACGACCTCGTCCCCGAGGACGTGTGGAGCGCGCGGTATGACGCCATCAACGACTTCGAGAAAGAACTCGTCGACAGCGGCACGACAGTGCTCAAGTGCTTTCTGCACATTTCGAGCGAGACGCAGCGCCGGCGATTGCTCCGTCGTCTCGCCCGTCCGGACAAACATTGGAAGTTCAACGAGGCCGACATCGACGAGCGCGCGCACTGGGCGGACTATCAGGCTGCGTACCAGGCGATGCTGCAGAAGTGCGACACCGATATCGCGCCGTGGTACGTCGTACCCGCGGACTCGAAGGGGTACCGCAACTGGGCCGTCGGCGAACTGGTTCGCGAAACGCTCGAGTCGATGAACCCGCGCTATCCGGTGGGTAACCTGGACGTGCCGAGTTTGACGGCGCGCCTTGCTGGACCGGACTGACATGACCGATGACGGCGGCGAGCGTCATCCCGTCGACGGATGGGCAGTGCGGCCGTTCGCGACAGGCGGCGCATTCGAGCAGTGGCTCGACGCTCATCATGCGAGCGACCCTGGGCTGTGGGTCGTGCTCGCCAAGAAGGGCACCGCGATAGCGTCGCTCAGCTTCGCCGAGGCCCTGGAGACTGCCCTTTGCTTCGGGTGGGTCGATTCGAAGATGCAGCGCTACGACGACGACCGCTACCTGCTGCGCTACCAGCCCCGCAAACCGAGGTCGACCTGGTCCCCGCGTAACCGTGAGTTGGCCGAACGCCTCGTGACCGAGGGGCGCATGCGTCCGTCGGGTCTGGCGCAGATGGAGGCGGCGAGGGCGGACGGACGGTGGGACGCGTCCTGAGGCAGCGTCGGTGCCGCACCGGCGCGGTCAGCGCACCAGCAGGGCGACCGGGTAGTCGGCGAGCAGTTCGGCCAGCGCGACCTCGCCCTCGTACTCTCCGCCGGAGATCACGTCGGTCACTGCCGTGCCGAGGTCGAGTGTCGTGTCGTGCCAGCCGCCCGCGCGCTGCAAACCGACCGGCAACCGCGTGGCAACCGTGATCGCGCCGCCGCGGTCGAAGGCGGCGGCATGCCGGGCAGCGACGCCGTTCGCCTCGAGGGCTGCGTATCGCGTGAACAGGCTCGGCCAGTCGCGCCGCAGTCGCAACGCACGTGAGACCACCCAGAGCTTGGCCAGTCCGTCGGACTCGATCGCCGGGGCCTCGTCCTTAGCGTCCAGGGTGTCGAGTAGGGACCCGCGTGCGTCGAAGTCCACAGCGCGGCGGTTGTCGGGATCGACGAGCGAATCCTCCCAGAGCTCAGTGCCCTGATACACGTCCGGGACACCGGGCATCGTGAGTTGCACCAATTTCTGCCCGAGCGAGTTCGACCGCGCGAACGGCTCGATGCGCTCGAGGAATTCCGTCAACGCTGCGCGCATGGTCTGGTCGTCGTAGGCAGCATCGACCGCGGCATGCACGCTCGCCTCGAAGGCTTCGTCCGGATCGATCCAGTTGGTTGACAGCGCGGCCTCGCGAATCGCCTTTTCCGCGTAGGCGTGCATCCGGGTGCGCGCGATCAAGCCGGCACCGGCGAAGGTCTGCCAGAGCAAGTACGCGAACGACGCGTCGGCGATCGGGGCAGCCGCCATCAGGCCGCGCACCAATGCCGACCATTCGTCAGGCAGCTCGCTGACGACTGCGAGGCGGGCCCGCACGTCCTCGCCGCGCTTCGTGTCGTGCGTGGACAGCGCCGTCATGCTCTGCGCGGCAGTCGCCTGCCGACGCTGTTGGGCGGCGTGGAACGCCCCTGGTGCCAGGCCGAAGTGGCCTGGATCGCCGCCGACCTCGTTGAGGGCGACGAAGCGGGTGTAGCGGTAGTAAGCGGTGTCTTCGACCCCCTTGGCCATGACCGCGCCGGTGGTCTGCTGGAATCGGGCGCACAGTTCGTCGGCCGGGTCGGCCAGGCGGGTGGCGAGCGCCGCGATCGGCTCGGCGAGTTCAGGACGCGCGGTGCGCGCGGCCTCCATTGCGGTCGCCAGGTCACCGGCTCCGGTAGGCAGGTAGGACCGGTAGACCGGGAAAGCGACCACGAGTTCCAGAAGAGCCTCGCGGGCGTGCTCGATGCCGGGCGCCAGCCGGGCGAGTCGCGAGATCTCGGCCTGCAGGATCGTCGTCGCGACGAATCGCTTGCCCGCGCTCACGTGGGCGGCGAAGTCGGACTCGTCGCCTGTGACCTCGACATAGAGCGCCGTGAACGGTGTCTCACCGTCGGTGTCGACGAACAGCCCGCTCACCTCGGTCATCGCGTCGTAACCGGTCGTGCCCTGCACCGGCCATTCGGCAGGCAGCACCTCTCCGGGTTCGAGGATCTTTTCCACGGTGATCCACGCGTCCGGTCCGGCGAGCTCGCGCAGCCGGGTCAGGTAGCCGAGCGGATCGACGAGGCCGTCCGGATGGTCGATGCGCACCCCGTTGATGCCGTCCTCGCGCAGCCAGCGGCCGATCTGCTCGTGCGTCGCGTCGAACACTTCAGGGTCCTCGACCCGCAGTCCCGCAAGGGTTGTGACGGCGAAGAACCGGCGGTAGTTCTGCTCGGTGTCGGCCCGGCGGAAACTGACCAGCTCGTAATGCTGCCGGTCATGCACCTCGGCGGCGTCCGTTCCGGCGGTTCCCGGCGCGATGGGGAAGCGGTGCTCGTAGTAGCGCAGCTCGGCAATCTCGCCGGCGCCGGCGACCTCGAGCTGCGCGGGCTCGAAGTCGTCACCGAGTACGGGGAGCAGGACTCGGCCCGACGCCCACTCGATGTCGAACCAGCACGCGTACTCGGACCTGCGGCCGAGGCGCAGCACGTCCCACCAGGCCGCGTTGTCGGCTGGCGTGGCGACACCGGTGTGGTTTGGCACGATGTCGACGACGACACGCAGTCCACGCGCACGGGCCCCGGCCAGAAGCCGCGTCCACCCGTCGACCCCGCCACGCGCGGGGTCCACAGTGCCGAAGGCGACCACGTCATAACCGTGGTCGGACCCCTTCTCCGACACCAGCAGCGGGGAGAGGTAGGCAGCGCCCGACCCGAGCGTCGCGAGGTAGTCGCAGACGCCCGCGGCAGCGTGCAGGGTGAAGGTCTGTCGTACCTGCAGACGGTAGGTGGAGGACGGTACCGACATGCCCGTCAGTCTGTTCGACGCAGCACGACGATGGCACGCGGGCCGATGGGCACGACGTCCTTGGCGCGTACCACCCGCGGTGTGTCGCTGCCGTCGCCCTTGCCGTCGAGGGTGTCGATGACGACCTCCCAGGTCTGGCCGTACTCGTCCGCCGGCAGGTGGAAGTCGATCGCCTCGTGGTGCGCACTGAAGCACATCAGGAACGAGTCGTCGACACGCCGTTGCCCGCGGCCGTCGCGGTCGGGTATGCCCTGGCCGTTGAGGAAGACCGCGATCGTGCGGCCGAAGCCCGATCCCCAGTCCTCCTCGGTCATCTCTGCACCGTCCGGGGTGAACCAGGCGATGTCGGGGAGCGAATCGGCGCCGCGCCGTCGGACGGGGCGGCCGTCGAAGAACCGGCGGCGGCGGAAGATCGGGTGCTTGCCGCGCAGCGCGGACACCGTCCGCGTGAAGTTCAGCAGGTCGTCGTCGAGGTTGTCCCAGTCGATCCAGGTCAGCTCGTTGTCCTGGCAATAGCCGTTGTTGTTGCCCTGCTGAGTTCGTCCGAGTTCGTCGCCGTGGCAGAGCATCGGAACGCCCTGGGACATGAACAGCGTCGCGATAAAATTGCGCTGTTGCTGTTTGCGCAATGCCACCACGGTCTTGTCGTCCGTCTCACCCTCGATACCGCAGTTCCACGAGCGGTTGTGCCTCTCTCCGTCGCTGTTTCCGTCGTCGTTGGCCTCGTTGTGTTTCTCGTTGTAGGAGACGAGATCGCGCAGCGTGAATCCGTCGTGGGCGGTGACGAAGTTGATGCTGGCGACCGGTCGGCGCCCCGACGTCTCGTACAGGTCGGCCGATCCGGTGATGCGTGCCGCGAACTCGCCGATGGTCGACGGTTCGCCTCGCCAGAAGTCGCGGACGGTGTCGCGGTACTTGCCGTTCCACTCCGTCCACTGCGGGGGGAAGTTGCCGACCTGGTAGCCACCGGGCCCGACGTCCCACGGCTCCGCGATCAGCTTGACCTGGCTGACCACCGGGTCCTGCTGCACGAGTTCGAAGAACGACGACAGGCGGTCGACGTCGTAGAACTCGCGGGCCAGGGTGGCGGCGAGGTCGAAACGGAAACCGTCCACGTGCATCTCGGTGACCCAGTAGCGCAGCGAGTCCATGATCAGCTGCAACGCGTGCGGTTGCCGGACATTGAGGGTGTTGCCCGTGCCGGTGTAGTCCATGTAGTGCTGCCGGCTGTCGTCGACGAGCCGGTAATAGGCCGCGTTGTCGATCCCACGGAACGACAACGTGGGACCCATGTGATTGCCCTCGCCGGTGTGGTTGTAGACGACGTCGAGGATCACCTCGATGTTGGCCTCGTGCAGGGCCCGCACCATGGCCTTGAATTCCTGCACTTGGCTGCCAGGGTTGAGGTTCGAGGCGTATTTGAAGTCGGGCGCCAGAAACCCGATCGTGTTGTAGCCCCAGTAGTTCGACAGTCCCTTGTCCACGAGGAACGAGTCGTTGACGAAGTGATGGACCGGCATGAGTTCGACCGCGCTCACGCCGAGCGCGGTGAGGTGGTCGATGATCGCGGGGTGGGCCATACCGGCGTAGGTGCCGCGCATCTCTTCCGGCACGTCCGGATGCCGCTCGGTCATGCCCTTGACGTGGGTCTCGTAGATCACCGAGTCTGCGTAGGCGTGCTTGGGCGGACGGTCGACGCCCCAGTCGAAGTAGGGATTGATAACTACGCACTTGGGCATGTACGGGGCTGAATCGTCGTTGTTGACCTTGTCGGGGTCGGCGAAGCGGTAACCGAACAGCGATTCGTTCCAGTGGATGATGCCGTCAATGGCCTTGGTGTAAGGGTCCAGCAGGAGCTTGTTCGGGTTGCACCGCTGCCCCAGGCTGACGTCGCTTGGGCCGTAGACCCGGTAACCGTAGCGCTGACCCGGTTCGAGGCCGGGCAAGAACACGTGCCAGACGAACCCGTCCACCTCGGGGAGTTCAATGCGCGACTCGGTGCCGTCTGCGTCGAAAAGACAGAGCTCCACCTTCTGGGCGACCTCGCTGAACAGGGCAAAGTTGGTTCCCGATCCGTCGTACGTGGCCCCCAGGGGATAGGGGGTACCCGGCCAGACCTGCATTAAGCTCCTTCGTCGATGATTCGCGCTCACCATGCCCAGCTGTGCAGCCGATGAAACTCCAGGGTTGCAGACTGTGACCAGCTCGTGGAGCGAGCGGGGTCGAGACCCATCTCACGCCGGCTGGTCGGCTGCAATGCCCGTCGGCGGTCGCCAGATCTGCAGCACGAGCGCTGCGACAGCGCAGGTGAGCGAGCCCAGCCCGAACCACAGAGAGACACCGATCGTGAGGTGCACTCCACCGTTCGCGTCCTGCAGGGTCGCGGACAGGGCCCGGTAGCTGGCGAACGAGGACTCGATGCCGAGCGCGACGCCCGCCAGCGTGCCCACCAACAATGTCGTGGCACACAGTCCCACGGCGGACGCGTGGCGCCGCGTCCACCGGCCGACCCGGGCAGAGAAGACCGCGCGCAGCGCCGCCGCGAGCAGGGCGAAGGCCGCGGCGCATACCCACAGCAGCAGCGCGTACCGAGGCCCGTGCTCGCCGGGCAGCTGCGTGTCCAGCGAATGTCCCCAGGCGTCGTACCCCCCGGTGGACGTGATGGACGCGCCGGTGAAGCGATAGGTGAAGATCGACTGGAAGGTGGCCAGCACGCTCAGCACCGCAGCGGCGATCCAGGCCACCGGGGCGGCGACAGCGCGCCGGCCGTCGGGACCTGCAGCGGCGGGCTCGGCCGGTTGCGGGGCGTGCGCAGGGGTGGAGTCGTCGACGAATTCCACCTCGTAGCGCTGCTGGCCCGCCATGGCGGCAGTCTGACACTGCCGGCGCCAAATTCCCATCCCGACGGCGTCAACGTTGTCGTACCCCGCCCGTACCGTGGCAGTCATGCGCGTGAGCTCAGACATCACCCCCAGCACGGGCAAGTTCGAGGTGGTTTCGGACTTCGAGCCCTCCGGCGACCAGCCGACTGCGATCGAGGATCTGGAACGCCGCATCCGGGCCGGCGAACGCGACGTCGTCCTGCTCGGCGCCACCGGCACGGGCAAGTCGGCCACCTCGGCCTGGCTGATCGAGCGGTTGCAGCGCCCGACGCTCATCATGGCCCCGAACAAGACCCTCGCCGCGCAGCTCGCGAACGAGCTGCGCGAGATGCTGCCCAACAATGCCGTCGAGTATTTCGTCAGCTATTACGACTACTACCAGCCCGAGGCCTACGTCCCGCAGACCGACACCTACATCGAGAAGGACTCTTCCGTCAACGACGAGGTGGAACGCCTGCGGCATTCGGCGACGATGTCGTTGCTCACCCGCCGCGACGTGGTCGTCGTGGCCACGGTCTCGTGCATCTACGGCCTGGGCACGCCGCAGGCCTACGTCGACCGCTCCCTGCGGCTACGGGTGGGCCAGCAGATCGAGCGCGAGGCCATCCTGCGCAGGCTCGTCGACGTCCAGTACACCCGCAACGACATGTCCTTCACCCGTGGCACCTTCCGCGTGCGCGGCGACACGGTCGAGATCTTCCCCGTGTATGAGGAACTGGCCATTCGCGCCGAGATGTTCGGCGATGACGTCGAGCGGCTGTACTACCTGCACCCGCTCACCGGCGAGGTCATCCGCGAGGTGGAGGAGGTGTTCGTCTTCCCGGCGACCCACTACGCCGCCGGCCCGGAGCGCATGGAGAGCGCGATCCGCGGCATCGAGAACGAACTGGCCGACCGGCTCAAGGAACTCGAGGGCCAGCGCAAGCTGCTCGAGGCACAGCGATTGCGGATGCGCACCAGCTACGACATCGAGATGATGCGCCAGGTCGGTTTCTGCTCGGGCATCGAGAACTACTCGCTGCACATCGACGGCCGGCAGCGGGGCAGCGCCCCGAATTGCCTGCTCGACTACTTCCCCGAGGACTTCCTGCTCATCATCGACGAGTCGCACGTGACCGTGCCGCAGACCGGCGGAATGTACGAGGGCGACATGTCGCGCAAGCGCACTCTCGTCGAGCACGGTTTCCGGCTGCCCTCGGCGATGGACAACCGCCCCCTCAAGTTCGAGGAGTTCGTCGAGCGCATCGGACAGACCGTCTACCTGTCGGCAACCCCCGGCAATTACGAGCTGGGGCGGACCAAAGGTGAGTTCGTCGAACAGGTCATCCGGCCGACCGGCCTGGTCGATCCGCAGATCGTGGTCAAGTCCACCAAGGGCCAGATCGACGACCTGGTCGGTGAGATCCGTGAGCGCTCCGAACGCAACGAGCGAGTGCTGGTCACGACGCTGACCAAGAAGATGGCCGAGGACCTCACCGACTACCTGCTCGAGCAAGGCGTCCGGGTGCGCTACCTGCACTCCGAGGTCGACACGCTGCGCCGCATCGAGCTGTTGCGTGAACTGCGGATGGGCGAGTTCGACGTGCTGGTGGGCATCAACCTGCTCCGCGAGGGTCTCGACCTGCCCGAGGTGTCGCTGGTGTCGATCCTCGACGCCGACAAGGAGGGTTTCCTGCGGTCGGGAACGTCGCTAATCCAGACGATCGGACGCGCCGCACGCAACGTGTCCGGCGAGGTGCACATGTACGCCGACCGGATCACCCCGTCGATGGAAACCGCGATCGAGGAGACGAACCGCCGCCGCGAGAAGCAGGTCGCCTACAACGTCGAACGCGGCATCGACCCGCAGCCCCTGCGCAAGCGGATCGCCGACATCACCGACCTGCTCGTCCGCGAGGCCGAGGACACCGACGAGCTGCTGGGGTCCACCCCAGTGGGCGGTTCCGGTCGGTCGCAATCGCGCGGCAAGTCACCGGCACCCGGTCGCGGGGGTCGCGGGGTATCCGGCGGCGTCATCGGGGTCGGTGCGCACGCCGATGGCAAGCTGGACGTCGCCGAGATGCCGCGGGCCCAGCTCGCCGATCTGATCCAGCAACTCAACGACCAGATGCTCACCTCCGCGCGGGAGCTGCAGTTCGAGGTGGCGGCTCGCATCCGCGACGAGATCAGTGAGCTGAAGAAGGAACTACGCGGGATGGACGCGGCGGGGGTGGGACGCTGATGCAGGCCGGTCTCCAGGTGAGCTTCGACGCGGCGAATCCGCGTCGGCTGGGCGCGTTCTGGGGGCAGGTGCTCGGCTACGTCGAGCAGCCACCACCGCAGGGTTTCGACTCATGGGACGCGTTCGCTGACTCGATCCACATGCCGACCGACCAGCGCGACTCGATGTACGCCGTGGTCGACCCCGACGGCGCCCGTCCCCGCCTGCTGTTCCAGCGGGTGCCGGAGGGCAAGACCGCCAAGAACCGCCTGCACCTGGACGTTAACGTCGCAACGGGGATTTCCGACCCGGTCGAGCATCGCGCAAGCGTGCGCAGCCGCGCCGACGAGTTGGTCGCGCTCGGCGCCAGCGAGCTTCGTGAAGCCGAACAGCACGGCGAGTATTGGATCGTGCTGCTCGACCCAGAAGGCAACGAGTTCTGCGTGCAGTAACCCAGGTTCCCTCGCTCTCCGCCAGCCCCCGCGCCGCCTTCCCCCCTGCAGCGACCAAATCTGGGCCGCAATTCCGGTTAGCCGAGAGAGGAAGGAGTTCGTCGGGCGCTCGAAAGCATCGGATGCGACCACCGCGCGAATCCGGGCCTGCTCTTGTGGGCCCGCTCTTGTGGGCCTGCTCTTGCGGGCCGGTCCGCTGGGGCGTGCTCTTGTGGGCCTGCTCTTGCGAGCCGGTCCGCTGGGGCGTGCTCTTGTGGGCCTGCTCCTATGGGCCTGCTCCTATGCGCCGGCTCCTACGCGCCGGTTCCTACGCGCTTCCTATGCGCCTGCCCGCTGGCCCGCCCACCCCGCCGGCCCGGCGGGGTGGGCGGGCGCCAACTGTTGCGATCGCCTGCGCCGCGAGCACGTTGCCCGCCCGCAGCCAGTCGCGTACGCCAGCGCCGCCGAGCTTCGCCGCCAGTACCCCCGCCGCGAATGCGTCGCCGGCGCCGGTGCTGTCGACGACGTCGGCTACCTGAGCGGCCGCTTCGACAACCGAGTCTCCGTCTGACCACACCGCGCCCCGTGCGCCGCACTTGACGATCGCCTCGCCGCAGCGAGCAGCCAGCGCCCGCGCCGACCCGGCCGGATCGCGGAGCCCGGTCAGCACCGCGGCCTCGTCCAGGTTGGCGAAGAGCAGGCCGGACGGCAGCCAATCCAGGAATCTGGCGACCCCGAACGCACGCAGTGGAGCGGCCGAGGCGGCGTCGACCGACAGGCCGCGCCCGACGGCGGCCGCGAGACGGGCCGCCTCGTCCGCCGCCCGCGCACCGCCGCCGAGCATCGCGTAGGCCGAGATGTGGACGTGCGCGCCGGTGAATGCCAGCTCGGACAGCGTTGCCTCACCCAACCCGGCATTCGCACCCGCCGAGGGGATCATGGTGCGCTCGCTGTCCGGGTTCACGAGCACGATGCAGGTACCGGTGGGACGATCCGGGTCGACGCTCACCTCGAGCTCGATTCCCGCCGTGGCCAGCTCGTCGCGCGCCATCCGGCCGAGCACGTCGTCGCCGACCCGTCCGACCAATGTCGTCGGTACTCCCACCGCGACCAGCCACGCCGCCGTGTTCGCCGCCGAGCCGCCACCTCGCAGCGAAATGGGCGCCGCAGTGTCCGAACCCGGTGCGAGTTCGCAGCTGAGTTTCGCCAGGACGTCGACCATGATGTCGCCCAGGCAAATCACCCGCGACGTCATCGTGCCGCCGCGCCGGCGACCTCCGCCGCCAACCGGGCGTTGCTCAGCACCAGGGCCACATTCGCGGCGAGCGACGCGCCGCCGGTCTCGCGGTGGAAGAAGTCGAGCAGGAACGGGGTGACGTCCTTGCCGCGCACCCCTGCGGCGCGCGCGGCGGCCAGGCCGGCCCCGAGAACTCGGTCGTGCAGGGCGCGATCGAGCTCGTTCTCTGCCGAGATCGGGTTGGCCAGGACGATGCCGTATCGGTCTGTGCCCAGCTCGGCGCGTGCGCGCAGCACCGCGGCCACCTCCTCGGGAGTGTCGACCCGCCAGTCGAGACCATGGCCGCAGTCGCGCAGGTAGAAGCCGGGAAAGCGGTCCGTGCGATAGCCGAGCACACCGATGTTCAGCGTCTCCAGCCGTTCGACGGTTGCGCCCACGTCCAGGATCGACTTCACCCCGGCACAGACCACGAGGACGGGTGTCCGCGACAGCGTGGTCAGGTCGGCGGACTCGTCCCACGTCTCGGTGGCGCCGCGGTGCACCCCACCCAGGCCGCCGGTCGCGAACACGCGAATCCCGGCCTGCGCGGCGAGATGCGCCGTCGACGCCACGGTCGTCGCGCCCACCCCGCCGCGGGCGACGACTGTCGCCAGATCGCGCACGCTGACCTTTACTACGTCATCGCCGGACGCCACGCGTTCCAGCGCCGCGTCGTCGAGGCCGATGCGTGCCACACCGTCGATCACGGCGACGGTCGCGGGGACGGCACCACCCGCGCGCACTGCGTCCTCGATCTCGCGCGCGATGCGCAGGTTGTCCGGACGCGGCAGCCCGTGGCTGATGATCGTGCTCTCCAGCGCCACCACGGCGTGTCCTGCTGCCAGGGCCTCGGCGACCTCCGAATGGATCAGCACGCGCGACATTCCTCCTAGCGGCGGCGGGCCAATAGACCCAGCGGAAGGGTAGCGAGGGCAGCGACGAGGAAGGCCAGCAGTGACGCGCTCATCCAGGTCTGCGGCGTGAAGTGCAGCCAGCCCTGTACGTGTGCCCATCCGCTGACCCACCAGCTCACGTAACCGGGGTTGATCAGCTGGTAGGCGACGAACCCGAGCGCCCACGGCAGCAATGTCTCCCAGCGCGGACGCACGCTGTTGCCCAGGTTCCAGCTGCGCCGCGAGAGCACGAAGTAGTCGACGACGAGCACGCCGAGCAGCGGGACGAAGATCGAACCGATCAGGATCAGGAAGTTCTCGTAGTCGCTGACGTTGAGGACGAGCGCGGCGCAGGTGGCCACCGTCCCGACGACGAGGGCGAGCACGCGGCGGTCCCAGCGCGGGCGGAAGTTCTGCACCGACACCGCGGTCGAGTAGGTATCAGCGAACGACTGGTCGAGCTCACGGATCGCGAGTACGGCGAATGCGATCGCGCCGAGAGGCACGGCGATGAAGGAGCCGAAAATCTGTCCCGGATCTCCCTTCGCCACGGTGACGAGCGCGACCAGGCCGAGCGCGTAGCAGGCGACCTGGGTAACCGAGTAGCCGACAAACGTCGCGACGAACGCATCGCGGGTTGAACGCGCGTGCCGGGAGTAGTCCGAGGCGAGGGGTACCCACGACACGGCGACGCCGACGACGGTGTCGACGGCGATCCAGAAACCGTTCCAGCTCCCGGCGCCGAGATCGGGGAGCGGGTGGCGCAGCAACTGCACGAAGAGGTAGACGAGCACGACCGCCACTGCGACCGTGACGTACTTGCGCAGCACGCGGATCCAGCCGAGCGGACGGAGTGCGAGCAGCGTCGTGATCACGCCGCCGGCCAGGACGTACACCCAGCGTGGGATGTCGCCCGCGACCTGGTGCATCGCGGTGCCGATGGTGACCAGCTCGAAGGTGGTCCACCCCAGCAGCTGCATGACATTGAGCGCGGTCGGCAGATACGACGCCTTCGTCCCGAACAGCCCCCGCAGGAGCACCATCGACGGCGCTCCCGTAGCGGCACCGGGGACGGCGGACGCCGCCACCATCAGGCTGCCGATCACGGTGCCGACCAGCAGGGCGATCAGGGCCGCACCCAGCGACATCGGTTCGGTGACGGGGACGAGCACGAAGATGGCACCGGTGAACCCGAGCAGGCTGACGCCCAGATTCCCCCACAGCCCGAGTTGATCGGACAGGCGCAGGGCGCGTGGCGCCGCCTCGTGCAGGGTGTGCGGGGCTTCGGCGTGGTCGTTCGCTGTGGCGGGTTTCGTGGCGGTCATCAGGCTCCAGCTTCAGGGTCGGTGCGGAACTGTTAGCGAGGCACTGCAGGGTCTGGTGCAGTTCAGAAGGTCGCCATGCCCTCCGTCGGCGAGGACGCCTGGGCGTGGTAGCGACGCGGGATGCGTCCGGACAACCGGGCGAGCCGACCGGCGTGCACGGCAGCGGCCATCGCCTCGGCCATGCGCGCCGGGACCTGCGCACGGGTCACGGCAGTCGCGAGCAGCACACCGTCGCAGCCGAGCTCCATGGCGAACGCCGCATCAGACGCCGTGCCGATGCCGGCGTCGAGGATCACCGGCACCGCTGCCTCGCTGACGATCATTTCGATGTTGTGCGGGTTGCGGATGCCGAGGCCGGTGCCGATCGGTGCGCCCAGCGGCATCACCGCGACGCAGCCGGCCTGCTGCAGCCGACGGGCCAGAATCGGGTCGTCGTTGGTGTACGGGAATACTTGAAAGCCTTGCGTCACAAGCGATTGCGCGGCGTCGAGCAGTTCGATCGGGTCGGGGAGCAGGGTGCGCTCGTCAGCGACAACCTCTAGTTTCACCCAGTCGGTCTCGAGGGCCTCGCGGGCGAGCTGCGCGGTACGCACGGCCTCCGACGCGGTGCGGCAGCCGGCGGTGTTCGGTAGCACCCGTATGCCACGCCGGTCGATCACCTCCAGGATCGAACCGCTCGTCGCGGGATCGATGCGGCGCATCGCGACCGTGCACAGCGCGGTGCCGGACGCGACGAGGGTCTCGTCGACGACGTGCAGGCTCGGCGCTCCGCCCGTCCCCAGGATGAGACGGGACGAGAGGGTCTCGCCGGCGACGAGGAACGGGTCGTCAAAGCGAGCTTCGCTCGACCCGTCCGGATGGCGAAGCCTGATCGCATCGGTTCGCTCGCGAGCGTCGCCCACGGTCAACCTCCCTGTACTGCGGTGATCAGTTCGACGGACTGGCCCGGTCGCAGCTCGTACGTGGCCCACTGCGCCCGCGGTAGCACCTCGCCGTCGACCACGACAGCGCTGCCCCGCGTCGTCCCGGTGACCGATTCGATGAGCCCGGCAACGGTGGTGCCGACGGCAAGATCGCGGGCGGACCCGTTGAGGGTGATGGTCATACCGGCAGCTGCGCATGGAAGCGGCCAGGTGCGAACGGCGCCATGATGTTGGGAACCGAGCCGGTGGTGACGAGGTCGGCGACGGCGTCGGCGGTGACCGGGGTGAGCAGGATGCCGTTGCGGTAATGGCCGGTCGCGAGCACCAGCCCGTCGAGCCCGGACGCGCCGACGATCGGTGCGTTGTCGGGTGACCCCGGCCGCAACCCCGTGTTGATCTCGTCCAGGGCGGCCTCGCCGAGTTCGGGGACGACCGACTGAGCGTCGCGCAGCAGTTCGTAGACGGCTCCCGCGCGTGGGTGCCGGTCGAAGCCGGCCTCCTCGACGGACGCGCCCACGACGGTCTGCCCGTTGTCGCGCGGGACGAGGTAGATCGCGTTGCCCTTCACCTTGCCGCGGACGACCCTCGTCAGGCGGGCCGGCCCGGGCAGGCTCAATGACAGCGTCTGTCCCTTCACCGGTCGCACCGGCGCCCGGAAGTGCGGCGGCACACCGGGCACGCGTGCCGACCATGCGCCGGCCGCCAGTACGACGTGGCCGGAGCCGAGGAAAGTCCCGTCGGCTAGCCGCACACCGGTAGCACGTGCGCCGTCGACCACCAGTCCGGCCTGGGACGCGACTATGTCGACGCCGCGTCGCGCGGCCGCGAGCGCCAGCGCGGCGTACTGCCGCCGCGGGTCGACCTGGTGCTCGTCTTCGGCCAGCAATCCGCCGGGCAGGCCGGCCGCCAGCGACGGCTCGAGTGCACGCACCTCGCGTCCGGTGAGCAGGCACGACGACAGCCCGAGCGAGCCGATGAACGCGTGCAGGTCGCGCAGCGCGGCAAGATCCGCACCGTCCCACGCGATCTCGACCGTTCCCTCGCCGCGGTACCCCGTTTCGCGTCCCGACTCTTGCTGGAGCTCGGCGGTGAAGTCCGGGTACCGAGCGAGCGAGTCCAGGTTGAGGCGTAACAGGGGAGTCTCGGTGTACTCGAGCTCGGTGATCGGCGCGAGCATTCCGGCGGCGGTGTGCCACGCACCGCGGTCGGGCTGCGGGTCGACGACGGTGACCGACAGCCCGCGTTGCGCGCAGCGCCAGGCGACCGCGATGCCGATCGCTCCGGCACCGATGACGGCGACGTCGGGCACAGCCTCACCTCTCGTCCACGGCGGGACGAGCGCTGACTGGGGGCAACTCCCTGCGCCGGCATTACCCGGATCAGGTTCGACGGTCGGCGGCTCCCAGCCAGCCCTCTCAGCCCGGTGTACCGGGCTCCCGTGTTTTCGGCACCGACACTACGCGGGCGTCGGTAGCGTCATCAGGGTGGATCCCGTCGAGCGCCTGCACGCCGCCCACCTCTACCTGTGCACCGACGCACGCTCGCGCCAGGGTGATCTCGAGCAGTTCCTCGACGCGGTGCTCGCCAACGGGGTGGACGTGGTGCAGTTGCGGGAGAAGGGGCTTGAGGCGCGGGCGGAGATCCGGTTGCTCGAGCTGTTCGCTGCGGCCGCGGAACGGCACGGCGCGCTGTGGGCGGTCAACGACCGCGCCGACGTCGCGTGGGCGGTGGGCGCACCGATCCTGCATCTGGGCCAGGACGACCTGCCGCTCGATGTCGCACGCGAGATCGTAGGGGATGGCGTCCTCATCGGTCGGTCGACGCACTCACCCGCGCAGGCCGATGACGGCCGTAGCGAGCGTGGCATCGCCTACTACTGCGCCGGCCCGACGTGGGTCACGCCGACCAAGCCGGGACGTCCGGCGGCGGGGCTGGAGCTGATCGCGCACGCCGCCACGCACGAGGGCCGCCGCCCGTGGTTCGCGATCGGCGGCATCGAGAACCTCGACCGGCTCGACGCCGTGCTCGCGCAGGGCGCCCGCCGCGCAGTGGTGGTCCGGGCGATCACCGAAGCTGACGACCCCGGCGCAGCCGCGCGATCCTTCGCTGACCGATTGGCGCGAACGACCGCTTCCGCGCCGAGCGGCGAGCGATAGGTCGCCGCGCGGTTGGCACGTGCCCTCGCGAAAACGGAGCGTGACTCAGCCGAGCATCGCCTCGATCAGGTGCGGCCCCGGTTCGGCGATCGCTCGCCGCAGTTCGGTGACGAGCGTCTCGGCGGTGGTGACCCGTATCGCGGGAACGCCCATGCCCTGCGCCAACGCGGTGAAGTCCAGCGCGGGTCGATCGAGGTCGAGCATGGCGAGGGCACGCTCGCCCGGCTCCGCCGCGCCGACCCGGTCGAGTTCGAAACGAAGAATCGCGTAGGAGGAGTTGTTGAGCAGCACGGTCGTCACGTCCAGCTGTTCGCGCGCCTGGGTCCACAGCGCCTGGATCGTGTACATCGCACTGCCGTCGGCCTGCAGGCAGATGACGGGACGCTCGGGCGCGCCGATCGCCGCGCCGGTCGCTGCGGGCAGTCCCTGGCCGATCGCGCCACCGGTCAGGGTCAGCAGGGTGTGCCGCGCTGCCCCGGCCGTGGCGGCCGGCAGCGCGAAGCTGCCGGTGATGCCCTCGTCCACGATCACGGCGTTCTCGGGCAGCGTCACCGCGATCGCGTCCGCCACGGCTTGCGGGTCGAGCGAGCCGGTCGGCGCCGCGGGCACGGGGCCGCTCGCGAGCTCCGGGTCGGTGTGCGCAGCGACGCGATCGGCCAACGCCTGCAGCGCCGCGACGACGTCCTGGCCGGCAGCCGCGAGAACACGGGTCACGCAGCCGTCGGGGATCAGGTCGTCGGGGACTCCGGGGTAGGCAAAGAACGCCGCGGGTGCCGGCGCACCAACGAGCACCAGGTCGGTAGCCCCGGCGAGCTGCGGGCGGACCGCCTCGGCCAGGTAGGCGATGCGTGCGACGTCGGGCACGCCCGACCCGCGCTCCATCCGCGCCGGGAAGCACTCGGCCAGCAGCCGGCTGCCGGTAGCCGCCGCGATCCGGCTCGCCGCGCGCAGCCCTGCTTCGCTCAACGCGGGACCGCCGAGGAAGAGCACGCAGGACGGCCCGGTCGCCACCTCTGCGACCTCGCGCGCGCCCGCATCCGAGACCGCTGGGTCCGGTGCCGGGGTCCACGGTGTCGCCGGCACGGCCCCCTCGCTCCAGGAGACATCTGCGGGCAGAACCAGGGTCGCGACCTGACCACCGTTGCTCGTCGCCGCGACCACGGCGCGCGCAGCATCGGCGCCGACTTCGCGCTGGTGCCCGGACGTGCGCACCCAGCCCGACACATTTCGCGCCACCGTATGGATGTCGGACTGCAGCGGCGCATCGAAGCGTTCGTGATAGGTCGCCTGCCCGCCGACGATGCAGACCACGGGACTGTTCGCCCGCCGTGCGTTGTGCAGGTTGGCCATCCCGTTGCCCAGACCCGGGCCCAGGTGCAGCAGCACCGCTGCCGGCTTGCCGGCCATGCGTGCATAGCCGTCGGCTGCCCCGGTGGCGACACCCTCGAACAGAGCAAGCACGCCGCGCATGCGAGGCACCGCGTCGAGCGATTGTACGAAGTGCATCTCAGACGTACCGGGATTCATGAAGCAGACATCGACGCCCGCATCTGCCAGCGTCGTGATCAGTGCCACCGCTCCGATCACGGGGTACTCCTCTCCGTGCTCCCGGGCCAGTCCCGCACCCGCCAGAAGTGCCCGACCGGGCCCCGCCCCGCGCCGAGCGGGAACGACCCTTCGACCGCGCCGGTGATGAACCGCTTGCCCGTCCCGACCGCCTGCTGCAGGTCTGAACCCCGGGCGAGCGCGGCGGTGATCGCCGCAGCCAGGGTGTCGCCAGAACCGTGCGTGTGCACCGTGTCCGACCGCGGCGCCGCGAACTCGGTGAAGCGCGCGCCGTCGAAGAGAAGGTCCACGGCGTCCCCGCCGGGCAGGTGCCCACCCTTGACCAGGACCCATGCCGGCCCGAGCGCGTGCAGCGCGCGGGCCGCGTCGTACATCTCGTCCGGCCGGGTGACCTCCGTGCCGGTCAGCAACCTCACCTCACCGAGGTTGGGCGTGATCAGGGTCGCCAACGGGATGATGACCTCGCGCAGCGCGTCCAGGGCGTCCGGGCGCAGCAGCGGGTCGCCGTGCTGCGACGCAGCAACCGGGTCGACGACCAACGGCGCGATGTGCAGGCGCCGCACGGTCTCGGCGACTGCCTCCATGATCGCGGCCGACGCGAGCATCCCGGTCTTGGTCGCACCGACACCGATGTCGCTGACGACCGACTCGATCTGCTCCGCGACGGCTTCGGGCGGCAGCTCGTAGAAGCCGGTCACGCCGACGGAGTTCTGTACGGTGACCGCAGTGATCGCCGACATACCGTGGACCCGGCAGGTGAGGAACGTCTTGAGGTCAGCCTGCGCCCCCGCCCCGCCTCCGGAGTCCGAGCCGGCGATCGTCAGTGCGGTCGGCGGCTGCGGGATCACCGCGCCAGTATTGCGGAGGCCGATCCGATGACCGAAGGGCGGACACCCCCGCAGCCAGCAGCGCCGCAGCCAGCAGCGCCGCAGCCAGCAGCGCCGCAGTCATGGACACAGCAGTTGTGGGAAAGTGCCGTCCCGGTCTACGACGCGATCCTGGCGCACCCCTTCCTTGCCGGTCTCACCGACGGCGATCTCGATCCGGAGTCCTTCGCCCACTACGTCGCGCAGGACGCCCACTACCTGCGCGACTACGCCCGTGCGCTCGCCATTGTCGCAGCGAAGGCCCCCACGCACGCGTTGACCGGACTGTTCGCCGGGCACGCCGAGCAGACCCTGCAGGTCGAGATGGCGTTGCACGACACGCTGCTATCCCAACTCGGCCTCGACCCCGCCGAACTGGATGCAATCGCGGTGCTGCCGACGACGACCGCCTACACCAGCTACCTGCTGGCGACGGTGTACGGCGCTACGTTCGCCGAAGGCCTGGCCGCGGTGCTGCCCTGCTACTGGATTTACCAGCGCGTGGGGACGGCGCTCGTGGAGCGCGGATCCCCCGACGCGCGGTATCAGCGCTGGATCGACACCTACGCCGGGGACGAGTTCGCCGCAACGGTTGCCGCCGTGCTCGCCGTCGCCGACGAGACCGGCACCGACCTGGGTCATGGCGAGTCGCGGCGAGCGCACCGGCACTTCCTGACTACGGCGCGCTACGAGTGGATGTTCTGGGACGCCGCGTGGCGGCGCGAGCAGTGGCCGGTGTGAGCGCGCGGCTCGACCCGGCCGGCAACCTGGTCGAGGTCACCGCGCCCGTATGAACTCGCCGGGCCGACTCACGCGACGTCGTTGAAGTGCTCCACGAACGGCGGGGCAGCGAAAAACGGCCCGATCGCCGCGCGCCAGGTGCCGAAGCGCTCCGTCTCGCGGAAGTTGCGCTCGTGGGCCTCGACCGATTCCCATTCAACGAGCAGCACGAACCGCGAGGGCGTCTCGACGCTCTGGGTCATGCGTACCGACCGGCACCCCTCGGTGCCCGTGATCACCTCGCGGACTCCCCGGTAGGCGAGGGTGAATGCTTCCTCCGCTCCGGGGGAGACGCGGAGGTCGGCCACTTCGAGGACACCGTCGCTGGTCACCCCCCGAGCTTGGCAGATGGCGCGATCACCGCCAAGACCGGCCGCATCGTGCCGACTGGTTCACACCTGTCACACGTGTCACACTGGTCACATGGGCTTTGCCCGCATCATCTCGACCTGCGCCGCGGCCGCCGCCGTCGCCAGCTGTGCCGTGCTCGCGGTCGGGATGTCTCGGGCAGATGCCGACCACAGCGCCGGCAAGCCTGTCCAACCGCAGCTGCCGGAAGTGACGCAGTCGCGATCGATTCCTGCGCTGCGCTCCACGCCGCCGGGGTTTGCACCTCGTTGGTCGACCGCGCCCGCCGCGAGCGGCTCCCGCGCCCCTGCGTCGTCCCGTGCGTCGGCGTCGTCCCGTGCGTCGAGGGCGAGCGCTGCGTCGGCCGCGAGCGCTTCCCGGACCGGTCCCGTGCCGAGGTCGTCCATCCCTATGTCGAGCGGACGCCTGCCGACACGGGGGCCCCGACCGTCCCGGACGGCCCCCGCACCGACCGCGCCGCCCGCCGCGTACCCCGCCGGCGCAGGTCGCACCCCCGGCGGGCCCCGACCAAAGACGCACCAGCCGATAACCCGCGAGCCGACGACCCACCCCCGGACGCCGACGAGCAGCACACCGGTCCCGACTGTCACGACTCCGACGCCCGTGCGGGGTCACAACCTGCCGCTCGGGTACTCGACCGGGTCCGCTAGCCGGGTGCTCACGGTCGTCGCGAGCTCGACGTCCCGCACGACCGCACACCTGCAACGCTGGCGCAAGGGCGCGGGCGGTGGCTGGTGGCGGGTGGGCCCGCTCGTGACGGCGCACCTCGGCTCGCAGGGCATGACCCGCTACCCGAGCGAGTCGATGTCGGCGACGCCCATGGGCAGCTTCACCTTGACCCGCGCATTCGGCCGCTACGCCGACCCCGGAACCGCGCTGCCCTACACGCACACGACACCGGCAGACTGGTGGATCAGCCAGTCCGGCGCGCTGTACAACACGCTGCAGCACTGCTCGGCGAATTGCCCCTTCACCCGCGGCAGCCCGAATGAGCATCTATACTACACAACGCCCTACTATAACTACGCCGTGGTCATCGACTACAACACCCGCAACGCAGGCCCCGTGCGTCAGGGCGCCGGCAGCGCCTTCTTCCTGCACGTCTCGGTCGGCTCGTCGACCGCCGGCTGCATAGCGATCCCGTCCAGCAGCCTGCAGATGATCATGCGATGGCTTACGCCGGGCACCCATCCCAGGATCCTCGTCGGCACGTCGTGACACCCTGGGTCCGTGATCCGGACCCTGCGCCGCGCTGCCCTGCTGGGTGCAGCCGTCGCACTGGTCGGTTGTTCGCAGTCGTCCGAAAATCCCGCCGCAACCACGCCGCGCACCGCGCGGACAACGCCGGTCGCGACGCCCACCGCCGCGACAACGTCGCCTCCCACCTCGAAGGCCACCAGCACGGCCGGCACTCCCGCCGCCGTGTCGGCGCACCCGAGCACCGATGCGCCGTCGTCCACCCCGCTGACCCGCACCAGTAATCAGGCACCGGTGCCCACGCCCGAGTCCGCGCACTCGACCCACCGCGCGAGCACGTCGGAGCTGCCACTTGACTACCCGGCCGGTGACGCCCAGCAGGTCATCACCGTGACGGCGGCAGCGGCGTCGAGCACCACGGCGACGCTGCAGGCGTGGCGGCGCACCGGTACCGGCTGGACGCGCCATGGCCCTTCGGTGGCTGCCTGGCTGGGCACTGCCGGTTTCAGCACGCCCGCCAGCGAGGGCAGCGCCGCGAGTCCGCAGGGCAGCTTCCGGCTCGCCCGCGCGTTCGGCAGCGACCCCGACCCCGGCACCGCCCTGCCGTACACGCACACCACGCCGGCGGACTGGTGGATCAGCCAGTCCGGGCCGCTGTACAACACCTTCCAGACCTGCCGCTCGAACTGCCCGTTTACGCAGGGCAGCCCCAACGAGCATCTCTACTACGCCGTGCCCTACTACGAATACGCCGTGGTGATCGACTACAACAGCGATCCGGTGGTGCAGGGCCGGGGCAGTGCCTTCTTCCTGCACGTCACGGTCGGCGAGCCGACCCAGGGCTGCGTGTCGATCGACCGCGAGCAACTGGTGCGAATCCTGCGCTGGCTGCGGCCGGCAGCGCACCCGCGCATCCTTATGGGGACGGGCTGACCGCGTTGTTCGCGGCTTCGACCGGCCGCGGCAGGGTGCGTCCGCGGCGGGTCTGAGAGTCGGGCACGCGCGGGCCCGTCGCCGTCCTGCCGGTGCGGTGCGCAGCGCTCGCGCTGACCAGAGTCGCCGGCCGCTAGTCGAGTAAGGTCTTCGTGATTACGCCGATACCAAGGGCCGCCGCGTTCAGCTGACTTGCAGAGGAATCCAGATGGTCATGTTGTCCACGGCACGTCGGGTGGGAGCGTCCCTCGCGGGATTGCTCGGCGCTGCAGTCGTCACCGTTGCGTGCAGCAGCGTCAGTGACGGGACGCCGCAGCCGCAGGGATCTATCTCGAGGCCGCCGACAACCGCCGCGAGCGCGACTTTCCCGAGCGGCACGCTGCCTTCCGCGTCCTCGGCCACCCTCCCGCGGACCAGTTTCAGCACCGTCCCGTCCGTCCCGCCTACTGTGCCCGCGAGCAGCACGGCTGCCAGCAGTACGGCTGACACCAGTACGGCTGCCAGCGGTTCGGACTCGAAATTCTGCAGCGCGTTCACGTCGGGCGGTGCAACCGGACTGCCGTCAGGCAGTGGGTCGACAGGCAACATCAAGAAGGTCGCTGCCGTGTGGGCGAAGATCGCGCAGAGCGCACCGCCGGCGATCAGGTCCGATGCCCAGTTGGTGTCCGACTTCCTCACGGGATACGCCAACGGCAAGATCGATCCGGTTGCTGCGCAGCAGGCGAGCCCGGCCATTCAGCGGGTTTTGAAGTACTTCACCGCCCACTGCACGGGGGGCTGAACGGCTCACTGGTAGGTGAGCACGTCCGGTCGTGGACGTAGCGCCATGACCTGATCCGGGCTCATCAGGTCGGTGTCGTCGCGCAGGAACAGTTTGAACCCGGTGCCGTAGGGCCGCCTGGGGAAAGCGAGGCGGCGCCACGTCCCGATTTTTTCGGCCTGCCCGCCGAAGCCATCGGCGTGGAACACGACCTCAACGCCGCGACGCGCGACGATCCGATCCCGGTCGGGCAACATGGGCCGGGTGAACTGGTGCACGATCATCAGCTTGTCGGGCAGGTGTTTTGCGGCGACGAGGGCGGCCAGGTAGTCCCGAACGGCCAGCACGCCTGCTGCCGATGAGGACCCGATGACCGTTCCCGGGACTTCGCCCGCGGACACCTTCCACTCCGGGTCCAGGGCGATCGACACCCACGGGTCGGCGAGGAAGCGGGCAAAGTGCTGGACCTGCGGCAGGAACTCGCCGCGTCCGGGCTGAATGTCGAGGATCAACAGCATCCGGTGACGGTGGGCAGCCTCGACGTAGCGCTGGACGGCGTCATCGGGAATCGGTGCTGAGTAGAGACCGGCCAGGCCCGGGGCGCCCTGGGCGACACTCGCGATCAGCTCCATCGCCGGCTGCACCGGCAACCCGTACCCGCGCCAGTCCCGGGAACGAGCCCGGATCGTGTGCGCGATTGTGTCGGCGTCGGCCGAACCCAGCACGCCGAGGGCGGGACCGTCCGGCCCGCCGTAGTACGCGACGACTCGACAACGGCCGAGGATGCGGTGCCCGCCCCGGGGTAGGGCGGTGCTGTCATGCCTGGTCTGGCGCGCCGGCGGGCTCTGGGTGCGCGACGGCGATGCCGGCGTGGGTGTAGCCGTCGTGGGCGATGCCGTCGTGGGTGTAGCCGTCGTGGACGCAGGTGACGACGGGGTGCGGGTTGGCGTGGCGCGCACGGTGTGGCCGGTCGCGTGCGGCGCAACGGTGGAGCGCGAGGTGCCCGTGGACGCGCCGCACGCAACGGCGCTGAGCGCGACCGCGACCGCCAGAGCCGTATAGCACATATGACGTATAAAGGGCACCGGCCCACGCTACGCACCGAGGTGACGGGTATCGCCGCGCCGCGCCGCGACGGCGTTCGCGGCAGTGGTCCTCGGGGGCTGGCGGGCCGCTACTGGTAGGTGATGACGTCCGGACGGGGACGAATTCGCATGACCTGCTTCGGCGTCATGAGCCCGGTGTCCTGGTTCAGAAACAGCTTGAAGCCCGCGCCGAACGGCTTGTTCGGGAAGGCCAAGCCGCGCCAGGTGGCCAGTTTGAGCTGGCGGGTTCCGAAGCCGTCGGCGTGGAAAACCACCTCGACGCCGGTACGCGGCCGAATATGTGCGCGGTCGGGGAGCATGGCGAGCTGGAACTGGTGCAGCAGCAGCATCTTGTCGGGCAGGTGGTGCGCGGTCACGATCTTGGCCAGATAGTCACGAACGGCCAGCACGTCGTCGGATCGCGTGGACCCGATGACGGTTCCCGGAACCCGGTGTGGCCCCATCTTCCATTCCGGGTCGAGCGCGACCGATACCCAAGGGTCGGCCAGCATCGATGCGAACTGCTTCACCTGAGGCAGGAACTCGCCGCGTCCGGGTTGGAAGTCGAGGACGAGCAACATCTTGTGCCGGTGCGCGGCGGCCAGGTACCGGCGGGCCTGCGCGATCGGCAGCGGTTGGGAGTATCGGCCGTCCGGGCCAGGTGCGCCCTGAGCGACGGTGGCGATCAACTCCATCGCCGGTTGCACCTTGGCACCGTAACCGCGCCATCGCCGTGCCCTCGCGGCGATTCGCGCCGCCATCGTGTCCGGAGACGCGGACCCCAGCACGCCCAGGGCCGAGCCACCGGGAGCGCCGTAGTAGGCCACCACCCGGTACTTTCCGACGATCCGTTGCCCGCCCAGCGGCAACTCGCCGCGGTGCGCGTGGTCGCGATCCGCCGTGGCTGCGAGCAACTTGGCGAAGGTGTCGCTCGGGGCGGCAGCGCCACAGGCGGTGAGCAGCAGCACGGCTGAGGTCATTCCTGCGACCAGGGAACGGATCGGCGTGGTGGATCGCGCCCGCCGTCGGCTGCTGTACACCCGATCAGCGTCGGCCCTGGCGGCCCCTACTCGTGGCAGCCACGCCGTGTCGGCGGATCAGCGCGCGCGGTCCTGGGGACGAACAGGCGCGGTGAGCGTTCGGGTGTGCAGCGCGATGGCCGGACACCACGGGTCCACCACTTCCAGCACTAACACCTTCCCGGCGTCCCGTTCGGCGATCGACGGTGACCGGTAGCAGCAAGTACACCTGGTCATGCCTCACTGTAAGAGTCGCCGATCACTAAACGCGTCACATTTCGGTCAATTCGCGGATCTGTCTGCCACGCACTCGCGTCACGGACGGCTGCCCGGCGTCGAGCATGGATCGTCGCCGGGGCCGGGGTCAACGAGCCCGCTCAAGTCCGCTGGGGATGACGAATTGCCGACACCCCTGGGGCATCCCATCCCGCACCGCTTGCAGCAGCGGAGCAGGTCGGCCCACGACTCGGAAGACTCCCGGTGCCCGCCGGCCAGCGCGATCAGCTCCTTGGTGCCGTAGGCCCGAACCGGGGCGACGTCGCTACAGGACACCCGTGCGGGTATAGCAGCGGCAACACCTCAGCAACCTGCGGGGACTTCCTGGCCCACGCCGGCAGGATCGCAGAGGAGAACCGCATCCGCTCACCGCTCGCCTCGTGGAGGCGCTTGTCGTTCACCCGCGGCGCGCGCACCGGCACCGCCCCCGCCGCCGTGGTCACCTCCCGCGGCTGTGATAGTGGTTGCGGACCAACTCATCCAGCTGCGACCGCCCGCCCCAGCCGGGGCGTGAAACGTTGGACTCGCACACCTCGTGGAACTTTTCAGATCATCCTCGGGAAGGTGCGCTCCATCGCGTCACCAGGCCGAGGGCCATCCATAGCCTCTGATCATTGTTCTCGCGCGACGATCTTTGGCAGACTCGCCCACAATCCCGCGGAGGAGACCTGAGCCGATGACGACGATCCCCACTACGATGCGCGCAAGCGTGCTCGTGGACAAGCAGACCATCGAGATGCAGGAGCGGCCGGTGCCGTCCCCGTCCCCGGACGAGGTCCTCGTCCAGGTGCGCTCGGTCGGCGTCTGCGGGTCTGACGTGCACTACTACCGCGATGGACGCATCGGCGCCTTCGTCGTCAGGGAGCCGTTGGTCCTCGGGCACGAGGTGTCCGGCATTGTCGTAGACGTCGGGGCCGACGTGTCCGACACACGGATCGGCGAGCGGGTGGCTATTGAGCCGCAGCGGCCATGCCGTCGATGCCGGCACTGCAAGACCGGCCGTTACAACCTGTGCGAGCAGTTGACCTTCTACGCCACTCCGCCCGTGGACGGTGCCTTCTGCGACTACGTCGTCGCTCCCGCCGACTTCGCCCACCCGGTGCCGGATGCCTTGTCCGACCACGCTGCAGCGCTCCTCGAGCCCTTCTCCGTTGGCCTATGGGCGTGCCAGAAGGCCGGCATCGGGCCAGGTTCGAGAGTGTTGGTCACCGGCGCCGGTCCGATCGGCGCCCTGGTATGCCTGGCCGCCCGCACCTTCGGCGCCAGCGAGGTGGTCGTAACCGACCTCGTCGCCTCGCGTAGGGAGCGCATCGCCGGCTTCGGGGCCACCTCGGCCGTCGACCCTCGGGACCCCTTCTTCGACCCTGCGACGTTGGGGGTCGACGCGTTCGTCGAGTGCTCGGGAGCGACCCCGGCTCTGCTCGCCGGACTGCAGGCCCTGCGTCGTGGCGGCACGGCGGTGCTTGTCGGCCTTGGCGACGACGAGGTCACACTGCCGGTCCAGCACATCGCGACCCACGAGCTGATCCTCACCGGAGTGTTCCGCTATGTGGACACGT
Organism: Mycobacteriales bacterium; assembly: GCA_038207565.1. GTDB lineage: Bacteria > Actinomycetota > Actinomycetes > Mycobacteriales > Jatrophihabitantaceae > JALZAI01. The sequence continues at coordinate 26,287 of JBBQZQ010000035.1, forward strand.
GGCCGAAGGCGATTGCGGCCGCCCAGCAGCCATCTGTGGATCTGGACGCTCTGGTCACCGCCGAGTACGACCTGGAGGACACCGAGGCTGCGCTGAACAGCGACGCCGACCCCGCGAGCATGAAATCCATCGTCGTCGTGTCACCGGGATGACGTCCCCCGGAGTGCTCGGAAAGTTCTCCCTCGAGGGTCGTACCGCCCTGGTCACGGGTGGCTACCGGGGCTTGGGCTTGGCCTTCGCGCGCGCGCTGGCGCAGGCCGGCGCGGACGTGGTCATCGGTGCTCGCGACGAGAAGGCTTGCGTCACCGCGGCTGGCGCGCTGGCCGACGAGACGGGGCGCACCATCGTGGGTCTCGGCCTCGATGTCGCCGAGCGTGCATCAGCGCAGGCTGCGGTCGCGGCGGCTGTCGAACGAACCGGACGGCTCGACATCCTCGTCAACAACGCCGGCGTCTGCTTCCACCGTCCGGCCCTCGAGGTGCCGGACGAGGAGTGGCGACAGGTGTTCGACGTCAACGTCCACGGGCTGTGGACGATGAGCCAGGTCGCGGCGCGCCACTTTGCGGCGCATGGAGGCGGTGTCGTCGTCAACATCGGCTCCATCTCCGCCGAGATCGTGAACCGGCCGCAGTGGCAACCGGCGTACAACGCATCCAAGGCCGCGGTGCACCAGCTGACGAAGTCCCTTGCCGCCGAGTGGGCGCCGCTCGGGATCCGCGTCAACGCCGTGGCGCCCGGCTACGTCAAGACCGAGATGGCACCGGTCGACGAGCCGCGGTTCCGTCAGCGGTGGATCGACGACGTCCCCATGCAGCGGTATGCCCTACCGGAAGAGATCGCCCCCACGGTCGTTTATCTCGCCTCGGACGCTTCAAGCTTCATGACCGGGTCGATCGTCGTCATCGACGGCGGGTACACGCTGTTCTGAGCTTTCCCGTGGCGCCCACGTCAACGCGGTAATGGACCGTGGCGGGGGGATCAGGTGCGACTTCGCCGCGTGGAGGACGAGCACACCTGCGCAGCACAAATGCCGCAGCCATGCCAACTTCCGCGCAGACAACCGTAACCAGCCGGCGCCCACCGGACGCTCGGCATTTTTTTACGCCATCAACCATCAATGTCCGGTCGAGCGGCGGCATGTCCGAGCTCCGACTCAGAGCGAGTGGAATTGACTCCGGCCGGGCGGCGAACATGGCGGGAACGTGCCGGGGTTCTCGGGTCGTCAGGAGGTTGGAGGGTGATCTGAATGCATCATGGCGCGGGTCGAGGCTGCAGAAGGCGAGCCGGTTGTGCGCTGGCCGCGGTTGCTCTTTCCGTGAGCGCGCTGGCTGCTTGCGCATCCGCTGCGGGCGATGATCGCGGCACTGCATCTTCTCCCGCTGCGCTCGGGCCGGCCACGGCACGCAATGGACCGTCGATGCTGGAGAGGTGTCACCACTTCGGCGGCCTCTCGAAGCGTGACTGCGCTATCGCGCTGCGCATCGCGCACGCCGAAGCGGTCAAGACGGCATCTGGACAAACCCAAGCGTCGACCCGGGGTAATGCGTGGCCGGACAGTCTGGACACCGTGACCGCCGGGGTTCACGTGGGCGCCATCGGGCAGTCCAACACCGGTCATCCCTGCCGGTCGGGCCGCGTGCTGTCCGTCGAGCTCATCGGCGACTTCACAACAGTCGTCAGCCCGCCACCCGTCCTGGCGTGCCAGCCCACGCCCGACTACTCAGTCCACGCTGTCGATCTCGACGTTGACCATGCGAGCGGTCAGATCTGTCGGATCGGCGCGCGCACCGGCACCGTTAGTGCGCGCTCGGACGCCACTGTGATCTACCACCGTTGACACAAGCGGCCGGACTGCCGCATCAGCGCTTGCGGACGCTGCGCGCGTTTGGCGAAGTGCGGCATGGCCAAGCGCCGCCTTTTTGATCTCCGCCCTTGCTACATCGATGCCTGCAGGGGTGTGACCGAGCCGAGAAGGGAGGGATGGACGAGGACGGCGATGCCGAAGCACAGGACCGCGGTCCCGACCAGTTTGGTTAGGCCGACGCCGTGTCGCCAATTTTTCTCGGCGACGAAGACCGCGGCGATTGCCGCCATCCACGTCAGGTTCATCAACCCGACGACGAACAACACGGCCATGAGCGCCCAACAGCAGCCCAGGCAGTAGAGGCCGTGCGAGACGCCCGCGCGAAACGCACCCACTCGGCCGCGGCCGAAGTCATGGGTCGCCAGAAACGTGAGGGGGCTGCGGCAGGCGCGCAGGCACGTCTCCTTCCAACGGGTGAACTGGTACGCCCCGGCGAGCACGAGCACGGCGCCGCCGCTGCGATCGATCCATTCCGAGCCGTGCGCGATCTCGCGGAAGGCGACGAGGGCGACCAACGGCACAACGCCGACCGACGCCCAGAGAACGAGGTATCCGGAAACGAAGGCGACCGTAGGGGCTGCACCCTCGCCGCGTCGCCGCACCACCATCCGATGTAGCAGAACGATCGGGGCGACGGTCGGGAACATCATCGCGACCATCATGGTCACCCACATCGTCATGAAGAGGATCGCGCTCATGTCGAACGGCATCGCGGTGCCGACGTGCGCGACACCTTGCGTTATCGACGCCATGCCCCGCACGTTGCCGAGCGTGAACCACCAAGCGGTCCCGGCCAGTCCGAGCAGGATCGCGACCGTCGTGAACGTCGCGCGCCGCTCCAGCACGCCGTACGCCGAGCGTGGCGTGTCCTCAGATTGAGCGTGCACCGTCATGTGGGCTGTCACTCCTTCTGCGTTGGTCGTCTCGTCGCGATCAAGATTCCGTAGTTGGAGACGCAGAATGGTACGAGATAGGTGAGTGCGCCCTTGAGATAGGTTCCGGCGGTCGCTCCGTGCCGCAGGACGACGTCGAGCTGGTTGATCGAGAACAGGATCGTTCCGACGATGAGCGCAATCCGGATGGTCTGAGCCAGGTGCGGCCGGTAGCCGATCACAGCGATGGCCTCGCGCCAACTGGACCACGTCGGCCGCTGCACAACCGGCGCGCCCGTCCGCCCGCGTGGGCCTTCCGGCCGGGGCATGTGTGGTCGTCTCCCACCGCGTGGGCTGGTCAGAATCGGCCGGCGGCCTCCGTCGGCGCCATCCGGTTCTCGCTCGACCATTCGACTTCGGCGTAGTAGGCGTTGTTGCCGGCATGATCGAAGGTCACGCCATCGGCGTCGACCATGTTCACCGATGTCGTGCCAATATGCCCGTCCTGGAAGATGAATCCGTCGGGAAGCACCATGTGTGCTTCATGCTTCGCGCCGGTGACCGGGTTGGTGAAGCTCTCCATGGTGATCTCGAGCTTCGCCCCGACGCGGACATGCGAATCCATGCCGTTGTCCTCGATCTCGATGGTCTCGAAGAACGGACCGTGCATCTCGCTCATCGTCGCAGCGAGGATCTCCCACGGCAGGCCGGGGTCCTCCGCGGTCATGATCGCGACGAGCGCCTGCTGTTGCTGCTCATTTCCGTCGATGAACATGGCCAGGTTGCCGTTGCCCTCGTGAATCGCGCCGGGCCACTTGACCGCGCCGACAGCTTTAGCACCGGCAAGATCGACACCGTCACGCTCACCTTCGACCACCTGGAAGGCGATACTTCCTTCGCAGTTGCCGTGTGTTGGGAACCCGTTCATGTTGCACGGGCACCCGTATGCGCAGTTGCACGCCTCGTAATACTTGGCCTTGATCCGCCATGCCATGACAAGTCCCTTCTGCCGTTGGAACCGGCGACCGGCTCTCCCCGCAACGTAGACCTGGCCAGGTGTACTGACAACGATTACCACTTCGCGGATTGACCGAAAATTCATTGCAACTCACTAGGAAGCGAACGAAATTCGGTCGCGGGCGCCCCTGGCGGTGCGTTGGTCGATCCCGCCCATCCCGTGCGGACAATCGATTACGCACGTCCGGTAGCAGCCCGCGACGAGCCGCGCGGGAGCAGCGTATGTATCTCAAACGCGATTCGGCACGCGCAAGCGTGAAGCCGGGTGAGTGCCTCGAACACCGCGTCGTTCGCGGCTACCGCCACATCGACATGCCGATGGTCGTACTCAGAACCGCACTCCTCAGCAGCCGCGATCATGGCGTATTGGCTGTCCAGCGCCGGTTCCCAATGCTCCCGAAGACGACGACGCAAATGCGCATCGGCACGACGGTGCGCGCGGAGCATCTGCGGTTGGGTCTGATTCAGACTTGTCAGGACGCTGTCGCTCTGGCGGTCGATCGCAGGGCTGACGGCCTTCTGGGCGATCTCCTCGGCCTGCTCGAACGCGGCGCCTTCCAAGTAGTACTCGTACGCGCGGCCGACGAGCGTGTCCCAGAAGGAGTCGTCAAAGCTCTGGTGAACGTCGCCGCCATTCGCGACCCCGTCCTCCGACGCCGCCGTCGTGTCGCGCGCATTGCCGTGCACCATGGCACCTCCCCGCTTGAAGGTTAGGCGCCGCCACCGACACATTCGTCGTAGCACGCCCCCGCGACTTACCAGCCGCGAGCCCGCCACTCGGCCACGTGCGGTCGCTCAGCGCCGAGCGTCGAGTCGTTACCGTGACCGGGGTAGAACCAGGTCTCGTCCGGCAGCTCGGCGAAGATGCGCGCCTCGACGTCGTCCACAAGAGAGACGAAGTCCTCCGGAGACCACGTCTTGCCGACACCTCCGGGAAACAGCGAGTCCCCGGTGAACAGGTGCGGCGTGCCCTCCGGGTCGCGGTACAGCACGGCGACCGAACCCGGGGTGTGCCCGCGCAAACCGATGATCTCGAACGTGAGGTCGCCCACCGTGATCGTGTCGCCGTGGTGCAACCGCTCGTCGACCGCGACCGGCAGTTCGTCAGCGTCCTCGGAACCTGCGTATACAGCGGCGTCAGCATCGGTGACCGCCTCGGCCAGCGCCTGCCAGTGATCGGCGTGCTGATGAGTGGTCAGTATCGCCGAAACCGGCGGGCCCTCGAACCGCACCAGTTCACGCAGCCGGCCGGCCTCATTGGCCGCGTCGACGAGCAGTCCCTCGTCGGTTTGGGTGCAGCGCAGCAGATAGGCGTTGTTGTTCATCGGGCCGACCGCCAGCTTGGCGATCGTCAGGCCGGGTAGCCGCCGCACGTCCCATGCCCCGCCGACCTCGACCGTTCCGGTATAGGTATCGCTCATAGCTGCTGAACCTAATCGAAGATCGGCTCGAACTCCTCGGTAGGCGGTCCCTGCGAGAGGTCGACCCGGGTGTCGGGCAGATCCCGTAACACCGTCCCCACGTACGACGCCACGGCAGCGGCCCGCCCGACATCGCGTCCCCGCGCCTCCGACAGCAGCCATCGGTGCTCGCTGATCTCGTGGAACAGCTCCGCATCGGGCAGCTTCACCCGTAGCTCGGACGGCACGAGACCGATCGTCCCGTAGAACTTCTCGTCCAACCAGCGTCGCGCCGCCTTGTCGTCGGGCACCGGTGCGTCGAGACCCGACTCCCACTTCGCCTTGAACCGTGCCAGGTCGCCGAGCAGCGCCCGGGCCTGGTTCTCCTGCACGCGCAGCCCGGTCAGCTCGAACAGCCGACGCTGGTGATGACCGGCCTCCACGACATGGGTGTCGAAACCGAGACGCAGCCCTTCGGGTTCCGTTGCGATCGTCATCTCCGACACGTCGAAGCCCATGTCGTTCAGCTTGCGCACTCGTGCGTGGATCTTGTAGTTCTCACCGCGGGGGACGATCACGTCGTGGGTCAGCTCGTCCCACAGGCTCTCGTAGCGCGATTGCGCCGTCTGGGCCAGTTCGACGACGTCGATCTCCTCGTCGAGCAACCCGGCCGCCTGCAGGTCGAGCATCTCGCCCGCGATATTCAGAATCGCGATCTCGATGTCGTAACTGCGCTGGCCGTCGGAGAGCCGCTCGTGCAGCTCGCCGGTCTCCGCGTCGACCAGATAGGCGGCCAGCGCGCCGGCGTCTCGGCGGAACAGGGTGTTCGACAGCGAGCAGTCGCCCCAGTAGAAGCCGGCCAGGTGCAGGCGGACGAACAGCCCGGCCAGGGCGTCGAGCAGCCGATTGCGCAGCTCGGGCAGGCCGCGCCCGCTGAACAACGACCGGTAGGGCTGCGAGAACTGCAGGTGTCGCGTGATCAGCAGGCCGCCGAGATCCTCGCCGTCGCGATTCTGCCGCTCGATCACCGTGCCGTAGGCCTCGACGACCGGCACCGAGTGTATGGCGAGCCCACGGAGCAGACCGTGCTCGCGCAGGACGAATCGATCGGTGGCCTCCTTGATCGCGAACACTTCACCGGATAGGTCGACGAAGCGCACCACGTGGCGCGAGATGCCCCGCGGCACGTAGACGATGCGGTCGTCCTCCCAATCGGCGAGCGGGGTGTCGAAGGGCAGGGTGAGGACGTCGGTGTTCGTCCCGAGTGTGGTGACGCGAAAGCTGCCCACGCCCTACCTCGCTGCGCTCGTTCGGGCGGCAGAAGCCCGATCTCGATTGGTTCGCTCGCAAGCGTCGCGCACGGCCTACCTCGCTGCGCTCGTTCGGGCGGCAGAAGCCCGATCTCGATTGGTTCGCTCGCAAGCGTCGCTCACACAACGAGACTACGAGAGCCGTGTTACGAGAGATTCAGTCCGAGCAGTGCGTTCTCCACCACCTCCGTCAGCGCCGGGTGGATCCAGTACTGCCCGCGAGCCATCTCGTGGGCACCTAGCCCGAAGCTCATCGCCTGGATGAGCGGCTGGATCAGCGTCGCCGCCTGCTCGCCCATCAGGTGGGCGCCGAGCAGCCGGCCGGTGTCCGCGTCGGCGAGCACCTTGCAGAAGCTGGTCGTGTCCTCCATCGCCCAGCCGTAGGCAGTGCTGCCGTAAGCCTGCGTGTTGACCGCGTAACGGATGCCGCTGCTCTGCGCCTGCTGCTCGGTGAGGCCGACACTGGCGAGCTGCGGGCTGGTGAACACTGCGAACGGGACGAAGCGGTGGTCGGAGTCGACCGGCTGGTCCGGATGCGCCAGGTTGTGCGCCACCACACGTGCCTCGTGATTCGCGACGTGCTTGAGCTGGTGCTCCGCGCTCACGTCACCCAGGGCCCAGATGCCCTCGACGGAGGTTCGTTGCTGCGCGTCGACGACGATCCGACCGTCCGGGTGCACGGCCACACCGGCGGCGTCGAGGCCGAGGTCGTCGGAGTTGGGACGGCGGCCGGTCGCGACGAGCAGCAGGTCGGCCGTGACCGGAGGCCCGTCCGGGAACACGATCCGGATCGTGCCGTCCTGCTCCTGACTGATCGACTGCGGCGGGCTGCCCAGCCGCAGGTCCCACTTGGTCGCGACGTGGGCGGTGAAGACCTTCGACACGTCCGCGTCCAACCCACTGAGCAGCCGGTCGCTACGGGCGATGACGGTGGTCTGCGCGCCGAATGCCGAGAACACGTGGGCGAACTCGCACGCGATGTAACCGCTGCCGAGGATGGCGACCCGCTCCGGCAGGTCATCGAGGCGCATTACGGTGTCGGACGTGTGGAAGGGCACTGCGGCATCGAGAACCGGGGGCGGCACCAGTGCCCGAGATCCGGTCGCGATCACGATCCGGTCGGCCGTGATGGTCTCGCCCGTCGAGAGCGTCAGCTCGTGCGGGCCGGTGAACGTGGCGTGCGCCTCGTACAACGTGGTGTTCGCCCCGTCGCGCCGGTACAACCGGCCGCCCTGCGAGATCGGGTCGATGCGGCCGAACACCCGGTCGCGGATCGCCGCCCAGTGCACGCCTTGCACCGTCATGTCGACCCCGAGTCGCGCCGCGTGGTCCGGGGACGCTGCGAGGTCGGCGGGGTATACGTACATCTTGGTGGGGATGCAGCCGACGTTCAGGCACGTCCCGCCGAACGTCGATTCCTCGATGATCGCGATCCGCCACGTGTCGAATTCGGGCCCGGCGATCGAGTTGCCGGAACCGGAGCCAAGGATCGCGAGGTCGTAATGGGCGTTGCCAGGGGACACGCGATCTGACGATACGTCGCTTTGCCGGTCACCACATGCCGGTCACCACATGCCGACCGCCTCGGCCATCAGGTCACCGAACAGGTGCTCGAGTTCCACCGTCGCCAGCCCGCGTCGCGCGAACCACGAGCAGACGTTCTCGCAGTCGCGGTGCAGGTACTCCGGGCCCTGCGGGTTGGCGACCAGGTCGACCACCTGTGGCAGGTCGATCATGACCAATCTGCCGTCGTGCACCAGCAGGTTGTACGGCGACAGGTCACCGTGCGCGTACCCGGCGCGGGCCAGCAGTCGCATCGCGTCGATCAGCTGCTCGTAGAGATTGGCGAGCGCTGCATCGTCCGGACGCAGCTGCGCCAGCCGGGGCGCCGCCGTCCCGTCGTCGTCGCCGATGAACTCGAGCATCAGCTCGGTGGCACTGAGCTGCACCGGGTAGGGGACGGGCGCGCCGAGTGCCCACAGCGTCGAGAGCGCGCCGAACTCGGCACCGGCCCAGGTGCCTGCCGCGAGTTCGCGTCCGTACGCGGTGCGGCGCGCCATCGCGCGCGCGTCGCGCGACTTCCGCGTGCGACGGCCCTCCTGGTAACCAGCGTCGCGGTGGAACATGCGGTGCTCGGCGGCGCGGTAGCGCTTGGCGGCCATGAAGACGCCCGGCTCGCCGGGCAGCGCGCGCTGGACCAGGTGGACATCGGCCTCCTTGCCGGTCTTCAGGACGCCGAGCTCGGTGTCGACGGCAGAGAAGGCGGTGATCACCCAGTCAGGGAACGGCTCGGGGCCGTGCGTGGCCCCGTCCCAGCTGGAGAAAGCGGGTTCGTCCGCGGGTTGGTCGTCGATCAGGTCGTGGAACGGGTGAAGCTGCATCGCTGAAGACTCCTCGGCAGATCGCGCGGACCGCCGGGGTATTCAGGCTGGGTGGCGGGGTCAGCGCGGGAACGAACGGGTGGACGCAAGGCACGCCCGGGCAACGGTGCTGGACATCCGGGCACCTCCTCGGTCTCACCCGGCCGGCCGTCCGGCGCGAGGTTCGTCCAGCGTGGGGGAGCGGCGGCTGGTACGCAACCGATTTATCCCGCGCGGATAGCCTTCTGGCGTGCTCAGACTTTCCACGCTCTTCCTGCGGACCCTGCGCGACGACCCAGCCGACGCCGAGGTACCGAGCCACAAGCTGCTGGTGCGGGCCGGTTACGTTCGCCGCGTCGCGCCGGGCATCTACTCCTGGCTGCCGCTCGGTATGGCGGTACTGGCGAACGTCGAGCGCATCGTGCGCGAGGAGATGGACGGCATCGGTTCGCAGGAGGTGCACTTCCCTGCGCTGATCCCGCGCGAGATCTTCGAGGCCAGCGGGCGGTGGGCCGACTACGGTGACGGGTTGTTCCGGCTCAAGGACCGCAAGGACGCCGACTACCTGCTCGGGCCGACACACGAGGAGCTGTTCACGCTGCTCGTCAAGGGCGAGTACTCCTCCTACAAGGACTATCCGCTCTCGCTCTATCAAATCCAGACGAAGTACCGGGACGAGGCACGACCGCGCGCCGGCATCCTGCGGGGACGCGAGTTCATCATGAAGGACTCGTACTCCTTCGACCTGTCCCAGGAGGGTCTGGAGACGGCCTACCAGGCGCACCGCGACGCCTACGAGCGGATCTTCACCCGTCTCGGGTTCGACTACCGCATCGTGTTCGCGGTGTCCGGCGCGATGGGTGGCTCGGCCTCGGAGGAGTTCCTCGCACCGGCGCCGTCCGGCGAGGACACCTTCGTCCAGTGCACGAGCTGTGACTACGCCGCGAACACCGAAGCCGTCGAGATCGCGGCTCCCGAACCGCACGACCCCGCCGACCACCCGGGCGCGGAGGTGCTCGACACACCGGACACGCCCACTATCGCGACCCTGGTGGAACGCATCCGCGACATGGGTCACGACATCACTGCGGCGCAGACGCTGAAGAACGTCGTGCTGCGCACGCACACACCCGGCGCCGACGGGTGGGAGCTGCTCGTCGTCGGCGTGCCGGGGGATCGCGAGGTCGATCTCAAACGCATCGGCGGCCAGTTCGAACCGGTGCTCGTCGAGCAGGCCGGACCCGAAGACCTCGCGAAGGAACCGCGGCTGGTGAAGGGTTATCTCGGTCCCCAGCTGCTGACGGAGCTGAAGGTGCGGTACCTGGTCGATCCGCTCGTGGTCGAGGGGAGCGCCTGGGTGACCGGCGCGAACGCCGAGGGCAAGCATGCAGCCCACGTGGTGCGCGGGCGTGACTTCGTGCCGGACGGCGAGATCGGCGCGGTCGAGATCCGCGACGGCGACCGCTGTGCCCGCTGCGGGTCGCCACTCGAGATCGCTCGCGGCATCGAACTCGGTCACGTGTTCCAGCTCGGGACGAAGTACGCAGAAACCTTCGGACTCACCGCGCTCGGTCCGCAGGGCAAGCCGGTGACGGTGACGATGGGTTCCTACGGTGTCGGCGTCACCCGCGCGGTCGCGGCACTGGCCGAGCAGACCTACGACGAGAAGGGGCTGTGCTGGCCGGTCGGGGTCGGGCCGGCCGACGTCCACGTCGTTGCGACAGGCAAGGACGACACCGTGTTCGAAGCCGGTGCACAGCTCGCGACCGAACTCGACAACGCCGGCGTTCGCGTGATGTACGACGACCGCCGCGGAGTCTCGCCGGGTGTGAAGTTCAAGGACGCCGAGCTGATCGGCGTGCCGGTCATCGTCATCGTCGGCAAGGGTCTGGTCGACGGCACCATCGAAGTGCGTAACCGCCGCACCGACGAGCGGCGCGACATCCCGGTCGAGGGCGCCGCGGCGGCCATCGCGGAGGCGGCGCGCGCGTGACGGTCGCTCCCTACGGCAACTGGGTCTCCCCGATCACCGCCGCCGACTACGCCGCTGGCACACATCCCGTCGGGGGCGGCACCTTCGTCGACGGTGAAATCTGGTGGATCGAGCTACGTCCCGCCGAGGCCGGTCGGTACAGCGTTCGGCGACTCGGCGTGGACGGCGAACCCGAGGACGTCCTGCCCGCGCCGTGGAATGCCCGCACCCGCGTGCACGAGTACGGCGGCGGCTCGTGGACCGTGGCACCCGGCGGCGCGCTCGTGTTCGCCGAGTTTCGTGACCAGCGGCTGTACCGCCTCGGACCGGGTGCGGAACCGACACCGCTCACGCCCGAGCCGCCGGACCCGTCCGCATGGCGCTACGGCGAGTTGTCGGTGTCTGCTGACGGCGCCGAGGTGTGGTGCGTCCGCGAGCGGCACGACGGCGCTTCGATCGAGCGCGACATCGCGGCGGTACCGCTGGACGGTACTGCCGGGTCCGACGCGGACGCGATCCGCTCGGTCGTGGGCGGCTCGCACTTCCTCGCCGCACCCCGGGTGTCGCCGGACGGACGCCGGGTGGCCTGGCTGGCGTGGGAGCACCCGCAGCTGCCGTGGGACGGGACGGAGCTGCGCGTAGGTTCGCTCGACGCCGACGGCACCTGCACCCAGTGGCAGACCGTTCTCGGTTCGACGACGGAGTCGGTGCTGCAGCCCGAATGGGCGGACGACGATTCGCTGTTCGCGCTCAGCGATCGCAGCGGCTTCTGGAACCTGTACCGGGTACCGGCAGCCGGTGGCGATCCTGGCGCGCTGCACCCACTCGGCTGCGACGTCGGCGGCCCCCTGTGGCAACTCGGCACGCGCTGGTACGCGCGGCTGGACGGGAGCCGGTTGCTCGTCGTTCGCACATTCGGCACCGACACGCTCGCCGTCCTGGACACCACCACCGGCACGCTCGTCGACGTCGAACTGGGCGGCCACACATCCATCCAGCTCGGTGGTGTCCGCGGACACGAGGTGGTGCTGACGACGGGGGCCGCGCAGGTCGTCAGCGGCGTGCGCCGCCTCGACCTGGCAAGCGGCGAGCTGCGCGACGTACGGCTCGCCAGCGACGTCCTGCCCGCGGCGGGCTATCTGCCCGAGGCGCAGGTGATGACCTTCGCCGGTCCCGGCGGGCGCGAGGTTCACGCGGTCGTCTACCCGCCCCACAATGCCGACTTCACCGCACCCGAGGGCGAGCTGCCGCCCTATGTCGCCTTCGTCCACGGCGGACCCACCGCGCATGTGGCGCCCGCGCTGTCCGTCCTCACCGCGTATTTCACCAGCCGCGGCATCGGCATCGTCGACGTCAATTACGGCGGCTCGACCGGGTACGGCCGCGCCTACCGCGATCGGTTGCGCGGGCAGTGGGGCGTGGTCGACGTCGAGGACACTGTCGCCGCCGTCCGCGGGCTGGCCGACGCCGGACTCGCCGACCCGGCGCGCCTTGCGATCGAGGGCGGTTCGGCAGGCGGCTGGACGGTGCTCAGCGCATTGACGCAGACCGACGCATTCGCCTGCGGGGCGTCGTTCTACGGAGTGGCGGAGCTGGTGCAGTTCGCTGCCGACACGCACGACTTCGAGTCGCGCTATCTCGACGGGCTCATCGGCGCGCTGCCGGAGGCGCGCGGGCTCTACGACACCAGGGCGCCGGTGAACAACGTGGCAGGACTGTCCTGCCCGGTGCTGCTGCTGCAGGGACTCGACGACCCGATCGTGCCGCCGTCGCAGTCCGAGCTGTTGCGCGATGCGCTGGTGGCCAAGGGCATTCCGCACGCGTACCGGGCGTACGAGGGGGAGTCGCACGGCTTCCGCCGTCGCGAGTCAATCATCGACTCGCGCGAGTCGGAGCTGTCGTTCTACGGCCAGGTTCTCGGCTTCGACCCGCCCGGCGTTCCGGTGCTCGAACTGTGGCGTCGGTGATGGCTCGTCCGCTCTCGGAAGTGGTCGAGGCGGGATGGGCGGCCGCCCTGGCGCCTGTCGAGGCGAACATTGCCGCGATGGGGCAGTTCCTGCGCGCCGAGGTCGCTGCGGGTCGCACGTACCTGCCGGCAGGCCCACATATCCTGCGCGCGTTCACCCAGCCGTTCACGGACGTCCGCGTGCTGATCGTCGGACAGGACCCGTACCCGACTCCTGGTCACCCGGTCGGCCTGTCGTTCTCGGTCGAGCCGGACGTGCGGCCGATCCCGCGCAGCCTGACCAACATCTACCGCGAGCTGGGCGCCGACCTGGGCCTGCCGCCACCGTCCAACGGTGACTTGACGCCGTGGGCGCAGCACGGCGTCCTGCTGTTGAACAGGGTGCTGACCGTTGCACCGGGAAAGCCGGCCTCGCACCGCGGCAAGGGCTGGGAGATCGTCACCGAGCAGGCGATCCGTGCACTCGTGGCCCGCTCGGCGCCGTTGGTGGCGATCCTCTGGGGACGCGACGCGCACACGCTGCGCCCACTGCTCGGCGACAACCCCATCGTCGAGTCGGCGCACCCGAGCCCGATGTCGGCCGATCGCGGCTTCTTCGGGTCGAAGCCGTTCAGCCGCGCCAATGCCCTGCTGGTCGAACGCGGCGGCGTCCCGGTCGACTGGGCGCTCGCCTGAGCTGCGGGCTGGGGTGCCGCCGTGTTTTCCCCGCTGGTGCTCGGTTCGGCTGCTCCTAACCGAGCACCAGCGGGGAAATGAACCGGCCAGCAGCGAGACGGCTACTCGGCCAGCCGGGCGGGGAAGCCGCCGGTCGCGACCGGCCCCCACCGGGTCGGCGTGACCCGGATCAGCGACTTGCCCTGCCTGCGCATCGCGGCCCGGTACTCGTTCCAGTCGGGGTGCTCGCCGCTGATGCAGCGGAAGTACTCGACCAGCCCGTCCTCCGCCTCGGGCGCCGGCATGTCGAGCACCTCGGCCGTGCCGTCGACCTGCACCCAGGCGCCCCCGAAGTCGTCCGAGAGCACCATGACCGACGCCTGCGCAGCACGGCGCAGGTTGCTCACCTTGGCCCGCTCGGGATAGCTGGAGATCACGAGACGGGCGTCGGTGTCGACCCCGCCGGTCACCGGCGACAGCTGCGGGGCACCGTCCCGGCGTCGCGTGACCAGGATCATCTGATGGCGGGGACGCACGAAGTCCAGCAGTTCGTTGAGATCGACGGTGGAGTTGGTCGCAATCGACTTGGCCATCCGCCCATCCTGCCCGGGCTCGGTCCGCACGCTGTCGGTACGGCTCACTAGTCTCGACGACAGCGCCCCAGTCAGTGTTGTCCGAGCCCACCGAGCAGCCCTCGAACCCCGAAAGAGTCCGTGTGAACGACCGTCTGATCGTCCGAGGTGCCCGCGAGCACAACCTCAAGGACGTCGATCTCGATCTGCCGCGTGACGCGATGATCGTGTTCACCGGCCTGTCCGGGTCGGGCAAGTCGAGCCTGGCGTTCGACACGATCTTCGCCGAGGGCCAGCGCCGCTACGTCGAGTCGTTGTCCGCGTACGCGCGCCAGTTCCTCGGTCAGATGGACAAGCCCGACGTCGACTTCATCGAGGGCCTCAGTCCCGCCGTATCCATCGACCAGAAAACCGCTTCACGCAACCCCCGCTCAACCGTCGGCACCGTCACCGAGATTTACGACTATATGCGCGTCCTCTATGCGCGGGTCGGCATCCCCTATTCGCCCACCACGGGCCTCCCCATCAGCCGCCAGACCCCGCAGCAGATCGTCGACCGGATCCTCGCCCTCGAGGAGGGACGCCGCTTCCAGGTGCTCGCGCCGGTGATCCGCGGTCGCAAGGGTGAATACGTCGAGCTGTTCCGCCAGCTCCAGCAGCAGGGGTTCAGCCGGGCCCGCGTCGACGGCCAGACCCACGGCCTCGACGAGCCGCCGGTCCTCGACAAGAAGCTCAAGCACACGATCGAGGTCGTGGTCGACCGCCTCGCGGTCAAGGAGTCGTCTAAGCGTCGCCTCACCGACTCGGTCGAGACCGCGCTCGGGCTCGCCGGCGGCCTGGTGGTCTTCGACTTCGTCGATCTCGACGAGAAGGACCACGGCCGGGAGATGAAGTTCTCGGAGAAGATGGCGTGCCCCAACGACCACACCATCGACACCGACGACCTCGAGCCCCGCTCGTTCTCCTTCAACTCACCGTTCGGTGCCTGCCCGGTGTGCTCCGGCCTCGGCACCAAGATGGAGGTCGACCCCGAGCTGGTCGTCCCCGACACCCGAGCGACGCTCGGGGAGGG
>JBBQZQ010000036.1:0-39628 GCA_038207565.1 Mycobacteriales bacterium
GGGGGGGCCGGCCCCCCCACACCCCCCGCGAACGGCACCGATCCGGTCCGCGTTCGACGTGGCGCCCGTCCCGACATGCGGCGCCCTGCGAGGCCTGCTGCGCGGTGCGGGGCCTCGCTTCGAGGTGCTCGACCCTGGGAATCAGACTTCCGATATGGGCTCGCGGCTTTTGCAGGCTTTCCGCCCGTCTGACGAATCGCTAAGGTTGCCGAAACCTGCCGAACCTGCCGGAATCGAACCGCTCGATGGTCGCTTCGCTTTTTCTGTCGGAGAAGCTGCGTCGGCCGACGCCTGTCGGCCTCAGTCGAGCGCGTCTCGAACAGCCGCTCGTCCAGGCTGACGGGCCCGGGCTGACCCTTGTCGCGGCGCCGGCCGGATCGGGCAAGTCGACGCTCCTCGCCCGCGTGGGCGCGATGGCGGGGGTTCCGGTCGCTTGGTATCGAGCCACCGCAGAAGACGCGAACAGCGACACGCTGCTGTCGAATCTTGGGTACGCCCTGGCGACGACCATGAGCGCCGGCCCGGCCGGCGGGGGGCCGGCGTCCTCGTACAACCTTGATTCCTTGCTCGCCGTCGTCGGCGATGGCCTTCCCGCCCTTCTCATCGTCGACGATCTGCACGAAATAGCGGGCACCAGGGGCGAACAGGCTGTCAAGACCCTTGTATCAGCGCGCCCGCAGTCACTTCGAATGATCCTTGCCTCGCGAAAGATGCCGGAGTTCGACCTGGCATCGCTGCGTGTCGCTGGCGCAATTCACGAGCTCAATAGCGACGACTTGCGATTTCGGGTCTGGGAGGTCGAGGAACTCTTCACGATCGTGCACAACGAGCCTCTTTCGCCCGAGACGGCTGCGGCATTGACTCGACGCACCGGCGGTTGGGCAGCGGGTTTACAGCTCTTTCACCTGGCCCACACCCGCAAGACCAGGCTGGCCAGGCAGCAGGCCGTCGCCGCTCTCGGGCCACGAGCCCGGCTGGTCCGGGCGTACCTGGCGCGCAACGTTCTGGACGAACTTCCTGAGACGCGCCGGCAATTCCTCGTTCGGACATCAGCGCTCGGTCTGCTCACCGGAGCGCTCTGCGACGCGCTACTCTCGACCACCGGCAGCGCTGCGGTGCTCGAGGACCTTGAGCGCGACCAGGTGTTCACGACATCGGTCGACGACGGTCTGACGTATCGCTATCACGAGGTGCTACAGCGGCACCTGCAAATGACACTGCTGCTCGAACTGGGCGCCGACGGCGCCCGGGAGTGGTACGCGCGCTGCGCCGAGCTGCTCGATGCGGCTGGAGCCCATGGTGACGCGATCCGCGCGTACGCGATGGCCGAGGACTGGAGCTCGATGGCTCGGCTGGTCCGCAGCAATTCCGCGGACAGCACCACAGCAATAGCTGCAGAGCAGGGGCACCTGCTTCCGCCGGCTCTGGTCGAGGCTGATCCATGGCTCGCGTTGGCGGACGCCCGCCGCCGCCTGCGATACGGCGCGCTCGAGGCCGCCGTGGCGGGATTCGAGCATGCCGAGGCGCTCCTTGACGAGCCTCGATTCCAGAACACATGTGCGAACGAACGTGATGCCATTCGGGTGTGGCTGCCCGGTGTGGTCGACATGCTCGATTCGGTGGATGCCACGACCGCTTGGTCGTCGCGGATTCGGGCGGCGACGCGAACCGGGCGGCGGGCGCGCCTATCGTCATCGGCGCACAGGGCCGCCAATGTCCATTACTTCGGGCGTGACGCCGTCGTTGGGGCCGTCGAGGCCTTGATCGCCGGGAACCTAGAATCCGCCCGCGCTCACTTTGCCGATGCCCTCGCTTCGACGCCAGAAGTCAGCATGGCGCGACTGGCGTCGCTACTCGGCGGGGTGGTTGTCGACGCTGCGGATGGTCGTGCGACCGACTACGTTGCGCGCCTCGAGGAGATCACTCTCGACGCCGACGCCGGTGGTTACCCATGGGTGAGCAGACTCGCGCGCGGCGTCCTGTCGGCAATTCTTGCCGTATCCGACGCCGCGCCGTGGAGGTTGGACGCGATATCCGAGCTGCTGACCGAGTGCGACCGGGCCGGGGACGCTTGGGGCGCCGCCCTACTCCAGCTGGCAGGTGCGATCGCCGCCGCCCTTGTCGGGCATGTGGCTGCTCCCGGCCGATTCGGCGAGGCCGAGCGACGCCTGAACGAGCTCGACGCACGCTCAGTCGCTTCGTGCGCTCACAACCTGGTTATGCGGTATCAGACTCGGATTAGCAGCCGCCGGTCGTCCGGGACACCGAAGGACTCCGGTGTTCACCTTGTCTGTTTCGGCGCCTTTCGCATTCTCTTGCGAGGTCTCCCCGTGGACCTTGATTTGCTCCGACCGCGTGCGCGGGCGCTGTTGCGCATACTTGCCCTCGAACACGGCAACAATGTGCATCGCGAGCGGTTGATCGACGCTCTGTGGCCGGGGGAGGCTCTCGACGTCGGAACGCGCCGCCTCCAGGTCGCGGTCTCAAGCGTGAGACACGTTCTACAGCAGCACGAAATCACCGACGTGGATCCGGTGCAACGTAGCGGCGAGAGTTATCGGCTGACGCTCAACGCGTCAGTCGACGTCAGGCAGTTCGAAGACCTCGTCGCCGCCGCCAGGCGCGAGCGGACCAGCGAGTCGCGTCGTATCGAACTCTGGACGCGCGCACTGGACCTATATCAGGGCGATCTGTTCCCGGAGGAAGGGGCGGCCGAGCACATCGTGCGCGAACGCGAGCGCCTGCGCCTCGTTGCCGCGGATGCGGCATGCAGATTGGCCCACGACCACGCGAGTACGGGGAACGTCAGCGCGGCCGTCACTGCGACTCGCCGCTCGTTGGACCTCGATCACTATCAGGACCTCGCGTGGCGCCTGCTCGTCGACTGCCTGGCGGCGGCCGGTGATGACACGGCGGCAAAGCGGGCGCGCCTTGAACACTCCCGGGTCCGCGCCTCACTCATCTAGGTGGAAGCCGACCCCTAAGGTGATGCACGTCGAGTCGGAACGACTTTGTGCCGACGTTGAGCTTTCGTTGAGCGCTCGTCGACCCCGGAGCGGAAGCTACCGAAAGCACCATGTCGGCGGCGGACTCCGGAGGACCGATGAGCGACAGAGTGGCCACCTACATCTACGCGAACGATCCGATCTCGCTCGCCGGCGTCACCGCACAGTTACGGGTGCGACCGGAGATCCGCATCGTCGAAGCCCACGACGTCGATGCGGCGGAGGTCGCCGTAATCGTCACCGGCGAACTCGACGACGAGATTCTGCGCGTCCTTCGTGCCTTACGGCGCGGCGCCCAGCCCAGGCCAGTGCTCGTCGCCGATGTGATCGACGACCAGGCCCTGGTACGGGCCGCCGAGGCCGGGGTGTGTGGACTGCTGCGCCGAAGCGACTCGACGGCGGAGGCACTGACCAGCGCGATCATCACGGTGGCGGCCGGCGACGGTCAGGTCCCGGCGGATCTCGTCGCGCGGCTGCTGACGCAGCTCGGCCGCCTGCAACGGCACGTGCTCATTCCGCGGGGCCTGACCTTTTCCGGCCTCAGCCAACGGGAGACCGAAGTGTTCCGAATGATTGCCGAAGGCATGGATACGGCCGACATCGCCCGCGAGCTGTCCTACAGCGAACGGACGGTTAAGAATATCGTGCACGCGGTGACCACCCGGCTGCAGCTGCGCAACCGGTCCCATGCCGTTGCCTACGTCCTGCGCGAGGGTCTCATCTGACAGTGCTCAGGCGATGATCCCGGGTGGCAGGGCGATACTGCTCGTCATGCGTTTCCAGTCGCAAGAAGTGGGCTGCGACGGGCGTGATTCCGTGCCTACGACACCGTGACGGTCCAGGCACTGGGCGACATCAGCGACGATCTGACTCGTCCGAACCAGTTGTTCAATCCTGACGCTGGTCGCTAACTATCGCCGGGCCGTCGCGACGCCTCGGCGTAGACGCCCTCCAACGTCCTGCACGCGCCCCGTGCAGCGAGTTGGAGCTGGCGGTTGGACAGCGGGTGCACGGCGACTCGCTGCCAGTGCTGCAATGCCTGCAACGCCGCATCGCGAACCGTTTGGTCGTCCGCGTCGGGCTCCAGGCCGAGTCGGCTGGCCGCGTCGTGGCCGGAGCCGCCCAGGGTGCGGTCGAGTTCGTCGAGGCGATCGCTCGCGAGGCCGAGTTCGTCGGTGCGCAATGCCATCAGCAGGCGCAATTCCTCGAACGCATGTGTGCCGATGATGAGCTGGTCGATGCGCGTCTGCAACGAGGCTGCGCCGGTGCAACCCTCGGCTCGCAAGACCTCCTGCAGGTTTCCCAGCGCCGAACGCGCCTTCAGGACCTGGCTGCGATGCAGGAACTGTTGCGCGAGCACATCACGGAGCCGATCGAAACCGCTGCGTGCCGACAATGCGTGCGCCAGAGTTGTCGCGTCCGGGGTCTCTCCGGTGCTGATCAGCTCCACGGCCAACCGCACGCCGAACAGTCCCAACCTTTCCAAGAGGTGCGTGCATTCGATCTCGGTGACACCGGCAGAGTTGTCCCTGGTCCGGAACCGGTCGACGCTCAGCAGCAGCGCGCTGCGCTCGGCCAGCGGCAGCGCAGCGATGCGGGCGAGCGTGCGGAATTCCACCTCCCGCAGCGTTGCTCCTGCGTTCGCGAGCAGCCCGGCCACCGGCACCACGACTGGGCAGAGTCGCCTCAGTCGGACATCGCTCTGATAGCGGCGGGCGACGCGGTCGGCGACGTCGAGCGAGTCCATCCGGCACGACCCGATCTCGTCAGCGCGGGACAGGACACCCACAACGTTCATCGGTGACCCCCGCGCTAGTTGATCGTCGTGGAATGCCTCGAGGAAGTGCGCGTCGCTGCTGTGGGTGTGCCGCAGCAGGTAGACGATCGCGTCAACCGCAGGCGCGTGGTCGTCCTCCGGCGTGAGCAAGCGGTGCGTGCGCGCCGACACGTCGACTGTGATCGATGCGATGCCCGGCGTGTCGATCAAGGTGAGGTCGGCGAGCCGCGGGGTTGGCCATTCGACGTCGAGCCGGTCGATCTCTTCCGCCCGATGGCCGCGCAGTTCGATCTCCAGTTCGGCGCCCAGGCGCCGGAACACGGCTGGCTCCCGCTCGCCGTTGACGAGCTGCATGAACACCTGCGGCTGCCGCGCGCGGTGGTACCAGGTGACGATCCGGGTACACTCGCCGGCGTCCACGGCGGCAAGGGATTCGCCGAGCAACGCATTGAGCAACGTCGACTTGCCTGCTTTCACCTTCCCGGCGATCGCGACGAGAAGCGGTCCACGCAGGCGCTGCGAGATCTCCTTCAGGCGTTCGGCGACAGCTGCGGTGCGGGCGGCGGCCACCGACGCCGAAAGCAACTCCTCGACGGAGGTGAGCAGGTCGTCATCCATTGACAACCCTCAGGGATTCGCTGTCGTGGCTGCGGCGGGTGCGCAATTCGACGACGGCTGCTCTATCACGGGCCAGTTCGTCCGATCGCGCGGCCCGCTCGTCCGGAGCGAGCGCGACCGCCGAGCGCACCGCGTGCAGTGCAGCCTCCGACGAACGCTGGAGGGCCGCGGCGCGGGATTGGAAGTCATCACGCAGGGCTCGCTGCGTAATCCGAAGGGCATCCCGGCTGTCCTTGGAGACCATGAACGCGACCTCGTCGACGTATTTGCGCGCCGCGCTCTTCGCCTGCTGCCGCCGGTAGGCGACCTGACGGCGGCGCTCGTCACGAATCACCTTCTGACCGATGCCCGCCGCGAGCACGGCCGCGATCGGCGCGACGATTGGCATCAACGCCCCTCCGAGCGCGCCGACGAGGAGCATCGGTACGAGCGTCGCGGTGCGACCGGCCATCAGCATCGACGCGATCTTGCCGGCCGGATTCTCGAGGCTGGCGGCGGTGGCCATCTTGACGTTTGCGAGCGAGTCGCTGGCGCCGACGGCCGCGGCGCTGGTGACCGAGTCGGCGCCCATGTCGAAGGCGGATGCCACGCTTTGGGCTAGCTCGTAGGCCTTCTGCTCCATGCGGTCAAAATTTTCTACTGCGACAGAGATGGCGGTCTTCCTCAGCCAGACCTCGATGTTCGCCCATGTCTGCTTGGGATCGCCCTCGTCGATGATTCCCTCGACGTCGCGCATTACCGTCCGCAGCCGTTCCTGTAGATCGAACTCGACGTCCGCGACGAGATCCTGGATGCCGTCCGTGAGCATCTGCTGCCACGTTGCCGTGGGGGACGCGAGGCGCTCGGACTTGCGGTGTGCGTCGTCGAGCCGTTCGACTACCTGTTCGGCTTGCGCGGGCTGGTCCAGCACTGCTTGCTCGGCGCGCAGCGGCTCCTCGAGTTGCGCCGCGATGAAGTCGACCTCCCGCTCGGCAGTCTCGATTCGCTGCGCGGTTGCCGTCGACACGATCGTTCCGAGAATGAAGTCCACCAGGCCCGGGAAACCGGATTCGACGAGCACCTGCGGATCGCCGTCTGCCGCCAGCCGCAGGAACGACGAAACGGGGATCACGGGCACGTCCAACCCGGCATCGCGCAGGTGCTGCTCGTCGATTTTAGCGATACGTCGCCACTCCATATGGAGGTCTGTCTTCGTCATCACGCATGCGGCATTCGGACAGCGCGCGAGAGCAGTCTTGAGAAAGTCGACCTCCGGGCGGGTCAGCTCCTGTGACGCGTCGGTGACGAACAGCACGCCCTGGGCCTGGCTGAGCGCGCCCAGCGTGATGACGCCGTGCGCGCTGTCCAGGCCGCCGACCCCGGGTGTGTCGATCAGCGACAGTCCCGACCGCAGGATGGGCCGCGGCAGCACGACCTCGACCATCCGCAAGCGCCGACGGTTGCCGGCGTTGCCTACCTCGGACACATATGCGCCGACCTCGGACAACGGCACGTCCTCGATCAAGGGCTCTGCGCTCTCGCCCGTCGGCTCCAAGTGCGCCGCAGCGCCGATCTGCTCGCCGTAGCGCACCATCGTCGGCACCGCGGTGACGATGTCCGCGTCGACCGGGCATACGGCGGTCTGCAGTATCGCGTTGACGAGCGTGCTCTTGCCTCGTTTGAACTCGCCGACGACCGCTACCGAGATCACTTGGTCGAGTACGTTCGCGCGAGCCTTCGCCAAGTGCTCGGCGAGGTCTTCTCGGCCACTGGCCAATGCCAGTCGCCGACCTGTGGCAACTGTGTCCAGGACGGTTCGCGCCATGGCCGGCTCGGGAGGGTCGCCGTCCCCCGGGTCGACGGCTGCTCTAACCTCGAGGTCCTCGCTGGCGTCGACCTCCACGACCGGGTGGTCCGCGTCAGCCGGCTCATCGGGACCGTCACCGGCGCGGGCGGAGAGGTCGGCCCTGGGCGCGAGAACCGGAACAGGTGGCTCCGCCGGCTGTGCCTCGATGTGGACCACCGGCGTCGGCCGCCGGGCCTCGGCCTCCTCCCAAGCCAGAAAATGGTGGCAAGCCTGACAGAACGTGGCGTCGGGATCGTTGGCGACGCCGCAGTTCGCGCACCTGGTCACTGCTGTCCTCTGAGGGTCAAGCGGGGCATCCCGATCATTGTGCACTGCTCTGCGAGTTCGATCACATTCTCGGTGGCCGCTGCCCGAAAGGGCACCAAGGCATGCCCGCGCCTTGTCCCACGAAATATAGGCGAAGCGCCGTCGCTGCCGGGATCTTGAGTGCGTGATCCAGGACGTCGACGCCGCGTTGCGGCTCCTGGTCGATCGAGAGGCGATCGGTGGCACAGACGTCCAGGTGGTGTTCGAAGCACCCACGAAGGACTGGGCCGGGCGGCGGAACGCGCCGACGATCGACCTCTACCTCTACGACATCCGCGAGGACATGCGCCGCCGCTCGCGCGGACTGGTGAACGAATACGACGACGCTGCGAACCTGCGCGCGAGAACAGTTCCGCCGCGGCACTTCAAACTGTCCTATCTGGTGACTGCGTGGACTCAGCGCGCCGAGGACGAGCATCGGCTTCTCTCCGCGCTGCTGGGGTGCTTCCTTCGCTACGAGGCGATCCCACCCGATCTGCTGACGGGTTCACTCGCCGAACTCGGACTGCCCGTACCGGTGACTGTCGGGCTGCCGCCACCGGAGGATCGTGCGTTCGCCGACGTGTGGTCCGCCCTCGGCGGCGAGCTCAAGCCGTCCCTGGACATCGTTGTCAGTGCGCCGGTCGACACGGGTCAGCGGTTTCCGGTCGGGCCGCCGGTCACCGAGCCGCCGACGGTCTCGGCGGGCGGGACGGGCGGTTGGCCGCCGCGGGAGCGGCGCCAACCGCACGTCCCTGGCACTGAGCGGCCCGCGCAGCCCGACGAGCCCGAGGAGGCCGTCAAGCGGCCGGCCATGCGCCGTCGGGGCCGCGGTCGATCGGCGTGAGCGACGATCGTGGAGTAGCACACCTCGGCGCTCGAATCGCGCAGGTTGAGGAACGGGTCCGCGCGCTGGTGCGGCACCGCCGTGTCGACGATCCGGCCCCCGACGACCCGTTTCGCGGCTTGTATCTCGGAGACGAGACCGTTGACTGGCTCTTACGGCGCGATGATCGGTGGCCGCCTCGTGACCACAGCGGCCTGGCGGTCGTAGAGGACGCCGCCGATGCCGCGGAACAGGCTGGGGCCACCTTGCGGTTGCGCGGGCTCGCTCGAGCAGCCGGGTTGACCGACATCGACGTCGAGCTGCTGGTGATCGCACTGATCCCTGACCTCGACAGTCGCTTCGAGCGGCTGTACGGCTACCTGAACGACGACGTCACCCGCCGCCGTGCCTCGGTCGGGCTGGCGCTGGAGATTATCGGGCTGTCACCGGCCGCGGCCGCGGCGCGCGCGCGGATCGCGGCTACCGCACCGCTCGTCGACTACGGACTCGTCGAGGTGGAAGATCCGGATCGACCGTTGCTCGGTCGTGCGCTGCGTGTGCCCGACAGGGTCACCGCGCACCTCCTCGGTGACGACCACGTGGATCCGGAGTTGGCCGGAATGCTCGGCGACGCCATCGCACACGACTGGCCGCCGGCCGAGCGTCTGGCCGCCGCGTTGCGAGCCGGCGTCCTGCTGGTCCATATCCGCGAACGGGCGCGCGGCACCGCCGCGAGCATCGGCCTGGCCGCGCTCGATCGCATTGGTCGAGGTGCCGTTCACATCGACCTTGAGCGCTTGGTGGCCGAGCCGGACACCATGAAGCTGGTCCGGATCGCCGTACGCGAAGCCTTGATACGTCAAGCGGGTGTGGTCGCCGGGCCGATCGAGGCGCTTGCCGAGGGCGCGCCCGCGGCATTGCGCCGGCTCGCAGCGGCGCCGGTACCGGTCCTGACCTACGGCGCGAGTTCCTGGGACCCGTTCTGGAGCGATGTCGTCCCATTGCTCACCGAGTCCAGCCTGCCGTCGGCCGAGCAGCGCGCCGCGATCTGGCGCGAGCACCTCGCCGACGACCTCGGGCATCTCGACCCGGCGGCGACAGCGCACTTCGTCCTGGGGCCCACACAGGTCGCGCGCGCAGTGCGGGCAGCCCAGTCGGCGGCGCTCTTCGCCGGCGCGCCCGCAGTGGCCGACGACCTGCGAAGTGGCGCTCGGGCGCAGAATGCGGCCGGCCTCGAGCGGCTGTCCCGACGGATCGAGCCTGAGGTCACGTGGTCAGACCTGGTGCTGCCGGACGGCGTTCTCAACCACCTGCGTGACCTTGCCGGCCGAGCGCGGCACCGGGAGACCGTGCTGTCGCGTTGGCGGATGCGGCCGGGTGGCGGACGCGGCAACGGGATCACCGCCCTGTTCGCCGGTGACTCGGGCACCGGCAAGACGATGTCGGCCGAGGCCATCGCCGGCGAGCTCGGTCTCGATCTCTACACCGTCAACCTCGCCACCGTGATCGACAAGTACGTCGGGGAGACGGAGAAGAACCTGGAGCGGATCTTCGCCGAGGCGAGCGGTGTCAATGCGGTGTTGCTCTTCGACGAGGCCGATGCGATCTTCGGTAAGCGGAGCGAGGTTCGGGACGCGCACGATCGGTACGCCAATATTGAAAGCGCCTATCTGCTGCAGCGGATGGAGACCTTCGACGGGCTCGCCGTGCTCGCCACCAACCTGCGCGCGAACATCGACGAGGCGTTCACCCGGCGCCTGGATGCGATCATCGACTTCCCGGAGCCGTCCGAGCCGTTGCGACTGGAACTGTGGCGGCGTTGTCTAGCCCCGCCGGTGCCGGTCGCGCCGGACGTCGACCTGGAATTTTGCGCCCGCGCCTTCACGCTATCCGGCGGCAACATCCGCTCCATCGCCATCACCGCCGGATATCGAGCGGCGGCGTCCGGGCAACCGATTTCGATGACCGACCTCATCGCGGCCGTGCAGGAGGAGTACCGCAAGCTCGGCCGGCTCGTGGTCGAGCAGGAGTTCGGAGATCATCTCGGGGCGCCGGAGGGCGGGCTCCGTCCAGCCTCACACCATGCGGAATGAGGACCGGCTGATGCCCTATCGGGAAAGTATCGATGCCCTCGTAGGTGCCTGGACAGCGTTTGCCCGGCCTGCCGCATCGGCGATCGTCAGATCGTGACCGGCGCACGTCAGTCGGCGGACGCTGCGAGGTCCGCTGTATCCGACGCGCTCGCCGACGGCAAGCGGAAGAAGGCCAGCAGCCGTACGCGTCCGGTCGGCGCACGGGCCGTCCTTGCGCTGCAGCGCAGCGCAGGGAATTCGGCGGTCGGTGCCCTGATGGCGGCGAAATTCAGGTCTCCGGGCGGTCAGGGCGGCGCGGATATCGACGCCGCCCTGACGGAGGTTCGGCGCGACGATCCGGTGATCGACACAGTCGAGAAGGGTCTGAAAGCCGCCCAGGCCGTGGGCATACCCGTTGATCTCGAAGGCCCGAAACCGCCCGCGTCCGCGCTCGCGGTGACAATGACCGGGTTCGGGCCGGGGTCGGTGGCCGAGAAGAAGGTCGTGCCGCCGCCCAAGCCGGTGCCGGCCGTCAACCCGCTCGGCAAGGCCGCAGCCAAACCCCCGCACCCGGGCGGGCCGGGTTCCGCTGACCGGGCGGCCGCGCCCCCGATGAGCGGCGCTGACACGTCGATGATGTCGCCCGCCACCCCGTCCGCCGATCAACTCCTACAGGAACCGGTGCCACCGGAGGATGTGCGGCCGCACGACGATCCGGCGTTCACCCAGGTGACCGGACATGTCGCGAGCTTCGCTAAGGTCAAGAAGGCGCATCCTCCAGCGGCGTCGAAGGCCAGGGAGGCTCAGGCCGCTGCGCTGGCCCCGACCGGCGACATACCGGGGCAGGCCAAGGCCGCCAAGGTCGACGCGATGGATGCCCAGCCGGCGGGCTCCTTCGACAAGAAGGCCTTCATCGCGGCGGTGAAAACTGCCATCGAGGCGAAGTCGCCGAAGACCCTCAAAGAGGCCGACGACTACAAGGAATCGGGCAAGGCAGGCGAGGTCAAGGGCGACATCAAAGGCTTGGTCACCTCGGGCAAGGAGGGCCAGGCCAAGGACATCGAGACCGCCACTAACGCGCCTCCCGACGAGTCCAAGGCGGTCGCGAAGCCGGTCACCCCGATGGGTCCGGAGGAGCCGGGGCAGGCAGCCGCGATTCCGGCGGCGGGCGCCGCGCCGAAGACAGCACCGCCGGAGCAGCTCAACCTGGAGGCCGGCAAGCAGCAGGCCAACCAGGAGATGGCCGGCGCCGACGTCAGCGAGCCGCAACTCGCCGAGTCCAACGAGCCGGAGTTCCAGCAGGCAGTCGTCGACAAACACACCGCGGCTGAGCACGCCGACACGGCGCCCGCAGAGTTCCGTCAGCATGAGAAAGACGCCATCGAGCAGGGCAAGGCCGACGCTGCGGCGGAAACCACGACGGCAGTCGGCGGCATGCACGGCTCCAAGGTGGCGGCGCTGGCACACCTGGTCGCGGACAAGGGCAAGACGAAGTCGAAGGATGAGGCGAAGCGGGCCGAGGTCACCGCCAAGATCCAGGGCATCTTCACCGCCGCTGAGGCCGACGTGAAAAAGATCCTCGACGGGATCGATCCCAAGGTGGAGGCGGCGTTCGACACGGGCGAGGCCGGAGCCCGAGCTGCGTTCGAGTCCTATGTCGATGCGAAGATGTCGGCGTACAAGGAGGACCGGTACAGCGGCTGGCTCGGCGGTCTGCGCTGGGCCAAGGACAAGCTGCTCGGGATGCCAGACAAGGTCAACGAGTTCTACGAGGCCGGCCGCGAGATCTATCTCAAGCAGATGGACAACGTCATCTCGAAGGTCGCGGATATCGTCGGCACAGATCTGACTGCTGCGAAGACGCGGATCGCCTCCGGCAAGGCTGAGATCGCGGCGTACGTCAAAAGCCTGCCCGCCGAGCTGAAGAAGGTCGGCGCGGAGGCATCGACCGAGATCGGCGAGAAGTTCGGGCAGCTCGAGGACGATGTCAATTCCAAGCAGGAGTCGGTCGTCGACACGCTTGCCACGAAGTACACCCAGGCGCGGAAGGGTCTCGACGATCGGATCGAGGAGTTGCAGGCCGCGAACAAAGGCCTGGTCGACAAGGCCATCGGCGCGATAAAAGCCGTGATAAACACCATCCGCGAGCTCGCCTCGATGCTCATGAACGTTCTCGCTCGGGTGGCCGGCGTGGTCGGCGACATAATCAAGCACCCCGTCAAGTTCCTCAGCAACCTGATCGACGGCGTGAAGGGCGGCATCCTCAAATTCAAGGACACCATCCTTGATCACCTCCGCAAGGGTTTGATGAGCTGGCTGTTCGGCGCGCTCGGCGAAGCGGGCGTTGAGATTCCGGACACGTTCGACCTGAAGGGCATCATCAAGCTGCTCGGCTCGATCTTTGGGATGACCTGGGCGAACATTCGCAACCGGCTCGTGCGCAAGATCGGCGAGAAGGCGATGTCGGCGGCCGAGAAGGGCGTCGAGATCTTCCAGCTGATCTCGCGCGAGGGCATCGGCGGCCTGTGGCAGATGCTCGTCGACAAACTCGGCGACCTCAAGGAGATGATCCTCGAACAGGTCAAGGACTTCGTGATAACGAAGATCATCACTGCCGGCATCACCTGGCTCATCGGCCTGCTCAACCCCGCGGCGGCCTTCATCAAGGCCTGCAAGCTGATCTACGACATCGTGATGTTCTTCGTGACCAACGCCAGCCGGATCATGGCGTTCGTCAACACCGTGATCGACTCGGTGGCCGACATGGTGCGGGGCAACGTCAGCGCCGTCATCGACAAGATTGACGACGTGCTCGGCAAGATGGTGCCGATCCTCATCGGCTTCCTGGCCAACCTCGTAGGTCTCGGCGGAGTCGGTCAGAAGGTCCGCGAGATCGTGGAGAAGCTGCAGAAGCCGGTCACCAAGGCCCTCGACTTCGTCATCAACACCGGCCTCAAACTCGCCGGCCCGATCATTCGCGGCATCAAAGGCATCAGCGGCCGGGTCAAGGCCAAGGTCGCCGCAGGCAAGGCATTCGTCAAGGGGAAGGTCGAGGCCGGCAAGAAATGGGCCACACTCGGGGCGATTGCGACGGCGGAGAAGGTGGGGCTCATCCGGCGGCCAGTCCATCTCGGGAATGAGAACAAGACGCTGTCCGCAAACTTGAAAACAGGCGCGGTCGTGCTCCGCGCCACGGCCTCGGACGCGGCGCCTGACGCGGCGAGCCGGGCTGCCGTCGCTGCGGAGGAGCAATCGATTCGGCACCTGACGAGGACAGGGACGCCCGAGAAGGCACCCGTCGCCAACCACTTGCGACGGATTGGCGACATGCTGGTTGAGGCTCACCGCCGAATCGGTGGGCCGCGGGGCGCTCCCGGTGCCGTCCCGCCGACCGGAGCGCTGAATGTTGACCAGCGCCAGGTGCAGGGCGCGCTCGCCAATCCCGTTCGCCGGCACGGGGAGAACAGCGGACTCGTGCCGCGCGGCAACCGGCCGCGTGAACTGTGGCTCGAGTCCGAGCACATCGTCCCGGTGAGCTGGGTCGGCATCGCACTACGGCTGCTAGGTCAGCGCGCCATCAACCGGCAGGAGGGGATGCTCGACATCGCTGACGACAAGTCGATGCACACCGTTCTGCTCTACGAGCAAGCGTCCCGACTGAAGACAGACGAAGAGCGTCCGATATTCCAGACACTTGAAGCGATCATCGAGGAAGTGCTGCCGCATCGGCTGCAGGAGGGAAGCAGATCGGAGGCGGCGCGCGCGCTCAGGGCGCGGACGACCCGCACGCAACGGGACGCGATGAGAAGCGGCTGGCAGGCTAGGGTCAGCCGCCTTCGCAGCCGTCTTCTTGATGCCTTGCACGGACAGCTCAATGCAAGCGTGGGACGCGCTGAGCGTGCGGTTGTCTCCGACCACACTCCCTCCAAGCACGCCGTCCGCGGCCACGTCCCGCCGATGCCCCAGCCCGCGCATATCCGCACGGCGGCGACATTGCAGCTCGACGAAATAGCGCGGATTCTCAGCGAGCGGGTGAAGGAAATGTTCCCGGCCGAGTCTGCGCTCGCCGAAGCGCAACACGACGAAAACGTGCGCGAGGACCTCCGCAAGGGCGAGCAGGCGCGCGGCAGTGGGCCGCCGGCCGGATACAAGCAGTTGCCTAGCGGACTGTTCGTGCCCGCAGGGATGCCCGGAGAGGAGTGAACTGCAGGTCTGACATTTACACGCCTAGCACGGTGAGCCACCAAGCGCCCTATTGCCCGATCGGGTACGGAATTGAGAACCTTTGCGTCTGTCGGTCGGCGTCACGCGGTGCGACGATGTCACAAGCGATGCCAGCGGTTCCGCGAGGAGGCAGTCAGCATGCGATCACACGATCATGACAGCGAGTCCGGTGAGCTGCGGCCCAAGGCGGCGCGGATCGATTCCCAGCCGACGGCGCACCAGTTCCGCGCTGCCGCCGAGGGACGGTCGGACGTGCTTGATCCGACTGCGATGCTCGGCCTGCAGCGGGCCGTCGGCAATGCCGGGATGGCTGGCGTGCTCGAGGACGAACGCTCGCCCGTGCACGACGTCGTCAGGACCGGTGGCCAGCCGCTGGCGCCCGAGGTCCGGGGCGACATGGAATCGCGGCTCGGGCACGACTTCGGAGACGTCCGCGTCCACAACGACAGCGCGGCGCACGAGTCGGCGAACTCGGTGAGCGCGCATGCGTACACGGTCGGCTCGAACGTCGTGTTCCAGCGCGACATGTACGACCCGTCGAGCACGGCCGGGAAGACTATGTTGGCGCACGAACTGACGCACGTCGTGCAGCAGCGCAACGGTGCGGTAGATGGCGCGCCGGCGGCCGGAGGCATCCGGGTCAGCGATCCGTCTGACCGATTCGAACGCGAGGCGGCGGCCAATGCCGACCGGGTTGCGTCGACGCCCGAACCGGCGACGGCATCCATCGCGTCGCCGTCCGGACCTGCCGTACAGCGAGAGGAAGCGCCCGAAGAGGAACAGGACGAGTCGGTGCAGGGCACCTTCGTCCAGCGCGAGGGCGAGGAAGAAGAAGTCGAGGAGTAGCCGGCGGCAAAGGTGGACACCATTCGCCAACCGCGGTCCACTGGACCCATGGGCGGGAATCTTAGAACGTCGACCACTCGACGGAAGTCCGTCGCGGGATCTGCCCCCGCATCTGCCCCCACGTCTGCCCGGCCACAGCGGGCAGACGTATTTGTGTTCCAGCCGGAGCTGACCAAGCTGCTCCACCAGACGCGGAGCGGGCGGGAGCACCTGATGACCGCGCTGCAACGCACCGTGGGCAATGCGGCGGCACGTCGGCTGGCAACCGTGACGCCGCGACAGCGCACGGTGCATGACGGAGGTAACGTCACGCTGCACGGAGACACCACTGCCGATTTCGACGGCGGCACGTCGCAGTGGGCGCCCAGTTCGGTGAGGCGGGCGAACACCTGTGTCGAATGTCCGGAGGGCAATCCGTGCCTTCACGCCGTGGGCACCTTCAGCGTCACCTACCACGCCGACGTGACGATCCGGATGCCGGACATGCCTGACGGGCTGACTCCTTGCCAGCAGCGCCGGGTGCGGTCCTTCCTGCGCGACGTACTCGGCCCACACGAACGCGAGCATGCCCGCAGGTTCCATACCTACAACGGAACGAGGGCACACCGCATCGACTTCACCGGCTGCGGCCGTGAGGCGCTGCAGGCGCACCTGCAGCAGATCCACGATGACGAGGAAACGAAACGACATGCTGATGCGGACTCGCTGTCCGCGGCGATCGATCCGTTCAACCGCCCGATAGACTTGGACTGCGCTGACTGACGCAGACTGACGGTGCCCTTTCAGGAAAACTTCTCTGCACCCGGCTCGTCCGTCGAGGGAAACTAACGACCGCCGCATTGCCCGACGATTGCTGCACCCAACGGCGATCGAGGAGGCACCATGCCGGAGTACTACTCCCCAGGGGTTTACGTCGAGGAGGTCGACTCCGGGTCGCGTCCGATTCAGGGCGTAGGCACCGCCGTCGCAGCGTTCATCGGTTTGGCGGAGAC
This sequence comes from Mycobacteriales bacterium, assembly GCA_038207565.1. Lineage (GTDB taxonomy): Bacteria > Actinomycetota > Actinomycetes > Mycobacteriales > Jatrophihabitantaceae > JALZAI01. The sequence goes on from JBBQZQ010000036.1 coordinate 16,492, forward strand.
CGGTCCGTTCAATGCGCCGACGCTCATCAGCAACTGGCTGCAGTTCAGTTCGAAGTTCGGCGCCTTCGTGCAGGGATCCTTCCTCGCGCACTCGGTCTACGGCTACTTCATGAACGGCGGCGGCAACTGCTACGTGGTCCGGATCGGCGACCAGGGCACGGCGGACAGCACCACGTCATCGGTGCCGCAGGCGATGCTGCGTGGCTACCGCGTTCAGGCGCTGGACGCCGGCGTCTCCGACGGTGACATTCAGCTCGAGGTAGTCGAGGCCGGCGGAGAAGCGCCGACCGAAGACATGTTCAAGCTGCTCGTCAAACGCGGCGGCCAGGTCGTCGAGGAGTTCGATCGCGCGACGGTGGGTCGTGGCAGGCAGAACTTGGCGGCGTTGGTGCGGGATACGTCGACGCTGATCAGCATCGAGGATGTACGTAAGCAGGGCACCACTGCGGAGAAGCCGGAGGTCGGCGAGGTCGCGACCCTCGTTACGCCGCCGCCACCTGAGGCATTGCCATCGCCGCGACTGTCCGCCGACGACTACGTCGGCGAGGTCATGGATCGCAGTGGCGTCCAGGGTCTCGAGGCGATCGACGACATCACGATGGTGTGCATTCCCGACCTGATGAGTGCCTACCAGCAGGGCGCGATCAACCTCGAGACCGTTCAGGCGGTGCAACTGGCCATGATCGCGCACTGCGAGCTGATGGGCGACCGGATAGCGATCCTGGACGCCCCGCCGGGCCTGAACGCCCAGCAGGTCAAAGAGTGGCGGCAGGACAAGGCCGGCTACGACTCGGCCTACGCCGCGCTGTACTGGCCGTGGATCTCCACCCTCGACCTCACGATTGGCGAGCAGATCCTGCTGCCGCCCAGCGGGCACATGGCCGGCATCTGGGGACGCAACGACGACACACGAGGTGTCCACAAGGCGCCTGCTAACGAAGTTGTGCGTGGCGCCGTGTCGCTCGAGATGCAGATCACCCGTAAGGAGCACGATCTGCTCAACCCGATCGGCATCAACTGCATCCGCGCCTTCCCGGGCCGAGGCATCCGGGTGTGGGGCGCACGCACCCTCTCCTCCGACCCGGCGTGGCGGTACCTCAACGTGCGCCGCTACTTCAACTACCTCGAGGAATCGATTCTCGGCGGCACGAACTGGGTCGTCTTCGAACCCAACGACGACGCCCTGTGGGCCAAGATCAGACGCACGATCAGTGCCTTCCTCGCCATGGAGTGGCGCAAGGGTGCGCTGTTCGGGTTGACGCCGGACGAGTCCTACTTCGTGAAGTGCGACCGCGAAACGAACCCCGCCGAGGCGATAGACGCCGGTCAGGTGCTGTGCATGGTGGGCGTCGCGCCGGTGAAACCCGCAGAGTTCGTCATCTTCCGCCTCGCCCAGTTCTCGGGCGGCACCAGTCTCATCAGCGAATAGGAGATCCTCATGCCCCTGCAGGACTTTGACAGCGCGGTTGGTCACAGCTTCGCGCTGGAGGTCGATGGCATAACCATCAAAGAGATCATGGAAGTGTCCGGTCTGAAGATGGAACAGGACGTGATCGAACTGAAGCAGCAGACCTCGGATGGAAAGTACATCGTCAAGGCGTTGCCGGGGCGCGCGAAGCTCCGGGCCGAAGTGACTCTCACGCGTGCGCTCACCGCCGATCAGAGCTTCGACAAGTGGATCAAGGATTCCCGGTTCGGGAAGATGAATGATGCCCGGAAGAATGCTGCCGTGAGCGTCATGGACTACGAAGGCGCAGCACTCAAGCGGTACAAGATGACCAACGCGTGGCCGAAGAGTCTTGAGATCTCATCGCTGAAAGCCGGTGATACCAGCGTTCTCACCGAGAAGCTCGTCATCACCTGCGAGATGCTCGAGGCGGAGTGATGCGGCGGTCCAACAGCGCGGCGACACTGGAGCGATCGGACGGCGGGGCGTTCGATGCGACGCCGGTGCCGATGCGCACCGAGTTTCCGTTCAGCCTCCCCCGTGGATACGTCGACGGGTCCGGCGTGACGCATCGCGACGGCGTAATGCGCCTAGCCACGGCGCGCGACGAACTGGTGCCTCTGCGCGATGACCGGGTACGGGAGAACAGCGCCTACCTGACGGTGGTGCTGCTTGCCCGCGTCGTGACCCGAATCGGCTCGATCGACGACGTCCATGCCGGGGTCATCGAGGACCTTTTCGCATCGGATCTTGCATTCCTGCAGGACATGTACCGGCGCATCAATCAGGAAGGGCACACCCGCGCCACAGTGCAATGCCCGCTGTGCGAGCACGACTTCGCCGTCGACGTCGCCGCTGGTGGGCGCCTGGGGGAATCGTGACGTACGCGACCGACCAGCTGTATGGGGAGATCGCGTACCTCGCTTACCACTTCCACTGGCCGCTCGGTGAGTTGCTCGACCTCGAACACCACGAGCGACTGCGCTACGCCGCCGAGATCGACCGCATCAACTCGCGTTTGTCCCACGGTCGGTGATGACGTGCGTTTCTGGCCGCGGGCGGTGTGGGAGGCCCATGCCGCGCAAGGTCACCCGTCGGCCGATTCGACGACTCGTACGCGCTCAGCACCGGGCTGGCCGACATTGCCGAGCATCCAGCGGGTAATCTCGCCGGTTACGCCGACCGCGGGCCGCGCCGAGTTCGAGGCCTCGTTGGGTACGCGCCGTAACCCGAGCTTCCTTGCGCCGCTGGCGCACATCATCGACCCGGGCGGCCCGAGCGGACGAATCGGCGGCCTTGTCAACTCGGCGCCGCCGGAGCCAGCAGGGCACAGCGATGCAGCTCGCCAGGTCGGGCTGATCCAACGGTGGCCGCAACGTCTGCCGAATGACCCGGTGATCACCCCGTCGATCGAAACCGATCAGTGGGAATCCCCGACTATCACCGTCGACCCAACGCCCGCAGCAGCGCCGAGCGAACCGCAGCAAGAGTCGAGTGACCGGCCACCGAACGGGATGGCTGTGCAGCGCAGGCCGGTCGAGACCGCGGACGTGCCGGTCGAGGCGCCATCGACTGTTCCGTTGACGTCACAGGCAGGGCTAAGACCGGTCCCGAGCCCTGCCCCGATTCCGGCGGCGATTCCCGAGGCATCTGCGCATTTCCCCGGCCGCCGGTTGGCACTTCATAGTGACGCCACGACGGTCCAGCGTTCCCTCATCATCGCGCCCGCTCCGGAACCGGTGTTCAGGGCGCTGCCGATCCTGTCCAGGATGGCGGAGCCGGCCGTCTCTGCGGGAGCGTCTACGGCACCTGATGCAGCGAGTGAAGCGGGCGACGAGCCTGGGCCCATCCCCGTTTCGGCCGCCACAGGCCCGGCCGCCACAGGCCCGGCCGCCACAGGCGCGGCCGCCACAGTCCCGGCCGCCCCGCCCGAGGGCCTCCTGCCCGAGGCCGCCCTGCCCCTACCGGCCGCCACGCCCGAAGACGCCACACCTGTGCCCGCCGTGCGCGAACCCGAACGCGTTGCGCCGCTGACCAGCCAACGCAGCGACATCGGGCCGCGGCTGTCGGCGCAACGCTCGGCAATCGGCGACGACATCTCCGACGACGATCGGCGGCCGGATTCCAGCGTCGAGGCGACTGCCCTGCCGGCCACGCGGTCCATTCAGCCCCCAGCGACTACGCCGCGCCCGGCCGTCGAGGTCCAGCGCAGCGAAGCAAGCGCGCCGGCTACCGACCGGCCGGCGCTCACGCCCTCCGCGCGACAACCGCGGAAGCTGGGGTTCGGCGCTCCTATCGAGCAGCCACCGGCGACGGCGGCTGTGGTCGAGACGATCTCGCTCCAGGAGTGGGCGTCCGCGCGCGACGCGGCCCCGTCGATGCAACGTTTCGCGGCGACAGCGGGCGCCGACCCGAGCGACGGGACGCCCGTTCGCGCCGATCGGGAGAATTCCGAGTCGGCAGTTCTGCTGGGCGACCGGCCCAGCCTGCTGGACCCTCCCCTCACTTCGGTCGTTGATCCGGTCGCGCAGCGTGGCGAGGAATCCGACTCCGTGACGGTCGCCACTGCCACCCCGGCTCATGCTGGCGCACGTGTCTTCCACCCACCCCGCATTCCGCCGGCGCCGGTCCAACGCGCCGTCACCACCGGTCTGCCGGCAGGCGCGATCATGACGACTCTGCAGCGGTTACCCATCGGCGGTAGCCAGGATGCCCTCCGTAGGGGCGAAGTCCCGCCCTCGGAAGGTCCGACCAGCCAGGGAGGCCGCGCGGCGGAGTGGTCGACCCGGCAAGCAACACTCAGGACTATCGACGACCTGCCCGCCCCGGGCACGGCGACCGTTGTTCAACGCCTCGTCGGCGCAGCGGGTCCAAGTCCTCTGCATGTCCCCACTCCCGGTTCGACCGGCTGGCCGGCGGCTTGGCCGGACGGCACCGTCACCCTGCCCTCGCGTCCGGGGTTACCGACGCTCGACGTGCCACAGTCCAGTCCGCCACAGTCGACTCACCACATCGTGCAGCGCTCGGCTCGCGCCGCCGGCTCGGCTGGGCCATGGGGCGCCGGCCAGACGACTTTCGCGCCACGCATCCTAAGGGCCACCGACACGGTCGGGGCCGACCTCGGCCCGCCGGCGATGGACGCCGGAGGGATCGCGGTGGCGGCAGGCATTGCTCAGCGGGAGACGGACGGGACGGTGATCTTCAACATGGCGATTCCAGCGGACCCGTCACCTGACGCGCCGACCATCCAGCGTGCGGTCGAGGTCGAGGAGATGACGGTCGACAGCACGGCGGCCGGGACAGCGGGCTCGTCGACGTCCGAGGCGGCGGCGCACACACCGTCGACGACGGTCCCGACGGCCGGTGATGCGCCTGCGCCCGCCGGCGCTGCGGCGCCGAACATCGACGATCTCGCGCGGCGCCTTTACGACCCGCTCGCAGCGCGATTGAAGGCAGAGTTGCGCCTCGACCGCGAACGCGCCGGTCTCGTCACGGATCTACGCAGCCGATGACCGCGCCGAACGATGAAGACCCGGCCGTCAGCGTCTGCTTCGCGGTGAGCATCGACAACGACAGTCTCGGCACGTTCAACAGCTGCGAGGGCCTCGGCATCGAAGTCGTACTGGAGACCCGTGAGGAGGGCGGGAACAACGGCATGGTGTGGCAGCTGCCATCGCGGCTGAAGTACCCGAACGTCAAGCTGTCCCGTCCGCTGGGCAAGCAGACCGTGAAGATCGCACAGTGGTTTGCCAGCATGATCAACGGAGTAACGCCGAAGACGGCCACCATCTCGGCGATGACGCTCGACGGCACGGTCATCGCCCAATGGGGTCTGGAAGGCGTCGTACCGGTCCGATGGAGCGGGCCGTCGCTGAACCTCGACTCACCGAAGGTGGCCACCGAAACCATCGAGATCGCCCATCACGGCTTCCTCTCCCCAGGTGCCGCATGACCGCCGTGATCGCCCTTCAAAACGCCGCGTCCGGGCAGCTCGCGTCCTCGGCTTCGGGGGGTGCCGCAGCGCGCCAGCAGATGGCCAAAGCGGCGTTTGCGATGTACCAGGCGGTGCCGCGCGACAACGGCGGCGCCGACATCGGTGCCTCAGCGGGGAGTATCGCCTTCCAGTTCAACCCGAAGGAACTCCAGATTCAGAAGGCCGCAAAGTGGGAGCGCAAACCGGCGACGCAAGCGAAAACGGCCGGGCCACCGGAATTCAAAGGTGCCGACCCCTGCAAGTTGACCGTCGAACTGTTCTTCGATGCGACGAGCAAGGACTCCGGTGGGGTGGTCGCCGCCGTCGAGCAACTGTTCAGTTGCTGCGTACCCACATCCGAGACCGTCGGTAAGAAGAAGGCGATGCCCTACCTGGTGATATTTCAGTGGGGCCGCACGACGAGTTTCCCCGGCTTCATCACCCAGGTCAGCGCGAAGTACACGTTGTTCTCTGCCGAAGGCACACCTATTCGCGCGGTCTGCTCGGTGTCGATGGAAGAAATGCCGCCAGGCGCGCCCAGGCAGAACCCGACGTCCGGTGCACTCGTCGCGCGCCGCTCGCAGGTCATGATCGCCGGCGACAGCCTCGCCTCAGTGGCCTACGCGGAGTACGGAGAGGCAACCATGTGGCGGTTGCTGGCGAGCTACAACGGAATCGACGACCCGATGCGGGTGCCCGAGGGAACTACCCTGCTGCTGCCTGCGCCGGATGAACTACTCGCGACTAGGGACCGATGAGCGATGCCGGTCAGCAATGCTTTCCTCGTCACGGTCGACGGCACCCCGTTGCCGAGCGATTTCGAAGGACTGCTGGTCAGCGCCGTCGTCGATGACAGCCTGCGGCTGCCTGATCTATTCGCCCTGCACTTTCGTGATCCTGACCGCGGCCTGCTTGCCAAGTCAGGTCTGAAGATCGGCTCGGTGGTAATCGTCTCCGTCATGACTGCCGACGGTCAGACCCCACAGCAGTTGATCAAGGGTGAAGTGACGGCACTCGAAGCGGAATTCGACTCGAGTGGCACGTTCACCGTCGTCCGAGGCTACGACCACGCACACCGGCTGTTCCGCGGACGGCGCACCGAGACCTACACCCAGGTGACCGCCTCTGATGTGGTGACGACCGTCGCGCGCCGCGCCGGACTGCAAGTCGGAAAGATCGATTCGACAACCACTGTCTTCGACCACCTGTCGCAGGCGGGTGTCACCGATTGGGATCTCGTCAATGGCCTGGCTCGTGAGATCGGTTACGAGATTGCCGTGCGCGATGGCGCGGTCGACTTCCAGAAGCCATCTCAGGCCGCGGACGCACCGGCTCCCGCCGGGGCGTCCACCAACCCGCTGGTGCTGCAGCAGGGTCGCGATCTGTTGCGTTTCCGGGCCGTGGTGACCTCCGCCGAGCAGGTCAAACAGGTCGAGGTGCGGGGGTGGGACGTCGCGAGCAAGAAGGCGCTCAAGGCGACGCACGCCGCTGTGACGACTAGCGCGGAACTCGACGGTGCCAAGCCGGCCGACCTCGCTCACACGTTCGGCGACCCGGTATACGTGGCGACCGACATCCCCTACCGGACCCAGGCCGAGGTCGACGCGGCGGCCGCGGCCCTTGCCGACCAGATCGCGGGAGCGTTCGCCGAGTTCGAAGGGGTGGCGAGGGGAAACCCGAAGCTGCGGGCCGGTGCGGCGATCTCGATCGACAATCTCGGCGCGCCGTTCGACGGCAAGTACACCATCACGACCTCGCGGCACCGCTACGATTCGGATACCGGCTACACGACGTCCTTTGCTGTTACCGGGCGCCAGGAGCGCAGCCTGTACGGCCTGACGAGTGGCGCATCAGGCGGGCAAGGCGGACTCGGCGTCGTCGTCGGCCAGGTCAGCGATGCGAAGGACCCGCAGACCCAGGGTCGGGTCAAGCTGGCCCTTCCTTGGTTGTCGGACGACTACGTCAGTGACTGGGCACGCACCGTGCAGCCCGGCGCCGGCAAGGATCGCGGCGCGATGGTGGTGCCCGAGGTCGGCGACGAGGTCCTGGTCGCATTCGAGCAGGGTGATGTGCGCCGCCCGTACGTCCTCGGTGGCCTGTTCAACGGCGTCGACACGCCGAAAGCCGGCGGCGTCGATGTCGTCGACTCGGGCAGCGGCGCCATCAACCGCCGCTCGGTAATCTCCCGGCGCGGCCACCGCATCGACCTGCTCGATCAGGACGGGAGCACCGAGGGTGTCTCGATCGTGAGCGGTGACGAGAAGCTGAAGGTCGTCTTGGATGCCGTCGGCACATCCGTGACGGTGCACAGCGACGGGTCGGTGACCATCGAGGGAAAGAACGGCGTCGTTGTCGATGCCGGCTCCGGAAACCTGGAGCTCAAGGGCAGTCAGATCTCACTGTCCGCCCAGAGCGGCGTAACCGTCGATGGCGGGGGCGGATCGGTCTCGGTCAAGAGCGGCGCAGACCTCACCCTGCAGGGCACGTCCGCGTCACTCCAGAGCAGCTCGCAGACGACCATCAACGGCGGTGGGCTCTGCAGCATCACTGCCGCATTGGTAAAGATCAATTGTTGACCTTAAGAGAGGTGTGTAACGATGCCGCCAGTCGCGCGTGTAGGTGACCCGACCGGGCATCCAGGCGTGATCGGGCCACCCGGTGTGCCCACCGTGCTGATCTGCGGCATGCCGGTCGCGACCGTCGGTACGCCGCACATCTGTTCGTTCCCGCCGCCTGCTGTGCATCCCCCAACGGCCATCATCCCGCCGGGTAGCCCGACCGTCCTCATCGGCGGTATGCCGGCCGCCCGAATCGGCGACATGGCCGGTTGCGGTGCGCCGATCATCATGGGCGCGCCGACGGTGTTGGTCGGATGATCAGCATGCAGACCGACTTCATCGGGGCGGGCTGGGCATTTCCCGTCACCACCGACGCGACCGGCGGCATCGCGCTCGCGGTGCGCGAGCGCGAGATCGAGCAGGCGATCCGGCTGATCCTGCAGACCTCGCCCGGCGAGCGGCCCATGCGGCCGGAGTTCGGTTGCCGGATCGCTGACTACGTGTTCGGGCCGGCCAACGCGAGTACCGCCGGCATGATCACCTACGAGGTCCGCAGAGCGCTCGACCGGTGGGAGCCGCGCATCGATGTCCAGGACGTCACCGTGAGCTTCGACGTCTCCGACCTCGGCAAGCTCTACATCGATGTGCACTACCTTCTCCGCGCGACGAACGACGAGCGCAACCTCGTGTTCCCGTTCTACGTCCTGGCCAGCGAGGCCGAGGCCATCACCGCGCCGTTCGACCCGAGCACCCTCGAGCCGGAGGCCTGACGATGGCGCTGTCTGCACCCAATCTCGACGACCGGCACTTTCAGGACCTCGTCGACAGCGCCAAGCGGCTCGTTCAAACCCGCTGTCCCCAATGGACGGACCACAATGTGTCCGACCCGGGGGTCACGCTCATCGAGGCGTACGCGCAGATGGTCGATCAGCTCATCTACCGGCTGAATCGGGTTCCCGACCGGCACTACGTGAAATTTCTCGAGCTGATCGGCGTGCAGTTGCGCCCGCCCTCCCCGGCGCGCGGTGAGGTGACATTCTGGCTGTCAGCGCCGCAACCGCAGACCGTGGTGGTCCGTGCAGGCACCGAGGTCGCAACCCCACGAACCGATATCGACGCACCCGTCATCTTCACGACCTCGCAACGCCTCGATGTGCTTCCCTGCTCGTTCGCGTCCGCCGCGTCCGCGGCCGTGGGCGAGCAACCGATCGAGCAGACCGACTCGCTGGACGGTCCCGGCTTCGACTGCTTCGGTGACGGCCCGATGCCCGGCGACACGCTACTCGTGGGACTGTCCGGTGCCGTGCCGTCGTGCGCGGTGAACATCCGCGTGGACTGCGACGTGGCGGGCGTCGGCGTCGACCCCGGCAAAGCGCCGATCGTCTGGGAGGCGTGGACCGGTACTTCCTGGACGGCTTGCGACCTGGACCGCGACGAGACCGGCGGCCTGAACAAGACCGGGTCGGTGCTGCTGCACGTGCCACCCGGACATGTCGCATCGGTGGTCGCCCGCAAGCGTGCCGGCTGGTTACGTTGCCGGCTCCTCGAGCGCACCGAGAACCAGCACGATTACCGCCAGTCCCCGCACATCAACCGGATCGCCGCATTCACCATCGGCGGGACGGTAGCGGCGACGCATGCAGAGATTGTCGGCAGCGAGTCGCTCGGCACTTCTGACGGCACGCCGTCCCAACGATTCCTGGTGCAACGCCGCCCGGTCCTGCTCGCCGAGGGCGCGCCGGTGCTGCAGGTCGTCACACACCGCGGCGATGACGACGTCGCCGAGGAGTGGGCAGCGGTCGAAACATTCGCCGCGTCCGACGCACAAAGTCGACACTTCCATCTGGACGCGGTCAGTGGCGAGATCGAGTTCGGACCGGCCGTGCGCGAGCCGGACGGCAGCGTGCGCCAGTACGGCGCCGTGCCACCGATCGGCGCCCGATTGCGCCTGCTGGCCTACCGCACCGGGGGTGGGCGGCGCGGGAACATCGCGCGCAAGCAGATCGTCGTGCTGAAGACCAGCGTGCCGTACGTATCGAGCGTCGTGAACCGGATACCGGCCGTCGGTGGGGCGGACGCGGAGACGCTCGCGGACGCGAAGATCCGCGGACCGATGCTGCTGCGCACCCGCGGCCGGGCGGTCACCCGTGAAGATTTCGCCGATCTCGCCCGGGAGGTTGCTCCGGACGCGGCGCGAATCTATTGCGTACAGAGCACCGACGGCGTGCGCGTGCTCGTCATCCCGCACCTGCCGGAGAACCCGCTCGGGCGCATCGACCGGCGCGAACTCGAACCGCCGCTCGAAACACTGGCACGTATCGCCGCGCACCTCGACGAACGCCGACTGCTGGGCACCCGACTCGTTGCCGAACCGCCGACATACCGGCAGCTGACCGCGGTGGTCAGCGCGCACGCGCGACCCGGCTTTCGGCCTCAGGACGTGCGTGATGCCGTGCTCAGCACGCTGAACCGTTTGTTCAACCCAGTGACGGGAGGACCCGAGGGCACGGGTTGGCCGTTAGGTCGTGCCGTCCAGGCTCAAGAGGTCGCCGTCGTTCTCGCGGGGGTTTCCGGCGTCGACATGTCACGCGAACTCACCGTGCAACTGTTCCCGGACGCAGCGGGCCGCGGCGCAGGGCAGCAGGACAGCCGGGTCGACAGCTTCGAACTCGGCCCGACGGAACTCGTCCTCTCCTTCGAGCACCAAGTGCGGGTACGGCGATGAGGGGGCTGATGCCCGACCAGCCCAGCCCGCACTCGGTCGCCGACCAACTCCCTGGCGTCTACCAGGGCGAGCAGGTGGTGGAGAACTTCTGTGGCGCTCTCGACGAAGTTGTGTCACCTGTGGTGCTGACCCTCGACAGCCTGCCCGCCTATCTCGATCCGCAGACAACCCCGAGTGACATGCTTGCCTGGCTGGGAGGGTGGCTGGGAATTTCCGTCACCGCCGCAGCACCGGTCGGCGAACAGCGGGCTTTGATCCGCGAAGGGGCCGAGATGTTGCGCTGGCGTGGCACCGCGAAGGGGCTGCGGGCGGCGATTCGGCTCGAGATCGGCCTCGACGCCGAGATTGTCGAGACGGGAGCGACGGAATGGTCCGCCACGGCGGGAATGCCTTTTCCCGGTGAGGAGGGGAACTCCGTTATTGTGCGTATCACCGCGGCGGAGCCCGAAACGGTCGACGTCGGCTTGGTCGAGGACATCGTTGCCGCGAACGTCCCTGCCCACGTCGGTCATCGGATCGAGATCGTCGCGTCGTCGACGCCCGCCGGCTGAATCGCCGCCGGTCGACTTCGATCCACGGGAGGTGGCTGTGAGCGAGCCGATCGTCACCCTCGATCCGCTCGAGTTGTCCGTAGAGCCGGGTGGCCAGGTGCGCACGGAGGTGACGGTGCGCAACCCGGGCACCGTCGTCGAGGGCTACCGCGTCGAGGTGCTCGGCGAGACCGCCGACCAGGGGCCCCCGAAGTGGGCACAGGTGTTTCCGCCCGAACTGCGGGTCTACCCGAAAGAATCCGGCACGGCCATGATCGTGTTCGCGCCCCCGTCGGTGGGAGAGGCCGCCAGTGGCAAGTTCGCGTTCGGCGTGCGCGTCGTGTCCACGGTGGAGACCGAGCGCAGCGCTGTGGCCGAGGGCGACCTGGAAGTCGGCCGGGTTTTCGGCCTGCAGGCGACGATCACGCCGGTGACGTCGTCGGGCCGCTGGCGCGGCTATCACCTGGTCAAGTACACGAACTGGGGCAACACACCCGTCCGCTTGCGGCTCAAGGCGACTGACCCTGACGAAAGGCTCGGATTCTTATTGCGTCCGGACGTGGTCGACCTCCCGCTCGGCGCTAGCGCCGAGGCGCGACTCACCGTCCGGACCCGCAAACCCTTCCTCCGTGGACAGCAGGTGCGACTGCCGTTCGAGGTGGTAGGCGAGCAGGACGGTGTTGCCCCGGTGCGGACGGCACACCCGATGGTGTCCGACCCGCGTCGCCCGGTCGTCAACGGCGCCATGATGCAACGCCCCATCATTGGTAAGGGTGTCGTCATGCTCGCGCTGATCTGCGTCGGAGTGCTGGTCGGCGCGGTCGTGCTCGCGTTGAAGGCGCCGCAGAAGAAGCAGACGTTCGAAAGCGAAGGGCTGCCGTCGCCCCCCACGCTGACCGCGGCCACGGTGAAGGACGGCGCAATCCAGCTGAACTGGCATCCGGCGCAGGAAGTGTCGGGCTACAAGGTGCATGTTCTGCAAGGCGCCACCGAACTCCCCAGTGCCAAGATCGACAACGGTCAGCAGGGCCGTTTCCTGACGACCGCCCTCGGCCTCGCCCCGGCCACCCGGTACTGCTTCAGGCTGGATTCCCTGCGCGGCACGAAGGAAAGCAAGGATTCCAACAAGGTGTGCCAGAAGACGCCGCCGGCCCCCAAGCCGTCGGGCAGCGGGTCGCCGGGCGGTTCGTCGCCGGGCACAACTTCGTCTCCGGGCGGCGGTTCGCCGGGCGGTTCGTCGCCGGGCGGCGGGGCGTCGGGCACGTCCGGCAGCAGCGGCGTACCGACGTCGGGCAGTACCTCGCCCTCAGATAGTGCGACGGGGCCGGCGCCCCCGTCGATCGCACTGGGTCAGTGGATCCTGTTGTGTCGACCGTTGCACTACGACTCTGATCCGAACGCCCAGCAAGAGGCGCAAGCCGACGCCACCCACCTCGACTTCTTCGTCGCGGCGCAGGTCCTGCACAGTTCGGACTACCCGGTCTTCTATGTCGACCGGGTGAAGACCGACACGCCGTTCTGGGCGGTCTTCTTCGGTCCGTACGGGTCGTCATCCGAGGGCGACAGTACCAACCGCGTTCTGGCCGCGAACGGCGTTACGTGCATATACCAGAAACCGCTCGGCGGGTAGGCGTGGAGACGTGGCACCGGATCACTTGGGCCGCGTCATCAGCGCGATCTCGGTGATCGCGGTTGTCGGTTGCGCGCTGCCGCCCTTCGGCTGGTAGCCGGCGACCACCGCGATTCGCACCGCGTTCGCCTTGACCGAGTGGATTTTGATCAGCTGCGGCTCGGCGGAGTTCGCGACCGCGATTCGCTGGCAAGTGCCGTCCGGGAACCAGAGCTCGAGCGTCCTGGGACGCCACTCGAGATCACCCGCGTTGTCCGGGAAACCACTGTGGACCTTGATCGCGCGCAGGGTTATGTCCTGGGACGCAGTCAGAACGAGACCGTTCACACCGATCGACGCGGTGCACGTTCGACCGGTTACCCGGGTCGGGCCGTCAAAACCGGTCGCCCACGCCGTCTTGCTGTCTCCGTCCACGGCGTTGCCGGGTTCGAAGTCCTTCACGACACCCGACGAGCTGGTCGAGCGCGCCGTGACGTCGGGCACGGCGACGAGCGTGCCGCGGACCGCGTCGAGTCGGTGCCTGGCCCACGTCACCGGATCGCGGCCCACGAAGTGCAGGTAGCCGAAGCCCAGCAGTAACACCGCGAACACGATCCCACCGCGGCGAAGCCGCACCGCCCAAGGCAAGCTGCGGCGATACGCCGCCCGCGCCTCGCGTTCGGACCCCGGACGCCCCCGCAACCACCATTGCCACCATCGTCGGCGGGGCGGGGTGAACGCGCGCAGGCGGTCGCTCTCATCCGGCCTGCCGATGAACAGCCCGCACTTCGCGCAGAACCTGCGGGTGGCCGAATTTGCGGTGCTGCAACGTGCGCACGCAGGGCCGGACGGCGCCTGGGGTCGAGTCCGCGTGACCGGCCGGATCTCGTCCGTCGCGGTGGTCGCGCCTGTTCGGGCTGGCGACGCAGGCGACGGGATGGCGCTCGGCGTCACCGCCGGTTCCGGACCCGCGGGCTGGGCCGGCGAGCGGGCGCTTGGTGCGCTCTCGTCGCTGCCGGCCTCGTTCCAGTCAAGGAAGAACCCACAGTTCGTGCAGAACTGGACACCGGCGACGACCGGTTCGCCGCACGACTCGCAGACCGCTGGCGCCATGACGATCAGCCGTCAGTGATGCCCGGCGTCCCAGCCGCCGTGGTCGTCGAACTCGGGGCCGCCGGTGATGTCCGTCCCGGTACCGGTACCGGTACCGGTACCACTGCCAAGGTCGCTGCCAAACCAATGCCACTCGTGCCCGGACCAGGTGTGCACCGACGAAAGATCGTCCGTTACACCGGCGTGCGCACCGCCGTGGTCTGCATGCGCTGCGGTTACCGTGTGATCGGCGTCGAGAAGGGCCTGGGCGGCGCCGGACGGGTCCGGGGTTCCGATGCCGGGAATTATCGCTGCGTAGTTGAACCTGCCCTTGGCGCTCCAGCTGACGATCCCGTCCTTATCGTCGGCTGCCTCGATGGTGGTGGCCTTGCCGGTACTGATCGCCACGTGGGCGATGGCCGGTTCGCCCTGCCCCGGTTGCGGTTCTGCGGCGAAATGGAACAGCAGTGCGCCGGGGGTATGCATCGCCTGGTCAACAGGGATCAGCATGCCTGCCTTCTTTAGCGCCAGATACTGGTACCCCGCGCCGTCTGGCAGGTGGGCACCCACGCGCTCGGCCGCCCACTTGGTCAGTCCGGAGCAGTCCAGAGCGTGGGGGTGGGCTACCCCGGCGTCTGCTTTCGCGCCGAAGACGTAGGACTCGCCGAGCTCACCGCGCGCGGCGCTGAGGAAGTTGTTGACGGTGTCCCGATCCGCTTCCGTACCACTGGGCGTCGTCGCATGCAGAGTCGGCTTCGGGCCTTGGCCGGTGACGTAATCGATCTGCTGCAGGAGTTCCTGCTGCTGCTGTTGCTGGGCGTGGAGTTCAGCCAGTGACTGACCGTGGTTGATGGCAAACGCGTCAGTGTGAGACCCGCTCGGATCGCCGGTCATGGTGCCGGTAGATGTGCCTTGACCGGTGCCAGAATCGGGCAACGAGTTCTGATCGGCCGACGTGGGCACTCCACCCGCACCGAGGGTGTCGGCGAAGCGCTGAGCCGCTTCGATGCGCTGTTGCCGGGTCGTCCCTGCCGACCGCTCGAAGTTGACGTCCCAGGCGGTGGCGGCGTCGGAGGCCGTCTGAGCGCTCAAGAGTGAGTTGTAGGCGCCGTGTTCGCTGGTCTGCAGCTCCCGCCACAAGTAGCCCAGTTGCATGTTGATGTCCCGCTCGGTGCTGCCGTGGACGGCGGCATATTGCTGAAGTGCGATGCGCCGACCGCCCTCCCATTGGGCAAGCCCAATAGCACCCTCGGCCGCGTTAGAGGCGGTCGGGCTGAAGCCGGATTCGACGCTCATGTTTCCCAACACGCCGGCAATTTGGGCATCGTTCAATCCCTTGACCCGCAGGAACCCGACGATAATCGAAACGTTACTCATCGCGCATCCCAACAACCAAGTTGACCTACAACTGCCGCGTTCATTACGTTCGGTAGGTGCCGCGCGCGTATCCGACCCGCGCGTTTACTCGCGGGTCGAACAAGTCATCATAAAACTTCAGGTGATATTGCCGCAGCCGCGCCGGCGCGAGATTGCCCAGCATGTTGATTTGGAATGAGCCGTAAGAATTATCGCCGGTGCCGGCATTCGTGCTGTGCGACGTCGTGTAACCGGGGGACTCGGCCTGCGCGACCGAGACGGCGATGTCCAGCCCGTCGCCGTGGAAACCGGCTTCGGGGAGCATCCC
Source organism: Mycobacteriales bacterium (assembly GCA_038207565.1). Classification (GTDB taxonomy): domain Bacteria; phylum Actinomycetota; class Actinomycetes; order Mycobacteriales; family Jatrophihabitantaceae; genus JALZAI01. The sequence continues at coordinate 32,110 of JBBQZQ010000036.1, forward strand.
ACGTAGCGAGGTCATGTTCACCCCTCGTCTCATTGCGACCGGTGCCAATCTCGTGGCCACAATATACGCCGATCGCCCGATAGCTCGTCGACATTTTCTGGCGGGGCCAGGCGTGGCGATGCTGGGACGCACCATCCTGCGCCCTCGGTAACCAGGCAGGCGGCTTCGCATAGGGATGAAACGCCAAGACTCGGCCGCCGCCAAGCCTGACTGCGGTGACCGCTGATAAGCGCGATGGGACAACCTCAGCGTGCCGACCATGCCTGCCATCGCTCGGTGGCTCCCGTGCGCGTCGGGCTCAGCGGATGTGGGTTTAGGCTGCCGGATACATTCGTTATCCACACCTGCGTGTCGGTGGACGGACCTTTCATGTACGCGATCCGGTTCCCGTCGGGCGACCAGCTCGGGTCCGTTTCGATCTGCGGACCGGTCGTCAGTCTAGTCACGTGAGTGGTGCTGACGTCGTACAGATAGATGTCTGAGTTTCGCCCGACGGTGCGGCTGAAAGCGATCAAGTTCCCCTTAGGGCTCCAAGCCGGGTTGTCGTCCCTTGCCAGGCCGTTCGTCACTGCGGTCGGGACGGAACCCGGGGTTGACGGGACGGTCGCGATGCGGGTGTTGTCGGAGCCGGCTGGCCGCTGCCAGAACGCTATCTGGTCGCCGCTCGGGGAGAACGTCGGATCACCCACCAGCCCTTGCCCTTTCGCTGGGATCAGCGTCGACTTGATCCGTCCGTCCCGCGTCACTAGGTCGAGTGCCACGTGACCGGCACCGAACCAGCACTGCATCGCCAGGTCCGTGCTATGCGGGCGGAAGGCGGGGCGTCGCTCCGACGGGCATTGTGGGTTCCTGCTGCGGAACAGCGATCGGTCGTCCGTGCCGTCGGTATTCATCAGCCGCACGGTCGATCCCTTCGTCTGGCTGGCTCCTCGCACGTAGGCGAACAGTGTTCTGTCGCGGGACATGACAGGGAGTCCGTCGTCGTGTTTGCCGTCCGTCAGCGACTTGCCCACGCCACCAGTTGTGGGCACGCTCCAAATACTGTTAGGTCCGGTGCCGACGCTTCGGGCAATCAGCATCATGTTCGGGGGCAGGGCCGGGTGCGTTGTCGGCGTTGTCCGCGCCTCCGATGAGCGCGTCGGCGAAGGCGTCTTGGTCGTCGCCAGCGCGGGACTGCTGCCATTGTCGGGCCACACCGCGTACGTCACCGCCCCAGCGGCGGCGATGGCCACGATGACCGCGGCGAGCACCGCACTGCGCCTGGACCGTGGAAAGCCTCCACCCCGTCCAGTCCGTGCGCTCGGTCTATCCGGCCGAGGTAGAACGCGCGCTTCGTCAGGCGGCGGCGGTGGTGGTGGCGGCACGAGGTCGGTGCCTAGTGGGGTGAGGGCAGGTGCCGACGCTGCCGGAACGGCACCGGGTTCCGCGCCACCGGCGGCCAGCAACGCCGCTCCGAGCGCAATGTCGTGCTTGGGATGGGTGTCGATTGCCAGCGGTCGCCCGAAGGCGCTGATGAGGACCTCGGTGATCAGGGGGATACGCGATGAACCACCGACCAGGACGAACGCCGACACCTGCCCGATCTCTACGTTCGCGGAGCGGAGTACTCGCCGCATTGTCCCGACCGTCTCCTCGATCGTCGGGCGCAACATGTCCTCGAACTCACCCCGAGTGAGCCGCACGGTCGTGCGGCTCTGCCCGAGCGCAACGGTCACCACCGCCTCGGTATCAGCAGACAGCAACTCCTTCGCCTCGACGCATTCACGACGCAGCCGCCCCAACGTCCACACGACTTCGGGATCGTCGGGGTCGAACGACATCTCGTCAGCGCCGATCGAACGCAGCACGTGTTGGAACAGCGCTTCGTCGAAATCCACTCCGCCCAGATGCTCGATCCCTTCCGGCGTTCCTAGCACCGAGAACCGGCCTTGGCCATTCCGCAATACGGCGGCGTCGAACGTGCCGCCCCCGAGGTCGTACACCGCGACGCACTCGCCGTCCGCGACACGCTGCCGCGCGGCGTAGCTCACGGCCGCAGCCTCAGGTTCTGTGCAGGTCTGGACGTCAGCGAGATCGGCGAGGCGGAATGACTGGCGCAACAGGTCCGTCTTGAATTCGCCCCAATTCGCGGGGTGCGACACGGTGATTGCTTCCGGCCGCTCACCCTCCCGTTCGGTGGCCACCTTGACGACGCGGGCCAGAAGTTTGGCAGTCAGTGCTTCAGCGGAGAAAGGTGTACCGCCTACGAGGATCGGGACGGGATCGCCGATGCGCCGCTTGAACTCGCGGACGACGCCCTCGGGCTCAGCGGCGGCGCGCGCCTCGGCTGCGTCGCCGACGAGAAACTCGCCGCCCGGCGTGAGATACAGGACCGAAGGAACCTGCATCGCCCGATTGCCGAGCCCGAGCATCTCGGTTTTACCGTCACGATGGATTGCGGCCGCCGTGTACGTCGTGCCGATGTCAATTCCGAGCTGATACCCCATCACCGTCCTCCGCGTTGCGGAGTGTATTCGGACCACACCGCCGCGGTCCACGTTCTGCCGAGCATATGGTCGCCGAAGGAGCCGTGCAGGGTTGACACGGTAGGAGGTCATAGTTCAATCCCAGGTATCGCCCAGTACAACCGTCAGGTGGCAGCCCGACATTGCGCCACGTGACAGGAGAATCTAACCGAGCGGCCGGAAGAGTGTGCGGAGCCGGGCTGACCCAAGGTCAGTGCGCAGCGCCGTGGCGCGGGGGGCTATCGGCCGGCCGCTGTCGCCGGCCGGCCCGCACGCGACTCCCGGGTGCAGGCGGTTCGGGCCCCCGGAACGAGCATGCGCAGTGGCGCGCTCGCGGGTAGTCGAGCGATTGCGCGCCTTGCTGCGCGATTGGGCAAACTACGGCAGTCCGCGGGCTGAGATCGTTGATTCCAGCCGACATGGTGGAGGTCGGCATGCACGCTGACGGTGAGCCGACGGCGACAGCACGGCGCGCTGATGTGCGTGCCGACGTCCCGGCACCTGGCTTGACCGATTCGTCGTTCCGCCGCCCCCTGACCTCGCCGGGGTGGCCGCGCTCGGCCGCGCAGATCGTGACTATGCAGCGGCTTGCGGGCAACCATGCGGTAGCGGCGGTCCTACGGCCGAGCGTGGTGTCGCTGACTCCCGTTGCCGTGCAGCGATGCTGCAGACCATGTTGGCGAGCGAGTCCGCGCCCGCGAGCATACCTGCGGCCAGCGAGCTCACCGGGCCCCAGCCGCGACACTCACTGCACTCATATTCCGCTCCGCCGACTGGTCCAAGCCGCGGCGGTCGCCAAGCTTTGGCGACGACGTTCGAGTCTCCGATGCACAACCATCATCGCGCCGTCCACACGGGCGTGCCCTCGGTGACGCCTGATTGCGGCGTGGCCAGGGGATGCGCGTTTTCATCGCCGCCCGACACGTTGATTGTCCACACGTGCGTGTTCACAACCCGGCCCAATTCGTAGACACCTGCACCTTTCTCGTAAGCAATCTGGCTTCCGTCAGGCGACCAGCTCGGGTTCTGCTCGTCGGCGGCGTCCGAAGTCAATTGTCGGCTCGCCCTGGTCAGGACGTTGTAGATCCAGACGTCGAGGTTGCTGATCGGATTTTTGCGTGAGAAGGCAATGAACTTGCCGTCCGGAGACCAGGCCGGAGCGCTGTCCGAAACGCCGTCGGTTAGCGGAATGATGCTTCCACCTGCCGTCGGGATTTTGACGATTCTCGTGTCGCCCAGTCGACTGTTCCGCCCCTGCCAGAACGCAACAAAACGGCCGTAGTGCGAAAATGTAGGCGCGCCGACGTGGCCCCTCACCAGCTGTCGTGTGGGTTTTCCTTCGAGCGTGGCGAGAAAGATGGAAACGTCACCGCTGCCGAATCGACATTGCACCGCGAGCTCCTTGTCATCGGGGCTGAAGGACGGTCTGAGGTAGTCCGGGCAACTCCGTTGCTGGGTGGCAAATAGCGCCCGATCGTTACTACCGTCGGTGTTCATGACGCGCAGCGTGGAGCACGGAGAAACGGTCTGCGGCGAACAGGACGCCAGTGGCGCAAGTTGTCGGACGTAGGCGAATATCTTCCGGTCGTGCGACATGGCGGGCAACAGATCGTCGTGGGTGCCGTCGGTCAAGGGCTTCGGCTCAGCTCGGTCGTTCGACACCGACCAGATTCGGCTCGGCCCGGTGCCGACGCGCCGCGGAACGAGCATTACGTTGTTAGCCAATGACGCGCGGTCGTTGTGACCCATCGGCCAGAGCACGAACGCTGCGCTACAACCGGCAACCAATACGGCAGCAGCGCCGGCAAGCAGCATTCTGCGCCTTGTCCGTGCGATCGACCCTCTCTTGTCGGCACCGGGCATGTTCGGAGGAGGTTTTTCCTCCGAACGGATGCGAGGAAGGACCGCCGTGTGGTCGTTGGGCGCGCTTGGCGGGACGAACGACGGCCTAGCGGTGCGTGTCGCCGAACCTGGTTCGGTGAACGATGCAGCACCGAGAGCGATGTCGTGTTTTGGGTGGGTGTCCATCGCTAGTGGGCGACGGAAGGCCTCAACGAGGACCTCGCTAACGAGCGGAATTCGTGACGAGCCGCCAACCAGCACGAATGCCGACACGTCCTGCGGTTGCACATCCGCCGAGTGCAGCACTCGCCGCATCATGCCGACGGTCTGCTCGATAGTCGGACGAGCCAAGTCCTCGAACTCGGCTCTGGTGAGACGTACAGTGCTGCGGGCGGACCCGATCACCACGGGCAACGTTGCCTCGGTGTCGACTGAGAGCGACTCCTTGGCCACCACACAGTCGCGGCGCAGCCGCGTTAACTCCCACACGATCCCGGGATCGTCGCAGTCGAGTTCGCGCGCCTCGGCGCCGATCGAGCGCAGCACGTGCTGGAAAACAGCTTCATCGAAATCGAGGCCACCAAGATGCTCAATGCCCTCGGGCGAACCGAGTAGCTGGAAGTGACCGGCATCGTTGCACAACGCGGCGGCATCGAATGTGCCGCCGCCGAGATCGTAGATTGCGATGCGCTGACCGGCTCCCATTCGACGTCGACCGGAGTAGGTGATCGCGGCGGCCTCGGGTTCGGTGCAGGTACGCGCGTCCGCTAAATCCGCGAGCAGAAACGCCTGATGCAGAAAATCCAGTTTGAAGCCACCCCAGTTCGCCGGATGCGCGACCGTGATCGACTCCGGAGGCTCGCCCTGCCGCTCCGTCGCGACCTCGACGACCCAGCGGAGCAATTTCGCGGTCAGCGCCTCGGCCGAAAACGGTGCGCCCCCGACCAAGATGGGCACCGGGTCGCCGATCCGCCGCTTGAACTCGCGCGCCACCCGATTCGGCTCTGCCGCGCCACGCGCCTCGGCCGGTTCACCGACGTCAAAGTGGCCATTCGGTCTCAGGTACAACACCGATGGGACCTGCATCGAGCGATTACCCAACCCGACCATAGTGGACACGCCGTCGCGGCAGACCGCGGCCGCTGTATAGGTGGTACCGATGTCGATTCCAAGCCGATAGCTCATGACGATCCTTTCACGTCGGAGCATTGCCCCTGAACCGAGGTCACCGCCCAAATGCATTACGCCTACACGGCGAACTACCGGTCGGAAAGGTCGCCCCACTCTCACCGCATTGTCCATCGTGCCCCCTGCGTCGCTTGCGAACGGCGGGGAGTCGGCGCTTCTCGGGTTTCATCAGGGTCGGTCGCCGGACATCGGCGTAACCCGCGGCGACGAGGGCGGTCGCCACGAGGTCGAGAAGGACCAGCACGCCTCGCTCGTGATCAATCACGGACGTCACCAGGCGCCCCAGGCCGGCGCACTGCCCAAGGAGCCCTACGCTGCCGCTTCCTTCGCGACCCGCGCGGCGACGTCGCGCGCGACATGGGCAGCCCCCCTCGGCGCTGTCGTCGGGATAATCGACGACAAGGTCGGGACGGTAGACGCCGACACTGCACCCGGTTCGCGACGCCCAATCACGCAGCCGCCGCTCAGGCGGACGGTGGTCGGCGACCTCGACGAAAAGCAGCGTGCCCAACTGCAGCCGGGCTGCGGGCGTTCGCGGCACCGGCCGAGGACGCGGGACACGCGGGTCGACGGGTCGATGCCGTGATTGACCGGCTGGAGCGGACTCGGACTACGCTCGAGAGCGTCCGCCGCGCCGAGGATGCCGCCACCGACGACACGATCGCGGAGGAGGCACGCCGCTCGCTCGCCCGCCGGAACGAGGAGACCGGCGCCGCTGACGCGGATCAGATCTGCCTGCAGCTACGGGGAGGCGCCAACGGCGGTCACCACCCGCTCACTGCGCCTCGGCAAACCCAGTCCGTTGAGCGGTCACCACTTGCGAGTGGTGATGCCCTCTCCTCGGTGTTTTTCGGTAGCATCTAGAGTGCTACTGTCGGGGGTGTGGAACGGATTGGGGTGCGTGAGCTTCGCCAGCATGCCAGCCGCTACCTGGCCCGCGTGAAATCAGGCGAGACCGTGGAAGTCACCGAACGCGGACACCTCATCGCCTTGCTGGTGCCGCCGGGCCCGGCTGGTGACGCGCGGGAGAAGCTGATCGCTACGGGTCAGCTGATTCCGGCTGCCGGCCCGCTGCGCCTGCCGCCACGAAAAGCGGTTGCCCAGCCGTCCGGCGCGGTGCTCGACGAGCTTCGCTCTGAGCGGTGATCTACCTCGATTCCTCGGCGCTGCTGAAGTTGCTGTTCGAGGAGCCTGACAGTGCCGCGCTCGCCAGCTGGGTAGCCGAGCAGGCCACCACTCCAGCGGTGAGCAGTGAGCTGGCCAAGCTCGAGGTCGTGCGCGCGACGCGACGACTCGACGAGCAGGTTGTGCCGGCAGCGCGGTCGTTGTTGGCGCAACTCGATCTGATCCCGCTGCGCGCAGCCTTGCTCGATGAAGCTGCCGACGTTGGCGACTGCGGGCTGCGGAGCCTGGACGCGATCCACCTGGCCAGTGCGTTGAGCATCGCCGAGCACCTCACCGCGTTCGTCGCCTACGACAACCGACTGAACACCGCAGCCGAAGCCGCCGGCCTGCCCACCGCCCGCCCGCGACGCTTCCCGTAAATGTCGGACCTTGGTGGCAGGGCGGCACGAACGAGAATACGGGGTGAACCTCAAAGTGTTGCGGGAGCAGGTGCGCCGCTGGTCGTGAGTGACCTTCGCCCGCCATCCTCGAACGTTTGTCGGCAGGCTCCTGGACCTCCTATCTCGAACTCGCTGATGCGGTGGGTAGCGCGCCACAGGCGGTAGGTGTTCACATCGTCGTCTGACCCGACCGCATGCCAGTCCGCGCCGCTTGAGTGCAGCGGGGCGGCGCCGTCACTCCAACGCATCGCCGAAGCGAAACCGGTGAGTCAGCGTATCGAGCTCGTCGACGACGTGCGTCGGGAGGTCTGTCTCGGCCGCCGCGAGGGTATCGGTCAGTTGCTCTGCATTGGTCGCCCCGATGATGGCAGACGTGACCATCGGGTTGGCCAGAACCCAGCCGACGGCCAAGGTCGGCAA
>JBBQZQ010000037.1:0-39198 GCA_038207565.1 Mycobacteriales bacterium
GGCGTGGGGGGGGGTGGCCCCCCCCCCGGGGGGGGGCCCCCCCTTGGGGGGGCCCCCCCCGCTCGCGGGTCGGCGCTCGTCGGCCCGCTGGCGCAGGCTTAGGCGGGCCCGGCTTCGAGTTCATCGAAGCAACGCCAATGCGCAACGATCCCCGTCGATCTGGGCCATCTGCCGTCCCGCAATCGCCGTTGCCATCGTGTGCCTGCCCGTCGGTGTGCACGGATCGTCGTGCCACGGCGCAGCCGCGCACAAGTGCCCGGCACAAACCCGGCATGCGTAAGACTCGACAGGTGACGACAGGCGACGAACGACACGTGCACACGCACCGGCTCGAGCTCGACGACGCGAGCGTTCGCGAGTGGGACGCGACGGTGATCGCGTCCGACGCGGAGTCGGGCATCGTCCTCGATCGTTCCGCCTTCTACCCCGGCGGCGGTGGTCAGCCGCCCGACGAGGGCGTACTGCTCTGGGGCGGGGTGCGCACGCGCATCGCGGGCACCCGCCGCGCTGCGGAGCTCTACCTGATCCCTGTCGAGGGCGATCCGCTGCCGCCGACCGGCACAGCTGTACGCGGCGCGCTGGACGACGAGCGGCGCACTGCGCTGATGCGGACGCACTCCGGGCTGCACGTGCTGACCGGGGTGGTGTTCCGCGACTTCGGGGCGCTTGTGACCGGGGGCAACATGGACCCGTTGACCGCGCGCATGGACTTCGACCTGCCTGAGGTGCCGCCGGACTTCAAGGAGCGTGTCGCCGAGTCGGTGAACGCCGAGATTGCGCGCGACCGGCAGATCGAAATCAGCACCCTGCCCCGGGAGGAGGCGTTCGCGATCCCGGACATCATCCGTACCGCCACGAACCTGTTGCCGCCGGACATCGAGGTAGTACGGATCGTCGACATCGTGGGCCTCGACACCCAGGCCGACGGCGGAACGCATGTAGCCTCCACGGCCATGATCGGACGCGTCGAGGTGGTCAAAATGGAGAACAAGGGGCGTGGTTTCCGTCGGCTCCGCGTTCGGATCCGCTGACCCGCTGGCAGCCGGATCGCGTGACTTCGTGATCAACGCGCGACCATGGTGCCGGGCGCACCGTTGCCAGCGTGTCGATCACCGACCGCGCGGCGCGCTCAGCCGGCCGGCGCGCACAGCGGCTGGTCGAACAGGTCAGGCCCGCCGCCGCCGGGCGATCTCGGCCAGCGTGACCGCCGCGGCGACCGACGCGTTCAGCGATTCAGCTGCCTCGGTCATCGGGATCGCCAGGGTCAGGTCGCAGGTCTCGCCCACCAGCCGCGACAGCCCGCGCCCCTCGGACCCGACCACCACCACGATTGGGTCGAGGGCCGCATCGAGATCGTCGAGTGTCGTGCTGCCGTCCGCATCAAGCCCGACCACCGTCATGCCGGCCCGCTGGCATTCCCGCAGCGCGCGGACGAGGTTGGTCACCTGAGCGATCGGCAGGCGCGCCGCCGTGCCTGCCGACGTGCGCCAGGCGACTGCCGTGACGCCGGCCGAGCGCCGCTCGGGCAGGACCACTCCGTCCGCGCCGAAAGCCGCGGCCGACCGGATCACCGCGCCGAGATTGCGCGGGTCGGTGACACCGTCGAGTGCGACAAGCAGCGGTGCGGCCGGTGATTGGGACGCCGCAGTCAGCAGTTCGGCAAGCTCCGCGTAGGCGAAGGGCGGCACCTGCAGCGCGATGCCTTGGTGCAGCAGGCCTCCGGTGCGCCGGTCGAGCTCACCGCGGCTGATCTCGAGCAGCGCCAATCCACGGTTCCCGGCCATGCGGATCGCCTCGGTGATCCGCTCGTCGGCCTCGACACCGACCGCGACGTAGAGCGCGGTGGCGGGGATCTTCGCTCGCAGCGCCTCTACGACCGGGTTGCGGCCGACGAGCAGTTCCGGCGCCTCAGCGTTACGGCCGCGCGAACCGCGGGCCGGTTCGCGGTGCGCTGCAGCTGCCGCGCGCCGCGCCGCGGGATGACCCTTGCGTTGTTCGGCAGGCGGGGTCGGGCCCTTGCCCTTGAGGGCGCGCTTGACCTGCCCGCCCGAGCCGAGCAACGCCCCTTTCTTCTGCTTGCGCACAGCGCCCTGGCGCTTCGAGTTACCTGCCATCATGCGCCCTTCAACGTCCAGCGCGGGCCGTCGGCGGTGTCCTCGACGAGGACCCCCGCTCCCGTCAGCTGGTCACGGATCGTGTCGGCCGCGGCATAGTCCTTACGGGCGCGCGCCGCGGTGCGCTGCTCGACGACGACGCGAACCAGCGCGTCGACCGTCTCGGTCAGGTCGGACGCCGCGGTTTCCCTCCAGCGCAGCGGGTTGATGCCGAGGACGTCGGTCATCGCGAGCACAGCGCTGAGCGCACCGCGAACTGTGTCCAGCCGCCCCTCGGCCAGCGCGGTGTTTCCGTCACGCACGATGCTGTGCACCGCTGCGAGCGCCGAGGCCACCCCCAGGTCGTCATCCATGGCCGCAGCGAAGTCGGCGCACATGGTCCCCGCTCTGGCTTCGACCACCTCACCGGCACGCTCGACGAAGCCTTCGATGCGCCGGTACGCGGCCGCGGCCTCGTCCAGCGCGGTCTCGGAAAACTCCATCTGCGAGCGGTAGTGCGCCGAGCCGAGGTAGTAGCGCACCTCGACCGGACGCCGGTGCTTGACGATCTCGCTGACCAGCAGGGTGTTGCCCAGCGACTTCGACATCTTCTCACCGGCCAGGTTCAGCATGCCGTTATGCATCCAGTAGCGGGCGAAGCCGTCGCCGGCTGCGCTCGACTGGGCGAGTTCGTTCTCGTGGTGCGGGAAGACGAGATCGAGCCCCCCGCCGTGGATGTCGAAGGTGCGGCCCAGGTACTTCGTCGCCATCGCCGAGCACTCCAGATGCCATCCGGGGCGCCCGCGTCCCCAGGGAGTCGCCCACGATGCGGTTTCCGGCTCGCCGGACTTGTGTCCCTTCCACAGCGCGAAGTCGCGGGGGTCGCGCTTGCGGGCGTCGCCGGCACTGTCGCCTGCGGCCTGCATCTCGTCGATCTTCTGTCCGGACAGCGCGCCGTAGGCCGGGAACGAGCGCACGTCGAAGTAGACGTCGCCGTCGACTGCATAGGCGTGGCCGCGCTCGATGAGGCGCTGCATCAGCTCGATCATTTCCGGGACGTGCCCCGTCGCGCGTGGTTCGTAGGAGGGCGGCAGGCAACCGAGCGCCCGCTCGGCCGTGGCGACCGAACGTTCACCGCGGAACGCGAGAGCCCACCACGGCTCGTCCGCGCCCGCCGATCTCAGCAGGATCTTGTCGTCGATGTCGGTGACGTTGCGAACGAAGCTGACCTGGTTGCCGTGTTGCTCCAGCCAGCGTCGCAGGATGTCGAAGGTCACCCAGTTGCGGACGTGTCCGATATGCGGGGGCCCCTGGACGGTGAGGCCGCACAGGTAGATCGACGCCTTGCCGGGTTCGAGGGGCTCGAAAGCCCGCAACGACCGGGTCGCGGTGTCGTAGAGGTGCAGCGTCACCGGTCCATCGTAGGGACGGGACGCGGCCGGCACGTCAGCGCGTGAGCAGCGCCGTTGCGATCGCGGCGCGGCCCTCGCCGCGCCCGGTCAGGCCCAGCCCGTCCGTGGTGGTCGCAGCGACCGACACCGGGGCGCTCACTGCGCGCGTCAGGGCCGCCTGGGCCTCGTCGCGGCGCGGCCCGATCCGTGGCTCGTTTCCGACCACCTGAACCGCGATATTGCCGATCGTCCAGCCGGCCACGCGCACCAGCTCCGCCGCCTCCGCGAGCAATGTCGCCCCGGAGGCGCCGGCCCAGCGGGCGTCCGAGGTGCCGAACACAGCACCGAGGTCGCCCATCCCGGCGGCCGAGAGCAGCGCGTCGCATGCCGCGTGCGCCGCGACGTCGCCGTCCGAATGTCCGCCGCAACCATCGGCGTCGGGGAACAGCAGGCCCGCCAGCCAACACGGCCGGCCCTGCTCGATGGGGTGGACGTCGATGCCGATGCCGGTGCGCAGCTCAGCCATGAACCATTGCCTCGGCCAGGACGAGGTCGAGCGGCACGGTCACCTTGAAGGCCCGTTCGTCACCGCGCACCGCCATGACACGTCCGCCCATCGCTTCGACCAGCACGGCGTCGTCGGTCGCATCAGTGCCGCAGTGCTGCCCGTGCGCAGCCACGAGCGTCTCGCGCCGAAAGCCCTGTGGCGTCTGCATCGCCAATAGGTGCGAACGGTCCACCAGCTCGCCCAGTTCACCGGTGTCGGCATCGCAGCGGCGGATCGTGTCGGTGACCGGCAGCGTTGGGACAGCTGCGTCGGCACCGGTCACCAAGGCGTCGAGCACTCGGATAATCATGTCGGCAGGCACGAACGCCCGGGCCACGTCGTGGACGAGAACCAGGTCGATATCGGCGGCGACGACCGCCAGCGCGCGCGAGACCGATTCCTGGCGGGTGCTGCCACCAGACACGACATGCGCGGCGGGGACGAGCTCGGCTGCCGACTCGACCAGCTGAGCCGGCGCAGCGATCACCACGTCGCGGACGCGGTCCAGCTCGAGAAACGTCGTACTCGCGTACTCCAGCAGTGTGCGTCCGGCGACGGCGACGAACGCTTTCGGGACATCGGCGCCCAACCGGTGGCCACTACCTGCTGCAACGAGAATGGCGGCGACGGTCATCTGACCGTGCGCCGCCACCCGTCGACTGTGCTGAGCTGCGGTCAGGCCACAGCCTCGCCGAGCACCTCGTCAAGGACGATTTCAGCCTTGTCCTCGTTCGTGCCCTCGGCCAGGGCCAACTCGCTGACGAGGATCTGGCGTGCCTTCGCGAGCATGCGCTTCTCGCCGGCCGAAAGGCCACGGTCGCGATCACGGCGCCAGAGATCGCGAACGACCTCGGCGACCTTGTTCACGTCGCCCGAGGCGAGCTTCTCGCCGTTCGCCTTGTACCGGCGCGACCAGTTCGTGGGCTCCTCGGTGTGCGGTGCCCGCAGCACCTCAAAGACCTTGTCCAGACCTTCCTGACCCACTACGTCGCGAACGCCGACAATTTCGGCATTGTCGGACGGTACGAGGACGGTGAGGTCACCTTGCGCCACCTTTAGTCGCAGGTAGGTCTTCTGCACTCCCTGCAGCATTCTCTCTTCGATAGCCTCGATCAGAGCCGCTCCGTGATGAGGGTAAACGACGGTCTCGCCGACCTTGAACGTCATGTGATGGGGCCTCCTTCGCCGCACCCATGATAACACGCAGCACCTGGCCGAAAACGGTGCAGAAGAGCCGGACAGGCTTTCGCCGTAAGGCAATCGGGGCTTGACAACGCGCGCGATATGAGCGTTGCACCCATCCCGCGACGGGGCGGCCGAGGCGCCTCGCTAGGCTGTCGGCTGGTCGTTCACTGCTCCGATCGACCAACAGTCTCGGTGTCTTGTCCGCAGCTCACGAGGAGTCGACGTGATTGCCCATCGCAGCGATGCGCGCCGTATCGCTACCGCGCTCGCCGCGGTCGGCGCCGTCCTGCTCACCGCGTCGTGCGCGGCCGGACAGCACGCCATCACCTCCGAAGAGGTTTCCACGATCGACGGCGGCAACGGTTCCGTCGGTTCGATCAAGCTCGTCGGCGTCGCGATCCATGCGCCCAGCGGCGCGTCCTACGCCGAGGGGTCCAGCGCGCAGGTATCGGTCGTCGTGGTGAACAACGCAGAATCGAGCGACACCCTCGACAAGGTCAGCAGTCCGGCATTCTCCGGTTGGGGCATCGTGCCCACGGCATCGGCGACCTCGACGTCGGTGACCGGTGCAGGCACGCCGACCTCGATCCCGCCCGGAAGCTCGCTGCGTCTCGGACTGAAGGACCTGGGGACCAGTGCGGCGAAGTCCAGCAAGACGCTGGTGCTGTCGTCGCTGGCCAAGAACAGCAGCCCCCTCTTCCCGGGCACCTCGGTCATGATCACCTTCAGCTTCGCCAAGGCCGGCTCGACCACGCTCGCGGTTCCGGTACAGCTCGGTTCCACACCCAATGAGGCCACTCTTCCCGCTCCGTCCGGCTCCGCAGCGCAGGGATAGGTTCGGCGCTGGTGAGCAACAATCGCGCCGTTGCGCAGAACTGTCGGACGGCGCAGATACATTCGGCGGGTGGCGAGGCCGAACGTACGATCGAACACTGAGTTCCGGTGCACGGAGTGTGGCTCGCCATCGCTGCGCTGGGCCGGCCGCTGCGGCGAGTGCCAGGCCTGGGGCACGGTCGACCAGGTCGGCGCAAGCACCCGCAGGGCGGTGGCGGCAACAGCGGTGACCGGTCCGGCCCGCCCGATCGGTGACGTGTCGCCCGAGGACGCTCGCGCCCGACCGACCGGGGTCGGTGAGCTCGACCGCGTGCTCGGCGGCGGCCTGGTGCCGGGGTCGGTCGTCCTGCTGGCCGGTGAGCCGGGCGTGGGCAAGTCGACATTGCTGCTGGAGGTCGCGCACCGCTTCGCCTGTAGCGGCGGGCGCTCGCTCATCGTCACCGGTGAGGAATCGATGGCGCAGGTGCGCCTGCGGGCCGAACGCATCGCGTGCGTGCACCCAGAACTGTTCCTCGCTGCGGAGAACGACCTCGGCGCGCTGCTGACGCATTTGGCCGACGTCCGGCCCGGCCTGCTGGTCGTGGACTCGGTGCAGACCATCTCGGCCGAGGGCGTCGACAGCAGCGCCGGCGGTGTCACCCAGATCCGAGCCGTGGCATCGGCGCTGATCGCCGCGGCGAAGCAGCGAGGCATCGCCACGGTCCTCGTCGGCCACGTGACCAAGGACGGCGGCATCGCCGGACCGCGGGTGCTCGAGCATCTGGTCGACGTGGTGCTGCACTTCGAGGGCGACCGGCACTCCTCGCTGCGCCTGGTCCGTGCGACGAAGAACCGCTACGGCGCCGCTGACGAGGTGGGCTGCTTCGAGATGCGCGAGGACGGCATCGTCGGACTGGCCGACCCGTCCGGGCTCTTCCTGTCCGACCGAGCCCAGGCCGTGGCCGGTACGTGCGTGACGATCACGGTCGAGGGACGCCGCTCGCTGGTCACCGAGATCCAGGCGCTGGTGAACAAACCGTTCGGCGGCGGTTCCCCGCGGCGCGCGGTGAGCGACCTCGATTCGGCGCGGGTCGCGATGCTGCTCGCCGTCCTGGGCCGGCACGGGCAGTTGCCACTGGCCGACCTCGAGGTATACGTCGCGACGGTCGGTGGTATCACCGCTCACGAACCTGCGGCCGACCTCGGTATAGCCCTCGCGCTGGCGTCCGCGCTGCGTGAGCGGCCGATCCCCGCAACGGCCTGCGCGATCGGCGAGGTGTCGCTTTCCGGAGACATCCGCCGGGTCCCCAATCTCGCCCGGCGGCTGGCCGAGGCCGCGCGGTTGGGCTTCACCAGTGCCCTCGTCCCGCGTGGGCACCTAGGCGAGGCCGTCGCTCCCGGACCGGGCGAGGCAATACGGGTCATCCCGGTCGCCACCATCGGCGACGCGCTCGACGCCGCGCTGAACCTGCCGGGCTGCGGAACGGGCGCCCGGCGTACCGCGCTGCGGCCGGTAAGCGGGGGCTGAGCACCATCGGTCACCGTGATGCAATCGCGACTTTCCCGGCGCCGGGCGGCCCTAGACTGAGCCGAAGCGAGCGGGGGGAGACGAGTTGGTGACGGGAGAACAGGACGACGCGCTACGCGCCTTCCTGGCGACGGTCGCTCCCGGGACCGAACTGCGTGACGGACTCGAACGCATCCTGCGCGGCAACACCGGCGCACTGATCGTGATCGGCTGGGACAAGACCATCGAGTCGCTGTGCACCGGCGGCTTTCCGCTCGACGTGGGTTTCTCGGCCACCCGGCTGCGCGAGTTGTGCAAGATGGACGGCGCTGTGGTGCTCAACATGGACGGCGATCGCATCATGCACGCAGCGACCCACCTCATGCCGGACCCCGCCATTGCGACCGAAGAGGCCGGTACCCGGCACCGGACCGCACAGCGAGTCGCGCGGCAGACCGGCTTTCCGGTCATCTCGGTCTCCCAATCGATGCGCATCATCAGCCTGTATATCCGCGACGTCCGCTACGTGTTGGAAAGCACCGGCGAGCTACTCACCCGCGCGAATCAGGCCATCAACACCCTGGAACGCTACAAGACGCGCCTTGACGAGGTGTCCAATGCGCTGTCGGCGCTGGAGATCGAGGATCTGGTGACCGTCCGCGATGTCGCAGTCGTCGCCCAGCGGCTGGAGATGGTGCGCCGCATTGCCGACGAGGTCACCGGCGAGATCGTCGAACTCGGCACGGACGGCCGGCTACTCGCGCTGCAGCTGGAGGAATTGATGGCCGGCGTCGATGCCGACCGCGATCTTATTGCGCGCGACTACATGCCGACCGGCCGGCGCGGACGTAGCTACGAACGGGTTCAGCAGGAGCTGGCGGCATTGTCGGCTACCGAACTGCTCGATCTCACGCTGGTCGCCGGGGCAATGGCGCTGCCGCACACCCTGGAAGGTCTGGACTCCGCGGTCAGCCCCCGCGGGCACCGGCTGCTGGCCCGCGTGCCGCGCCTGCCGGGGGCGATCCTCGACCGCGTCGTCGAGCATTTCGGTGGCCTGCAAAAGCTGCTCGCCGCCTCGGCCGAAGACCTCCAGGTCGTCGACGGCGTAGGCGAGACGCGCGCCCGCGCCGTGCGCGAGGCCATCTCCCGCCTGGCCGAAGTGTCGATCATCGATCGGTATTCCTAACCTTCGATCCGGGCGCAGGCGGCTCACGTGATGGAGAACTGTGCCGCCGCGCCGTCCTCGCCGGCCAGGCTGACGTAAAGGGTGTAGGTACCGGCGCCGATCAGCTGGCGGTTCCCCGAGCAGCCCGGGCGCGCGGAGCGACCCGACCACACGATGCTGATGCGCACGGGTGCCCGCGGCGCGAGCGTGTGCACGTCGGTACCCGGCACGACCTTGCAATCGTGGCTGCCCCACACCCGCGACTCGCCGTTGTAGACGCGCATCACCACCTGTTTGTCGGCAAGGTCCTGCAGGCACGGCGCTGCAGCGGTGTTGGTCACCTGCATCATCAGCACCGGTTCGCTGCCGGTCGAGTAATGGGACCTGTCCGTAACGGCAACGACCCGCAGTTGTCCCCTCGAGCAGTCGCGAGGCGCCGGTGGCGAGGAGGCGGTGGCGTTCGCGCCTGCCGTTGAACGCGTCCGGTTCGCCGATCCGGGGTGCGACGGGACCTGTTGCGAGGGGGCCGGTTGCGAGGGGGCCGGGCCGGCGGCTATCGATCGACTGTGCCCGGCGTCGGTCGGCGGTGCGTACGTCGTTTGCACGGGCGTCGTAGCGAGGGTGGCCGGGGGCTTTTCGCCCGCAGTGGCGCTCGACCCACCGTCGGCGAATACCACGCGCAGCATGAGCGTGATCAGCGCGAGGAGGACGACCGTGCTCGCCAACAGCACCAGGCGCCTGCGCCAATACACCGAAGCAGACTGCGGCCCCTGCGGATGAAACATGGTGCCGTCACGGTATCGCCCGCGTCTGCGCGCTCGGATCCGACGCGCGCGAACGGCGCGATGTCCGACCGTGCGAGGATCGGCCAGATGCCCGATCGACTTACCGAGCGTGTGTTGCGCTGGTACGACATGACGGCGCGCGAGCTGCCCTGGCGGGCACCCGGCGTCGGCGCCTGGCCGGTTCTCGTCAGCGAGATCATGCTGCAACAGACGCCGGTTTCGCGCGTGCTTCCGGTCTATGCCGGCTGGCTGGCCCGCTGGCCGACAGCTGCGGCTCTGGCCGCCGATTCGGCGGGTGAGGCCCTGCGCATGTGGGGCAAGCTCGGCTACCCGCGCCGGGCGCTGCGGCTGCACGAGTGCTCGCGTCAGATCATGGCGCGTTTCGACGGTGCCGTTCCATGCGAGGTCGGCGAGCTCGAATCGCTCCCCGGCGTCGGCGCCTACACGGCGCGCGCCGTCGCGGCGTTCGCCTTCGGACAGCGCCAGCCGGTGGTGGACACCAACGTCCGCCGCGTCGTAGCGCGGGCCGTTGCTGGACTTGGCGACGCCGGCCGACCGTCGACGTCGCGCGATCACGCCGCGGTGCTCGCCATCCTCCCGCACGAGCCCGCGCGGGCGGCGCGACTGAGCGCCGGGCTGATGGAACTCGGCGCGCTGGTCTGTGTCGCACGGACGCCGCGGTGCGCAGCGTGCCCGCTGGCGGCGACGTGCGCGTGGCGTCAGGCGGGTTCGCCCCCCTACGACGGGCCCGCGATCCGCACCCAAGGCTTCGCCGGGACCGACCGCCAGGTACGGGGACTGCTGCTCGATGTGGTGCGCGGCGCTCACGGGCCGGTCCCGCAGACGGCGCTCGACATCGTCTGGCACGACGCGGGGCAGCGCGAGCGCGCGCTCGTCTCGCTCATCACCGACGGGCTGATCGACCCGCTGCCCGACGGCCGCTTCGCCCTACCCACCTGAGGACGCCGACCGATCGCGACCCAGCGAAGGGCCGCCCCGGGGTTTCCGGGGCGGCCCTGTCGTCGTGCTCGTGCCTACTCGGCGGTGATGCCTGCCGGCGGCTCGTCCAGCACCATCGTCGACGGCTTGGGCTCGCCGCGGAAGCTGAACTTCTTCGGCCCGTCCTTGATCATCGAGTCGACCGGGACGGAATCGACCAGGATGATCTGGCCCGGCTCGATCTCACCGAACAGAATCTTCTCCGACAGGGTGTCCTCGATCTCGCGCTGAATCGTCCGGCGCAGCGGACGGGCGCCCAGCACCGGGTCGTAGCCCTTCTCAGCGAGTAGCGCCTTGGCCTCGGTGGTGAGTTCGATGCCCATGTCCTTGTTGCGCAGCTGCACGTCCAGGCGCGCGATCATCAGATCGACGATCGACACGATCTCGTCCCGGGTGAGCTGGTGGAACACGATGATGTCGTCGATGCGGTTCAGGAACTCTGGGCGGAAATGCTGCTTCAGCTCGTCGTTGACCTTCTGCTTCATCCGCTCATAGTTCGACTGCGTGTCGTTGGCGGCCTGCAGACCGAACGACACGGCCTTGGACACGTCGCGCGTGCCCAGGTTCGTTGTCAGGATCAGCACCGTGTTCTTGAAGTCCACGATGCGGCCCTGGCCGTCGGTCAGCCGACCGTCCTCGAGCACCTGCAGGAGCGTGTTGAACACGTCCGGGTGCGCCTTCTCGACCTCGTCGAAGAGCACGACGCTGAACGGCTTGCGGCGGACCTTCTCGGTCAGCTGCCCACCCTCGTCGTAGCCGACATAACCGGGAGGTGCGCCGACGAGCCGCGACACCGTGTACCGGTCGTGGAACTCCGACATGTCCAACTGGATCAGCGCGTCCGAATCGCCGAAGAGGAACTCCGCGAGCGCCTTGGACAGCTCCGTCTTACCGACGCCGGAGGGACCGGCGAAGATGAACGAACCACCGGGACGCTTCGGGTCCTTCAAACCGGCCCGGGTACGCCGGATGGCCTGGCTGACCGCCTTGATCGCCTGCTGCTGGCCGACGACCCGCTTGTGCAGCTCGTCCTCCATGCGCAACAGACGCGCTGTCTCCTCCTCGGTCAGCTTGAAGACCGGGATGCCCGTCCAGGTCGCGAGGACCTCCGCAATCTCCTCGTCGTCGACCTCGGCCACAACGTCGAGATCACCCGCGCGCCATTCCTGCTCGCGCTTGCCCTTGTCGGCCTGCAGCGTCTTCTCCTTGTCGCGCAGCGATGCGGCCTTCTCAAAGTCCTGCGCGTCGATCGCGGACTCCTTCTCGCGGCGGACCTTGGCGATGCGCTCGTCGAAGTCTCGAAGATCCGGCGGCGCGGTCATCCGGCGGATGCGCATACGCGCGCCCGCCTCGTCGATGAGGTCGATCGCCTTGTCGGGTAGGAATCGGTCGCTGATGTAGCGGTCGGCGAGGCCTGCGGCGGCGACCAGCGCGGCGTCGGTGATCGAGACGCGATGGTGCGCCTCGTACCGGTCGCGCAGGCCCTTGAGGATCTCGATGGTGTGCGCCACTGTCGGCTCGCCGACCTGCACCGGCTGGAAGCGCCGCTCGAGCGCGGCGTCCTTCTCGACGTACTTGCGGTACTCGTCAAGCGTCGTCGCGCCGATCGTCTGCAGCTCGCCGCGGGCCAGCATCGGCTTGAGGATGCTGGCGGCATCGATCGCGCCCTCGGCGGCGCCTGCGCCGACGAGGGTGTGGATCTCGTCGATGAACAGGATGATGTCGCCGCGGGTGCGAATCTCCTTGAGCACCTTCTTCAGGCGTTCCTCGAAATCACCGCGATAGCGGCTGCCAGCGACCAGGGAGCCGAGGTCGAGGGTGTAGAGTTGCTTGTCCTTCAGGGTCTCGGGCACCTCGCCCTTGACGATCGCCTGGGCCAGGCCCTCGACGACCGCGGTCTTACCCACGCCGGGCTCGCCGATGAGGACCGGGTTGTTCTTCGTGCGGCGCGAGAGCACCTGCATCAGCCGCTCGATGACCTGCTCGCGTCCGATGACCGGGTCGAGCTTGCCCTCACGCGCGGACTGGGTGAGGTTACGGCCGAACTGGTCGAGCACCAGCGACGTCGACGGGGTCGCCTCGGTGGCAGCGCCGCTCGGCTCCTTGCTCTGGTAGCCGTTGAGCAGCTGGATGACCTGCTGGCGGACCTTGTTCAGGTCGGCACCGAGCTTGACCAGCACCTGCGCGGCCACGCCCTCACCCTCACGGATGAGGCCGAGCAGGATGTGCTCTGTGCCGATGTAGTTGTGCCCGAGCTGCAATGCCTCACGCAGCGAGAGCTCCAGGACCTTCTTTGCCCGCGGCGTGAACGGGATGTGTCCGCTCGGCGCCTGCTGGCCCTGTCCGATGATCTCCTCGACCTGCTGGCGGACTGCGTCGAGAGAGATACCGAGGGATTCGAGTGCCTTCGCGGCCACCCCTTCACCCTCGTGGATCAGGCCGAGCAGGATGTGCTCGGTGCCGATGTAGTTGTGGTTGAGCATCCTGGCTTCTTCTTGGGCCAGGACGACGACGCGTCGTGCGCGGTCAGTGAACCTCTCGAACATGTGCGACAGCTCCTTCCGCGCGTCTAAGCTCGGGCTGTTTCGAATATCGATCCCGCTGGGCTAGTTCTTCTACAACTCTAGTCCGCGGGTGCGACGAACGTGTCGTTCGCGCCCTCACGTATGCGCCCCGCACGCGGCAGACGGGGCACACATCGGTCCCAACGGCCGGGGGACGGCAGTCATGCCCGAGGGCCGTCCGCTGACAGCGAACGCCGCGGCCCGCCACTAGATTTCGTGCATGCCGCACATCTCGCTGGGCCAAGTCGCCGACGGATCCTCGCCACTGAACGGTTATCTCGCGCGTCCGACGGGCGGGAGCCGCCCCTGGCCCGGGGTGGTCGCGATCCACGAGATCTTCGGCCTCGACGACGTGCTGCGCCGCCAGGCCGACCGGCTCGCCGCCGCGGGATATCTGACACTCGGGCCGAACCTGTTCAGCGACGGTGGCGCGCGGAGGTGCATCGTCAGCACGTTCCGGGCGCTGGTGTCAGGACGGGGCAAAGCCTACGCCGACATCGAGGCCGCTCGGCGGTATCTGGTCGAACAACCCGAGTGCTCCGGAAAGGTCGGCGTCATCGGCTTCTGCATGGGCGGCGGGTTCGCACTGGTCACCTCGACGCGTGGTTTCGACGCCGCGTCGGCGAACTACGGCGTGCTGCCCAGGCACGCCGAGACGGCACTGCAGGGAGCCTGCCCGATCGTCGCCAGCTACGGCGGCAAGGACCGCTCCCTGCGGGGTGCGGCCGGGACGCTCGCGAGCCTGCTCAAGGACCTGGGTGTCGCCAACGACGTGAAGGAGTACCCCGACGCCGGCCACAGCTTCCTCAACGACGCCCCGAACGGGCCGCGGGTGCTGCTGCCGCTGCTGCGCATCGCCAACGTGGGTCCCGAACCGGCCTCGGCAGCCGACGCCTGGAACCGCATCGAGGCGTTCTTCACCGAGCACCTGGGTGCCTGACGCCGATCGCCGAGGTGAGTGGGCAGCTCGTCAGTGCGCGGTGTTGTAGGCCTCGATCACGGTGGACGGGATGCGGCCCTTCTCACCCACCCGGTGGCCGTTGGTGCGTGCCCACTCCCGGATGGCGGCGGTCTGCTCGCGGTCGGAGCGTTGCGGGCGTGCGCGGCCCGCCGACGGCGTGGCCGCTCGTGCCGAGCGACGCGCATTCGCGATGTAGACCGCGAGCGCGTCGCGCAGTGTGGCTGCGTTCTCGACGGACAAGTCGATCTCGTACCGATTGCCGTCCAGCGCGAATGCGACCGTTTCTGCCGCCTCGTCGCCATCCAAATCGTCGATCAGTTGGACGATGTGCTTTTGGGCCATCGATGATCCTTCCCCCCGAATCGCGGATACGCCAATGTCACCATATCGTGCGCAGTGCGCGAGTCGGGCACGAGTATTACCTGTTCAGCGGGGCTTGATCAACGGGAACAAAATTGTCTCTCTAATGCCCTTTCCGGTGAGCAGCATGATCAGTCGGTCCACTCCGAGACCCATTCCTCCAGTGGGCGGCATTCCATACTCCAGAGCGCGCAGGAAATCCTCGTCCAATTCCATCGCATCGGGGTCGCCCGTGGCCGCAGCCAAGGACTGCTCGACCAGCCGGCGGCGCTGCTCGACCGGGTCGACCAGTTCCGAGTAGGCGGGGGCGATCTCCACGCCGCCGATGATCAGGTCCCAGGCCTCGGCCAGGCGGGGGTCGTCGCGACGGGGCCGCGCCAGCGGACGAACGGCAACGGGGTAGTCGCGGACGAAGGTCGGCTGGAGCAGGGTGTGTTCGACCAGCTTCTCGTAGATCTCCAACACGATGTGACCCGCTCCCCACTCCGGGCGCAGGACCACGTCCAGCCGCGCCGCGTGAGCCCGCAGCGTGGCGGCGTCGGTGTCGGGGGTCACCGCCTCGCCGACCGCTTCGGAAACGAGGTCGTGGACGGAAACGGAGCGCCACTGGCCCTGCAGCTCGATCTCCACGCCGTCGGCGGTGCGCGGGACGCCTACCCCGGCCACTTCCGCGGCATCGAGAATGAGCTGCCTGGTCAATTCGGCCATGCTGTCGTAATCGCCGTAGGACTCGTAGGCCTCGAGCAGTGTGTATTCCGGAGAATGCGTCGAGTCGACGCCTTCATTGCGGAAAACCGGGCCGATCTCGAAGACTCGCTCGAGGCCGCCCACGATGCACCGCTTCAGGTACAACTCGGTCGCGATGCGGAGAGACATGTCCAGATCGAACGCATTTAGGTGGGTATGGAACGGCCGGGCGGCAGCGCCACCGTGCACCGTCTGCAGGATCGGGGTCTCCACCTCCAGATAACCGCGTGAGTTCAGCGTCTCGCGCAGCGACCGCATCACGGCGGCACGAGTTCGTACCATTTCGCGGGCCTCGGGGCGCACGATCAGGTCCAGGTAGCGTTCGCGCACTCGCATCTCTTCCGATAGCGGCTTGTGTGCGACCGGCAGCGGACGGAGGGCCTTGGCGCTGATCCGCCAGGCGTCGACAAGCACGGACAGCTCACCGCGCCGGGACGAGATCACCTCGCCGTGCGCGAAGACCAGATCGCCGAGGTCGACGTCGGCCTTCCAGTCGACGAGCGACTGCGCGCCGACCCGGTCGAGTGACAGCATCAGCTGCAGCTCGACGCCGCCCTCGCGCACGGTGGCGAAACAGAGCTTCCCGGTGTTGCGGACGAAGATCACCCGCCCGCCGACGCCGACCTGATCACCGGTCTCGATGCCTGCCGCAAGGTCCGGGTAGCGCGCGCGGATGTCGGCGAGGCTATCGGTGCGCGCCACACCGACCGGGAACGGAGCCCGGTCGGGGTCGGTCATCAGGCGGTCGTACTTTGCCCGTCGCACCCGTAGCTGCTCGGGGAGGTCCGCATCGTCGAAACCGTCGTCAGGCACGTCCCCAACCTATCGAGCCGGGCAGGCGTGGCCCCAGTCTTGGCCTCTCAGCAGGGCGACACGCCGCACGCGGACCTGCAGAGGGGCCAACCGTCAGACGTTGCGGTCGTACACGAGCCGCAACCCCAAGAGCGTGAGGTCGGGTTCGTGCCGCGTCACGGTCTCGCAGTGCGCGATGAGCAGCGGCGCCAGCCCTCCGGTCGCGATCACCTCGATCGAGGACATGTCCTGCGGCGCAAGCTCGGCCGAGAGCCGTCGGACCAGCCCGTCGACCTGCCCCGCGAATCCGTACAGGATTCCGGACTGCAGGGCCTCGACGGTGCTCTTGCCGATGGGTCCCCGCGGCTCGACGAGCTCCACTTTGCGCAGCTGGGCGGCGCGGGCCGCCAGGGCGTCCAGTGAAATCTCGATCCCCGGCGCCAGCGCCCCACCGAGAAAGTCGCCGCGCTCGCTGACAACGTCGAAGTTCGTGGTGGTGCCGAAGTCGACGACGATCGCGGGACGGTTGCCCACAAGGTGGTGGGCCGCGAGGGTGTTGACGATCCGGTCGGCGCCGACCTCCTTCGGATTCTCGTACTGCAGGCTGACGCCGGTGCGGATGCCGGGTTCGACGAGCACCGTGGGCAGATCGGGGTAGTACGTCGCCAACATCGAACGCAGTTCTCGAAGCGCGGCAGGCACGGTCGAGCACGCCGCCGTTCCCGTGATGAGGTGATCGGTCAGCAATCCGCGGTAGGTGAGCGCAAGCTCGTCCGCGGTGCTTCGCGCGTCGGTCTTGATCCGCCACGAACGTTCGAGCTTCTCGCCCTCGAACACGCCGAGGACGGTGTTGGTGTTGCCAATGTCGATCGCGAGCAGCATCTACAGATCCAGTCCGATGTCGAGCACGGGTGCCGAGTGCGTAAGTGCCCCGACTGCAAGGTAGTCGACGCCGGTCTCGGCGACCTCGCGCGCGTCCGCCAACTGCAGTCCGCCTGACGCTTCGAGCCGCGCCCGCCCGTGAGCGTAGGCGACGATCTCACGCATCGCCGACGGCGCCATGTTGTCGAGCAGCACGAGGTCTGCTCCGGCGTCGATCACCGCGCGCGCCTGGTCCACGTTGTCGACCTCGACCTCAAGCGGCAGCTCGGGAAACGACGCGCGCACGGCCTCGAACGCGGCGACGACACCTCCCGCCGCGGCAACATGGTTGTCCTTGACCAACGCGGCGTCCGAGAGCGACATGCGGTGGTTCACGCCGCCGCCGCTCCGCACCGCGTACTTCTCCAGCGCCCGCAGGCCGGGTGTCGTCTTACGGGTGTCCCGGATGAGCGCGCCCGTGCCGTCCACGGCGTCGACCCACTTGCGGGTGAGCGTCGCGACTCCGGACAGGCGCCCGAGGAGGTTGAGCGCGGTGCGTTCGGCGCTCAGCAGATCACGCACCGGTCCATGAACGGTCGCCAGCACGTCGCCGGCCTGCACGCGGGCGCCGTCCATCGTGCCGAACTCGATTCGCACGCGTCCCTCGCCGACCGTCTCGAAGACGCGCGCGGCAACGGCGAGGCCCGCGACGACACCGTCCTGCCGGGTGACGAGACGGGCTGCAGCGACGACGCTCGGCGCGATCGTCGCGAGTGTGGTGACGTCGCCCCCCGCACCGAGGTCTTCCGCCAGCGCGCGGCTGATGATCTCGTCGACGACCTGCTGCGGCACGTCGGTCACGACATGTACTCCGTGTGCAGCTCGTCGCCGCACAGCACGGTGTCGAGGTGTCCGCGCCAGTGTTCGTCGTCGCGTCCAGGAAAGTCGTCGCGCCAGTGCGAACCGCGCGTCTCCTGCCGCAGTCGCGCCGCGCGCACCAGAGACGCGGCGACCGCGAGCAGGTTGGTGGTCTCCCAGCTCTCGGTGGACGGTTCAACGGCGGCGCTGCCGACCCCGGCTCGTTCAGCCAGTTCAGCCAGCTCAGCCTCGGCGAGTTCGAGGCCGGCAAGATCGCGCAGCACACCGGCGTGTAACGACATCGTGCGCTGCAGCTGCGAGCGCGCCGAGACGTCCAGCAGCGGCCCCCCGGTTGGCTGCTCCACGGCGGGCGTCGCGTCGGCCGGAGCACCGAGACGGGTCGCGATCGTGTCGGCGATGCGGCGCCCGAACACCAGCCCCTCGAGCAACGAGTTGGACGCGAGCCGGTTGGCACCGTGCACGCCGGTGCAGGCGGTCTCCCCGCAGGCGAACAGATCAGCGATAGACGACTCACCGGAAAGGTCGGTACGCACGCCACCGCTCGCGTAATGGCAGGCCGGGACGACGGGGATCAGCTCGTGGACCGGGTCGATGCCCAACGACAGCAGGGTGGCGTGAATGGTCGGGAACCGCACGCGCCACTTCTCGGCCCCGAACATGCGCGCATCGAGCCACACGTGCTCGGTTGCCGTCTCACGCATGCGGCGCAGGATCGCCTTCGCCACCACGTCGCGCGGGGCGAGATCAGCCAGCTCGTGCTCGCCCTTCATGAAGCGCGCGCCGTCATCATCGACGAGGAAGGCGCCTTCGCCACGCACGGCCTCGCTCACCAGGGGCTGCTGGCCCTGTGAGTGCGGCCCGAGCCAGGTGACCGTGGGGTGGAACTGCACGAATTCCAGGTCACGGACGATCGCCCCGGCCCGCAGTGCTGCCGCTACGCCGTCACCGGTCGAGACGCTCGGGTTCGTGGTCGATGCGTAGACCTGCCCGATGCCGCCGGTGGCCAGCACGACCGCCCGCGCCCGTACCGCTCCGACGCCGTCGCGCCGGCCTTCGCCCATCACGTGGAGCGTGAGTCCCGCGGCATGCCCGTGCGCGTCGAGCAACAGGTCGAGAACGAGCGCGTGCTCGATCACCTCGACACCGGTGGCGTCGAGTACCCGGGTGAGCAATGCTCGCTCGATCTCGGCGCCGGTCGCGTCACCGCCGGCGTGCGCGATGCGATCGCGATGGTGCCCACCCTCCCGGGTCAGCGACAGAGCTCCGTCCGCGCCCCGATCGAAGCGAGCACCGAGTTGCGTCAGCTCCCTCACCGCAGACGCGCCCTCGCGCACCAGCACCCGCACCGCGGCCTCGTCACAGACACCGGCGCCTGCGGTGATCGTGTCGGCGAAGTGCTGATCCGGCGAATCCCCCTTGCCGAGCGCGGCAGCGATGCCACCCTGCGCCCATCGCGTCGATCCGGCCGCCAGGACGTCCTTGGTCACCAGCAACACGCGCAGCGACGAGCTGCGCGCGATGTGCAACGCGGTGGTAAGCCCCGCGATACCCGAGCCGACGACCACCACGTCGGTCTCGGCCGTCCAGCCCGGCGCAGGCGCCGCGAGCCTCAGGCTTGCCCTCCCCCGATCGATATGCCCGCGCGAGGGGGTCACAGCTGCACCCCCACGTTGTCGATGAGCCGCGTACTGCCGATACGAGCGGCGACGAGCAGGCGCGCCTCGCCGTGTTCCGGGACCGGCCCGAGGTCGACTCCGCGTAGCTCCAGGTAGTCGACGTCCAGGTCGGCGAGCTCTGTGCGCGCGGCGTCGAGGACGGCCCGCGCGCCGTTGCCGGACGCGTCCCGTCCCGCGAACAGTCCGCGCGACAGCGCCAGCGCCCGGCGCCGGTCGTCAGCGGAGAGATATACGTTACGGCTGGACAACGCCAGCCCGTCCGGTTCGCGCACCGTCTCGACCCCGACCACCGTCACCGCCATATCCAGGTCGTCCACCATCCGCCGGATCAGCGCCAGCTGCTGATAGTCCTTCTCGCCGAAGTACGCGCGCTCGGGTCGAACAACGCCGAAGAACCTGGCGACCACAGTGAGAACCCCCGCGAAGTGGGTCGGCCGCACCACCCCCTCGAGCAATGCTCCCAATGGCCCGGGCGACACCCCGACCTCGACCGGACCATGCGGGTAGACATCGTCGACGCCGGGTGCCCAGAGCACATCGACACCGGCCGACTCGGCGAGCGCGAGGTCGCCGTCATAGCTGCGCGGGTAGCGATCGAGATCTTCGGACGGCCCGAACTGCATCGGGTTGACGAACAGCGTGGCAACGACCGACCCGCACTCGGTGTGCGCGGCGTGCAGCAGGGCGCCGTGGCCCGCGTGCAACGCACCCATGGTCGGCACCAGCCCCACCGGCGCGCGCAGGGTGGCACGCGCCTTGGCGAAATCCGCGCGCGAATGCACGACCGCGGTCATGTCCGAGCCTCGCCTCGCTCACTCACGAGAGCACGTCCTGCAGCGCCGCCAGCTGGGTGTCGTCGAGCCGTCCCGCATCATGTGCCCGTTCGGCCGTGCGGCGGGCCATTGCGAGGTAGGACGGCAGAATCTGCGGGGCGGCGGCGGTGAGCGAGCGCCGGTGAGTTGCGACCGTCGCCACATCACCACGCGACACCGGCCCGGTGAGCGCCGCATCGCGCAGCCGCAATGCGTTGTCCAGCGAGGCCGAGAGCAGCGGCGCCAGCAGGCGCTGCGCGTCGTCGACCCCAGCATCGTCGAGCAGGGTCAATGCGTCGTTCACCAGGGTCGTCAGGTGATTCGAGCCGAGCGAGAGCGCCGCGTGATAGAGCGGGCGCGCAGACTCGGGCACCCACACCGGCTCACCGCCCATCTCGACGACGAGCGTCTCGGCCACGGCACGCAGCTCGTCCAGCGCAGTGACTCCGAAGGTGGCGCCGTCGAGCCGGTCGACGTCCTCGGGACGCCCGGCGAAGGTCATCACCGGGTGCAGCGCCAGCGCGAGCACGCCGCGTGCAGCTGCCGGGTCGAGAACGCCGATGCCCTGCGATCCGGCGGTATGCGCGGCGAGCTGGCCTGCACGCCACGCGCCGGTGTCGGCCAGGCCAGCCACCAGCGGGCGCAGCGCGTCGTCCGGTACGGCCAGCAGCACGAAGTCAGCAGCTGCGATGACCTCGTCCGGGGCCAGGATCGATGCGCCCGGAAGCATCCGCTCAGCGCGGGCGCGCGACTGCGCCGACACCGCGCTTGCGGCGACCACCTCGTGGCCGGCGCGGGCGAGGGCGGCACCGAGAGTGCTGCCCACCCGTCCCGCTCCGATGATCCCGACGCGCAACCGCGCCGGCCGATCACTCGTCACGGGCGACTGCTCGCTCGCTGCGGTTGCTCACGGCTGATCCTCGGGTGCGTCCGGGCGGGTCGTCCGAGCGTACCCGGGGCCCGCTAGGTTCGGCTCTTGTGAGCTCCGACCGCCCTGACCTCGGCCAGCTCGTCGCACGCAGCGCCGACGCCGCCGAGCTGCATGCCCCCGTGCCCACCCTGTTGCTCGAACTGCAGACCCTGCTCGGCACGCTCGCGGCGACCGTCGCCCACGAGACCGACCGTGGTCGCCGTCCGTTCCGTCCGGGTGATGAGTGGCACGACCGGCTCGGCGAGCTTGCCTACGGTGTCTACCTGCTCGCCGACCAGACGGGCGTCGACATCGGCGCGGCGGTGTCGACGACGGCGAGCCGGGTTGCTCCGGCACCCCGGCAACGGTCAGAGCCAGGGCCGAACGACGGCGACTGGCCGCTCCCCGACGCCTAGCTCGCCTTAGTGGTCGCGGGCGGTACCCGCGATCGCGCCCAACGCGGCCAAGGCGGTGCAGACCAGGCCGGCGACGACGATGCGTCCACCGGTCCGGGGCGGTTCGAGTCGTGGGTGGAGTGCTAGTTGCGCGCCATGCTGCGCACTTTCCGAAAAGCGCCGCGCGGTTGCGGCTGGGGCGATAGCTCTGCGTTAGCTCCAGTCTGTCGATCGACGTGGACTCGGCGACAGGACGCTGACCGGACGTTCGCCGGTGGTGTGGCGCGGCGTCTCGCAAGGGTAGCCGCGTCGCACTGCGCTGACCTGCCGCACTTGCTCATCACCGAAACAATCTCACGGGTTTGATTTGTCCCTGGACGCCGTGCCACGCTCGCCGCGTGCCAGAGCTTGCGCCCGTGCTGGCCGGTCTTGTCGCCGAGGCCGGCGATCTCGATGCCATCGTGAGCGGGTTCGCCGAGGCGGGCTGGGCCACCGTGACTCCGGCTCCGGCCTGGACGATCGCGCACCATATCGCGCACCTCGCCTGGACCGACGACATCGCCCTGCTGGTGGCCACGGACCATGCCAGCTTCCGGGCCGAGGTAGGCAGTTTGGTTGGCCATCTCGGTGATGCCGTCGACCGCCTCGCCCGAGAACGCGCAGAACAACCGCCGACGTCGCCGTTGGTCGGCTGGCGGGAGGGACGTGCTGCACTCGCCGACGCATTGACGTCGATTCCTGACGGAACGAGGTTGCCGTGGTTCGGCTGCTCACCGGCAGCAACATCTACGTCAGTGGTGTCGACCGCTCGGCCACCCGTGCTCATCGTCGGACGCACCGAGGACGCAGTTCAGCCTCGGCCTGCCGAAGTGCTACTGACCCGACCCCGGTGATCAACGCGGCCGCACTGTCGATACCCGACGGTTCGGCGCTGTTGATCACGAAGAGAGGACCGACATGACCGTCCATTATGCCGTCGACCGCGCCATCGCCACGATCACGCTGGACTCACCCGAAAACCGCAACGCACTCTCGTCCGAACTCGTCGGCGCACTGAACGAGCACCTGCAGTCTGCAGCGGACGATGCCGATGTGCGGGCCGTCGTCCTCACCCACACCGGCGGGACGTTCTGCGCCGGGGCCGACCTGAAGGAGCAGGCAACAGAAGGGGGCCCGGCGGCGGGGACCGAACGCCTGATCGGGTTGCTACGCAGCATCGTCGAGCTGCCCAAGCCTGTGGTGGTTCGTGTGGACGGGCACGTGCGCGCCGGCGGCATCGGTCTG
Source organism: Mycobacteriales bacterium (assembly GCA_038207565.1). GTDB lineage: Bacteria > Actinomycetota > Actinomycetes > Mycobacteriales > Jatrophihabitantaceae > JALZAI01. The sequence goes on from JBBQZQ010000037.1 coordinate 22,727, forward strand.
GTCGGCGCCTGCGACATCGCTCTCGCCGGGCCGCAGACGACCTTCGCGTTCACCGAGGTACGCCTCGGGCTCGCTCCCGCGATCATCTCGCTGACGACCATCGGCCGGATGACCGAGCGGGCCGCCGCACGCTACTACCTCACCGGCGAGACGTTCGACGCGCACGCCGCGGCGGCGAGCGGGCTGATCACCTCTGCGGCCGTGGACGTGGACACCGAACTGGCCGATCTGTGCGGAGCGCTGCGTCGATGCTCGCCGCAGGGCGTGGCCGCGACCAAGCCCCTGACCACGGCGGCGACGCTGGCGGCATTCGCCGAACGAGGCGATGCCGTGCGGGCTCTGTCGCAGCGGCTGTTCGAGTCGGACGAGGCGCGCGAGGGCATGCGGGCCTTCCTGCAGAAGCGCGCGCCTGCATGGGTGCGGGACGCGTGACCGCCGCAGCCAGCCGCGAGCCGCAACAGGACCGCAGCCGAGCCACCCGGGCGCGCCTGCTCGAGACGGCGATCACCTGCCTCGCCGAACAGCGCTAGGCCAGCAGCCGGAGGCGGTACCCGAGCCCCACACCGAAGCCGTCGTCGCGCTGGTCTTCGGCCTGTTCGCGGGCTCGCTGGTCCGCGCCGCACTGGCGTCGTGGGTCGCTGCCGCGTCCGAACCCCGGCTGAGCGAGCAGGTCGTGTCGCTCGCGGCTCGGATAGGACGCGATGGGCACCGCGCCGTCGTCGACCTGCTGGGCGCGGACGAGCGGGCGCCGGGTGTGCGCGAGACGGTGCAGGCGACGCTCGACCTGGCGCGGGGGCTGGGCCTGGCCACCCTGCTCACCGACGACGGCGCTCGACGCGCTCGCATCGCGCATCGGTGGGCGCGTGCTGGGCACCGGCCTGCACGTATGAACCAACGCGGGGAACGTCGACTGGCCGGGACGCTTCCCGAGCAGATTGTTTCCGACGTCGCTCGTGACGGTGACCAGCGTGACTGCGCCGGCCCAGCCAAAAGCGCGGCGAGAATCCCCAGCGCTAGTCGCGGTCTCGGCGGTCGCGATTGGGGTCGATCCCGGCGCGCTCGAGCACCAGTCCGGCGGTGGCCACCAGGATCGACGCCGCGAGCAGCAGCACGCCCACCCGCGTGTCGTTGGTCGCCGCGCGCACCGTCCCGGCCTCAGGGAGAACGTGTGCGAGCAGGGCGAGGGACGCGCCGACTACCGCGGCGCCGACGATCGAGGACGCTTTGCCCAGTGCGACGCAGCGCGCGATGGCGATCGCCGTCATGGGCTTGGCCATCGGATCGTGCCGCACCGCCGCGCGCACCCGGCGGGCGGCGACTCCCTCGGCGACGGCGAGCGCCGCGAGCGGCACGGGTACCAAGTAGGTCAGCGGCGGGATCGAGTCGTAGGCGAGCCGCAACAGGGTGTAGACCGTCAGGCCGATCACGACCAGTGGGACGACCAGGTCGAGCAGGCCCGTACGGCGCATCGGCGGCGGCGCGCTCACACCCGTCCTCGATGCAGAGCGGGCGGGCAGGCTGGGGCACGGCTCACGCGAGCACCAGATCGGGTCGCGCGCGCACGCCGGCGCGCTCCTCTGCTGGCAGGGCGCCGACCAGCTCGACGACGCGGCGACCTGCCAGCCGCGCGTCGGGCACCGCGTCCAGCCACGGCACGAGGACGAAGGCCCGCTCGCTCGCCCGTGGATGCGGCAGCGTCAGCTCGGGGTCGGCGCTGCGGACGTCGTCGACGCTGACCACATCGACATCGAGTGTCCGCGGACCCCAGCGCACGTCCCGCGTCCGCCCCGCAGCCCGCTCCGCATGGTGCGCCCGATTCAGCCAGTCACCCGGTTGGGCCGACGGGTCGCTGGCCACGACGATCGCGTTCAGGTAGTCCTGCTGCGGGACGGGTCCCCACGGCGCGGTCTCGTACACCGGCGACACCGCGACCAGCCACGGCCGCACCTCGTCGACCGCTCCCTGCAGCGCAGCCAGGCGGTCACCGAGATTGGCGCCGATGGACAGGACCGCGATGGTCATCCCTTGGCCCCCCAGCAGGGAGATTCCCGGCGTGTCACCCTGCTACGGGGCCAAGACCCGGCGGTCGGGGCGCTCATGGCCGCGCCCTGCGGATCGTCACGCAGACGTCGGCGAACACGAGTGGGATGGGCGCCTGGGGCTTGTGCACAGTCACTGTCGCGGCCTGGACGCGGGAGTCGGCGAGGCAGACGTCGGCCAGCCGCTGCGCGAGCGTCTCGAGCAGGTTGACCGCTTCGCCACCGACCACCCCTGCGAGCGCGGTCGCCAGTTCGCCGTAGTGAACGGTGTCGGCGACGTCGTCGGAGTTGGATGCGGCGCCAAGATCCAGCTCCAACGACACGTCCACCACGAAGTCCTGGCCGTCGCGGCGCTCGAAGTCGAACACGCCGTGGTGGCCGCGCACCTGCAGTCCGGTCAGCTCGATGCGATCGGCACTCACGGCCGAGCCTCGCTGCGCTCGCTCGGTCGGGCGAGCCCCATGCCGACAGTTCGCTCGCACGCGGCGCTCATTGTGCCCGGCCGATCGCGGCGACCGCCCGCGCTGCGTCGACCGAGCGCCGCACCTCGTGTACCCGCACGCCCCAGACACCGCGCATCGCGGCATACGTCGTCAGCGCAGTCGTCGCGTCCTCGCGCTCGTCCACCGGACGTGGCTTGCCCTCGTCGTCGGCGAGCAGCGAACCGAGAAACGACTTGCGCGAGGCACCGAGGAGCACAGGCAGACCCAGCGCCACGAGGTGGTGCAGGTGCGCGAGCAGGATCCAGTTGTGCTCGGCGGTCTTGGCGAAACCGAGGCCGGGATCGAGCACAAGATTTGCGGCGTCGACACCCATCTCGACCGCGGCATCGACCCGCCGGCGAAGTTCGGCGCGTACGTCACGCACCACGTCGTCGTACTGCGCGAGCTGCTGCATCGAGTCGCTGTGCCCACGCCAGTGCATCAGAATCCACGGGCAGCCCGCGTCGCGAACCACCCGCCCCATGTCCGGATCACCGAGCCCGCCCGACACGTCGTTCACCATGCTGGCGCCGGCCGTGAGTGCCGCTTCGGCCACCGATGCTCGGTAGGTGTCGACTGACACCGGCACCCCGGCGGCGACGAGCGCGGCGACCACGGGCAGCACCCGCAGCGATTCCTCAGCGGCGTCGACCCTGCGGGCGCCGGGGCGGGTCGACTCGCCCCCGACGTCAACGAGGTCGGCGCCCTCCGCACGCAGCTGCACCGCATGCGCCACCGCGGTGTCCACGTCCCCCCAGCGCCCCCCGTCGGAGAACGAATCGGGGGTCACGTTCAACACACCCACGACCACGATCCGGTCGGAGCGCTCGGGCAGCACCGCTACCTGCCGAGCACGAGGCTGAGGGCCTCGGCGCGCGTACGCGGGTCGGACTGGAAGATCCCTCGGACGGCCGAGGTCATCGTCGTCGCGCCCGGCTTGCGGATGCCACGCATCGCCATGCACAGGTGCTCGGCCTGGATCACCACGATGACGCCGCGCGGCTCCAACCGGCGCATGACCGCGTCGGCGACCTGCGAGGTCAGCCGTTCCTGTACCTGCGGGCGCCGCGCATAGAGATCGACGACCCTGGCCAGCTTCGACAGCCCGGTGATCCGTCCGTCCGCGCCCGGGATGTAACCGACTGCGGCCGTCCCGTGCCAGGGCACGAGGTGGTGTTCGCAGGTGGAGTACAGGGCAATGTCCTTCACCAGCACCAACTCGTCGTGGTTCTCGTCGAAGGTCGTCTGCAGCACCTCGTCGGGGTCGACGTGCAACCCGGCGAAAATCTCGGCGTACGAGCGGGCCACGCGCGCCGGGGTGGCCAGCAGTCCCTCGCGATCCGGATCCTCACCGATCGCGATCAACAGCTCGCGGACCGCCTTCTCGGCACGTACCAGGTCGATGCCTTGCTCCGGCGCCGGATCCTCCAGGTGGGCGGCGGTGTCGCTCATCTCTCGTGGGGAGCGCTCGACTGCGGATTGCTCGACTGTGGATTGCTGTAGCCGCCGTAGGTCGGACCGCCCGGCACATTCGGTCCGAACGAGCCGGGCTGGGAAGCCGGTTGTCCCGGCAGCTGCGGTGGATTGGCCTCGGGGGTGATGCCCGGCTGGGCGCCGTTGCCGTTTCCGTTAGCGCCGTGGCCGTTCGCACCGGCCTTGGTCAGGTGCACCGGGATCTCGATCGGCGGCTTGTCGCTGGGAGTGCGCTTGCCGAACCCGCCGAAGGAGTTGTGCGGCGGCCGCTTGCGTACCGAGCCGAGGATGCGCTGCAGATCGTCCTTGTTGAGCGTTTCCTTCTCGACCAGCTCGAGCACCATCGCATCGAGCGCGTCGCGGTACTGAACCAGGATCTCCCATGCCTCGTCGTGCGCACGCTCGATCAGGTCACGGACCTCGGCATCGATGTCGGCGGCGATCTCCTCGGAATAGTCACGCTGATGGCCGTAGTCACGTCCCATGAACGGCTCGGCGTCGCCGGTGCCGTATTTGACGGCACCCAGCTTCGAGCTCATGCCGTATTCAGTCACCATCGCGCGGGCGAGGCCGGTGGCCTTCTCGATGTCGTTGGAAGCGCCGGTAGTCGGCTCGTGGAACACCAACTCCTCCGCCGCGCGGCCCCCGAGCGCGTACACGAGCTGGTCGAGGATCTCCGCCCGCGTCTGCGTGTAGCGGTCCTCCAGCGGCAGCACGAGCGTGTGCCCCAGCGAGCGTCCGCGCGGCAAGATCGTGACCTTGTGCACCGGGTCGAGGTTGGGCATCGCCCAGGCAGCCAGCGCGTGACCCGACTCGTGATAGGCGGTGACGCGCTTCTCCTTGTCGCTCATCGCGCGGGTCTTTCGCTCCGGACCGGCGATGACGCGGTCGATGGACTCCTCCAGCGCCTCGGTCGTGATCAACCGGCCGTCGTTGCGCGCGGTGAGCAGCGCGGCCTCGTTGATGACGTTGGCGAGGTCGGCGCCGGTGAAACCAGGCGTGCGGCGAGCGATCACACCGAGGTCGACGTCGGCAGCGAACGGCTTACCTTTTGCGTGCACCTTGAGCACTGCTTCGCGACCGATGACGTCGGGCGGGCCGACGGCGATCTGCCGGTCGAAACGCCCCGGGCGCAGCAGTGCCGGGTCTAGTATGTCCGGACGGTTGGTGGCGGCGATCATGATTACCCCGCCCTTGACGTCGAAGCCGTCCATCTCGACCAACATCTGGTTCAGCGTCTGCTCGCGCTCGTCGTGGCCGCCGCCCATGCCGGCACCGCGGTGGCGTCCGACGGCGTCGATCTCGTCGACGAAGATGATCGCCGGGGCGTTCGACTTGGCCTGCTCGAACAGATCGCGCACCCGGGAAGCACCGACACCGACGAACATCTCGACGAAGTCCGAACCGGAGATCGAGTAGAACGGCACGCCGGCCTCGCCGGCGACCGCGCGCGCCAGCAGCGTCTTACCGGTGCCGGGTGGGCCGTAGAGCAACACGCCCTTCGGAATCTTGGCGCCGATGGCCTGGAACTTGGCCGGGTTGGCAAGGAATTCCTTGATCTCCTCCAGTTCCTCGATCGCCTCGTCGGCACCGGCTACGTCACCGAAAGTGGTCTTCGGGGTGTCCTTGCTCACCAGCTTCGCCTTGCTCTTGCCGAAGCTCATGACGCGGTTGCCGCCGCCCTGGACCTGACTCATGACGAAGAAGAGGACGCCGACGATCAGCAGGATCGGCAGGAGGCTGACGAGCAACGACAGCCACGGGTTGTCCTTGCTGACGTGCGTGGAGTAGTCGAGCTTGGTGTCCTTGACGGCCGCGTTCTCCAGATCGGTGAAGACCTGGGACGCGGCGTCGGACGGGTACTGGGCGCTGATCTTCTTGTATTTGCCGTCGAGCGACTTCTTCAGCTCGAGCTGGAGCGTCTGCTCCTTGTCCTGCTGGACGGCCTTGGTGACATTGCCGTCCCGGACCTGCTGCAGCGCATCCGACGTGCTGACGCTGTGGTACCCGCTGCCACTGGCGAACAGGCTGGGCACCACGAGAAAGCAGAACAAGATGACGATGGCCCAGAGCCACCACGACCGCAGGATGCGTTTGCGATTCATAGTCTTAGGACGAACGGGTCGGCGTCCGCGTTCCTCTCGTTTCGGGAACGAAATCTTAGCCATTGACGGTACACGTCAGCTGCTGTACACAGACGGCTTCAATCGCCCGATGTAAGGCAGGTCGCGGTAGCGCTCCGCGTAGTCCAAGCCGTACCCCACCACGAACTCGTTCGGGATGTCGAATCCCACGTATTTCACCGGCACATGCACCTTGATCGCGTCCGGTTTGCGCAGCAGGGCGACGACCTCGATGGATGCGGGCTGCCGGGCGGCGAGGTTCTTCAGCAGCCAGGAAAGGGTCAGCCCGGAGTCGATGACGTCCTCGACGATGAGCACATGCTGGCCGGCGATGTCGCGGTCGAGGTCCTTGAGGATGCGCACCACGCCCGAGCTGGTCGTCGAGCTGCCGTACGAGCTGACAGCCATGAATTCCATGGTGGACGGGCGGTGCAGTGCTCGCGCGAGGTCCGACATGAGCATGACGGCCCCCTTGAGCACACCGACGAGCAGCGGCTCACGGTCCGCGTAGTCGGCGTCGATCGCCGCGGCGAGCTCGGCGATCTTGGCATCGATCTCCTCGGCACCGATGAGCGTTTTCTCGATGTCGTCGTCGAGCACTGACACGTCATGACTCCGCGGGGGTAGCAGGGATTGCGTGCAGTCTCCCAGACGCCCGCAGCACCCGAAGGCCACCCGGCAGATCGAGCGGGCCCTGCCCGTGCCAGGCGGTGACCAGCGCATCCAGTGCGAGGAGGTGACCCCTGCCGAGCTCGTCGGCGCCGCTCCCCAGCGCCCACGCGCGCAAGACGCGCGTCCGCACTGCCCGCGGTAGGCCGACCAGCTCGGCAACGCCCAGCCCCGCTCGGTGATCAACGGCGGCAAACTGTCGATTTTCGACGGTTGGGGCCTCTTGATCACCGAGGGCACCGAGGGCACCGCGGGGGGCGCGGGGGGCGCGGGGGGGACGAGCAGCGAGCTCAGCCGCCCACGCGTCGAGGGCGTCGAGGTCGTCGCGCACCAGGTCCGCCGTCCGGGCCAGCGCCTCGACGACACCGCCCTGAAGCACGTCCTCCAGCAACGGCAGCACCTCACGACGTAACCGCACCCGCTGCAGCCGCGAATCCGAGTTCGCCGGGTCCTCCCATACGGGCAGGCCCAGGGCCGCGCAGGCGGCCGCGGTCGTCGCTCGCCGCACGCGTAGCAGGGGCCTGACGTAGCGTCCCGAGCGCAGCACCATGCCGGCGATCGAGCGCGGCCCCGAGCCGCGGCCGAGGCCGAGCAGCACCGTCTCGCCCTGGTCGTCGAGGGTATGGCCGAGCAGGACGTCGGCGCCGAGAGCGTCCGCGGCCGCCGCGAGCGCGCCGTAACGCGCGGCGCGCGCCGCCGCCTCGAGACCGCCGGCGCGGCCGACGGTCACCGGCACCACCGTTACCGGGTCGAAGCCCAGCTCGTACCCGATCGCCGCCACCCGTCCCGCCTGCGCGGCCGACCCGCCGACGAGACCGTGATCGACCGTCGTCAGCGCGAACGGGATGCCGGCCCGCGGCGCCTCGAACGCGACCGCCGCAGCGAGCGCGAGGGAGTCCGCGCCGCCCGAGCACGCTACCAGCACCGGTCCGGACAGCGCCGCCCGCACGGCGCGACGCACCTCGGCCACCGCCGGATGCGGGCCCATCCCGGCCTCAGGCGTGGACCCGGGCGATCCAGCGCTTCGGGTCGTTGATCTCGTCCTTCGTGGGCAGCGTTTCGCGCGAGGTCCAGATCGCGTTGAACCCGTCGACGCCGACCTGGTCGACGACACCGTGCACGAACGCCGAACCGTCGACATACTGACGGGTCTTGGCCTCCATGCCGAGCAGCCGGCGGAGCAACCGGTCGAGCGGGTTCCCACCGCGCCTGCGTCGGATTGCGAACCGCTGCTCGATCGCCTCCTGTGTGGGGATCACCGCGGGCGACACAGCGTTCATTACGTACTCGGCATGACCCTCGACCAGTGACATGAAGGCCGTGACGCGATTCATGATTGCCCGCTGTTCCGGCGTCGCGACGACAGCGAGCAGTCCCTGGCCGTCACCGCGCCCGCGCGCCACGTTCACCAGCTCGCCAACGGCGTCGGCGAAGCGCTGCTTGATCGCGGCAGGGTCGGCGTCGACCGCTTCGGTCAGTGCCTGGATCTCCTCGAGCATGTGCTGGCGCAGCCACGGCACGGCGGTGAACTGCACGCGGTGGGTGACCTCGTGCAGGCAGACCCATAGGCGGAAGTCGGCCGGGACGACCTTGAGCTGGCGCTCGACGGCGACCAGGTTCGGCGCGACTAGCAATAGCTGGCCGTTCGGCCGATCGAAGAACTCGAACTGCCCGAGAACCTTGCCGGACAGGAAGCCGAGGATGACCCCGACCTGCATCCCGGTCATCCGACCGCCGATGCTCTCCGCGACGCGCCCGACAGGATTGGCAGCGGCGAGCTTGTCGACGAGCGGCGTGAGGATCGAGCGCATTGCGCTGCTGTTGGTGTCGATCCAGGCGGGACGGTCGATGACCCGGGTCGCGGCGCTGACCGGGGGTTCGCTCAGGTGGGTCAGTTCTGCGACGTGCTGGGCGGCCGTGGACGTGGCCTGGTAGAGCTGGCCGACCGCCTCGTCGGCCTCGGACCTGCTCACCGACGGAGGCGCCGGGCTGAACCGCTTGGCCGCCCGCGCGGCCACGTCCCAGTCGATCAGCGTGCTCATACCCCGACACTACCCAGGCGCCACCGGGCGTCTGCGCCTTGTTACCGACAGCCGCACCCGGCGAGCGCACTCGCCACCCTGTCCAGAGCAGTCTCGGCAGCGACGGTCTCACCGGCGCGGTCCGCGTCGAAGGCGAACACCAGCAATCGTCCCGAGGCGTCGTGGACGAAACCAGCGATCGCGCTCACTCCGGTCAACGTGCCCGTCTTGGCGCGCACCCGTCCGGCAGCCGACCTGGTCGACCCGGATACGTACCGGTCGTACAACGTGCCGTTCCAGCCGGCGACGGGCAGGCCCGACACGATCAGGCGCAACGCCGGCACCTTCGGTGCGACGAGCAGACGCAGCACCGCCACCAAGGTCGCAGGGGTTAGCCGATCGCCGGCCGCGAGCCCGCTCGCATCATGCATCCCGCCGCCGACCTGGACGCCCAACCGGGCCAGCGCGCTGCGGATCGCCGTCGCACCCCCGGAGAAGGACGGGGCACGGCGCTGGGCGATGGCGACGTGCCGTGCCAGCACCTCGGCGATGACGTTGTCGGACAGGTGCAGCATCTGCTCGACGAGCACCCGAAGTGGCGCGGAGTACACCCGCGCCAGTCGCTTCGCTCCGGCCGGCGCCGTGCCCAGTCCGACCGGGATCGCGCTGTCACCCAAGGCGCGGGCGAACGCCCTTCCCGCAGCAAGCTCCGGTGCAGCGCTGCGATAGTGGTCGGTGGGCGCGTCGCGTCCGCCGTCCACCATCATCGCGGTGATCGGTGCCGCGTAGTCGCTCGGCGCGTCGCCCGGATCCCAGCCCGGCGACACCGCGGGCCCGGTGAACAGTGTGTCGTCGACGACGATCCTTCTCACCCGCACGTGCGAGGCGTGCAACCGGCCGGCCAGGGTCGAAATTCGCGCGGATGACGCATAGGCACCGGGCTCCCCGACGGGGGCACCGGTAATCGTCGGATCACCGCCGCCCACGAGTACCACAGTCCCGGAGGTCGCCCCGGTCACGACCGTGGTGGCGAAGTGATCGGTCTGCTTCCGGCTGACGAGCAGCGCGACCGCTGTCATGAGCTTCGCGGTGGACGCCGGGGCGGCGGGTGTCGAGCCGGATCGGTCGTAGAGCACCTTCCCCGTCTGCGCGTCGGCGACGCGGGCGAGCAGCCGAGCACCCAGATCCGGTGATCCCGCCGCCGCAGCGAGCGCCCGCCGCACCCCGCCCGGAGTCGGCATCGTGCCCAGGTCAGAGGGCGACGAGGGCGCGGCGGACGGTGCGGACGTGGCTGCGCCGAGGGCACGCGGCACGGAAACCCGCGGTGCCGCGACCTTGTCGGAATCCCTGGCGGCAACAGTCAGCAGGTATCCGGCGAGAGCCGCGACGACGATGATCACAATGACCGGCAACAGCCGAAGTGCGTACTGCGTCTCGCGACGTTCCACGATGCGTCAGACTAGGGCCCGACGCACGGTTCAGAAGGCACCGGACGAAGGGACACCACGGTGGAGTTCGACGTCCTGATCGAGATTCCTCGAGGCAGCAGGAACAAGTACGAGGTCGACCACGCGACCGGGCGCATGCGCCTGGACCGCACGCTGTTCACCTCGACGCAGTACCCGGCCGATTACGGCTACATCGAGGACACCCTGGGCGACGACACCGACCCGCTCGACGCGCTCGTCGTGATGCACGGCGACCCGTTGTTCCCCGGCGTGCTGGTGCGGTGCCGCGCGATCGGCATGTTCAAGATGAAGGACGAGATGGGCGGCGACGACAAGGTGCTGGCAGTGCCTTTCACCGATCCCCGGCTCGAGCACCTGCGCGACATCCACCATCTCCCCGAGTTCGACCGCCTGGAGATCCAGCACTTTTTCGAGGTCTACAAGGAACTCGAGCCCGGCAAGAGCGTCGAAGGCGCGTCCTGGGTCGGCCGTATCGAGGCCGAGAACGAGATCATGCGTTCGCGGCAGCGGTTCCTCGACGCCGGCGGGTACACGACACCGCACTGACGATCCGTTTACCCTCAGGCCGGTTCGGGGTGGTAGGCGAGGTAACGGTTGGGACGCGGGTTTGCACAGGTGAGCCCGCTGGCCGACACCTGCTCGACGCGCACCGCCACGTCGAGCCGCCCCGATGGGCCGTCGAGTCCTACCCGGGCCGCCCCGTCGACGACCGCGGTCGCCGAGGTCACACGTAGTTCGGCGTGGCCGCTCAGCCCGAGGTGACGGTAGCCGAAGGCCAATGCTGCTTGCACCACGGGCGCCAGGCCGATCCGGCCGCGGAGCAGGTCGCCGACGACCTCACCCGCCTCGGCGGCGGTCACGAAGGAGCGGGCGGCTGCTGCCTGCACCCGGCCGTAGAGCAGCCCGGACGGCAGCACGAGGACGTTGGCGGCGAACCGGTCACCGCCGAGGTGGCTGCACTCCCACACCCGTCCCGGCCTGAGTCGCTCGAGCGACGCGGCGACCGGCCGGCCCCGAAGCGCACAGCACGGGTCGTGCTTGCCATGGGTGCAGACCAGGTAGAGCGGTTCGACGTCGGCGGTGCCCACCGAACCGTCCAGCGGCAGCTGGAGCAGCTCGGCGTCTTCGTCGAAGCTGCCCCAGCGCAGATCCTCGTGCCCCGACCGTGCGTCGACCCACGCCCACCGCCGCCGCGCGCCGGCAGCGGTGCGTCCCGGCCGGCGGATGGCTTCGACCCGGACACCCACCTCGGCCGCACGTCGTTCGACGCGCCTGGCAGTATCCCGCGAGAAATCGGACTCGGCGAGCCCGGGACGCCCCCATGCCCCAGGTTGTTCGACGAGCAGTAGCCGGGCGGCCGGGAACGCTGTCCCGAGCATCGGGTCGCCACGGACGTCGGCACGCAGCGCGCACCGATCCGCCGATTCGCGCGGCCGCGGGTCATTCACCGTAACCCGCTGACGCCCGAGCTTCGCTGTCAGGCCCGAGCCTCGCTGTCACGCCCGAGCCTCGTTGCGCTTGCTGCGCTTGCTCACGCGGGGACGACGATGCCCTCGCGGAGCAGTCGCCGCGCGAAGATCAACTGGTCGGCGTCGTCGAGCCCGGGCAGTTCCGCGGGGGTGAACCTGGCGCCCGCGAGCACCGTCTTCACAGCGTCCTCGACATCGGCGGGCAGCGAGATCGTGCGGTCGAGGACGGTCAGCGTGAGCCTTGCCTCGACGCCCTCGCCCGTGCCGATCCGGTGCCGCAATCCGCCGCGCAGACGCAGCGCGGACCCGCTGGTCACCGACTCCGCAGCGGTGAGCTGGGCCAGTGGGCCGATCGCTTCAGGTCGCGTCTGCCCCATCAGCCGGTCACCGACGCGCCGCGCGATCTCCTCGACCGGAGCTGAGTCGAGGAAGTCGCGCAGCGCATTCACAGTCGCGGCAAGGTGCGGCTCGAGCACGGCCGGATCGCCGAGGTCGGAGCTCACCGGCAGGGACGCACGCAGCGAGGGCTCCTGTTGCGCCAGGTCGACCAGGTGCTCGGCCAGGTGGTAGCGCGTCACCGGGTGCACACCGACGGTGAGGTGGATGGACGTCTCGCCGAGAGCGTCAGCGGCGTGGATCGTGCCGCGGGGCAGGTAGAGGGAGTCGCCCGGCTCGAGCACGACATCGATCAGCGGGTCGTCCTCCGCGGCGCGGGCGGCGACCGCGGCGCGGTGCTGCTCCCACGGCTGGTCGTCCAGCGGATCCGTGACGACCGGCGCGTGGATCCTCCACTTCTTGCGGCCTTCGACCTGCAGCACGAACACGTCGTGGACGTCGTAGTGGGGCGCGAAGCCGCGGTTGGCCGCAGGTGTGATGTAGGCATTGATCTGGACGGGGTGGCCCAGGTCGGCCGCGAGCTGGGAGCCGAACTCGACGAGGGGCGGCCAGCTGCGATGCAGTCCCTGCAGCACCAAGGTCGCGCCGTCGTCGATCTGGCCGAGCACCTTGTCGTCGGCGGCCTGGTCAGCGATGCTCGCGCCGGCGCCCCCACCCCGGGTGAACCGCCCGCCGGGAAGAACGGTGCCTTCTTTGGCCATCCGCAGGAAGGGGGTGCGCAGTCCGCGACGAGATACCAGCTCGTCGACGGCCGCAGCGTCGAGCAGGTCGACGAACGGGCCGCGGAGCTCCGCGGCCCGGCTCAGCAATGCGGTTCTTCCCCAGAAGTGGTCGGCGAACGTGGAGACGTCGCGGGCGATGCAGCGCCGCAGCGCCGCACCGCCCGTCGATCCGTACTGGTCGTGCGAGTTCACTCAGGCGCCGCCGTCGGCTCCGCCGTCGCCACCACCGCTGGCGTGGCCGTCTGCGCCCCCGTCACCGGCTGCGCCGTCGGCGCCACCGTCACCGCCAGGTGAGTCAGCGTGCCCGTCTGCGCCGCTGTCGGCGCCGCCGTCGGCACCGCCGTCGGCGCCGCCGTCGGCCGGGCCCTCGGGGCCGGGTTGCGCGCCGCCGTCGGCACCGCCGTCACCGCTACCTGTTGTCGTCATGTCGTCGTCGTCCATCACAAGTCTCCTTCGTTCGGCAAGCTCCGCCTGGTACACGGCCCGGACGGGGCGACAACCCCGTCCACGAGCGAGGTACCCGGCCCTGAGGTGGGCCTAACGACCGGCCCATAGGGCCGTGGTGTTCGCCCTACCCGCGAGGTCGCGCTGTGACTCAGCCACGCTCGGCGAGGTGCAGTGCGACCACGCCGCCGGTCAGGTTCCGGTAGCGGACATCGACCCAGCCCGCCGCAGCGATGGTGCGGGCGAGTTCCAGCTGTGCGGGCCATGCGCGGATGGATTCCGCGAGGTAGACGTAGGCGTCGGGGTTGGACGCGACGCGGCGAGCAACCCACGGCAGCGCCCGCATCAGGTACCGCAGGTACAGCACGCGGAACGGGGCGAACGCCGGCCGGCTGAACTCACACACGACGAGCCGCCCGCCCCGCCGAACCACCCGCGCCATCTCCCGCAGCGCGAGATCGACGTCGACGATGTTGCGGAGCCCGAACGAGATCGCCACGGCGTCGAAGCATCCGTCGGCGAACGGCAGGTGCACGCCGTCGCCGGCGACGAGCGGCACTTCGCGGCGGCGCTTGCTCGCCCGTCCGGCGTGCAACATTCCCAAGGAGAAATCGCAGCCCACGGCCACGGCACCCGAACGCCCGAGCTCGGCGGTCGACACGCCCGTCCCCGCGGCGAGGTCGAGCACGCGCTGGCCAGCTCCGAGCTCGAGACATTGGCGCGTGCGTTTGCGCCAGTGTCGGTCGAGCCCGCCGGATAGCACCGTGTTTGTCACGTCATAACGCCGGGCCACCCCGTCGAACATCGACGCGACCTCGCGCGGCTGCTTGTCCAGCGCGGCGCGGCTCATGAGGCCATAGTCGCATCCTGCGCTTGCGTGCCGCGGGTGCGCCGTGCGGTGATCCCGGTTCGTGCCACGGGTAAGCCACAACCCATGACCGTCAAATTGACTGTTGTCTATGACAACCCGACCGATCCCGACGCCTTCGAGAAGCATTACAAGGAGGTTCACGTCGGCCTGGCCGGCGCCATCCCGGACGTCCAGCGCGCCGAGCTGTCGAAGGTGTTCCCGAAGGAGGACGGCACTGCGACGCCCGCGTGGCGCACCGCCGATCTTTACTTCGCCGACTACGACACCGCCTGCGCCGCGCTGGCCAGCCCCGCAGCGCAGGCTGCCGTGCAGGACGCGCTGCAGATCGGCACGGCGGGCGTGAAGTTCCTGCTGTGCGACATCGAGACGTCCTGATCACGTCCTGACCGCGTCCTGACCTCAACGACGTGACGTGACCGGCGCTGTCGCGGGCGCCGCCAACCGGATCGCGCCCGCGACGACGGCGGCCACGCACAACACGTCCACCAACAGGTAACCCGGGCCGGTCGGGACCCGCTCGCGCAGCAGCGCCGAGCCGAGCGCGACGGCGACCACTGGGTCGGCCACGAGATTCGCCGGTAACGTCGCGCCCAGCGCGCCGACCTGGAACGAGATCTGGGTCAGCACCATTCCGGTTCCTCCGATCACCACCATGCCGATCAGTGTGACGACGCCGGACCTCGTCCCGAACAACTCGTCGACGTCGCGCTCTATCAGCCGGTGGGCCGCGGTGTTCACCAGCACACCGAGCGTCCCGAAGCACGCACCGGCCACGGCGCCGTACATGGCACCGCGCAGGGTCGCGGACCTCCCGCGTACCGCCAGGCACAGGACGATGCCGATGAAGAACACGCCGACGACCGTCGCCGCGAGGTACCCAGGGTGCGGCGTGTGCGGCTGGCGCGGGTGATGGCGGGTCGAGTAATCGAGCAATCCAAGGAACACCGACAGCCCGCCGATCACCGCGATGCTACCCAGGTAGTCCTCGAACTTCGGGCGGGGACCCCCCATCAGGAACGACGCCAGCAGCGCCACGGGCAACATGAGCACCACCAACGGCTGGATGACCACGACGGGTCCGGTGGCCAGCGCACCGATCTGCAGCAGGAAGCCGATGAAATCGCCGGCGATTGCCGCCAACCATGCCGGATCACGCAGCAACCGCAACAGGTGGCGGGCGTCCTCCTCGCCCGCTCCGGCACTCGCACGCCGGTGTTGGACGACGATCGACGTCCCGTAAACCACAGCTGAGGCGATACCCAGCGGGACGGCGACTGCTAGCGACATCGATCCCGACCCGCGTCGGCCGGTCGTGGCATCAGCTCGCCGCGGCGGCGGGCGAGAGGTGCAGCGCTGTCGAGCTGAAGTGTGAGTGGACGCGGTCGTCGATCGGGTCGTTCGCCGGGTCGTCGTGCACGACCAGGTGGCGATAGAGCGTGTCGCGTTGGGCGGGAATGCGTCCGGCGCCGCGGATCAGGTCGATGAGTTCGCTGCGATTGCTGCGGTGCTTCGCGCCGGCGCTGGACACGACGTTCTCCTCGAGCATGACCGAGCCGAGATCATCCGCACCGAAGTGCAGCGTGAGCTGGCCGATGTCCTTGCCCGTGGTCAACCACGATCCCTGCAGATGGTTGACATTGTCGAAGAACAGCCGCGCCACCGCCACCAGACGCAGATACTCCAGGCTCGTCGCCTGGGTACGTCCCTTGAGGTGGTTGTTCTCAGCCTGGTACGTCCAGGGGATGAAGCTACGGAATCCGCCGGTACGGTCCTGCACGTCGCGGATCATGCGCAGGTGCTCGATGCGTTCTGCGTTGGTCTCGCCGGTGCCCATCATGAAGGTCGCGGTGGACTCGAGGCCGAGCCCGTGCGCGGTCTCCATGACCTGCAGCCAGGTCTCGCCGGACTCCTTCAGCGGCGCGATGGCCGTGCGCGGACGGGCCACGAGAATCTCCGCGCCGGCCCCTGCGAACGAGTCGAGGCCGGCGGCCTTCAGCCGGCTGATCACCGTCGCCACGTCGAGGTCGGACGTGCGGCTGATGTGCACGACTTCGGAAGCGCCCAGCGAGTGCAGCACGAGCTGCGGATAGTTCTGCTTGATCGCAGCGAAAGTCTGCTCGTACCATCGCATGCCCAGCTCGGGCGAGTGGCCCCCCTGCAGCATGATCTGGGTGGCGCCCAGATCGACGGCCTCGCCGCAACGGCGCAGCAGTTCGCCCACGCTGTGCGTCCAGCCCTGCTCGTGCTTGGGCGAACGGTAGAACGCGCAGAACTTGCATGCGGTGACGCACACG
>JBBQZQ010000038.1:0-38453 GCA_038207565.1 Mycobacteriales bacterium
ATCACCAACGCGTGTCCTTCATACTGCGCCTCCTGTTGCGGTTCGGGCTGGCCTGTTGTGCATGCTGGCGGTCGCGGCTCGTTGTCGGGTGTTGATCGTGGCATGAGGGTCTGACATTTTCCGAGCCTGGTGTTGTCCCGGTCGGGTTCTTGGCGGCCGCTCTGGCGGTGGCGATGGCGGCGTGGCTGGGTGGCTGCTGGTCGGGACGGTATAGGTGCCGGCCGCGGCGGTCGGTGGCGACGGCGTCGATGAGGCTGAGCTGGTACCACTTGTAGATGGTGGAACGGCCCAGGCCCAGGTGCGTGGCGAGTTGCCCACCGGTGAGCAGTTCCCGGTCGCGGCAGGCCAGCGGTCGCCCGGCGGCGGTGATCTGCTCGGGGGTGGGGTGTTGCTGTCCGGCGTGGTAGCGCAGGAAGCGGTGATCGTCGGTGGGCGGGGCGGCGGTGATCAGGCCGAGTTGGTGCCATCGAGTGATCGTTGAGCAGGCCACCCCGAGTTCGGTGGCGAGCTGGTTGGCCGACAGCAGCCCGTCGGTTTGGCGACGGCGGGCGGCCTCAGTTTGGTAGTGCAGCGGCGGGCGGGTTTGGTCGGGGTGGTAGAGGTATTCGCGGCGGCCGTCGACGCGGCGGCCGGTGATCAGTCCGAGTCGTTGCCATTTCTTGACGGTCGCCATGCTGGCGTCGAGCTCGCCGGCGGCCTGGGCGAGGGTGAGCATTCCGGCAGCTTGCAGACGGTCGCGCAGGCTGGGGATGTCGCGGGAGCGGCACAGGGCGCGCAGCGTTGGGACGGTGAACGGCTTGCCCCATCCGCTGAGGATGTTGCGTTCGTGCAGGATGGTGACGGCTTCGTCGAAGGTGTGTTCGGCCATCAGTTCCTCGATCAGGGTGAGGGTCGCGGCGGGCGTGGTGTGCTGTTCGTAGGCGGTGAGCGGCCGCGGCACGGTGAGGGTGTGCTGCTGCCCGCCGGGCATTCGGACGTGGGCGGTGAGGTGTTCGCTGCTGCGGATCAGGGTGACGTCGGTGACGAGGAGCCGGATGAGGCGTTTGCGTTCGCGCATCGGGGTGTCCGGGTCGTGCCAGAGGGCGGGTAGGTCGGCGGCCAGGGCGCGGATGCGTTGCTGTTGCTGCTCGTTGAGGGTGGCTGCGCCCTGTTGGCTGGCTCGTTCGTAGTCGTCTTGGGCGGCGCTGAGTTCGCGCAGTTTGTGGTTCCAGTCCGCTTCCAGGGTGTCGGCGACGAGCCGGTTGGCGGGGTCGACGGCGAGGTATCGGCGGCGTGCGGCGTCGGCGGCGTAGCGGGCCCGTTCCACGCTGGTGGCGCGGATCTGGTCGGCGTCGGCGGCGCGTTGGGTCAGTTCGGTACTGACTGCCAGCGCGGTCTGCAACGCCAGTGGGGTCAACGATTGCAGGACCAGTTCGGCGACGGCGGCGTCGATTCCGGCGCCGCAGGTGGACTGGCAGGCCGGGGTGCCGGTGGCGATTCCTTCACGCTGACAGGTGTAGTCCGGTACCAGCGTCCCGTTGCAGCGGCGGTGGTAGCTCACGCTCATCCGCCGCCCACATTTGCCGCACACGACCAAGCCTTGCAGCAGGGCGGGGCCTTCGCGGGCGGGGCCGGCCTTGCGGTCTTCGCCGTGGGCGACCGCGTTGGCGCTCAGGGTGGCCTGGTTGGTCTCGAACTGTTCCCAGCTGAGGTAGCCAGGGTGGGCATCGGGGATCAGGGTGGTCCAGTCCTGGCGGTCTTTGATGACGGTGCGGTGGTGGCCGTCGGCGTCGGTGACCTGCCGGCGTCGGCCGTAGAAGTAGGCGCCGGCGTAGCGGGGGTTGTGCAGCACGAACAGCACGTGGTCGTGGCGTAGCGGCTTCCAATACAGTTCGCCGGCGTGCGGGCCGCCCAGGTGTCGGGCGGGGAACAGCAGCGCCTCGGCAGCGAACGCTTTGACCGTGGCTGAGGCTGAGCCGGTGGCGGCGAAGGTGTCGAACAGGTGCGTGATGGCGCCGCGGACGCCGCTGTCGGGATCGAGCACGACGTTGCCGGCCGCGTCGTAGACCAGCCCGACCGGTAGGCGTACGGCCAGTTCCCCGCGGGCGGCCTTGGCCAGCAGGCCGCCTTGCAGCCGGGCCCGGATGAAGTGCAGTTCGGCCTCGCTCATGGTGCCTTTCAGGCCGAGCAGCAGCCGGTCGTTGATGGTGGCCGGATCGTAGAGCCCGTCCTCGTCGCAGATCAGCGTGTTGTTGAACGCACACAGGCGTAGCAGCGCATGCCAGTCGGCGTTGTTCCTAGCGAGCCGGGAGCATTCCAGGCCGAGCACGATCCCGGCCCGACCCAGGGACACCTCGGCGACCAGGCGTTGGAAGCCTTCGCGGTCGGCGGCCGAGGCGCCGGAGTGTCCCTGGTCGATGTCGATCACGATGACCTTGTCGGTAGGCCAGCCCAGCGCGACGGCCCGCCCGCGCAGGTCGTACTGGCGGCGGGCGGACTCGGTGTTGTTGGCGACCTGATACAGCGTCGACTGGCGGACGTAGAGGTAGGCGTCGCGCCGCAGATGATCGGCGGTGACCTTGGACGTGTTCGAGTTCTCGTTCATCAACATGTTCCCTTCTCCTGCTTCGGATGGGAGGTTCTGGTCAGGGCAGTTCTGGTCAGGGCATAGGTGTTCGTGGCATGGGTGTTCGGGCATGCGCGAGCGCCATCTGGGCCAGGACGGCCACGAGCTGTCCGGCACAGGGCAGGGACGACAGCGCAGTAGACGGATCCGTACTCGGGGTGGACAGGGACACGGTGGTAGGGGCGGGGGGATCGGGCGCTGAGGTCCCTGCAGCCGGTGCCGGTGCCAGGGTGGTCCACGCGCCGATCCAGGCCACCATCCCTTTGCCGGCCAGCACCGCGTGGCCCAGCCGCCACCCGTCGGGGCCTGCGGCCAGGACCCGTTTGCGCAGCTGCTCGTAGCCCTGGACCAGACCGGCCTGCACGCTGCCGCGGCCGGTGTTACCGGGGTCCGGTTCAGTCGCTTTTCGTGCTCCGGGCGGACTCCCGGCGGGCGAGTGCTCGTTCCACCGAGCGGGGATGCACGCTGATCCCGAACCGGCCGGACACCGCCTGCGCCAGCTGCCCGCTGCGCAGCGTCGGGTCCGCGTCGCGCAGTGATTCCAGATGATCCAGAACCGTGTCGTTGAGCTTGTGCGCCCGCCGCGGGCCGGGTTTGGCCGGCACCAAGGCCGGCAGGCCGCCGGCGGCCAACGCCGCCGCTGCCGTGTAATAGGACTGTCGGGAGAACCCGAACGAGGTCGCCGCGGCGTTCACCGCCGACCCGTCGACCTCGACCCTGCGCACCATCTCGTACTTCACCTGCACCAGGTCGGCGGCGTCGAAGAACGCCGAGGAAGCGAACTCCGGATCCTGGACCGCTTCGGGGTGCGGGTTCAGTGTCCTGGATTTGGCCAGCTCCTCGGCCTTGCGATCCCGTCTGCGCCTGGCCATACCGCCTCCTCCATTGCGTCCAGGCTATTATGCCGCAAAAGAGAAACGATAAGCCGTCAACACGCCGACGCGCTCGCCCGCAATACCGCTACATTACCGTGATATTGCAGAGGCTAATGACCGTGATGCCGGAACGCAGACTCACTATCGGTGGCATAATCACTTGGACAGCCTCGGCGTAATCCGCTTGACGGTCGATGCGCCGTCCGACGACCGCGAGGCACACAGGCGAGCCACCAACTCGGCCAACTCGAGCAACCCCGCGGTAGTGAACGGCGAACGCCCGGCAGCCACCACCACGAAAGGGTCTTCGGGCACCACATCGGTCCACTCCACCGGCAACGAGAGCAGCAACCCGGCCAGGTCAACCACGTAGACACGGTCCGCGCGCCAGTTCCGGCGCCGCTTGACGAACTCCAGCTCCTGGCCGAACAGCGGATGGAACGGATGCGTCACCCGGACACGGGCAACACTCAGATCATCGCCACGGCGTGCAGTCGACGGTGAGCTCGAACGCCCGCACCGAAGGCATCAACCGGCTCGTCAAGCAGACGAAACGCTCCGCCTGCGGCTTCCGAAACGTCACCAACAGCCACCGCCGGATACAGTTGAACTGCACCCGGACCCACCGGGCAGCAACAGCGGCAACAGCGGCAACAGCGGCAACAAGATCATTGCCCGCTCAAGTTTGAAGAGCCACTATTGGCGCTCAACCTCGCATCGCGACGAAGAGTGAGCGGGGCGAAGGGCCGCAGCCCAGCAGGTGGGACGATGTTCACCCTTACGATCGAGGCGTGATCCTGCCTGTTTCCGAGCCTGGTCATTGGCTGGGCCGCGTCGATCGTTGGAGCAAGACGCACAGCTTGGTGAGCGATGCGCTGGCTGGGTTGGCGCTCGTCGGCGTTCTCGGTGTGCTCTCGATCAGCGGCGCGCAGGGTTTGCGCTGGTCAACGGCCGGGGCGGTCGTTCTGGTCATTTCGTTCGCTGCGCTGCAGTTGAGCGTCGCTTTCCGGCGGTTCGCGCCGGCGGTCGCCTACACATTGGCGAGCCTGGCGATGATCGTGATCGTGCTCGCACCGGACGGCAGGGTCGTGCATCAGGTCGCCGGCGGGCCAACGCACGTGCCGGCGCTCTTCTTGCCGTCAAGTCTGGTGTTCCTGCTCGTCCTCTATAGCGTCGCGGCGCGCGTTGAGGTAGCCAGCAGCCGCGTCGTCCTGGCCGTCGCGCTCATCGGCGTGGCGATCGCGACCGGATCGACCGCGGACGCGCTGCGTCAGTACACGGCGGTCGGCTGGCTGGTCACGTTCTACGTCGGGGTCGGGCTCGGGCTCAGCGTGCTGATGGCGTGGAACCTGGGCCGGCTCGCGACGGTGCGCCGGACGAGGGCGCTGACCGAGCGCGCGGAAGCGTCGCGGGTCGCGGTGCTGGAGGAGCGGGCACGCATCGCGCGGGAGACGCACGACATCGTGGCGCACTCGCTCGCGGTGATTGTCCGACAGGCTGAGGGAGGCGCGTTCGTGGCCGAGTGGGATCCGGCCCGGGCGGTTCAGGCGCTGCAGACCATCGCCGATGCGGGCCGAGCCGCGCTGACGGACATGCGGGGCGTGCTGGGGGGAATGCGCGAGCAGGAACCCGGTCCCTCGCCGCGGCCGACCCTGGCCGATCTGGCGCCGCTGGTGGCGGGGGTGCGTGACGCCGGCGTGCACGCTGAACTCACCGAGTCGGGTGTGCCGTTCGCGATCGGTGCCACAACGGAACTCGCCGTGTATCGGCTCGTGCAGGAGGGACTGACCAACGCGGTCAAGCACGCAGGGCCCCACGCGAAGGTAGCGGTGGCCCTGAGCTGGCAGCCGGACGCGCTGAGCGTCGCCGTCGTGGACGACGGCGGTGAGGTGCCCGTGCCGATCCCGGTCCCGGTCCCGGGGACCGGCGCTGGCCTGCAGGGCATGCGCGATCGGGTCGCCGCGGTGGGCGGGACGTTCAGCGTGGCGCCAGGTGATCGCGGCTTCCAGGTCCGGGCCCACTTCCCGCGGGTGACGCAGTCATCGGGAGGAACGGAATGAGCATCAGGGTGGCGCTGGTTGACGACCAGGAGCTGGTACGGACCGGTCTGGCCATGGTGATCGATGCGTGCGACGACATGCGGGTCGTCGCGCAGGCCGGCGACGGCGCGCAGGCACTGGACGAGCTGTCGCGGCACGCCGCGGACATCGTGCTGATGGACGTCCAGATGCCGCGCATGAACGGCGTCGACGCGACCGCGTTGATCACCGCCCGAGACGACGCGCCCAAGGTGATCGTGCTGACGACCTTCGACCTGGACGACTACGCCTACGCCGCCCTGCGGGCCGGTGCGAGCGGCTTCCTGCTCAAGGACGCCTCGGCCGCCGACGTGATCGCCGCGATCCGTGCCGTGCACTGCGGTGACGCGGTGATCGCGCCGTCCACGACCCGGCGACTGCTGGACCACCTCGCCCGCGGCGAGCCGCGCCAGCGCGACGACGACGCGGTCGCCGTGCTCACCGTCCGTGAGCGCGAGGTACTCGGCGAGATCGCGCAGGGTTATGCCAACCCCGAGATCGCTCGGCGGCTCTACCTGTCCGAGGCGACAGTGAAAACCCATGTCGGGCGCATCCTGGCCAAGCTCGGACTGCGTGATCGCGTCCACGTCGTGATCTTCGCCTACGACCACGGTCTGGCCCGTCCGGCTTAAGGATCATCCCGCGGTCCGACGACGACCATCCTGCGCTCCGAGGCGCTTCAGCGGCTTCACGAGCACGCTGGGGACACCAGGAAGCGTCTACCAGCAAAGGGAAATCGCTGTGATCTCCACACGCACTCACGGCCCGCGTCGACCCCGACCGGCCGAACCCGATGTGGTGTTCGACAAGCCTCGCAACGCGGCGCGGGTCCTGCGCGCTGCAGCCTTCACTGCCTGCGTGCCCTATTTCGCGCTCAAGATCGCATGGGCGTCCGGCAGCCGCGCCGGCATCCCCGCTGGCAGCACGCTGCTCGATCACCACAGCACGTTGATCGTCGGCAGCTTCGAGAGCGCCCTGCTCGATTCGATGGTGGTCGTGCTCGCACTGCTGCTCACCCAGCCATGGGGTCGACGAGCGCCGGTCTGGCTCCTCATTTTTCCGGCCTGGGGCGCCACCGGTCTGCTCAGTCCGATCATGGTCGGCTACCCGCTGCAACTCGTTGCCCGGCTGCTGGGTGGAACCGCGGCGCCCTCCGGCGGACCGGCCGGGCGCCCGTTCCTGGACGAGTGGGTGTTCAGCGTCGTCTATACGGGCTTCATCGTCCAGGCTCTCGCTCTGGGCGCGCTCTTCGTCCTGTATGCACGCGCGCGCTGGGGACATCTGTGGCGAGGCCGGATCTCGGAGCTGGCGGAGCAGGGTCCGACGCGGGGCGTGCAGCGAACCATGGCTCTGGTGGCCTCCGCGGTGATGCTCGCGCCGTTGACGACCCATCTGCTGTGGGCCACCGGTTCGACGAGCGGGCTCACCGCCACCAAGATCGCCGACCGGGCGAGTGATTTCTACGCACTCGAGGCGGCCTACGCCTTGTTCGCGGTGATGACGGTGACCGGGCTGTTACTGGTCGCGTTCCCACGTGCTGGCACCCTGCCGCTGCGCCTTCCGCTGTCGCTGGCCTTTGTCGGCTCCGCGGCGCTCGCGTGCTGGGGCGGCTACCTGTTGCTCACTGCGCTGGAGAACCGCGACCCGTCGCGGCGCATCAGCGAGCTGATGAACGTCACGTACTCGATGCAGCTCCTCGCCGGGGTGCTGGTCTTCACCATGGGGACATATTTCTTCGCCGAGCGCGCCGCGCAGCGCGGCCATGGCGAGGAGAGGGTGGCCAGTTCGGACTCAGAACTCCACACAGTGCCGACTCACGAGTAGGACCACGAAGCAGTCCTTCCAGGCCCGCTGAGGTAGGACACGTTCCTGCCCCGATCTCCGCCGGGCGCAGCATTGGGCGGGGCAGGCAATCGGTCCAACGCGAGCTTGTCGGCGAGGTCCGGAGTTCGCATCGACGTGGTCGGCTAATACCCCGGCGCCGATACCGTCGCTCTGCTGGCGGGGGTCCGAGCGGGAGCAGGCGCGGTTGTGCTCGAGGCGATAGGCGCCGGTAAGGCCAACCCGGTGTTCTGTGCAGAGATCGCGTGACTGACTGCATACGGCGTCGTGTTCGCACTCACCACTCGCGTCGCGGCCGGCTAGTCGCCGCGCTCTACGGTGCCAGGTGAGGAGTCGACCTCGTAGCGCCGGCGCGATACCGACCGGCACAGTGCGCGCCAGCCGGGCTCGAATCCTGCTCGCCACGTCGTCGGCCGGCGAACCCGATGCGTTCCGAGCCCGCGTCGAATCTCGGCGGGGACGAGCGCCCGGATCGCTTCACCGCATTCATCCGAGCACGCCAGGGCCTGGGGTTCATCGCCTCGGGATCGGGCTGCTTCGGGATGCAGGCGTCGGCGCTGGCCGGCGTCGACATCGTGAGCCGCCGAACCCGTGTGCGAGGCCACATCGACTTCACTTGACTCATTTGCAAGTCGTAACTACCTTTAGGCACATGGAAAGTAAGTACTTGCTTGCTCGTGAAAAGGTGCGAGGCGATGAGTCGGTTCCCACCAAGGATCGGGTTACCACGGAGGCGATGCGGTTGTTCGGCGAACAGGGCTACGCCGCGACCACCATCGCGCAGATCGAGGCGGCCGCAGGCCTGTCTCCAGGTTCCGGAGCTCTGTACAAGCATTTCCGGTCCAAAGCGGACGTGCTCGCCCAAGGGATTGCGCAGCTGATCGATGCCGGTGCGCAGTTGCGGACGATGCTCGAAACGCAACGCGGCGGCGCCGATGTCGATCGGCTGCCATTGCGGGACCGGGTCGAGGCCATCGCGCGAGCGGGGCTGCGTCGACTCGAGAACGAACGCGACTTCAACCGCATGCTCGTGCGTGACCTGCAGAAGTTCCCCGCCCTGCTGGCTCGGGCGAAGACCGACGAGATCTCCAGCAACCACAAGGGTTTGGCCACATGGCTGTCCGAACAGGCAGAACCCGGCTCGGATCACATCGATTGCGATTGGGATGCAGTCGCCGCGGTCGTCATGGATGCCACGGCGCACTACTGGCTGCTGCAGGACGTGTTCGACGGCGAACATCCGACTGGAGTGTCGGAGGAGCGTTACCTCAACGCATTGATCGACCTGACGACCGCGCTGATCGAACACCACCATCGTCCGACCGGCTGACCCATCCGTCCGCGGCAATCCGTCCCACGCCCGGCCCATCCTGCTCAACCATCCGAGGTCCGCTTCAATTTCAAGGAGTTCCCATGAAGGTATTGATCGCCGGCGGCACCGGCGCCATCGGCATCCCGCTGTCAGGCATGCTTCGCGCCGCCGGCCACGAAATTCTCGGAATCACCCGGTCGCCCGCCGGCGCCGCGACACTCAAGGCTGCCGGTGTTCAACCCATCGTCGCCGACGCGCTGGACCGATCAGCTCTGCTGACAGCTGTGAATGGCGTGTCGGCGGACGCGGTAGTGCACCAGCTCACCGCACTAACCAAGGCGCCGGCCAAGCACAAGGACATGACCCAGACCAACCGACTTCGTACCGAAGGCACGAAGAACCTCCTGGACGTCGCGCGCGCCGTTGGCGCCGGAAAGTTCGTCACCCAGTCGATCGTTCTTGGCTACGGATACACCGACCACGGCGACAAACTCATCACCGAGGACGAACCATTCGGGCAGCCCAACAGCGGCAAAGCGAACCCGCATGTCGCGGCGATGCTCGCCAACGAGAAGCTAGCCGACGAGGCGGCAGGCATCACCGGAATCTCCCTGCGGTACGGCCTGTTCTACGGCGGCGACGTGCAGAACTACCTCACCATGCTGCGCAAGCGGAAGGTGCCCATCCCGAGCAAACGGAACAGTCCCCTGTCCTGGATCCACATCGATGACGCCGCCACTGCCACCGCGGCCGCCGTCGAGGACGGCAACGCCGGCGCCTACAACATCGTGGACGACAAGCCTGTCTCCTGGGCCGAGATGTTCACCGCGATGGCCACAACACTCGACGCCCCATCGCCGCGCTCCCTGCCGGCCGGGCTCATCCGCCTCGCGGCACCGTACGCGGCCGCGATCATGCTGGACACCTCGATGCGCGTCTCCAACGCCAAGGCCAAGGCCCAACTGGGCTGGAAACCGGAGTACCCGACGCTACAAGAGGGGCTGCCGTCGATGACGGCTCGGCTCCGGGGCTAGGCGTCACGATGACGGACAAGGCCCTGCGCGCGCTGAGTCGCAGCAAGATTGCACTGCTGACGACCTACAAGCGCGACGGCACCGCGGTGAGCACGCCGGTGAGCGTCGTCGTCGACCGGGACGGCGACGTTGCCTACATCCGCACGTACGACCACACCGGAAAGGCCAAACGGCTCCGGCGGAACCCCACTGTCTTAGCAGCACCCGCGACCTTCCGGGGAAGGCCACTTGGTCCCGTGATCCACGGTGTGGCACAGATCCTGGACGGGGACGCCGCCGCCCAGGCATCGCGCAAGATATCCCGACACGCACCCTTGCTAGAGGGCCTGGTGGTTCCGCTGACCGCGCGACTGCGGAAATACACCATGCTCCATTACGCGGTCACCGCGCCGATCAGTAGCGCCGGTAACGGCCCGGGAACATGCCCACTGTGACCCGAGCTGCCCCAGCGGTGACATCAACCGGTGACCATTCGCGGCGGGTGCTGGTTGTTTCGGGCAGCACCCGGTCGGCCTCGACGAACACCGCGCTGTGTCGCACCGCGCCCCTGTGCGCTCCGCCCCGTGTACACGTCGCGGTCTTCGATGACTGCGCGGTGCTTCCTCATTTCAACCCAGACGATGACCACGAGCCGCTCCCGGCACCGGTCGTGGCATTGCGAAGGGCCATCGCGGAGGCCGACGCGGTGCTGTTCTGCACTCCGGAATACGCGGGCACGTTGCCGGGCTCGGCGAAGAACCTGCTGGACTGGACAGTCGGTGGCACCGAGTTCACCGGCAAGCCCACCGCATGGGTCAAAGTTGCGGCCGATCCTCATCGAGGCGAGGGTGCGCACTCAACACTGGCCACCGTCCTGGGCTACGTCCAGGCCGAGGTCATTGCCTCCGCATGTCGCCACATCCCCATCAGCCGCGGGATGGTCGGGCCCGACGGTCTGGTCGCCGACCCGACTACACGCGAAGCAATTTGCCACACGCTGCAAGCGGTACTCCGGAGCCCCGCGGAACTTCCAGTCGACTGAACCGCAGACTCGAGGACACCCGCGGGTGTGCTTGGCGAGTTGGCCGAACATGTGCTCGCTCAATGTGACGGCGCGCCATTCGGTGTCTTTGGGGTATTGCTTGACGAAGAACCGTTGCCCGTCGGGGTTGAATTTCCCGGCGAGTTCGCCGGCGACGCGGGAGACGGTGATGACGCCGGTGTCGAAGTCGATGTCCTTCTTCCGGAGTTCGATGAGCTCGCCCCAGCGCAGTCCGGTCTCGACGTCGGTCTCGACCAGCAGCTGCAACTCGTGGGTGGGGATGGCGTCGTAGAGGGCGCCGAACTGGTCGGGGTGATGATCCGTCGCCGCTTGGTGGCGACGGTCGGGGTCTTCACGCCCATGCAGGGGTGCAGGAAGGTGATCTGGTCATTGAGGGCGGTGGTGAAGATCGCAGACAGGACGGTCCTGGCGTGGCGGATCGTCGGGGGTTCACCCCGCCGACCTGGAGTTTGGCGACCCATTCGCGAACGTCGGCCGGGAGGATGTCGATCATCCGGAACTCGGCGAAGGTCGGCATGATGTGCCGAGTCAAGCTGTAGGTGTAGTTCTGTCGAGTGGTCAGCTCCATGACGTGGTTGGGGAACCACACGTCTTCGACGTAACGCTCGAAGAACTGACGACCCCGGTGGGACTGCCGCCGCGACCCTCGGCCACCTTCGCCTCGGCCTGTTGCCACGCCTTGTTCGCAAGCTTGAGGCTGGTGAACCTGCCGGCGGAGCGGCGGTGGCCGCGGGCATCCTCGTAGTAGGCGGTGTAGCGGACATCGCCGTTCCGTCCGACCCGTTTACGGGACTGACCCATGCCTTGCACCGCCTTCCGATGAGATCATCGTAGGTGCGCTTGACCCTCATTCGACCCCGAACGGACCCCGCGACCCCGGCCATCATGAGCTGACATCAGGTGACACGGAACGACTGAACCCCTGCTGTGTAAGGGAAACAGACCGACGCTGTCGAGTACGGGACGGCAGGTACTGACGTGAAATCACCCTTCGCATCGAGGGGGTCAGGAGTTCGAATCTCCTCAGCTCCACATATGGCCCAGCATTTATGGGGCTTCTAGGGCTTCCGTAACACATTCAAGATCGTTTGACCCCTAATTGACCCCGAATTCGATTCAGGATTCGCGGTCGAAAATCCCAGAAAGTAAGGGATTCTGATATCTCCCTCTGACTGCACGGATTTGTGATGGGGGGAGCGGTTCGATTCTGACGCATGACATCCGCCGGCCCTCGGCTGGCTCGTGTCCTTGGCGTCGCGCTCCGTTGACGCACGCCCGCGGCCACCCAGATTCTGCGGAGCAAGTTGCGGTTGCGGCTGCTTGGACAGGACGACTGAACGGCGGCTATCGAGTGCCTAGGTCGGGGCAACTCGTTCCAGCCGGCAGGCCACTTCGCCAAGCCCTGGATGCCTCTCGCACGTCCTCGTCTACGAGGTCGGCGTTGATGGCGATGGCGGCTGCGGAGCCTTCGCCGGCTGCGGTGATCACTTGGGCTCGGGGGTTGGCTAGATTGCCGGCGACCCACACCCCGGGCACGCCGGTGTGGCCGTTCGGTCCGGTGGCTACCCAGCCGTCCTCGTCGATGGCGCAGCCGAGCGCGAGCAGGAGGGCGTTGTTCGGGACGAGGTGCGGAGGCACGAATACCGCGGCGCAGGGTACGAACCGACCGTCATCGATCTCGATGCCGCGCAGGCGATCGTCCTCGACCCGAACGCGTGTCACGTCTCCTTCGACCACGCCGATGTCCCGGGCGCTTAGCTGCGCCCGATGGGTGTCACCCAAGCCTCCGCCCGGGATGAGGAGGACGACGTCGTGGCTCCATTGCCGAATGATCTGCGCGTAGCGCACAGCGTCCGGCGACCGGCCGATCACGGCCAGCCGCTGATCTCGCACCTCGTAGCCGTGGCAGTACGGGCAGTGCAGGACATCGCGAGCCCACCTCTCGCGTAGACCGGGGATGTCAGGCAACTCATCCCGCAGGCCGGTGGCCACCAGCAGTCGCCTGGCGGAGAACCGGCCGCCGTTCGCGAGGGCGACGCAGAACCCGGCCGTCCCGGACGGTGCGACATCGACGACCGAGCCGTCGAGGATCGTTGCGCCGTAGCCGGCCACCTCATCCCGACCGATCGCCAGGAGCTGCGCGGGCGGCATTCCGTCACGTGACAAGAAGCCGTGCATGTGCGCGGCCGGCGTGTTGCGCGGAGCGCCGCCGTCGATCACAAGCACCGTCCGCCGTGCGCGAGACAGTACGAGTGCGGCCGACAACCCCGCCGCGCCTCCGCCGATCACGACGACGTCGAAGTCGGTCATGACGCCGGCACCTCGGTATGCAGTCGTGCGGCGGTCACAACGTCGGTGATGGCTCGGCTCGACTCCGCTGCGAACGGGCGATCGAGGAGCAGCGCGATGTGGGTGGCGCCGCGAACGATGCGGTGCGCTCTGTTGGTGGAGAGCGTCGCGAGCTTGTCCTGGGCTTCGGCCCAGCCCGGGTCCTGGCCCTGGCCGGCGGTGACGATGACCAACGGCGTGGATCCGAGGGTGGTCAGCGCCTTGGCCTGGTTGAACACGGTGGGCAGTTCGGACCACTCGTCGCGCTGGCCGTCGAAGTCGCGAGCCGTGGCGGCGAAGGCGCGTTCCTGATCCCGGTCACGGGTCGGCAGCCCGGCGAACTGCACAGTGGCGGCGAGCCGTCCGATTCCGACCCGGGCCAGCGTGGGCAGCAGCCCGGACGCGCGACGGTACATGGAATAGAAGCTCGGGTAGTTCGGCAGCGCGGTGAACTGCTCCGGGGTGGCGGAGTCGAGCAGCACCATGCCGGCGACCTCGCTCGGGTAGTGGGCGGCGAAGATCAGGTTGTAGGTGCCGCCGATCGAATGACCGGCCATCACATACGGGCCATCGACGTGGGCCTTCGCGAGGGTCGCGTGCAGATCCGCGGCGACCTGGGCGCCGTCCTGGGGGCCCGACGCTGCTTGGCTCCAGCCCTGCCCGGCGCGGTCGTAGACGCAGACCCGAGTGTCGGCGGCGACGGTGCTCGTGATCCACGACCAGCTCGGCGTGCGCTCGCCGAACCCGTTGGACAGCAGGACGGTGGGGCTTCCGCTGCCGGTGCAGTGCAGATACATCCGGTGCCCGGCGACGTCGTACATCTGGCCGGCGGGCGCGTCGAGGCGGTGATCGGTCGACTCGAGCACGGCCTCGGTCGCGCCCCCGATTGCGACCAGCGCCAGAGCAATGCACACTGGCTGGACGAGCCACGTCAGGGCGCGGGTGTGCAGGGAACGCCGGGCGTTGCGGATCATCCAGATGGCCAGGCCGAGCAGCGCGGGCGGCCACACCCAGCCGAGGTCGGCCATCGCCCGGTCGCCGGGTGCGAACACGAGCAGGGCGACGCCGGTTGTCGCCATCGCCGTGGCGGGCACGCACGCCCAGCGTTGGGGTTGGTCGGTCCAGCGGGTAGACGTCCAGGCCAGGGAGGCCCAGCCGGCGGCGAAGGCGAACAGCATCGCGGCTGTGGCGACGTGCTCGCGCGCGCCGGAGAGGATGACCAGGACGAACGTCAACGCTCCGACGAGGCCGAGCGCCATCGAGCCGGCGACGATGCGTGCGATGGGCCCGGATCGGGTCGTGGTCGGTTCGGGTTCGGGTTCGGGTTCGGGTTCGGTGAGGGTCTGGGCGGTCATGACGTTCTCCTCGGTCGGTGGGCGGTGCATGGATCGAGCCTGTTCGCTCGGACGGGTGGTCGCACCGGCGAAGTCGCCGGGTTCTGCGCGGAACTGATGCCGGCGGGAAGGCGAGCGCCGCCGAGCGCAGCCGGGAGCGGCCCAGCCGACGAGCTGGTGGGCCGCTGCGTGGACGTCAGTGCATGTGCAGGTGGCCCGGCGCTGCGCCCGCGCCGGCGGACTTCGACATCGTCGCTGCGGCCATCGCCGCGACCGCCACCGCGAGCGCGCCGGCGACGGCGAATCCGCGCCCGGCACCGGCGGTGGCGCCGTCGATAGTCGACAGGCTTCGGGCACTCGCTGCGACAGCCGCGAGGAGCGCGACACCAAGGGCGGCCCCGATCTCGTGGCCGGTCATGACCAGCCCCGAGGCTGTGCCGGCGTGCTCGGCCGGGATGCCGGCCGACGCGGAGATAAACACTGCTACGAACACCAGACCGGAGCCGATCCCCAGGACCATCAGGCCCGGGAGCACGCCACCGAGGTAGCCGGGGTGCGCCGTTCCGTGCTCGAGCAGAAACGCGCCGAACGCGGCCACGACGAGCCCACCCGCCGCCACGTGACGGGCCGACATCCGCGCCAACAGATGCCGCGCGACGTGCGTCCCGGCCGTCAACGCCAGGGCGAGCGGCAGCAGCGCGACACCGCTGCGCAGCGCCGAGTATCCGAGCACCGTCTGACAGAAGATCGAGGTCAGGAAGATGACGCCGACGAGGACGGCGGTGATGCCGGCCATAGTGGCGGTGCCGGCGACGAGTGACCGGATGCGCCAGGTGTGCGGCGGCACCAGCGGCGTGCGGGCGCGGCGCTCGATCCGCACGAAGGCGATGAGGAGAACGGCGGCGGCGGCGAAGGCGCCGACGGTGATCGGCGACGCGGCTCCGTGGGACGTGATGGATTCGATCGCGTAGACGAGGGCACCGAGCCCGGCGACGACGGCGATCCCACCTGGCAGGTCGAGTCGCTTGGCCGCGGTGCGATCGGCCCGCATCGCGGGGAGCGAGCGCCAACCGGCGACAACGACTCCGACGCCGACCGGGACGTTGATCCAGAAGATCATCCGCCAGCCGAACCACGTCGTCAGCGCGCCCCCGAGCAGGACACCGACGGCGATACCCATGCTGCCTACCGCGCCCCAGAGGGCCAGACCCCTGGCTCGCTGTGCCCCGGCGTAACTGGTCATGATCAGTGAGAGCGCAGCTGGAGTCATCAACGCCGCCCCGAGGCCCTGCCCAGCGCGCGCCCCGATCAGCATGCCAGCGTTCGTGGCCAGGCCACTGGTCATCGACGCGATCGTGAAGACGCAGACGCCGGTGAGGAACACCTGCTTGCGGGCAAGCACATCGGCGATCCGTCCGCCGAGCAGCAGGCCACCGCCGGAGGTCAGCAGGTACGCCGTGATCAGCCACTGCAGCGCGCTGCCCCGCAGGTCAAGTGAGCGGCCGATCGTCGGCATGGCCGTATTGACGACCGAGATGTCGAGGACGACGAGCACCTGGGCCGCGAGGGCGACGGCGAGCACGGTCCACGGCCGTCGGCTGGTCTCCGCGTCGGCCTGGGGCCGATGGCTGGGATGGGCGGGAGCGTGCCTTCCCTGCGCAGGTCGTTCTTGAGCGTTTGATTCGTGGGCATGTGGTGCGGCGACTTGATGTCCGGTCGTAGTCATGACGACTCCCTGGGATGGCTGGCTAGGTGCCACCGAGCCTCCTGCCGGGCACCCTGCGTTCGCGCCGGTGAAATCGCCGGGTTGGGCCGGCGCGGCGTCAGCCCAGCTCGAGGTGCGCGAGTTCCCCGCGCGAACTCACCCCGGTCTTGGTGAAGACGTTGCGCAGGTGGAAGTCGATCGTGCGGGGGCTGAGGAACAGTTGGGCGGCGACGCCGCGGTTGGACATGCCGTCCGCTACCAGGCGCGCCACCTGGCGTTCCTGCGCCGTGAGGTCGGTCGTCGTCGACTCGTCGCGCTTGCGAGCCGACTCACCGGAGGCCCGTAGCTCCCGTCGGGCCCGCTCGGCCCAGGGGTGAGCCCCAACGTCCTCGAACGTGCTCAGTGCCGCGCGGAGGTGGTCGCGGGCGTCAACGCGCCGGCGGGCGCGGCGCAGGAATGCCCCGTAGGCGAGCTGAATGCGAGCGGCCTCGAAGGGCCGGGCGGCCGACGACTGGTGTTCCAACGCCTCGAGGAAATGCGTCTCGGCCGACGCGGCGTCCTCGACCAGCGCCCGGCCGAAGGCAACCACCGCGCGGGCGCGGGGCGAGTCGACCTCGTCGGCGAAGTGGGTGAGCTCGGCCAACCAGGCGGCCGCCGTGGCGGGTCGGCCGGCGCGCGTCGCGGCCTCGAGCCGGTCATAGGCCGCGAGACGGGTCAACGACGGCTGTTGCATGAGTTCGAGGTGGTGCAGCGCGTCCGCCGGCCGCTCGGCCAACGCGTCGTGACACGCCTGGGCCCAGCGTCGGGTGTCCTCAACGAGCACGCCTAGGACTCCTGTCGTGTTCTGCTGCCGACTCATGACGTCGTCGAGTTGCCGCACGAGCTCCTCGTAGCCGCCGTCGCCGCGCTGTGCTGCGATCAGCGCGAGCTGGGCCAGAGGCATGGCGGTCAGCGCTTCCTGACCGAGGCTTCGAGCTAGGCTCAACGCCTCGCTGGCGTTGTCACTTGCGCTGTTCCAGTGACCCCCGGCCAGATCGGCCAGCGCGAGTCGCGGCAATGCGAACAGGACCAGGGCGATGGCGCCGTCGTCGCGGGACTGCGCGAGCAGGCGGGTGAAACTGCGCCGGAACGCGTCGTCGTCGCCGAGGTGGAATGCCGCGATGCCCATGTTGGTGAGCAGGTCGGTCTCGGTCAGGTCGCGACCGGCCGCGAGGGCCGTCGACAGCGGCACGGCGGCTCGGTGCAGATCGTCGGAGAGCAGCGCGTGGAATCCGAGAAGCAGGCCCGCAACGCAGCGCTCGCGGTCTCCTGCCTCGGAGCTGGCGTTCCCGGTGAGTTCGCTCGGATCGAGGTCGGTCCGGTCCAGCGGTCGCACGAACGTCGACGCCGCGGTGGCCTGCATCCCGATGACGTGCGCTCGCAGCTTGTCCGTGGGGGCGACCTCGCGGGCCGCGTTCGTCCAGATGCGGATCGCGGTCGCGACTGAGCCGACGTTCAGCTCGACGCGCCCCCGGAGCCGGTCGAGGTCAGCGCGCAGCGCGGGTTCGGAGGTGCGCGGGCGGGCGTCGTCGGCCAGGAACACCGCGCGCGCCGTCTGCCCAGCCAGCCATGCGTTCGTTGCCGCAGCGAAGAGTCGACGAGCCCGATCCGCATCGTCCGCGGTGAGCTCGGCCGCCCGTTCCAGGGCGGCGCTCGCGGCCTCGTAACCTCCCTGGCGAGCTGCGCGCTCGGCGGCGACATCCAGCTCCACCGCCACCGCAGCGTCCGGCTCGTCGATCGCCCGCGCCCGGTGCCACGCGCGCCGGTCGACGTCCTCGCCGGCCACCATCACCTGGGCGAGGGCGGAATGAGCCCGTCGCCGGCTCGCGCTGGTGGCGCCCTGGTAGATCGCGGAACGCACCAGCGGATGGCGCAGCTCGATCCGGGCACCGGAGACCACCAGCAGGCCGGAACGCTCGGCCTCCTCAAGCGCATCGGGTCCGGCGCCGAGCAGGGCAGCGGCCTCCCGGACCGTTGCGGACCGGGTCGAATCGTCGGTGGCCGCGACCAGCAACAGCGCCTGTGCCTGCGACCCGAGGTGGCCGCAGCGGTCGAGGAACACCCGCTGGACGTTGACCGTGAGCGGCAACGGGGCCGGCAGCGGAGCCTGCCCGCTCAGCTGGCTCGCCGACAGCGCCTTCGGTAACTCGATGAGCGCGAGGGCGTTGCCGCCGGTCTGCTTCATGAGTGCGTCCCGAACCCGGCGCGGCACGGGCGTCGCGGCGTGTTCGTCGAGCAGGTCGCCCGCAGCGGCAGCGTTCAGTCCGTGGATCACGAGCTCCGGGATGCCGACGCCATCGAAACGCCGCACGTCGCCCTCGCGGGCAGCGAACAGCAAGGCGATCCGCTCCGGTCCGACCCGCCGGGCGACGAAGGCGAGCGCCGCCGCCGATGCCTCGTCCAGCCAGTGGGCATCGTCGATCACGCAGAGTACCGGTGCCTGATCGGCGAGCTCTGATAGCAGCGTCAGCACCGCCACGAAGATCAGGAATCGGTCGTCGGTCGACCCGGCGTCCTCGCCGAAGGAACGACGCAGTGCTTGCGCCTGCTGAGCGGGCAACCGGTTCGCGCGGGCCATCGCCGGCTGGAGTAGTCGCTGCAGAGCCGCGAACGCCAGAGGCGACTCCGACTCGATTCCCTGGGTCGAGAGGATCTGCATGCCCTCGGCGCGATTGACGCTGTCCTGTAACAGGCGCGACTTGCCCACACCGGGCTCGCCGCGCAGGACGAGGCTCCCGCCCTGGACCGCCCACGCGCCGTCGAGGAGAACGCCGATCCGTTCCCGCTCGAGCTCGCGACCGTGGAGCATGCCGGCAGCCTAGAGTTTGTCGCGTCTCGTGCGCCTATAGACGGCTGCGCACGCGGTCTTGGACGACGTCGTTGGGTGTCGTGCGGACGGTCATTCGTTCGCCAGGGCGTCCGAAGATGCTGAGGATCTCGGTGGGTTCGTTGCCGGTACTGCCGAACCAGTGCGGGGCTAGGGTGTTGAACTCGGCGATCTCGCCCGCTGCGAGGATCCAGTCCTGGTCGCCGAGAACGAGTCGCAGGTGTCCGGACAGGACGTAGATCCATTCGTAGCCGTCGTGCGCTCGCGGCTCAGGGTTGACCTTGCTGGTCGGGATGACGATCTTCCAAGCCTGCATGCCGTCTGGCTGTCTGGTGAGCGGGATGACTGTCCTGCCTTTGACCCGTCCGGGTTTGAGTTGGAGGCGCGGGTCGCCTTCCTCGGGTGCCGCTACAAGAGCGTCCAAGGGCACCCGGTAGGCGTGGGATAAGGCGAGCAGAAGTTCGAGGGTGGGGCGCCGCTGCCCGGTCTCGAGCCGCGACATCGTGCTTTTGGAGATGCCGGTCGCCGTCGCGACGCCGGTGAGCGTCATCCGGCGTTGAAGGCGCAGCCGCTTGAGCCGGGCCCCGACTCGGTCGAGGGTGGCGGCGATGTTCGCTGCCGAGGTGTCCTCCATCGGGCTCATCTGACTCCCGTTTCCCAGAAACGGCAACGATTGTAGGAAAACCGGTCGCGCGACTCCAGCCTGGAGTCATGAGTCAATACGACGTAGTAGTCATCGGCGCAGGTGCCGCAGGCCTGTCCGCCGCGCTGGTCCTGTCCCGCGCCCGCCGCACCGTGGTCGTGGTGGACGCGGGCCAGCCGCGCAACGCCCCCGCCACCCACATGCACGGCTACCTGTCACGCGACGGTATCGCGCCGGCCGAGCTGCTTGCCGGTGGTCGCGCCGAGGTGCGTAGCTACGGCGGTGAGTTCATCGACGGCACCGTCAACGAGCTCGTACCCGACGGCCGCAACGGGTTCTGGGTCCTCCTCGCCGCAGGGCAGCGGATCTCGGCGCGGCGTCTGTTGGTCACGACCGGGCTGCGCGACGAGTTGCCTGACATTCCCGGCCTGCAGGAGCGGTGGGCGATCGATGTCCTGCACTGCCCCTATTGCCACGGCTACGAGGTTCGGGACCGCCCGCTCGGCGTGATCGGCGGCACGGCTGGCGCGGTTCGCTATGCCCAGATCGTGCGGCAGTGGACCCACGATCTCGTCTACTTCACTCCACCCGGCCTGCTCACCGCCACCGAGCGAAACCAGCTGCTGGCCCGCGCCATCGTCGTCGTCGAAGGCACCATCGACCAGCTGGTCATCGACGACACAGATCACCTGCGCGGCGTGCAGATGCACGACGGCTGCGTCATACCCCGCGACGCGCTGTTCGTGCCGCCGCGCTTCGTCCCGAACAGCACCCTGCTCATCGACTTCGCCGCCGAGGTCGACGCCGACGGCTGGGTGACAACAGACCCGACCGGACGCACCAGCATCCCCGGAATCTGGGCCGCCGGCAATGTCATCGACCCTCGCGCCCAGGTCATCACCGCCGCCGGAGCCGGCTCCGCGGCCGCCATCGCCCTGAACGCCGACCTGGTCGAGCAGGACGTGCGCAACGCCGTCCGCGACCTCACCCACGGTCTCCTGCCCCGACCCACCGCCACCATCAACCCCAAGGAGCCAGCATGAGCAACCCACCCGACGACCCGAACTCCAACAGAAGTCCTCGACCCCCACTGACAGGCCCGCCCACCAAGCACCAGCTCGCCGTCATGATCTGGCTGGCAGTCTTCCCTACCCTCACCGTTGTCAACCTTGCCCTCGGTGACTGGCTCGGAACACTGACACCGGTCGTGCGCACCTTCGTCCTCGCGACCATCGCCGTTCCGATCGTCATCTACGGGCTGATGCCCCAGCTCCACCGGCTGCGCGCTCGCCTGCTCACCCATACCGCGAGCAACTGAGGCTGCACGGATTCCGCGCCGCCCCCACCGTCGGGGCGGGTGGAGGGTCACTCCAGACGGCGAGGCGCGGGGCGCCGTTTCGGCCGGTTATCGGTGTTCAGGACTTCGAGCAGCGGCCCGACCGAAAGGTCGCGGAGCATGGGATGGCGGAGATGGGCATGGAGATCAATCGTGTAGTGGTTGCGGCGCCCCACCTTGGTGCGCTTGATGTATCCGTCGGCGATCAGGTCAGCGAGGATGCGCTGTGTGGCGCGTTCGGTGATGCCAACTTGCTCGGCGATGTCGCGGGCACGCGACTGAGGATCACGCGCGATACACAGCAACACAGCTGCGTGGTTGGTGAGAAAGGACCAGGTGCCTGGCCGGGTCTCATCCTCCTGGTACTTCGTCACGCGCGATCTCCCTTTCTACTGATTCAAATATCGTGACAGCTATCACGCGACAGTAATAGCGTGTATGGTACGAGCCCTCATGGATCGAAGGTCCGCGAGGCATCACCAGCCGCCTCCTAGAGGCGGCAGAGAGGTTCCGTCATGGCAGCCCCCGCATCCGGCTATCCGCTCCGACTCACCGGCGAGTTCTCGCCACAGCTCAGTCGCGGGCTCTGGTTGGTGAAGTGGTTGCTGGCGATCCCGCACTTCGTCGTGCTGTTCTTGCTCTGGATCGGGTTTGTGGTCGTGAGCGTGCTGGCCTTTTTCGCGATCCTGTTCACCGGTCACTATCCACGCGCGCTCTTCGGCTTCAACGTCGGGGTACTGCGCTGGAGCTGGCGCGTCGGCTTCTAC
The DNA here is from genome assembly GCA_038207565.1 of Mycobacteriales bacterium. Classification (GTDB taxonomy): domain Bacteria; phylum Actinomycetota; class Actinomycetes; order Mycobacteriales; family Jatrophihabitantaceae; genus JALZAI01. The sequence continues at coordinate 21,768 of JBBQZQ010000038.1, forward strand.
AGCTACAGCGCGCTCGGCACGGATCGCTACCCGCCGTTCACGCTGAAGGACGTCGCGGACTACCCGGCGCGGCTGGAGGTCACGTACCCCGAGTCACTCTCGCGCGGCCTGGTGCTGGTGAAGTGGTGGCTGCTCGCGCTGCCGCACTATCTGATCGTCGCGGTGTTCGCCGGCGGCGCCTGGGCTGGCGTCAACGCGGCCAACGACGATTCGGGATGGAGTTCCGGTATCGGCCTCATTGGACTGCTGGTCGTGATCGCCGGCGTCGTGCTGTTGTTCACCGGTCGCTACCCGAAAGGCATCTTCGACTTCGTGCTCGGCATGAACCGGTGGGTCTACCGCGTCGCCGGCTATACCGCCCTGATGACCGATACCTATCCGCCTTTCCGCCTGGACATGAGCGGCCAGGAACCGACGCCCGCCGTCGTGGACGTCATCGCGCCCACGCCGGCACCGCAGTCCTCATAACCACCTATTCGCCTCGACCCTGCGGTCACCCGATGTAAGGAGCCAGCCGTGTCGATTTCCTGCCCGAGCGGCCACCACCGCGCAACGATGCCGAGCAGCATTCCTTGCCCATGACCGGTCGCCCCGTAGCACGGCCGGAGCGAAGGATCGCCCTGATCACCGGGGTGCTGTTCTTGATCACGTTCGTGACGTCGATACCGGCCTTGCTGCTGTACCAGCCCGTCCTCAACCATGCCGGCTTTATCGTCGGTGGCGGTGGGGATACCCGGGTGCTGCTGGGAGCGTTTCTCGAACTGCTGCTCATTGTCGCGAACATCGGGACGGCGGTCGTGATCTTCCCGATCCTCAAGCGGCAGCACGAAGGGCTCGCACTCGGCTACGTTACGGCCCGGGTGATCGAGTGCGTCTTCATCGGCGTCGGCGTCCTCAGTCTGCTGGCGATCGTGACCCTGCGGCAGGACCTCGCCGGAACCGGCGCGAACCGGGACACGCTCACCACTGTGGGCCGCTCGCTCGTGGCTATCAAGGATTGGACCTTCCTGCTCGGCCCCGGCTTCGTGGTCGGCATCGGCAACGGGCTGATCCTGGGCTACCTGATGTTCCGCTCGCGTCTCGTGCCACGCCGGATGGCCATGCTCGGGCTCATCGGCGGCCCGCTGATCGTCGTGTCCGGGACCGCGGTCCTGTTCGGTGGAATCGCGTTCGGCGGTGCGGCGCAGTTCATCTCGACCATCCCGGAGTTCGCATGGGAGCTGTCGCTCGGCATCTACCTGACGGTCAAGGGCTTCACACCCTCTCATCTCACCGATGACACGAACGGCACGCACCTTGCGGGCGACGCCGGTGCCAGCGTCCGCCCGACGGCAGGAACGGCACCACGATGATCGAGGTAGAGAACCTCAGCAAGCGCTACGGCGACAAGCTGGCCGTCGACGCAGTGAGTTTCGTTGTGCAGCCGGGCATGGTCACCGGGTTCCTGGGCCCGAACGGGGCGGGGAAGTCCACCACCATGCGGATGATCGCCGGCCTGGACGCGCCGACCGCCGGCCGAGTGGCCGTCAACGGCCGCCGCTACGTGTCCGCCTCGGCGCCGATGGCCGAGCTCGGCGTGCTGCTCGAGGCCCGGGCGGTGCACACCGGGCGATCGGCCCGCAATCACCTGCTGGCGCTCGCGCAGACCAACGGCATCAGCAGCAAACGCGTCGACCAGGTGATCGACATGGTCGGCCTGCACACCGTGGCCAGCACCCGCGCCGGCGGCTTCTCCCTCGGCATGGGCCAGCGACTCGGTGTCGCGTCGGCGCTGCTCGGCAACCCCCAGACCGTGGCGTTGGACGAGCCGGCCAACGGCCTGGACCCCGAAGGCGTGCTGTGGATGCGCACGATGCTCAAGCAACTCGCCACCGACGGCCATACCGTGTTCGTGTCCTCCCACCTCATGAGCGAGATGGCGCAAATCGCGACCCGCCTGGTGGTGATCGGCCGGGGACGGCTCATCGCCGACACCACGGTCGCCGACTTCGTCGCCCGCGCCTCCACCAGCACCGTCACCGTCCGCACGCCGGAGGCGCCGCGCTTGCGTGAGCTACTCCTGGCCCCGGACGTCACCGTCACCGTCGAACAGCCCGACCTGCTGCACGTCGACGGGCTGACGGCCCAACACATCGGCACGATCGCCTGGCAGGCCCACCTGCCCGTATACGAACTGGCAGTCCAACAAGCCTCGCTGGAACAAGCCTTCATGGCCTTGACCGGCGACTCGGTCGAGTACCGCGCCACTGACGGCGCCGCGATTGCCGCTGCCACTGGCGCGGTGTCAGCATGATCGCCACGCTCACTCCTGACCGCCACGAGGTACGGGTGACCCAACTGCGGGTCGTCCGCTCGGAGTACACGAAGTTCCGTTCGCTGCGGTCCACGCTCTACACATTGCTGCTCGCCGTCGTCTTCATGATCGGTCTCGGCGCCCTGTTCGCGGGCATCCAGGCCGGGCAGGCCAAGGGCCTCGACGCTGGCCAGACCGCGGTCTCCGTCAGTCTCACCGGGACCTTCTTCGCGCAGTTGTCCATTGGAGTCCTCGGGGTTCTCGTCATCACCGGTGAGTACAACACCGAGATGATCCGCGCCTCGCTGGCCGTCGTGCCGTCGCGGCTGCCGATGCTGTGGGCCAAGCTCACCGTCTGCGCGGTCGCGGTGTTTCTCACCATGCTGGTCAGCAGCTTCGCCGCGTTCTTCCTCGGCCAGGCGCTGCTCAGCGGTAAGCACCTGAACGCGTCACTGTCTGACACGGGCGCGCTGCGATCAATCTTCGGCGCCGCCTTATACCTGGCCGTGGCCGCGATCACCGCCCTCGCGCTGGGCGCCGTGCTGCGCAACACCGCCGCCGCGATCTCCACATTCGTTGCTGTCTTTTTCGTAATCCCGCCGCTGACCATGCTGCTGCCCGCGTCGTGGTCGGATCACTTCGTGCAGTACCTGCCATCCAACGCCGGTGGCATGTTGATCGACGGCACCTACGGCGTCGCGCACCCCTTGTCACCGTGGACAGGGTTCGCGGTCATGTGCGCCTACGCCTTGGCCCTCGTCGTGTTTGCGGCATGGCGGCTGCGGCACGCCGACGCCTGAACCTGTCCGAGCCGAGGAGGGCACCGTGAGCACGACCATCAGCACCACCGTCGATATCAATGCGAGCCCGCACGCAGTCTGGGCGTGCTCACCGACTTTCCCGCCTACCGCACGTGGAACCCGTTCATGGACCGCGTCGAAGGGACGCCGACGGTCGGCACGAAGCTCGTTGTGCACATGAACCCCAACGGCGGCCGAGGCATGACGTTCAAACCCACCGTGCTCGTGGCCGCTCCCGGCGAGGAACTGCGTTGGCTCGGCAAGCTGGGCGTCCGCGGCGTGTTCGACGGCGAGCATTCCTTCGTCCTGACCGCCAACGCCGACGGCACCACCCGCCTGACCCACACAGAGCGCTTCTCCGGTGTCCTCGTGCCGCTGTTGAAGAGCACCCTCCACAAGACGCAGGATGGCTTCACCGCCTTCAACAACGCCCTCAAACAACGCCTCGAAAACGCCCAGCACAATCCGCAGGTCTAGCGCCTCCAGGTCGTTTGGCCGGAAGAACGAGCAGCAGGCAGCGACGTCAACGCAGACGCGGATCCACCCACTCCGGCGTCGTAGGAGACATCGATTCCCGTAGTACCCGCGCGTATCCCGCAAGGTGCCATACGGATATTCTCACGTCGATCGACGCCCAGGACGAAGCTACAAGACTGACGAGCCGGGACGGCTCGATGCCGAACCCCGATAGCTATCCAGGCCAGGCGTCGACCCTGATTTGACCCCGAACGGACCCCGTGACCCCTACCACCACGGGATGGCATCAGACGGCACGAAACGACTGCACCCCTGCTGTGTAAGGGAAACTGACCGACACTGGTCAGAACGAGACGTCAGGTACTGACTGACGTCAGATCACCCTTCGAATCGAGGGGGACCGGGGTTCAAATCCCCACAGCTCCATATATGGCCCAATGTTTCTGGGGCCTGCAGGACATTCTTGACGTTACCAAGATCATTTTACCTTCGTTTGACCCCGGCGCACTGGTAGTCGTCAGGCCAATGACCCCGGAGGACTAGAGACTCTTTGCGTCTGCCTGCACGTCGGGCAGAAATGCGATGGGGTGTGCGGTTCGAATCGACCGCTGACGGCTCGGCGTGTTACGCAGATACGAGGGGTGCGCCATGAAACGCCTGCACGAGGTGGTCGACGCCATCCCCGCCACCGACGACCCGGCCGTGCGGCCGCGGTACGGCGCAACGGCCGCCGACGCCCTCTCGGCCCTCATGCGCAGGTTCGAACCGCTCGCCGTCGCTGGCCTGCTCGGCGCGTGGCCAGCTCGGAGGCCACGATGGCATTCCACGGCCAATGCGAAGGCCTCGCCGGCGTCGAACTCCGCGGCAACCCATTCCGGGCCGATCGCGAACGGCTATGGCGCTACGCCATCCAGGCGCTGCTTAACGGCCTCGCTCGCCAACTCTCGCCCGTCCAGTGAGCCGCGAGCCATCTGCCACCTCCGACCTTCGCGCAGGTCCGCTCCGCAGCCACCCCACCGGGCGCCATCGCCGCAAAGGAACCAGATCGCTCACTAAGACAGACCCGTCGCCTACCGGTGCCCCGCCTGGGATTGGGATGTCATCGGGTTAGCCCGCTGACCTGACACCGAACGAGATCAGGGGTAGCCGCGTCCACGTAGTCGCCTCGGCGGGACCTCAGCAGCGGTGAGCGAGGAGGCGGTGCAGTCAGGGGTGAAGGTGGGCGCCCAGGCCGGCGGCGATGAAGTCGGCGTACTGGTGGAGGCTCCAGCCGCTGCGAAGCACGAGCAGGTCGTAGAGCTGCGGGGAGCTGTAGGTCCACAGGAGGTCGCCGGCTTGGGCGACGGCTAGGCCGGGTGGCAGGTGCCCCGCGTCGGCGAGGCGGCGGGCGTTGTCGGTCATACGAGTTCGGCGATTGTCCTCGAGTTCTCGTGCCAGGTTTTCGAGTTCGGGGTCGTGGCCACCCGCTGCGTGGACGAGGAGCAGGATCGGGGCCACGCGAGGACTGACCTCGGCCGACAGGTGGCCCCAGCCCCGTAGCAGTTCGTCGAGGTCGTCTGCGCTCAGTGCATCGGAGCGGGTTTCGGCCGCGACCGGTCCGATGCCGCGTAGCGCCTGCTCGACGACGGCACGGACCAGGGCCGGCTTGCCCGCGAACCGTTTGTACACCGACTCCGCCGACACCCCACATGCCTGCGCGAGCTTCGGAATCGAGGTTGCGGCGTAACCGTCCCGCAGCAACATCTCGCGAGCAGCGTTCAGCAGGGCTTCGCGGACCCGTTCAGCCTGCGCTCGGCGTCCGGTTCCGTCATATCGTCGCTTGACGCCAGGCAATGCCCACTCCATACTCAGAATATTGGTTCCAGACTACTGTAACGAAACAGAGGAACTCATGGCCGCCGACGCGCACCCGTTTCTGCGTCGTTTGCAGCAAGCCACCGACGACCATGACCTCGACGCGCTCGTCGACTGCTTCGCCGTCGATTACCGCAACGAGTCGCCGGCACATCCCGGTCGCGCATTCCAGGGCCGCGAGCAGGTCCGCAACAACTGGCGCCAGATGTTCCAGTTCGTCCCGGACGTCCAGTCCCGCGTCCTGAGCCACGCCATCGACGGCTCCGAGGTCTGGTCGGAGTGGGAGATGAGCGGCACACGCGTCGACGGCACGCGACACCTGATGCGCGGGGTGATCGTGTTCGGGCTCCAGGATGACTGCGCGGTTTCTGCCCGCTTCTACCTCGAACCGGTCGACCAAGCCGACGCTACGGTCAATGACGCCGTCCGGGCCCAGGTCCACGCAGTGCAGGTGGAGAATCCGTGATCGTCGTCGCGGGAGGGAGTGGTCTGCTGGGCAGAGTCGTCGTCACCGAACTCCTCGCCCGGGGCGAGACGGTCCGGGTACTTGTCAGGGACGCCGCCCGCGCACGGTCGTTGTTCGGTGAAGCGGTCGAGGTGGTCAGCGGCGACGTGCGCAGCCGCGAGGGCCTCGACAAGGCGGTCGCCGGTGCGGCGGTCGTCGTCTCAGCGATGCACGGCTTCCTGGGCGGCCGCGGTGCCGGTCCGGTCGAGGTCGACGAGCGCGGCAACGCCAACCTCATCGACTGCGCGGCGGCGGCCAGCGCGGACGTCGTCCTCGTCTCCGTGCTCGCTGCTTCACCGCAAAGTCCCATCGACCTCTTCCGCGCCAAGCACGCTGCCGAACAACACTTGCGCCGCACCGCAACGCAGTGGACGATCGTGCGCCCACCCGCCTATCTGGAGACCTGGCTGACCATGCTCACCAAGACAGCCGGTAAGGCGGGCCGCCCGCTGATCTTCGGCCGCGGGGATCAACCGATCCAGTTCGTGTCCGCGGTCGATGTCGCCGGCGTTGTGGTTCGCGCCGCCCTCGATCCGACACAGCGCGGACAAGTAATAGAGATCGACGGCGAGCGACTCACGATGACCGAACTCGCCCACGCGCTGCAAGACGCGCGGCAGTGGCACGGCGCTGTCCGCCACCTGCCACGGGCTGTTCTGTGGACCATGGCTGTCCTCGCCCGCCCGCTGAGTCCAGCCTTCGCCCGCCAGAACAACACCGCGCTGGCCATGGACACCGGGCTGCTCACCGTCGACGTTGCAGCTGCCACGTCACTCGCGCTGCCGCGGCAGACCGTGCCCGACGTCATCGTCCGATTCGCCTCGACCTGACGCAACTATCGGAGGATCTCGGCCAACTCGTCGTTCGTGGGCCCGGCACGTAACGGCATCGTCACAGGGCCGGCCGCCGCGATTCGGTCGCGAAGTAGGGGGGTCGTCATAGAGCTCACTCGGCTTCGCCAGTAGGGACTGGTAACGAGCGAACCGCTTCCAGGCGTAGGCGTCGACGAAACTCGTGCCGAGAACATCAAGGAAGCTCGGGCGTTGTGGATCGTGCCGGGCGATCGGTTGCGCCGCGGGTAGTGGCGAAGTCGTTCCGTGCATCGCGCGATGGATCATTTCCAGACGTGACCGATCGGCGACGACCGCTTCGTCGTAGTAGGGCGCGATCTCGGACCCGACCCCCTCGTCGAGGGCGTGTGCTTGCTGGTCGAGGTCATCGGGGTGTAGTGCGATCGTGTCGGTCAGTGCTGCAGCATGGGCAAGGGCGAAAGACAGACCGCGGCCGTAGGTCGGGCTGGTGCTGCGGCACGCGTCGCCGATGACGTGTACGCCATGTGCAACTGCGACACCGTCGCGCACGAGGCGAGTGAGGGTGGACTGCAACCCGCCCATCGCATACACCTCGCTGGTCGGCTCGAGGACCTCGAGCCAGGGCCCGAGCGCCCACCGGTAGCAAGACGGCGTCGAACACCCCAGGGCGCCGGACGTTCTTCATGGCCGGGTCCGCGCTCGACGGTGTGACAGCAGCCAGCAGGTGCCCGTTGTCGCACGGGCGCGAGCAACGCGGTGAAACGAGGGAGAAGCGCGCCGGCGGCGAAGCCACGGTTCAACGCGGGCAACTCGGTGACGCCACTCTTGATCCGGTAACCGCGGCTGGCGTACACCAACCCGCAGTTCTCGCTACGCACCAAGAGACCCGGCTCACCGGTGACCGCGAGCCACCCGGGTGTGAGGCTCCTGCGCCCGGATGCGTCGATCACGAGGTCGGCGGCGGGCGCGTCGGTCTCGGTCACGACCCCGATGACGCGTGGCACCCTCCCTTTGCGGTCGACCTGCAACCCGGTGACCTTCACTCCTGACCTGACCTGACCTCGACACCGTGCTGGCCGTCGACCGCCGAGCGCAGAGCCCACTCCGTGAGGGGACGACGGCACATGAGGAACACCAGATCGGGATCGGGCTCGACGTGCTGATCGCCCAGAGAGAGTGGCGGGGGAGCGGGAGATCGAGCACACCTTGGGCGTAAAGGCCGGCGAGAACGTCGGGCAGCCGGTCGCGAAGCACGGTCCTGCCGCGCGCAATGAACGCGTGCGTCTGCACCGCGTGAGGCGCGCCGGGGCGGAAAGCGCGAGCCGCGACATCGGAGGGATCACCGGGCGAGACGTCGTCGCCGGCGAGTACGAGAATCGTATGGCTGGCACGTGCGAGGAGCAGGGCCGCGGAGAGCCCGGCAACACTTCCGCCGATGACGATGATCCGGCTCATGCCGCAGCTAGCACCAGCTAGCACCGTTCCCGCATGCTCACGTGCCGAGCGCGCGCGTCAGCATGCTGTGACGGGTACGGGCGCCGGTCTTGTTGAACATCGACTTGAGATGGTCGTTGACTGTGTTGTCGGAGACGAACATCCGGCTGGCCAGATCACGCGTATCGCTCCCAATCATGAGAAGCCTGAGCAGTTCGGTCTCGCGTCGGCTCAGGCCGTGCGCTGCAGCGAACAGTGTGGCGCGCTCGGTCGGCACTGTGTGCTCGATGGTGACCGCGATGTCGCCGGTGGGTCCCACGACAGTTGTGTCGGCGATCCGCGCCGCGCGAAGCGTGAGCCACCTGCCAGCCGTCAGATGAACTCGGGCCTGCGGCGGGTTCGCGTCGATGCCCGCTTCGATGGCCAAAAGTTGTGCTGCGACGTTATAGGCGCTGGCCGGAACGGGCGAGCGTCCGCCATCAGGCGGGACGAGCATCCGCAGGTACTGCTCCGTTTCGGCAGTCTGGGCCAAGACGTCGAGGTTCGCAGAGAGAAGCAACACGACAGGACCAGACGGTGCTTGTTCGGGCGGCGCCGCGAAGGTCCGCGCTTGCGCCTGCCGCAGCGCAGTGGTGATCGGCGTCGCGATGTCGATCAAGAATGTCTTGTCCTGGCTGGTGAACTGGCCGCCGGTCCGCCAGAGATCAAGGAATCCCCAGCAGCCGTACTGGTCTCGGTGGACCGCGGAGGCGATGTCGGTGACATCGTGACGACAAAGCAGCTCGCGCCAGAGCAGACTGCGTGAAAGGTCACCGCCAGTTGCTTCGGTGAGCAGGTCGACCGGCCGGGCGCAGCCCGGTCCAACGGTTAACATCGGTGAGGTACTTGAGACGGATGAGCTGGGGCAGCTCAGGCAGGCAAGGCACATCGGCCAATGGAGAGGCGCCGACCGATGAGTCGGGGTCGGTGAGCAACCAGGCGTGAGCGTCGAAGGGCACCACTCGGCGTATCTCCTCGAGCAGTTCGAGCCTCAGCGCGCGGGCGTCCTCCCCCGAACTACAGGTACGCACGATCCGCTCCCGTGCGCGGGTGTGCGCCGCGGACCTGGTCATGACCGGGAACGGTACGCCCGACAAGATCCCAAGAAGTAGGGATGTGCCCAGGCCCCCGCGATGCCTAGCGTGCCTGATGCCACCTACCGAAAGGCACATCATGCCCATGCTGCACATCGAACATGCGATCAGCGACTACCTGACGTGGCGGGCCGCCTTCGACCGGATGGCCTCGGCACGAGAGAACGCCGGGGTCATCCGGCAAGAGGTGCAGCAGCCTGTCGACGATCCCCACTACGTCGTGGTCGACCTCGAGTTCGCTACCCGCGCCGAGGCGGAGACGTTCCTTGCATTCCTACGCGCGAACGTATGGTCCGCGCGTGACAGCGCACCTGCTCTGGTCGGTGCGCCAGACGCCAAGGTTCTTCAACTCGGGCAATGCGGCTGAGCGAGGCCAGCGTAACGGAACCGCGCCGCCATATGACGAAAACCGATTCGGCGAGTCGAACACGGACGGCCCCCGACAAGGGTCGTCCCCCGAATTGATGATTCAGGCACTAGGGGATTGTGGTAACAGCATCCTCTCCGGGCGACGCGGGAGGTGTGAAGCGGACGCCTTCTGCGTTGAAGTGATCAGCTATCCGGTCCTGATCGCCGCCATAACCGATACCCGGCGTCCAAGTCCGGTGCCGTGCCGGTGCATCCTCCGCGTCGGAGGGTCAAGCAGACTTCATCTTCGTGGTCAGCTTCCTGTGCATGTGGACATCAAGAAGCGATCGGCATCAGCCGATCCTCGCCCCGCTCGAGCACCTCATCACCCGCGGCCAACGCACCGGCGAGTTTGACCACACCCTGCCCGTGAGCTGGCTGCTGGCGGCGATCATCGGGCTCGGCCACGCCGGCGGGGAAGAAGTCCGCGCCGGACGGCTCACACCGATCAGGCCATCGACACCCTCCGCCGCAGCGTCCCTCGTCTGCTGACCGCCAACCAGCCAAGCGCTCATTGAGGATCTGGCCGCTCCACCACTGACCACGACCGCGTGTAAGCCTTCGACACCAACAGGTTGCACCTCGATTCTGTATGTTTATCGGCGTGGTAACGGTGGTCCTGCAGGTCAAGAGCATCGTCCTGTCTCGGTGCAGTTTGTAGCACAGCTGCTACCATGGTGGTCATGGACACCGTTGGGTTGCGGGAACTGCGCCAGGATGCCTCTGAGCTCGTGCGCCGGGTCGAGAATGGCGAGCAGATCGACATCACGGTGTCGGGCCGTCTGGCGGCGCGACTGGTCCCGGTGACGCCGAAGATCTGGCGGCGCTGGGAAGACGTTGCCGATGCGTTGGTCGGGCCAGGGGACCCGGACTGGGTCCAGGATCGTGATCTCATCGCTCAGTCCCTGGCCAACCCGTGGGATCGCCGCGCGTGAAGGCGATCCTCGACACCAGCGTTCTGATCGCCTCCGACGTCGCGGCACTCGAAGGAGACCTGGCGATCAGCGCCGCGGCCCTGGCCGAGCTGCATTTCGGGGTGCTCGTCACGTCGGACCCTGCCATCCGGGCCGAGCGGCTACGTCGTCTCTCAGAGTTTGGCCGCCGATTCGCGGCGTTGCCCGTCGACGATGCCGTGGCCATCAGCTACGGGCGTCTTGCCGCAGCGGTCGCGGCAGCCGGGCGGCAACCCAGAGCGCGAGTCATGGATCTACTCATCGCCGCGACCGCTCACGCGCATGACGCTCGCCTCTACACACGCAACGCCGGCGATCTGGTCGGGATCGAACATCTCATCGAGATCGTGGCTGTATGAGGCACGCCTGACGAACGCATCGCCCGTTGGTCCGAATCGGTTCGGCTGATTCGGGATGGGCGTTGTGACCCTGATTTGACCCCGAACGGACACCTCGACCCCCGCCATCACGAGATGACACGATGCGACACGGGACGACTGAAACCCCGCTGTGTAAGGGAAACAGGCTGACACCGTCGAGCACGACGCGACACGTACCGACGTCAAATGACCCTTCGCATCGAGGGGGTCAGGAGTTCGAATCTCCTCAGCTCCACCCACCGACCTACCCCGCACCGCCCGAGCGCGGCACTTCGCCGTTCGAGCACCTCGGTAGAGGCACCGCGCCCCAGTGGTACCTGGGACCATGGATGCCATGGCCCGGCAGACCCTGATCGCAGCGCACCGGGTTCGCAGCACGCAGGCTGTGATCGTCGCGGCGCTGGTGGTTCTGCTCGCGCTCGGCGGGTGGCTGCACGGCCGCCGCCGCACCGCGTTCGACGACTGGTGCGCGCGGCAGCTCTACGACACTGTGAGCCACTCCGCGAGCCAGATCCTGATCGGGTTCAGCGCGCCGCCGATCCCGTTGGCGCTGCTGGTGATCGTGGTGGCGTGTGCGGCGTACGCGCGCCGCGCGGACCTGATCGGGCTGGCGGTGCTCGCGCCCGCCGTCGCACTCGCGCTGTGCGAGTACGTCGGCAAGCCGGTCGTCGGGCGGTTGCTGGGCGGTTCGGGCTCCGGCTCGTTCCCGAGCGGGCACGAGACAGGCGTCTGCTCGGCGGCGCTGGTGGTCGGCGTCGCCCTGGCGCAGCTGACCCTGGCCCGCCGCGCATGGGCGCTCTGGTCGGGTGTGCTCGGTCTGTGGGCGATCGTTGCCGGCGTCGGACTCGTCCGCGCCGGCTGGCACTATGTGACCGATGTCGTCGGCGCGGTGGCTTTGTGCGTCGTCGTGGTGTTCGGCGTCGCGCTCGCGCTCGATCGGGTCTTCGCGATCCGCTGCGGGCGGCGCGACGAGCTCAGTTCACCTGACGGTCGTGACCCGACCAGAACTGCTCGCGCAGTTTGAACTTCTGCAGCTTGCCGGTGGCGGTCCGCGGTAGTTCGTCGACGAACTCGACCCGTTTCGGACACTTGTAACCCGCGAGTTCGCTGCGGCAGTGCGCGATCAGGTCCTCCGCGGTCACGCCGGTCTCGTCATTGACCACGAGCGCGGTCACCAGTTCGCCCCACTTCTCGTCCGGGATGCCGATGACCGCGACCTCGCGAACCGCGGAGTGACTCATGAGTGCGTCCTCGACCTCGATGGAGGACACGTTTTCGCCGCCGGTGATGATCACGTCCTTCTTGCGGTCGGAGATGACGAGGTAGCCGTCGTCGTCGAGGTAACCGCCGTCTCCGGTGTGGAACCAGCCGCCCTCCTGCACGCGGGCGGTCTCCTCGGGCTGCTCCCAGTACGCGTCGAGGTTGTGGTTGGACTGCGCGAGCACCTCGCCCCCGGGATCGACCGACAGCCGAACGCCGAGCGCCGGGGCGCCGGCCCGGCCGAGGTTGCGGGCCCGCTCGTGGGTCGAGAGGTCATCCCACTCGACGCGTTGACGGTTGATCGTCAGCAGCGGGGACGTCTCGGTCAGGCCGTAGATCTGGATGAACTCCCAGCCGAGTTCGTCGAGCACCCGCTCGATGGTGCGCGTCGGCGGGGGAGCGCCCGCGGCGATGATGCGCACCGTGCCGCGGCCGGGGATCTCACCCGACCAGTCCTGCGCGGCCTTGAGGGCCGCCGCGATCACCGCGGGAGCCGCGCACATGGCCGTGACGCGGTGCTCCTCGACGCGCCGGAGGATCTCGGCGCCGTCGACCTTGCGCAGCACCACGTGCTGCGCGCCGACGCCGGTGAAGGCATAGGGCATGCCCCAGCCGTTCGCGTGGAACATGGGCAGCGTGTGCAGGTAGACATCGCGATCGGTGATCGAGGTGTGCAGCCCGAACACCGTCGCGTTGAGCCAAAGATTGCGATGCGTCAGCTGGACGCCCTTGGGTCGTGCGGTGGTGCCCGACGTGTAGTTGATGGTGCCGGTCGCGCCCTCGTCCGGGGCGTCCCACGCGCGCGGCTCGGTGTCGGGCAGGTAGAGGTCGTCGTCGTCGCCGAGAACGAACTTGTGCTCGGTATCGAGCCCGTCGAACACCTTCGCCTGCTCGGGGTCGCAGTAGACGACCTGCGAGCCAGAGTGCTCGACGATGTAGCGGATCTCGGCCGCGGCGAGACGGAAGTTGATCGGTACCAGCACCCGCCCGTAGCCGCTGACGCCGAAGAACGACGTCAACAAGCGCGAGGAGTTCTGCGAGATGAACGCGACCCGGCCACCGCTCGGCACGCCGAGTTGGTCAAGCTTCGCCGCCTGCGCCCGCGCGTTGACCGCCATCGCGCGATAGGTCAGCTCACCCTGGCTCGGTGCCGGTTGCTGCGGTTCGTCGACGACGGCGATGCGGTCGGGATAGACCTGCTCGGCGCGGTCGAGGAAGTCGCGCACCGTCAGCGGATAGAACACGCGCCACTCCTGGAGTTCATGCCGGGCGCCGGGTGGCTCAGCGCGTGGCTGCTGCCTTGGCGCGCACGGCCGCTTCCTGCGCCTGAAGCTTCGCCAGCTTAGCCTTGTCGACCACGCTCGGGCCGTACTCGTCGACGTAGCTCTTCGCAGCGTCGGCGGCCTGCTTGGCTTTCTCTGCGGCGACCGGGGCGTACTCGTCGACGTAGCTGCGGGCGGCCTTGCGGGCGTCCTTGGCCTTGTCCACCACGCTCGGGCCGTACTCGTCCACGTAGCTCTTCGCAGCGTCGGCGGCCTGCTTGGCCTTGTCCACCACGGTCGGGCCGTACTCGTCGACGTAGCTCTTCGCGGCGTCGGCGGCCTGCTTGGCCTTCTCGGTCGCGGTCGGGCCGTACTCGTCGACGTAGCCCTTGGCTGCTTCGCGTGCCTGCTGGGCGCGGGCAGCCAGACCGGCGGCGCCGGCGGCGAGTGCTGCAGCGGAGTCGTTGCTGCCGTTGCCCTTCGCCTTGCCCGCCTTGCCCGCCTTGCCCGCCTTGTCGGCTGTCTTCGACTGTGCCTTGGCCGCCTTGGCCTGCGCCTTCTTCGCGGCCTTGCTGCCCCGCTTGCCGAGCTCGGCGCGGGTCTGCTTCGCGACGGCCTTCGCCTGCTTGGCGGTGGATTTGTTGCTCTTCGCCAGCTTCTTGGCCCGCCGCTTGGCGGCCCGGCCGCGCGCCGAGGCGGCCGCGCCGATCTCCATCTTCTTGTCGTGCGCCGGCTCGAGCAAACCGTCGGCGACGAGGCCGACGCCGATGCCGAACAGCCACACGTCCTTGGCGATCGGCAGGCCACTCTGCGTGGGGCGCGGGTCACCGGGCTCGTGCATGCCGTCGGTGTTCCAGTACATGTTCAGCAACGCACCTGAGAAGCCGGCCAGGCCGGCGCCGGCGATGACCGGCGACACCATCGGGGCGAGCAGCGCGCCGCCAAGAGCGATCTCGCCGCCGGCGAGGCCCTTCGCGAAGACCTTCGGCGCCACCTTGCCCAGGAACGGGTACGTGCCGGTGGCCATGCCGTGGATCATCTTGGCGCTGTCCTCGTCCAGGCTCAACTTGGTGATGCCGGAGTTGAGAATGAAGGCGCCGGAGACAACGCGTAGGGGCGCGCGACGCAGCTTCGCGGACAGGCTCATGTGGTGGTCCTCCAGGAACAGGGTGAAACGGACAGATCAGGGCGGTCATACCCACGAGGGAAGCCACATATGCGCGTGCCATTGCTCGTAGGTCAGCAGACCGCCGGTGAACAGCGGCCACATCCAGATGAAATCGGCGACGACGAGTGCGAGGAACACCGAGATCGCCGCGATGCCCCACCGGCGACGTGCCTCGGCGCGGCGCTGCACCCCGTCGCGCGCACCGGAGGGCAGGTGGCAGCGGTAGGCCAGTTGCAGGGGTGCGGCCTGCACGCGGCTGCGCACACCGTCCAGACCGGCGCGATGGAGGAACGTCGGCATCGGCACGGGGGTGCGGACGCCGGGCAGCGCCGGTCCGAACACCGTGCCGATCGCCAGCACGAGCCCGATGATCAGGAACGGCACGAGCGGTGCCATGTAGAAGAGGAACATCGTGCGTTTGAGGTCCTGGAACCAGACGACCCAGCCCGCGATGAACGCGATCCAGATCGCGCCCGCACGCCAGTCGCGGGTGGTCAGCCAGTGCCACGCGAGCCACAGCAGCATCGGTGCGAATGCCCACCACAGGATCGGCGTGCCGATCAGCAGCACCTCGCGCGAGCACGCCGAGGCGCCGCACTGGGTCGAGGATCCGTCGTAGTAGAAGTTCACCGGCCGGCCGAGCACGAACCAGCCCCAGGGGTTGGACTGGTAGGCGTGGCCGCTGTCCAGACCCTCGTGGAAGCGGTAGGCGTTGAGCGTGTCCGAGCCGAGCGCGCGCACCGGGCCGGGCACCCATCCCCAGTCGAACGGCACGCGCACGCCGAGCAGGTCCAACTTCGTGGTGCTGGTGTGCGCGTCGGCCCAGTGCCGGTCGAAGCTGTTCTCGCCCGCGAACCAGCCGAGATAGGTCATCAGGTACGCCGCGATCGGCGCCGCGCCGAGCGAGCCCACTGCGGGCAGCCAGCTGCGACGCAGCCAACTGCGCAACGGGCGGCGTACGCCCGCGGACTTGAACGCCGCGCGGTCCCAGAACAGCGTCAGCAGCACGAACAACACGAAGAACGACAGGCCGGTCCACTTGATCGCACACGCCAGGCCGAACATGAGTCCGGCAATCAGCCGCCAGGGTCGCGGCCCGAGCGAGGGCACGCCGCTGCTCACGTCCGCACCGTCGGTGATCAACCCGGCCAGCCGGGCCCGCATCTTGTCGCGGTCGACGACGAGCGCGCCGAAACCGGCGATGACGAAGGTCTGCAGGAAGATGTCGAGGATCGCGGTGCGGGCGAGCACCAGCGACACGCCCTCCATCACCATCAGCAGCCCGCCGAGCACGCCGAACAGGTTCGAGCGCATCATCCGGCGCACGATCCGGCTGACCAGCACCACACCGATGCAGCCGAACAATGCCGGCGCGATCCGCCAGCCGATCGAATTCGTCAGGTACTCCGAACGGCTGCCGTCCCACGCACCTTCGGACAGCGCGATCAGCAACTTGCCCAGCGGTGGGTGGACGATGAACAGGTAGCCGCGGTTGTCCTCGTAGCCGAAGCGCAGCACCTCCTGGGCCTCGACGGCGTAGTAGACCTCGTCGAAGTTCATGCCGTGCTTCGGTACCGAGCTCATCCCCGGGGGGAAGCCAAGCGCCCAGAAGCGCGTCAGCACGGCCAGCGCCGCCACCAGCAGCGTGCCGAGCCAACCGCGCCGCGCGTAGGGGTCGTGCCACGGCGCGAGCGCGGCAGGGACGGGGCGGGCGTCGCGCGGCGGCGTCTGCGGCGGGTCGTCGGTGTCCGCGTCCGACGCGCGGGTCTCGCGCTCGTCGAGGGTCGCGGTCACCCGGCGATCCTAAGCCTGGATCCGTGAAGTGGTAGCTGATCGTTCGGCGCGTTAACGGTGAGAGTGCCTTCTGTGCAAGGAGAATCGGGAGTGTCAAGGTCCTGATCGCCGCTGCATCGGAAGGCACTTTCAGTGCAACTGTCTCACGCCTGG
>JBBQZQ010000039.1:0-38101 GCA_038207565.1 Mycobacteriales bacterium
GGTGATCCCGGGTATCACGGGGAGGGCGCAGGGGGTTCACGGGTTTCACGGGGTGGGCGCCCGGGGCGCACGGGGATCACGGGGATCACGGGGAGGGCGCACGGGGCGCACGGGGATCACGGGGATCACGGGGAGGGCGCACGGGGCGCACGGGGATCACGGGGATCACGGGGAGGGCGCACGGGGATCACGGGGAGGGCGCACGGGGATCACGGGGAGGGCGCACGGGGATCACGGGGGGGCGGGGTCAGAACGCGGACTCCGGGACGTCCATCAGCGCGTTGTCGACGCCTTCGGCGACGGCGCGGCGTGCAGCGAGCTCGGGCAGCACGGTCAGTGTGAAGAAGTGGGCGACCGCCGGCTTGCCCTCGTAGAAGGCGCGCTCGGCGGCCGGGACCCCGTTGGCGTCCAGCTTCTCCAGCGCCACCGCGGCCTGGCGCAGCAGCAGGTAACCCACCATCAGGTCGCCGGCCGACAACAGCAACCGGGTCGCGTTCTGGCCCACCTTGTAGACATTGCGCACGTCTTCCTGGCCGCTCATCAGCTGGCCGAACATCGCGGCGACGATGCCGCCGAAATCCTCAAGGCCCTTCTGCAGCGCGGCGCGCTCCTCCTTGAGCCGGCCGACATCTGCGATCGACTCGAGGAACGCCGTGATCTCGGCCGAGAGTGCGCCGAGTGCGGCACCCTTGTTGCGCACGATCTTGCGGAAGAAGAAGTCCTGCGCCTGGATGGCCGTGGTGCCCTCGTACAGGGTGTCGATCTTGGCATCCCGGATGTACTGCTCAAGCGGATAGTCCTGCAGGTAGCCCGAGCCCCCGAAGGTCTGCAACGCCTGGGCGAGCTGGTCGTAAGAACGCTCCGAACCCGCACCCTTCACGACGGGCAGCAGCAGGTCGTTGATCGCCTCGTCCAGCGTGGTGTCGGTCCCGTTGTACTCGCCGACGACAATGCGGTCCTGGACGGACGAGGTGTACATCACCAGAGCGCGCATGCCCTCGGCATAGGCCTTGTTCGTCATCAGGCTGCGGCGCACGTCCGGGTGATTGATGATCGCCACGCGCGGTGCGGCCTTGTCGGCGGCCCGGGTCAGATCTGCTGACTGAACACGGGTCTTGGCGAATTCCAGCGCGTTGAGGTACCCGGTCGACAGCGTCGCGATGGCTTTTGTCCCGACCATCATCCGAGCGTGCTCGATGACCTGGAACATCTGCGCGATGCCGTCGTGGACGTCGCCGACGAGCCAGCCCTTGGCGGGAACGTCGGGGTTCTCGCCGAAGCGCAGCTCGCATGTGGTGGAGGCCTTGAGGCCCATCTTGTGCTCGACAGTGGTGACGAAGGCGCCATTGCGCTCCCCCAGCTCACCGCTCTCGACGTCGACGTGGAACTTGGGGACGGTGAACAGGGACAAGCCCTTGGTACCGGGGCCGGCGCCCTCGGGGCGGGCCAGGACGAGGTGCACGATGTTGTCGGCCATATCGTGCTCAGCCGAAGTGATGAAGCGCTTGACACCCTCGATGTGCCACGACCCGTCGGCCTGTTCGACGGCCTTGGTGCGCCCGGCTCCGACGTCGGAACCGGCGTCCGGCTCGGTCAGCACCATCGTGGCGCCCCAGCGCTTGTCGACCATCAACTGGGCCAGCTTGCGCTGCGACTCGGTGCCGTTCTTGTACAGGATGCCGGCGAAGGGTGCCCCTGCCATGTACATGTGCACTGCGGGGTTCGAGCCGAGCACCTGCTCGGCGACGGCCCAGACGATCGCGCGCGGGGCGAGCTGGCCGCCGAGCTCGGGCAAGGTTTCCAGTCGCCACCACTCGCTGTCCTGCCAGGTCCGGTAGGACTTCGCGAACGATTCCGGCATGGTCACCGAGCTGGTGTCCGAATCGAAAATGGGCGGGTGCCGATCGGCGTCGGCGAACGACGCGGCCAGCGGTCCCTCCGCAAGCTTGGCGACCTCGGCGATAATGCCGCGGACGGTCACCTCGTCGAGGTCCTCGAACGGCTCGGTGCCCAGGAGTGCGCCCGTCCCGAACACCTCGAAGAGGTTGAACTCGATGTCGCGGACGTTGCTCTTGTAGTGACCCATTGCTAACGCTCCTGTACGCATCACGGGCAGGGTTACCGACCGGTAATACCCAGGTTATTACCGGTCGGTAACCAGTGCAAGTGATGCCGGCGCCCAGCTTCCGGCCCGGGACGCCGGCCGGTTGCCTACGAGGTCGGGTACTGCGCTACTGTCCCGTCCCAGAACGACGTCTCGCCGTACGCGCCCTTCCACGCAAGTGACATATGCGCGTGCGTGCGATGGCAGGAGTTGTCGTACACATCGGCCTGCATGCTCGCAGCCTGGCAACCGTTGTACTCCTCCCACCGGCCGCTCCACGCGCCCCACATGCGGTTGTTGTAGATCACGTACATGATTCCGAGGCGGCGAGCCATCGCGAACTGGTTGCCGTGCTGGTCGGTGGCCAGTAACCAACTGAGGAACTGGTCGGCGTTGTACTTCTGCCACCAAACATCGGTGGACACCATCCAGTCGATGGCGCGACCGTCGTAGTGCTCACTCGTGCCGCCGGTGCAGGGCCGCAACGAGTACCACGTGGTCCGGGGGTAGGTCGTCTTGAGCAGATTGCCGAGCGCGGTCGTCCCGGTGCGGCGGTACTGCGCACACCGGTGCTGCGGTTGATACGGCGCGAGGGTTTCGATGGCTGCGGAATACGTGCGCGGCGGCGTGGGCTTGGCTGCGCGGGCAGCCGCAGGGACGATCACCGCGACCACCAACAGGGCCAATGTGGTGAGCAGGGCAACGAGTCGGTTGCGCTTGGAGTGGTTCGAGCGGGCCGGGCGGGTTGCCAACGACATACCGGGGTCTCCTGCGGGGGTAGGAGCGTGCGCGTCCGTTGCGGGCACTCTGTGCCAATCGGCACGATGATCACGAACCTTAGCCCGACGATTAGCTCTTTCGCACCCCTTTCCTCCGGTGCGGATCGCCCTACCCCGTACCGGACCTGACCTTGGGCGGGTCTCCGACCAGACGCAGCCGCACCGTCTCGGGAAGTGTCCGCAGGGACGCGAGCATGTCGTCGGTGAGGGTGGCACCCACGTCGGTCACCACGTAGCCGTACTCGCCGCGCGTCCCGAGCAACTGTGCCTCGACATTCGCCTTGTGCTCGGCGAAGACACCGTTGATGGTCGCCATCACGCCCGGGACGTTGCGGTGAATGAGGACCAACCGGCTGGTCCCGGGCGGCTGCGCCAACGCCAGGCCGGGCAGGTTGACGCTCATCGACGTCGCGCCGTCGAGGGCATAGTCGCGCAGCTTGCCCGCGACGAAGCGCCCGATGTCCTGCTGAGCCTCCTCGGTGGAGCCGCCGATGTGCGGGGTCAGGATGACGTTGGGCAGCCCGCGGAGCTCGGAGACGAATTCATCGCCCCGCCCCTTGGGCTCGACCGGGAAGACGTCGACCGCGGCGCCGGCGATGACGCCGGAGCGGATGCGCTCGGCAAGCCCGGCGTAGTCGACGACGAAGCCACGCGAAAGGTTCAGAAACAGCGCGCCAGGCTTCATCGCTGCAAATTCAGGAGGCCCGAAGAAGCTCTCGTTGGACGCGCGGCCGTCGACGTGGAGCGTCACGATGTCGGCCTGGGCCAACAGCTCAGGCATCGTGCCACACCGTTTGGCGTTGCCCAACGCGAGCTTGTCGGCGCTGTCGTAGAAGAGCACCTTCATGCCGAGATTCTCCGCGAGTACGGACAACTGGGTGCCGATATTGCCGTACCCGACGATGCCCAGGGTGCGGCCGCGCACTTCGTGCGCTCCGTCAGCGGACTTGTCCCAGACCCCCGCGTGCATTAAGGCGTTCTTCTCCGTCAACCGCCGGGTCATGGAGATGATCTCGGCGATCGCAAGCTCGACGACCGAGCGGGTATTGGAGAACGGCGCATTGAACACGGTCACGCCACGTTCGGTTGCGGCGCCGAGGTCGATCTGGTTCGTCCCGATGCAGAACGCGCCGACCGCGACGAGCCCGGCGGCCGCGTCCAGGGTCCGCTCGGTCACCTGCGTCTTAGACCTGATCCCCAGCAGAACGAAATCAGGCAGTCGCGTCACGAGCTCGTCCTCGTCCAGGGCCCGGGACGACGATTCCACCTGGAACCCCGCATCGCTCAGTATCGTCGCGGCAGCCGGGTGGATCTGTTCCAGCAGGAGGGCGCGGGGCGCAGGTTCGGGCACCCGTCGATCGTAGCCAGAACGCCGTCCGCCCCCGTCCGCTGGAGGCAGGAACGGGGCGGACGGTGAATTCAGCGGGTCAGGCCCGCACCGCGCGGTTGCGACCGGTGACGGCGCGGTAGATCAGCAGCGCGATGATCGCACCGATGATCGAACCGATCAGGCCGGCCGGCTGGAAGAACCCGTCCGCCTTGTCCTTGTGAAAGAGCAGGTAGCCGAGGAAACCGCCGATGAACGAACCGACGATGCCCAACACGATCGTGGCGCCGATCCCCATCGGGTCCTTCCCGGGGACGAGCAACCGGGCCAGTGCGCCGGCGATCAAGCCGACGATGATGAGAGTGATGATCAAACCCAGCATTCGGGCCTCCACAGTGAGGTATCAGGAACTGATGCCGTTCTGGATACCCGATCCGGGTTGTGCCCTAAACACGTTCCGATCGGGGCTCGGTTCACCTTCGTATCGTCAGCCGACGGGGGCGGCGCGGCTGATCCCGATTCCACCCGGTGTGTCCACTCCGTAGCGGGCGATCTCCTGGGCCAGGTCGAGCGGACGGATGCTGGTGCGTCCGGCCCGCGCCGCTTCGTCGAGACGGTCGGCGGGCACGATCCAGGCGATCTCGAACTCGAGCCCGTCCGGGTCCTGCCCGTAGAGCGACTTGGTGGTGCTGTGATCCGACGCGCCCACCAGGGCACCCGCCTCGGTCAGGCGGGCGGCGAGGTCCTGCAGGTCGCCGAGCGTGTCGACCTCCCAGGCCAGGTGATACAGCCCGACGGACGTGCGCCCGGCAGGTGAGGCCGCCGCGGTGTCACCGATCTCGAACAGGCCGAGGTCGTGATCGTTGCTCGAGCCCGGAGCGCGTAGGAATGCCGCACCCTGCAGCACGTTCATGTCGCCGATCGCGGCGAAACCGAGCACGTCGCAATAGAAGCCGACGCTCCGCCCGACGCTGCGGACGTAGAGCACTGCGTGGTTCAGACGATGGATAGGCATGGTGCCTCCTTGTTCTCGTCGAGTCTAACCGAAACAAGTTGAGACTTCAATTATCTCGGTCTGCTGCATATGATCGTCGGGTGTCGGAACCGCAATGGCTCAGCGCCGAGGAGCAGCGCGCCTGGCGCGCGTACCTCGAGTCGACAATCGTGCTCTTCGACGTGCTGGACCGCCAGCTGCAACGCGATGCCGGCATCCCGCACGCCTACTACGAGATACTCGTGCGCCTGTCGGAGACGCCCGCGCGCTCGATGCGCATGAGCGAACTGGCTGCGGCTACCCGCTCGTCGCGCAGCCGGCTCTCCCATGCCGTCTCCCGTCTCGAGGAGCGCGGTTGGGTAGCCAGGCGCGACTGCGACACCGACCGGCGTGGGCAGCTCGCCGAGCTCACCGGCGCCGGCTTCGCGATGCTCGAGGCAGCCGCCCCGGGACACGTCGCCGCGGTGCGCCGACACGTCATCGAGCGGCTCGACCCGGACCAGCTCCGCCAGCTCGCCGAGATCAGTGAGGCAATCGTTGCGGGTGTCGGTGAGGTCGACTGACCCCCTCGCGCTCAGGCTGCGCGGGAGGCGATCCAAGTCGTCCACGGCTGCAGCAAGCGCCGGCAGGGGCAGCGCCCCGCTGTCGAGCACTGCGGCGTGAAAGCCCGGCAGCTCGAAGCGCTCGCCCAGTTCAGACTCGGCATGAGCACGCAGCCGCAACAACTCCCGCTGCCCCGTCAGATAGGCGAGCGCCTGGCCGGGCCAGGCGATGTAGCGGTCGATCTCGTTCTCGAGGAATCCGACCGGCAGCGCGACGTGCTCGACCATGAACCGGACCGCCTCCGACCGGCTCCAGCCGCGTGCGTGCATGCCAGTGTCGACGACCAGCCGGGCAGCGCGGTGCATCTCGATGTAGACGGCGCCGAGCTCGGCCCGCGCACCGCTGTAGAGGCTGAACTCGCCGGCCAGTCGCTCAGCGTAGAGGCCCCACCCCTCCGCGTGTGCGGTGACACTCAGCTGCTGCAACAGGGGCAAGTCGGTCAACCGTTGCAGGCGCGCGAGCTGCGAGTGATGGCCGGGCACAGCCTCGTGGAACGCGACAGCCTCGAGGTCCCAGCCTGTCCCCGCCGTGGGCCGGTCCGTGTTGAACCAGAATGTTCCCGGACGGCTGCCGTCCAGGCGCGGACGGGTGTAATGCGGGGCCATTCCCGACTCGGCGACCGTCGTGGGCATCGGTGTCACCGCACACGCCGCAGGCAACGGGGCAGGCATCATCTCCCCGGCACGGGCTTCGGCACGGGCGATCGCCGCGCGAGCCGCGGCGATCGCGGCCTCCGCGTCGAGGTGGGCGGCCGAACCGCGCACGGCGGCCATGATCGCGGCCAGGTCGACCAGACCGATGCCTGCGCCCAGGCCGAGTGCCTGCTCCTGAAGCTCGGCGATCCGCTGCAACCCGATCTCGTGCAGCTCGTCCGCGGACAGCTCGAGTGTGGTGTGCAGCCGGATGCAGTCGAGATAGCGCTCCGCGCCGCCGGGCAGGGCGGCGAGCCCGACGGCGTCATCGCCGCGCGCGTCCGTCCGTAGCTCGGCGAGCAGGTCGCGCCACCGCCCGACGGCCGGCAGCACGCCGCCCGTGATCGCGTCCGCAACCTCGGCGCGCCACCGGTCCGCGCCGGGCCAGCCCGCGGGCGGCACGGGCGCCACCAGGGCGTAGGGCAGACCCGCAGCGAGGGTCCGCTCGGCCCATTCGATCGACTGGTCGACGAGCGATGCGACGGGCGACAGTCCGCGTGCTTGTCCGGCGCGCAGGCGCTCGGTCGTCTGGTCCAACCAGGCCGGGGCAGCGCGAAGCCTTGCCAGGTAATCCGCCGCGGCCGGGACGTCGGTCAGGGTCGTCCGAGCCGCCAGCGCGAACAAGGCAGGTGCGCCATGCATCGGCATCGCGCTGGCTGTGTAGTCGAGCTCGGCGATTGCGATGGCCAACCGCGTGCGCTCGAGCGCGCCGTGCACTGCAGCGAGCGTGGCGCGCGCGGCCGCGCTGTCGGGGTCGAGGGACGTCGCGCGCTCGGCGATCGCGGCGAGGTCTGCGCTGAGCCGCTGCTCGGCCTCGACGGACACGTCGGGCACCAACGCGTCGTACTCGCGCATACCCAGTGATGTCCCCAGCAGGGGATCGGCCTGCAGCAGCCGATTGACCAGCTCGTCGGCGAGAGCGCGCGCGGAGTTCGGGGTCTGTGCGGACACCACGCCATGATGTCGACCGGCCGGGGTGGTGCCGCAGGCGACCTCCTGGCGCAGACATCGGCGCGGACCGGCGGCTCGGTCGCGCGGCGAAATCTCAGCCGCCTTCCCTAGGATTCGCGTGTGTCCATTGTCCGGCGGTTGCGCAGCAGAACCCTGCGCGCTCCGCGCGCAGTCACGACCCTCCCCGGACTCGGCGCTGCCCACGGCCTGGTGTCCCGGCACAACTACCTCGCCGCGATCGAGCAGGCGATCGAGGCCTTCGGCCGATCCGGCCTGCGTGACCTGGTGATCGTTAATCCGGGCAAGCCGGTGAAGACCGGCAATGTCTATTCCCAGCGCTACCCCGACGCGCGTATCCACGTGCTCGCGTTCACCTCGCTCGCCGCGGACGCGCACAGCCGCGCGCGCAGCAACGTCGTGCTGCGAACCTGCAGGGGCATCGATGGCGCACACGATTACCTGACGACGGTGTCGCCGCCGCAGGTCCTGATCGACAGCTGCACGTTCCCGGAACAGAAGACGAAGGCGCTGCTCGAGCTGCTGTTTCATGTAGCGGACGGCGGGCTGTACGTGATCGAGCCCCGCGAGCGCTCCCGGACCACACCGCCCGGCGCGCCGGTGGAAACCGCGTCCGAGGCGCTGGCACGCCTGCGCGAGATCAAGACCAGCCCAGCGGCGCGAAAGCGGGCGTCCTCGCACGACGTCGCCCGCGCGGACGCGATCGGCGAGGTGGACACCGACCGGGGCGTCACCAGCATCCGCAAGCACGGCCGCCACCTGCTCAAGCTGCGCGACGCTGCCGCAGACAGGGTGCTCGAGGCGCGTCACGGCAGCGGTTGGGGTCAGACGCTCGAGCGGCTACCGGCACAAGACTTCCGGTCTGCGGCCACGGTGTGGGCCAACGGACCGGTCGACACCTTCACGACCGAGATGATGGTGCCCGAGCTGTACGTGCGTGAGTACTGCGACGTCGTCTGCGCGCCGCGGCAACTGGCGATCCAGGACGACATCGTGTTGCCCATCTCGTTCCACCACCGGTTGCATAAACCGATCTGGAGCCGTGCCCTCACGCAGCGCGACGCCAGCCAGTGGATGGTGACCGTCGACGACAGCATCGCGGCGGCAGCGCGCCTGCCCGGCGCGTTCTACCACCTCGACTCGGAATACCCGTGGCACTTCGGGCACTTCATGACCGAGGACATCGCCCGGTTGTGGGGCTGGCGACTGGCCAAGCGCCGCTATCCCGAGCTGAAGGCCCTGATCAGCACCTGGAATCCCGACACAAGGTCGCCCGGCACCGGGCCGACCCGTCATCAGCTCACGGTGTTCGATGCCTACGGGATTGCGGCGCAGGACATCGTCTGCATCGACACCCCGGTGCGGGTGGACCTGCTCGTCGGCGCCTCGCAGATGCTCTACAACCCGCGCCACGCCCGCTACGTCCATCCCGGGTTGGTCGAGGTCTGGGACGACCTGCGCGATGCGCTGCGAACGCCGGCGTCCACCCTCCCCGAGCGCCCCCGCAAGCTGTTCGTCTCGCGGGGCGGAGACCTCAACCGGTCCTGCCGCAACGCCGACGACGTGGAGAAACTCTTCGAGAGCAACGGCTTCACCATCGTGCGTCCCGAGCAGTTCGACATCCCAGGCCAGGTGGACCTGTTCGCCGGCGCCGACGTCGTCGCCGGCTTCGGCGGGTCGGCGATGTTCAACATGATCTACTGCGAGAACCCGGGCAAGCGGATCATCATCGCGCCCACCGGCTACGGCGCCCGAAACGAGTATCTGATCTCGTCGCTACGCGGCGACGACTACTACCACTTCTTCTGCCCGCCCGACATCTCCCACCCACCCGGCGGCTGGTCACGCGACGCGTTCTTCTCGTCTTTCGAATTCGACTTCGCCAGCGACGGCGATGCGCTGCAGCGTGTGCTGAACGAGTGAGGCGCCCGCTCGGTCCGCCGCCTCACTCGTCCTGCCGGCCGGACACCCGAGCCGCTACGGTGGCCCCGTACGCCGCGCGCCGCCTGCCCGATCGGTGGCGCGCGCACCATGAACGACGAGGAAAGACGGTCTTCGATGTCGTGCAGCATCAGTGTGGTCGTCCGCGTGGAGCGCGGTGGATCGTGGCTCACGGCCCTGACGAGATCCCTGGACGGGCAGAGTCTCGCCGTCGGCGATTTCGAGGTCGTCTACGCCGTCTCGGACACGTCCCTGCCGGTCGCGCGTCGCTTGCAGGAACTGAGCACCCGTCGCCCGAACGTGCGAGTGATCACCGGGGCCGCCGCCGCCGGCCTCGACGAGCAACTGGCCGGGTCGTGGGTGCTCGATCTCGGCACGGACGTGTCCTCGCGCGCGCCGCGCCTGCTGCCCCAAGCCCTGCAGCGTCTTCTCGACTTCGCCGAACCGGCCCCGTGCGACGTGGTTCTCGGCCGCACAGTTGGTGACGATGCGGCGCCGGCGAGCGATCTCTTCGTATCCGACCGGACGGACGTCGACGGGGCTGTTGTTCCGCTGGCGCTCGGTTCCTCCCTCGTGCTGCGCCGCCGTGGACACGACGGCCCGTCGATGATCGCGGGGGACGCGCAGCTTGCGGGCGCGAAGATCGGGGTGCTGGCGAGCTACCCGTGTGCGCACCTCGCGGAGTCTGCGCAGGGTGTGCAGAGCACGTCCACCAAGGTCAGCGACGTGTCCTATGCCTGGCGCGACGGCGTGATCGCCATTGCCGCGTCGGGTGCGGTGGACCATCGTCCCGACACACCGGGCGTCCAATTCTCGGTGCGTCATCAGAAGACGGGGGTCGAGTTCTGGTTGACCGGCCGTGGCGACGTCGCGGACGACGGCGCTTTCACCGCCACGACCGAGCTGGACGTTCGCACGGCAGCGGCGGGGGGCCCCCTTACGACGGGGTTGTGGCAGGTACGGGTAGGGGTGCACGGCGGCACTGACGGGTGGAGCGTGCGGACGGCACTTCCGCCCGCTCCCCTCGGCGCCGGGATCGTCGACGGAATGCCGGTGGCCGCGCGCGGAAGCGACGGGTCGATGGCGCTCGACGTGGGCGCCACCCGGTGGTCGGTGATCGGCAAGGTGCGCCCATCGGCAGTGTCGGTGACCGAGACCTCGCACGGATCGCTCATGTCGATGGCGTTGGACGTCGCGGCCGTGGGCGAGAGCCGCGAGCGCGGCATGGTCTGGCTGGGCGACTTCGACATCCCGGCACACCTGGTGACCGACGGCAGCGGAGTTCGGGTGGAGTGCTATCTGAGCGGGCTGCCCGGCAGCTCGCCGATGGCGACCAGGTTCGGCGGCGGCAAGCCCGCGTCGACCGGTCTCACCGTGACGGCGTCGGACACCGGCATCTTCACTGTCGCAAAGACCCCGCCCGACGCTGAGCCCCGACGACCGGCGGCACCCCGCTCGAACGCCCAGGCGGCCGCGTCCATGCCGCTGCGCAGCCGAGCGGCACAGGCCGCCGGTAGGGCGGGCGGGAAGTCCGGCGCTGCGCCATCGGACGCTGCGCCATCGCACGAGGTCGGCAAGCACCGCCCGGGCGCAGTTGCGACGAAGCCGGCTGCGCTGGCAACCCGGCTGCGCCGCCGCGTCCCGGCTGCCTTGGAGCCGCTCGCGTCAGCACTCTCGCGCTCTCGCGCGGCGCGGCGGATCTACCGAAAGCTGGCCGGACTGCCCACCCGCAAGGGCTGACAGTCAGCCGCCGGCGGCGGCGAATGCGACGCCCAACGACGAGCGCACCGGTTCCGCCAATCGGGCGCGGACCTCGTCGGCGGGTGCATCGGTAGCGGTCGCTGAAAGCACCGTCCAGATGCCGGACGCGAGCACCCGTTCCGGTGGCACGACGCTGAGCCGGTCGAGCAGAGCCGGCGGTACCGGCTGCGGGTCGGGGCGCCGGAATTCGGCCATGATCGCGTCGTAGTTGTCCGACAGCGCGGTGTTCTCGGGATCGAGCCCGGTCACCAGCAGCAGGCCGGTGGGGGTGGTGCCCACGGGGACGACGATGAGCTCGGGTCGGTACTTGGCGAGCACGTCGAGCATCGCGTACACATCGCCGGTCCATGCGTTCGTGTGCCGTACGCGTGCGGCCTCGTCGACGCTGCGGGGCAGCACGTCGTCGAACACGATGATCCCGCGCGTCGAGCTGTGCCGTTCGGCGTAGCTGAAATCGCGCAGCGCGAACTCGAACAGGTGCAGGCCGTCGATGAACGACATGTCGAAGCGCTTGCCGCCGGTGGGCGCGAGCGGGTCCGGACGGGCGAAGTACTCGTCACTCGTCGTGCGGAACAGCACCAGGTCGCAGTCGAGCTCGACAACGATCTCGAACAGTGGATCGATACCCACCGACCGGCACCGGGACCTCGCCAGACTGAGGCCGCGTCGAACTCCGATCTCCAGGTAGCGCTCAGGATTGAGCTGTTCATGGACGTGACCGAGGAAGTCCAGGTAACGCATAGGGAGCACCGTAGTGCACCCCGGGTGGCGTGCTCGTGCGTCGGGCGTTGCGGCGGGTCAGCGCAGCACACCGTGCGGGAGCACGGCGTGGACCCCGACGGTCTGGTTCACGATCTGGGTGACGCGGACGTCGACGGCGACGCTTGCGAGAGCGATTGCGCCCGCCCGGGGCGGTGCTTCGCCTCGCCGACGGATTTCAATAGTCAGCTTCAGGCGTGGCTGGAGTTGGTGAACAGGCGCACCCGCCGGGCGTCGGCGCGAAGTCCGGCGCGGCGCAGTGCGTCACCCTGCGCCCATCGGCAGCGGAACTCCCCGCGTCCTGAGTACGGCGCCCACAGCTGGGCGGCCTCGTGGGAGGCTCCGGCCGCGTGAACGGGATCATCTGCGTGTACCTCGTCGTTTCCGACGGCTACTTCACCTCATCGGCAGACGCCACGATCTACGTCGTGGACACCACCCCGCCATTGCTGACCGCCCGTCCATCACCGTTCAAGCGTCTAGCCCGGCGGGGGCTGCGGTCACCTACCTTGCCAGCGCCACGGATCGCGCTGACGGACCGGTCACGCCGATCTGCCGCAGCGCGCTCGGACGAGGCGCTGCACCGAGCGTTGTATTCAGCGGCCTGGCTGGCCTACGTCACCGACGACCTGCCGAACGCACTCGCATTGTCCGAGGAGGATCTCGCGCTTTCGCTCCGCCGTGGTGATCATCTGACCGCTGTGCTGTGCCTGCACAACCTGTCCGAGCTTGCCGTCAACGACAACCGCCTCGACGATGCCGCGCAGTGCGTCGACATGCTGAGCCGCCTTGCCGACGAGCTCGGCACGAGCGTCGCGCTGCGCCATGCTGCACTCGCGCGTGGTGGCCTCGCGCTGTGCCGCCAGGACGCGGCGCAGGCGCGCCGTTCCTACGTCGACGCGCTTCGGCGCAGCCGGGATCTCGGGCAACGCACGGAAGCGATCAGCGCACTCTGCGGGCTTGCCGCGGCTGCTGGCGTCGAGGGAGATGACGAACACTGCGTCGCGCTCCTGGCCGCAGCCGCGCGGATGACCGCCGACATGGGGGGCCGCCCGGAGATTTACGAGCGGCAAGTCGCCGTGATTCTCACCGATGTCCGGGCTCGGATGGGAAAGCCGGACTACGCAGCAGCATGGGCGCGCGGACAACGTTGGGATGCCGAAACGATCTACGCTTCAGCACTCCGTGGATAACCCTCCTGCCGCGACTCGGTTCAGAAGCAAACCTTTAGTGGTTCTTAAGCGCCCTGGCTGAACATTCGGGGAACAGCAACACCCACCACTGAAGGAGACATCATGACCGCCGAACTCGCCACTGCAGCCCCGTCACCCACCGTCAAGAGCCGCCGACTGCGGCGCTCAAACGCCGACCGTATGGAGCAGCAGAATGTCCCGCAGGCTCCGAAGCGAACCTTCCGCAAATTCGTCACCGGTGTCGTGTTCGCGGCGGTGCTCGGCACAGTCACGATCAGCACGGTCGGCACGTCGACGGCGAACGCGATCACACCAGCACAATCGACCTCGGTCGGCACCGTGAACGCGCTGTATAACGACATCAACTACTTCTGGTCAGCCAGCTTCAGAGGGTGGGGCTGGTCCACCTACTACCGCAGCTCGACCGTTCACTTCTACAACACCACCGTCACCGCGTGTGGAATTACGCTTTCGCCGAACAATTCCTACGCCTGCAGCGGGAGTTACATCGGCAACATCTGGTACGGCACCGGCTGGACCCAGGGCCTGCTCAATCGCTTCGGTGACTATGGCGCCGGCGTGATCCTTGCCCATGAGTGGGGTCACGAGGTCATGTACGACCTGGGCTGGACGAGCCGTTCGGGCACCATCGGCGGCGAACTGTTCGCCGACTGCCTTGCCGGTATGTATACCCGCTACGGCATAACCGTTTCCCAAAGGCTCAACAACAGTGACTACTGGGAGGGGTCGAACACCTTGGCCTCCATTGCCGGCACCGACCACGGCACGGCCCAGCAGCGAACCGACTGGTACCGGTACGGATACACCTCCTACAACATCAACTCCTGCTACACAGCCCTGACCTGACAACTATCTCGCTAAAAACGCTGATGCTGCCCCAGCGGACGTGCCGGGGCAGCATCAGTGTCTGTAGGAACCCGATGCATCGGGACGGGGCCGACGCGGGCCGCGCAGCTCGGGACGTCCGACGCCGGGAGGACAAATGCGGCCCAGCCGGAGAGGCGCCGTGACTCCGACCGCTTGCACGAGCCACCGCCGTACCGGGCTGCGCCTGGTCGTGGTGACGCCACTACCCGACGGCGCCCTAGGACCGTGCCCAATGGCGTGCCGGGGGCTGGGTCACCATCAGCGCCGTCCACCTCGGCGCGCGCGCGCCGTTGCCGCCGACCTTGGAACTTAGTTCTGACGCACTTTCCGTGGGGCAGGTGTTTCGCGTGTCACCGCTGAGTCTCGCGGCTTGGATTGATCAGGCTGGACATGTGACTTCGAACGTTATCCTTTTCTGCTGCCACACCTTGCCGGCGAGTTCACCTCCCGACCGAAGAAAGAACAGGTGAGCGCGAGACCGCTCGTGCGCCGGGTCCGCGACGTCAACCCCGCCCACGTCGTAGCCGACGCGCGGGGCGAGTTGTTCCCGGCCTTGCGCCACCGCGTCGTCTTGTCGGATACGCGGCAGCGGCGAGCACCACGGTGGTGTCGGCGTGGACCTGGTTCACTCGCAGCAGCTTCGCGGCCGCGGGCTTTACCAACAGGGCTCGTTCAGCGCGGCGACCGTCGCATCACCGCACTTGGTGGTGATCTTCATCAGTGTCGTCGGGTGCGGCACCCGAGTACCCAAACGGGATACGGGCAAACCGCTGCCAGGAGATCGAATCGGTCGCCTCCCGGACACACAGCGCCTCGAAGCCCAGCCGGTAGCGGAACTTCAGAAACATCAACTTCAGATTGATTGCCATCGGGATCGACGGGCGACCATGCCGAGGGTCGAAGCAACATCACCAAAGCCTCGACCGGCAGGATCGAATCCCACAACGTCGGCTGGTCATTTACGGTACGGAGCACGATGGCCTCGATCCCTTCTAGCCCAAGGGTTCGAGGCCATCCTCGTGTCTCGGACACCCCCGGTCACGGACCGCCACGCGCCGACTTTTTCAGGGCGAAGTAGCTATGGGGTTCCGTTCAGCGCGGGCGGTAGACGTCGGCTCGGTGGTCGACGTGAACGATGTAGATCCGCTGCGCCTCGTCGTCGATGCGGTAGAGCAGACGGTAGGGACCGCGGCGCGCACCGAACAATCCGCTGAGTTCGCGCTCGAGGGGCTTGCCGACCCGGTGCGGCTCGCGTGCCAGCTCGCCGAACGCGAACTCGATGATGGCCGGGACAACGCGGGGCGGGATCCCCTGCAAAGCGCGCCGCGCGGGGCCGGTCAACTGGACCTTATACGCCACGTTCCTGGCTCAGCCGTCCCGCTTGGGCACGCCGAACTCGGCGCGGATCTCGTCCTCGCCGTGAGTACGTCCCGCCGCGACGTCAGCCTCGGCTTCGGCGATCGTCTCGCGGATGCCCGGCTGCGACAGCCAGAACAGCGTCTCCTGGATCGACTCCCACTCATCGGCGCCGATCAGCACCGCAGCCGGCGACCCGTTCTTGGTGATCGTCACCTGGTCGTGCGTGAGGGCCACCGAGTCGACGTACTCGTTGAGCTTGTCCTTGACCTTCGAGATCGGCAACGTCTGCATGGATCCATGGTAGGCCCGATTAAAGGCCCACGCGAGGCTTGAATTAAGGCCGATAACCTCCGTGTAATCAATCTAGGCATTTGCGGGTAGCGCCAACACTGTCGTGGCGCCATGCGCGAGTGCGTCGCCCGCCCACCCGATCGCCCGCGAGGTCAGCGTCGCCCTGGACGCGATCAGCCCGTGTTCCTCGGTCCACGTCAGCCGGGGGCAGTCCGGTTCGGCGCAGCGCAAGACCCGCTTGAGCCCTGGGTGATCGACGGCCAACTCACCATCCGCAAAGTCAGCCAACTCACCCTCGCATCGACCATCGCGCGAGCGGCGGGGGCACCGCTGGCGGTTTCCTCGCTACTAGCTGATTGCATCGAAGACCCATCATTTGCGCTAGGCGACCTCTGACCAGCTGCCCGGAATCCGGGGCCTGCAGCCTGGAGCGGGTGACGGGAATCGGACCCGCACTGTCAGCTTGGGAAATCCAGAGCTAGACGACGATCAGGCGCAGAATTCGAGTGATTCTGGGCCTTCTGCTGTCTCGGAACGGTCGGTGGATGACCGTGAATGACCGCGTTTCGCCGTTGCGTATCGCACGCGGATCGCACGAATTGATGATCTTCCATCGCTGTTCGATATCTACCTACAGCACCGCCCTCGCCGGCCCGTTCAAGGTAGGTCGACCCTGGTCGAACTGCGCTCGCCCACGGGCTCCATGACATGAAGCGGCGGCGGCGTCCCGAGGGGACTGCCGCCGCCTGATGCTGCGTGTGCGCGGTGCGGGTCTGCAAACCCGACTGCGCCTTTCGACTCCCAGCTACCAACTGGAGGCTTCGTGCCGTTCGATCATACGACGCTGCCCGAAAACTGCGTAGCAGCGAACGATCGTGACACGCCGAAGCGCGGCCGAGCCGCGTTTCGCTGTTGACACCCCGGCCGCAAACCGCTGTCGACGGACTGCGCGATTGCGCGTGTCGTCGCGCTCGGCATGAGCACGGCACCCGCGCCGCGTATCTGCGCGACGGCTGCCGGTGTGCTCACTGCCGCGCCGCGACCAACGCACACCAACGCGCCGTTCGCCGCTCGCGCGCCGTGCACGCCTGGCGCGGCACCTCGGCGTGGGCACCGTCGATCGGCACCCGACGCCGGTTGCAGGCGCTGACCGCCGCTGGCTGGTCGACCAGCCAGCTGGCCGACCGCCTCGGCGTGGGCAAGAGCGCCGTCGCCGACCTGCGCACCACCGCGCGACAGCGTGTCCTCGCCGCTACCGCAGGTGACGTCGCCGCGCTCCACGACGCGTGCTGGTGGCGCACGCCGCCTGGCCGCTACCAGGCCAGGTCGGAGCGCTACGCCGAATCGCGCGGATGGCTGCCGCCGTGGCGCTGGGACGGCGTTGACATCGACGATCCCGCCGCGCAACCGGTCGCGGTATGCGAGGACATCGACCACATCGCGATCGATGAGGTGATCGGCGGCCGGCGCGTTCGGCTCACGAAGGCCGAGCGACACCGCCTGGTCGAGGTGATGCACCGACGTGGCGCTAGTTCCGCCGAGATCGCCGAGCGTCTCGGTTGCAGCACCCGAACGGTCGAGCGGTACGAGGCCGCTCTGCGCGACCAGCGGGCCGGTGCGGCATGAACTCCGTCCAAGGGGACGCGCAACCACGTGCCGGCGACCGGCCGCGCAGACACCGGCGTTGCCGACGCCGGCATCCGTACGGGATCAGCGAGCCAGGCACCTACTCGACAATCCCGACCTGGTGGAGCCGCGACCGGTGGAGATCTGAGTGCCGGACGGACCTCCAGTCCGCGTCGGTGGCCGAGCTCCGTCGCGGGGTCGGGCGGCGGGGGCCGGTCAGCGTGGCCGCGTGTTGGGCGTTGGCGTGCGCTCTGTCGGCCAGCGCGGACGCCGACACGGGCCGCAACGCAATGCCCGGCAACGCCGCGCTCACCACACGCGCGGACACCTTCGACGTTGACGACTCCGCCGTGCTAGCACCACTGCAGACGGCCACGGGCTATGGGCTCACCACCCTGCAGAAGGCCACCCGGGTGCTGGCCGCCCGCGGCTGGATCGTGCTCGTCCGCAACGGCAAGAACCGGCTGACCGTCGACGAACGCGACGAGCTGCGCCGGGCCGGCTCCGTGCGCAGCCGCCGCCGCAACGTCTGGGCGTGCACCATCCCGACGCACCTGCGCCACCCGACCGGCACTGTAGGCAATATTGTGGACAACCCGACCGGCCGAGAGCCGGCCGCTGGATCCGGTTGCGACCTCCCCACCACCCGAAGGGTTGGTGGCACATGTCCCGTAGGAATCAACAAGATCTTCAAACCGGAGCAGCCGAGCAGGACCGACGCTGCGCGCCGGCAACCAGGCGGTAAGCGTCGCGGCTACCGTGCCGACCCCCGCACCGTGCGGCTGGCCAGGGACCTCAAGGCCCGCGTGTACTGGCTGCGCAGCACACCGCACCAGCGGATCATGCCCGCACTGGACCGGTTCGCGAAGGCCGGCTGGAGCGCCCGCGACGTCCTCCGCGAACTGGACCAGACACTGTCCCGCCGCGCCTGGCAGGTGCCGGACGCTCGCGTGCGCGTGACTCGCCGGGGGCAGGAACGCCGCTATCCGCTGCGCTGCCCGTGGGACTACCTCGCGATGCTGCTCCGCACCCTCGAGCCGACCGACCTCATCGCAGAACGCGCGCACGCCGAAGCCATGCGCGCCGCCAGGCTGCACTACGAACAGCTGCGCCGCACCGGACCCGAATGCCCGCACGGCGAACCCGCAGGTGACGTGCCCTCACCCGCAAAGGGCATCCGAGCCTGCCCGCTGTGCCGACAACAACACACCGAAGGCCCGGTCGACGAGCCGATCCCTCAAGCGACCGATGGTCCGCCAGAATGAGCCGCCGCACCACTGCCGACCGTCAGACCACGAACGGCGTCAACGCGGGCGGCCGGGCCGGCGATGCGGAAGACCAGGACGCACGGCGACTCCCGCTTCCTCGCCCGTCTCGACGGTCCCAACTCCGTCCGGGTGTGCGACCGAGCCCCGTCCTCCCCACCTGGGCTGTCCGAGTGTGGGCCGGGACGGCCTGCACGCCAGGGCGCTACGCGTCACACGTGACCGGTCTGCGCCCGGCCCTGGCACTCCGGCCGTCTGCTCCGACCCCTCCACGACCGCGCCAGGTGAGGGCGGAACGACAAGGGGCCCTCCTTCACCGCCCGAGCCGGCACCGACGCCCCGAACATGCAGAAGGAGCACGCCATGAACGCAGCATCGCCCATCCGCATCACCGGCCCGGCCGGCCTCATCGCCGCCGTCCCCTACCTGCTCGGCTTCGAACCCGCCAACAGCCTGGTCCTGATCGGCCTGCACGACGGCCACGTCACCGTGACCGCCCGCACCGACCTCGCCGACCTCGCCGAGCCCGGCCACCTCGACCAGCTGATGACCACCCTCGCGATCAAGGCCCAGTCCAGCGAGGTCCTCGCCATCACCTACGGCGACATCCACCGCAGCGGCGCCGACACTGTCGCCGACTCCGCAGCCGCGGCGGGGATGAACCTCACCGAGCACGTCCGTGTCGCCGACGGGCGGTACTGGTCGCTCACCTGCCCGGTCGAGGGATGCTGTCCCGCGGAGGGACGCCCGCTCCCCAGCGACGACGCCGTCGCCGCCGAGTTTGTCGCCCTCGGCGTCAGCAAGGCCGTCTCCCGAGCCGACCTCGACACGATCTTCACCCCGGTTCCCGACACCGATCGACTCACCCCGTTGGTCCGCGACGCCGAACGCGCCATCCTCGAGCAGACCCTCGCCGGCCACGGTGCCGCCCGCATCACCGCCGACAAGCGAGCACTGTTCGCCGCCACCCGCCGCACCGACCGGCAGTGGAGCGACACCGAGACCGCCCGCTACGGCGTGGCATTGGACGGCTACGACGTCCGCGACGCCACCTGGCTTGCCATCGAGAACGGCCGCATCGACGGACGCGACCTGTTCCTGCACCTCTCCCGGACCCTGCCCGCCACCCACCGGGCACCCGCACTGTTCCTGTTCGGATGGAAGACCTGGCGCGAAGGCAACGGCGCGCTCGCCTCCATGGCCGTCGAGCGCGCGCTGGACGCAGACCCCACCTACTCCGCCGCAGACCTACTGATGGCCGCGATCACCCAAGCCGTCGACCCGCGGACCATGCCCCGCCTCCGGGCCACCCGCTGACACCGACACCGGCCGGCGCTCAGACGCGCCGGCCGGACTGTCGCCTTTGGCAAGCCCGATCGCTACCAACTGGCGCTTCGCTGTACCGGCAGATCGGCCGGCTCCGCAAGCTCCGCGTCACCGGTGACCGGGCTGCGCCGGCTCTTGCCCTCTGACCGTCTCCACCGGCCCCGCAAGAACGCGAGGTGGCGGAGGAAGAACGGGAGTCGAACCAGCGGTCCCGCATAGACGCTGGCCGAGTCGAGGGAAATCGTTCGAGGTAGCGCCCGTGGCGACCCGCGTATCCGGATCACCCCGGGGATGGAATTGACCGCGCCGCGCTCGGCGGGGTTGGTTGCAGCCGTCGCGGTCGGGGACTCGGCACATGGTCGTGTCGAAACCTGGCCGCGATGGCCAACTCTGCGATTCTTCGGCGGTGGACCTCAGTGCCTACTTCCTCGAAATCGCCGCCACATACGACCGCCGAGACGGGCTCGTTACGAATACCCAGGCGATGCTGACGGGCGCGCCCGAACTGATGGCAGAACATACGCCGGCAGGGCTTGTCGTGCAGGGCAGCGGGGGCAAGGGCGTGGCCACTCTCACGCCCTGGGTGGGATTCTTCGATCCTGATGAGACAGACTCGCCGCAGCGCGGCGTATACGTCGTGTACATCTTCTCGGAGGACATGGAAGTTCTCGCTCTCACTCTCAATCAAGGCATGGAGGAGCTACGAAGACAACTCGGCGACGCCCGGGCACGCGACCGTCTGCGGGTCGACGCCGATGCGATCAGGGCGGCGGTGCCAGCGAGGTCGAGACAGACCTTCGCCGATCCAATTGACCTGCGATCAACAGGTTCCCGGCAGCGGGCATACGAGGCAGGCAACATTGCTTGCCAAACGTACGAGGTCGGGACGCTGCCGAGCGAGTCCCAGATGCGCGATGATCTCGCGGCCATGCTCGCGCTTTACGCCGATGCGGTGCATGCGAAAAGGCGGCTGCTACTCACCTCGCCCGGCGCAGTCGCTTCGCCGAGCGCCGTCCGGCGCCGCACGAACGACAACGTGCTCGCGCAGTTCCGCCCAAAGAACGACAGCGACTACGTCGCGCATCTGCAAGGTCGTGTGATCAACAAGAGCCGCCGGCACGAGACGATCGTCAGTCAATACGGCCGGATCGCGGGCGAGCGTGGATTCATCCCTACCACTGAGCATCCGCAGGACCTCGTGTTGCGGCGCGATGGCATCACCTACGTCGTAGAGGTGAAGGTGGTTTACAACGGCAATGCCACCGATGCCGTTCGTGCAGCGCTCGGACAGCTACTCGGATACAAGCATTTCCTGTACGCCCCCGCCGCGCCACCGCGTCTCGTCGCCCTCTTCAGCGAGCCCGTCGGTGACGCATACGTGGCGTTCCTCGAAGCGCACAAGGTCGCGAGCATCTGGTGGCAAGATCAAAGCTGGCGAGGCTCGCCGGTGGCGCGGGAGTGGCAACTCGCTGCGATGTAAAGGACCGGCAGCTTTCGCCTGTCTTGGCTTAGGCGATGCCGCCAGTGTTCCGTCGACGCCCTCTGGGCCGCCGCCGTCGACCCATCGGTAGACGTCATAGCCGTCGCCGTACCGCACTGGGCCACCGTGAGGCGCACCAACAACGCCTACGCCGACGTCGCCGACCTCAACCAACCACCGCGAGCAGGCTGCTCGGCATCTGCCGGGCCATCGCCCACGTCATCAACCCGGACATCTCCGACCCGAGTGTCTCGGCTCCGCTCGAGTAGGCCTCCCGATGACAGGCAGGCCGCAACCCCGTCACATGCGCCGTGGCCGCTCCAAAAGACCGGCGTCAAACGCGGTGACCACGGCTCCTACGTCGCTCCCGAGACCCGCAGCGCGTCGTCGAGGCCGCGCCGGTGGACACCGATTCCTCGGGAGCCATCCAAACCGTCCGCAACGAGACAACCCGAGCGGTCGAACCCGCGACCGGACGCCGCCCGACCGGTCACCGACGCCGCGGCGACCGCGAAGGCTGCCTACGACCCCAAGTCGAAGGTCATCCGCCCCCGCCTCGACGAGGATGTCGACTACCGGCTGCGGGCCACGTGCAAACATCAGCTGCGAAGCCCGGCCGGCATCGAGAACTGGTCGGAGTTCGGGCGGCACCTGCTGCGCAGCATCGTCGACCAGTACGAGAAGGACCACGGGGAGCTCGCCAGCGGCGAACACGTCCAGCTGCCGGCCGGCTGCCGGATGGGCCACTGACCGCGCAGCCACGCCACGGCGATCCCAGCAAGTTCCGACGCCGCGAAGTCATCGTGGCGGAGGGCAGGGACGATGGGACCGTCGTATGGCCAAGCGCTGAGCTAAAGATTTATCTGACTGCGAGCATCGAGGCGCGTGCGCAACGGCGCGGCAGCAGACCGGCGGTCCGACAACTGAGACTCAGGCGGGGATCGCGCGGCGCGACTCAAGGGACAGCATGCGTTCGGTGGGTCCGTTGGTTCGTCCGGCTGGTTCCATAGAGATAGACACGACAGACAAGAGTGTGGGCGACGTCCTAACCACGCTGCGATCCTGGTTCATTGACCGAGGCCATTCCGTCGGGCAACTCGTGGAGATCGCGTCGTCGCACCGTGTCGAGTAACACGCGGTGTGTGTCAATAGCGACGACAGCATGGCCTGTCGTGCGAGCGACGCGTGACAGCAAGAGCAGCGGGGTGACCGCGGAGCAAGAAGTGCCATCAGTTGCACTGATGGCAGGTGACCGGCTCCCGCCGGGGCGCGGTCACTTGGGTCGATCGAATGATCGAACGCTGCGCTGGACCAACAAGCAGTACGGGGAGAGCTGTCACTTTCTGGGGGTCGACGCGCACTTCCCAGGTATGGGCGCTCCTGCATCACACGGCCGGCGGCGGAGCCGAGCAGCCGGCGGCCGCCAGGTCCGCGTGGTCGTGCGGTTGACCGACCGCGAGTACGAGGCTGTCCTCGCGCGCGCGTTGGCCGCCGAACTGACCGTGCCGAGCTACCTTGCTCTTTGCGGTATGCGGCCAGAGGGTGTCGCGGCCGCTGACGTGAAGTCGTCGCTGACGAATGCGCGCGGTGCGCGACGGGTGTTGGCCGGCGTGGCGAACAACCTCAACCAGCTCACCGCGAAGCTCCACGCCACAGGTGAGGCGGACCCGGCCCTGCCGGCCGTCATCGCCGCCGTTGAACGCATCGCGACCCGCGTCGACGAGGCCATCGCCGACGTCGCAGCACACGTGACCGGCGGCTCCCGGTGATCGCGAAGTCGCTGCGCGGTGGCCGGATGGGTGGCTTGATCAAGTACCTGTTCGGGGCTGGACGCGCCGAGGAACACACCAACCAGCGCATCGTCGGTGCGTCCGACCCGACCTGGCCCGGTACCGTGCAACCCGATCCGGAGATCCTGGCACAGCTCGTCGCGGAGATGGGCGAGCCCGCGATCGCGCACGGCGATAGCACCACGGCCGGCCACGTCTACCACCTCGTCGTGTCCATTCCCTCTGACGACGGCCAGCTCAGCGATGCCCAATGGCAGCGCGCGGCGCAGCGGTTCGCTGACAAGCTCGGCTTCGACGAGCAGGTGCACTGGATCGCGATCAATCACGGCAGGTCGGCCAACGGCAACGACCACATCCACCTCGTCGCGAACCTGATCCGTGACGAGGGGCGGGCCCACAAGCTGCCATTTGACCGCATGCGGCAACGCGAAGCGTGTATCGAACTCGAGGAGGAGTTCGGCCTGCAAGCCACCTCGCCGGCCGGGCTGGGGGATGGACGCTCTCTGTCGCGGTACGAGGTTGAGCAGCTGCGCGCCGGCGCCGTGGCCGACGTCAGCGACCTGACCCAGCACCGGGTGGCGACGATCGTGCGCGCGGTCGCTGCCGGTGCACGATCTGAGCCGGAGTTCGTCGAGCGGCTACGAGGCGAGGGCTTGGTTGTTTGTGCCCGTCAGGAGAGGAGCCGACCAAGCATGGTCACCGGGTACTCGGTCGCAGCGCGAGGCGGCGAGGGCCGGCTCGTTTGGTACGGCGGTGGCCGGCTGGGCAAGGATCTACGGCTGCCGGCCCTGCGAACGAAATGGGGCCAGAGCGAGGAGCAGCGCAAGGCGGCGGCCGCGGCATGGTTCTCTGCCGCGGCCCGGCGTCGCAAGGCCGAGCCCCGCAACGTTGCCGGCGCGGCCGATGCCTTGCGCCAGGCCGGCAACCGGCTGCAGAAGGTACCGCTTGAGGATCGGTTCGCGTGGTACGTCGTCGCACAGGAATCCGCCGGGCTACTGGCCGCCGCGGCCAACACCACCAGCGACGCCCGACTCCGGCGAGACCTGATCAAGGCATGGCAGGCGATCAATCGGGCAACTCCGACGGGCACGCGTGTCGGCGTCGACGTCGCGGCTGGCGACGCAGCGCAGCTGCGACTAGTCGGGGAACAGCACACGACCGCTGGCGACGAGACTCAGTCGGCGCGTCCGGCCACAGCCTGGCCGGCGCCCCCCGCGGCGCCGACTAAGAGCACAGCCGAGGTGTCCGCGCTGCTCAGCGGAGCGTCACGAGTCATCATGGCCGCACGGCTCGCGGACGCACCGGACCACCTACGGGTCCAGGTGCTCGTCGTCCAGGTAATAGAGCTGGCCGCCCAGATCACCCGCACTATCGCCGCGCGGCACGACGCGACAGCAGCTCAACACAAAGCCTCGCAGGCGACCCGGCAGGCCCTAGCAACAGCATGCGATCCCGCATATGTCGGCGGATGGCACTTCACCAGGACGGGAACCGAGGTTATCGAGTCCGCGCGCCGCGCTCGTGTTGCCGCACCAAGAGCGGAGGTCGATGCACCACATCCTGCAGGCCAAGAACACGCTGCCGTGCCGAACGAGCCCGGCCGGTGAACTCTGGCTCGCCTGGCACCCCAACTCGCCAGATGGTCCATCGGCGTTCCGCGCGAGATGCCTGACGTGCGGCCAGCACGGGCCACGAGGGCCAATTCTGAGGGTTGGCGTGCATCAACATGCAGATGGGATGCGCGACGCCCGCGCAGCCCGAGTTCAACACGCCGCGCGCGATCCGTCTCGATAGGCACGGCGACGGCGACCTGTCCGGAGCGCAGATTGATCGATAGGTGCTTCACGTAGAGCGGCGTTGAGCCGATCACCGTCAATATTGCGTTTACCTTTCATTCGACTAAACGGCGGCTTCAAGGCTCTATGCGTCGATGTCACCGTGCGAGATGGCGGCGCGAGGGAGGTTGCGCGTTGTGTCGGTGTCGCTCATACCTGATCGTGACGATCATTGATCATTCTCCAGGCCGCGTCGACGCGCGCGCACTTTTCGGTAAGCCACACGTCGTACGCCGAAAGGGCCGTGTCGTCGCCCAGCTCGAGCCGTGGTTCCCGTTCTCTGGCGTCGATCAAAAGAGACTTCACTTCGTCCTCGAGCGCCACGAAGCTCTGCCAGCGGCGGTTCAGTCGGGCGATACTCCCACTAGCGCCGATGAACTTGTCGACCGAAGTCAGAATCGCCGCTGCGAGTGCCAGGAAACCGGCCGCGTTAGGTCCCCAAATGTCCGCGAGGCTTGACGCGCCGGCAGCTGCTGCAGAGACGACCGCGGCCAGACCCAGGCTGTAGAAGATCCACCGCCACAATCGCAGGCAATGTCGGGCATAGCAGCTCCGCTTCTCAAGGAGTTCCAAGCGTTCTTCGACGACCGTGTACCGCGGAGTCACGCGCGTCAATCCGACGCCGAATGCGACGATGTCGCCGTGCGATGAGTCGACATGCTGACCCCGCTCTCTGTCGTCGCGATTTATGAAAAGACTAGACCTGTCGACACCCGTGCATCGCCGGACGACCTTCCACAGTGACCGTGATGTTCAACGAGATGGCGTCAAGCCTGGACACCGTTACGGGACAGTGCCAACCTTTCCGCATGCGGCCGTGGGTGAAGGCGAGCGTTACTGGTTGCGCCGTCCTGGCCCTCAGCGTCACTGGCTACGTCGGGTATCAGGTCGGGCGCGCTACCATCCCGACCCCGAAAGCGAAACTCCCAGGCGGCGCGAGCGTCGACGACTGCTCACAGGCCTCCACTGCGACCTTCGCGGGCGGTAAGCCACTGAAATGGGCTGGCCTTGGCGACTCCTATAGCGCTGGAGTAGGCGGTCCGATCAACGGAAGCCCCTTCGGAAGACCCCACCAACTCCTTCGCTGTCGCGGCAGCGGCACGCCTGCGTTCCAAGGCGCAGGGGCTGCGAGTGGAGATGGATCTGAGCGCTTGCAGCGGAGCAGTGGCTTCCGAACTTTTTTGGCGCCTTGGGGC
Source organism: Mycobacteriales bacterium (assembly GCA_038207565.1). Classification (GTDB taxonomy): domain Bacteria; phylum Actinomycetota; class Actinomycetes; order Mycobacteriales; family Jatrophihabitantaceae; genus JALZAI01. Next base: position 26,179 of record JBBQZQ010000039.1, read on the forward strand.
GAGCAACTCTCGTACTCCTCTGACAGCGTCGGCCTTGCCAGCAGTACTCGACGAATCTTTCTGGACGACAGTCAGCGACCCTCTACGCCCAGTTCGATCTGCCGACATCATCTCGCTCACCGTGGGCGGTAACGACGCTGGATTCGGCGAAGTCGCCGGCGCGGTTTACGACCTTGGCCCGGCGGGCTGCCACGCCGGGGGAAGCTGTCAGATACTGCGCGATGGCGGACTGGCGAACGGCAAGAGGGACGACCCGGCCGAGGAGTGGAAAGAGCTCGAGCAACGATTGACCAATGCCTACGAGGTGACCCTAACGATGATGAAGCCCCGGTCTCACCTGTACGTGCTCGAATATCCGATTCCGTTCGCGGTGCCGATCGGGCGGTGTAGAGACAGCATTGCGATCGGCCGGCGCAACATCGGGTACATCAACAGGTTCGCTGGCATCCTCGACGAGACGATTCAGAAGGCCGCAGCTGCAGCTATATCGTTCGCCGTGCGACACCAGCGCAGCTCGCGACTTCATGTTCTTGCATGGGGCACCAGGGAAGCGAGCAACACCACAACCGCCCTACTTCCCAACGTTGCAGTTCCGTTCAACCCACACGGCTTGTGCGGCGACCGTCCCGTCGTACAAGACTTCGGCCCATTCTCGCCGAACAGAACCGTGTCCGACTCCTTCCATCCCACTGCAACCGGCGTCCTTCGAGCGGCTTGCGTGGTCGCTCGTGCCGTGTCCGCCCAAGATATCGTCAGAGCCGAGTACGACCTAGACGAACAAGGCTGTCCCTCCGACTAGAGGCCGCCGCACACGAATCATTGAGTTCTAGTTCGACAGTGGTAGATCGTGATCATTGGTGTTCACCGCGTCGTCGGTAGTGGCAGTCGCGGGCTTGGGCTTGATGTCGTCGCCGCTAGTGGGACCAGGCGAGCAGGGTGTCGAGGGTGGGGCTGTTGCCGAGCTGGAGCGCGTCGAAGAGGTGGCGGAATTCGTTCACGGTGTGCGCGATCAGTCCGCCTGGTGCGGGTGCGTGGTCGCGTTCGATTGCGGTGGCGACGGCGAGGAACGCGTGCGCGAGCATGGCCAGGGTGGTCCAGCGGTGCCAGGACTTCCACCGTCGGACTTGGTGCTGGTCCAGGCCGGTGAGTTCCTTGGCGGCTTGGAAGTTCGCTTCGATGCGCCAGCGTGGCCCGGCCACGCGCAGCGGCGCCCGCAACGGCGCGCGGCGTGGGCTGTACCAGCGCGGCCCCTTGCTGCCGTTGCCCACCGAGTGACGCTGCCACGCCGCGGCTGGCGAGCTGGCCGCGTACTGGGCTGCGGGCATTCGGCCGGCCGGTGGCGGCACATGCTGGTTGGAGGCGATGTTGAGTACGTAGCCGAGCCCGAGCGTGCGGATCTTCGCGCGCAGTTTCGGGTCCGCGCCGTAGACCTCGTCACCGGCGACCCACCCGGCCGGGACGCCCGCGTCGACGGCGCGGGTAAGCATGACCCCGGCCAGCGCCGGCTTGGTCGCGAACTCGATATCGTCAGGGACGCCGGCGTCGCGCTCGCCGAACGCGTCGATCACGTACCCGCGCAGGTCATCGCGCATACGGGAGACAGGGTGAGGGCATCGCCGTGTCTGATGCTGTATTGAAAGGGTCACGTGTCCGATGCGCATCGTGCTGCCGTTGATGATCCGATAGGAGCCGTCATCGACGTGCCCACCCAACCAGTCCAGCGAGCCGAACTGCCCGGACTGGGTGAAGAAGTGTGAGTGCTTTCTCGTCAGCGCGCCGGTGCAAGGCTTGCTCATTGTTGGCTTTGGAATTCCCTTAGCGAAGCTGCTCCGGCGTTGATGAGGTTTGCCCGAGCCACGCGTAGGGCGTGAGTGGCGCCAAGCCGGACTGCTTGAGGGCATCTACCAGCTCGGACAGGTCACGACTCGTTGCCATCTCCCGACGAGCGCGGCGACCGGCTTCGTGGCACGAGAGGATGCCGCAGAGGTACTGAGAAATTTGGATGACGAACGGGCAGGGCTGCTAGAGGAGCATCCGACAGTCGAAGCCGCGACCAGCAGCACAACAGCAAGAATGCACCTCATTGGTCCCCCGCACGCCGTTCGGGCGGACTCAGTGTTGTCCCGCCGTGCGAGTGAAGCAACACTGATCTGTCAGGATCCGCGAACGTCGTTCCGTCGCGAGTGAGGGGCGCGAACTTCCTGATCTGACTTGGATGGTGCGCATATCGGCGGGTCATTCAGTATGCGGTTCGTGCGCATAGTCGGCCTCGTGATTGTGCCGACCTCGCGCACGAATCGACTGTCTGACAAGCCATGGGCGTCGACAGGTCGGGCGCAATCACTGCCTCCGACGAGAACGGGCAGACGGGTCCGTCTCGGATTGCCGAAGATACTGGATCGGCGTGATCGAGTGCACGACCGACCACCGTCGATGCCAATTCGCCTCCATACACGGCGAACTGCTCGTGTTGCAGCCCGTCGCGGCCGTCGTCCTCACCAGGTGCCGGACCCACATCTGCTGGGATGACGAGGAGGGGCCTCGGCTCGGGCGAGTGGATAGTGCCGACCTACTCGCGCCAGGCCCGCTGCTCCGCAGGCGATCCAGCCGATTGGTCGGCGCAATCACGAGGTCGGCACACTCGGCGATCGACAACGTCCTTGCGCCGCCGTGCGTCGGATGGACACGGCGCTAGTAGTTCCAGCGCCGTGCATTCGCCGCTCGCCAGCGCCTCAAGCGCCTCGATCGCGTCACGTCGTGGCTGTTGTCGTCGACGCTCGAGCGATCACGGCGGCTTCGGTGCCCCAGTAGCCGATCGGGGCGGGTTCAAACGGCAGTTTGGTGGTGTTGCTGTACTTGCGGTGCTGGTCGGGTTTGCAGTCGCTCAATGGGCCGCACTTGGCCTCCATGAGCACGGCGAGCATCGGATCGAGGTGCTGCCAGAACCATCGAGAGGGTGCTTCGCCGTCGGCGTCGCGGCAGACCTCCCATGCCCGCCACAGCGCCTCGAGGCGTGCGATCGCTTCCGGGTGCTGCCACCACTGCGGGCACCAGGTGAGCGTGCCGGCGCCATCGGCATCGAGGCGGCGCTCGATGGTCGGGGCGAGCAGGTTGACGAACCAGTCCTCGACCCAGCTGTAGACGAAATCGGGCAGCGTGTCCTCGGCGTTCACCGGTCGAGTCCGCTTGTGTGAACCAGTTCGACGGCACGGGTGGGGCCGTGGGCGGCGATCACGGCAAGATCGGGTGCCTCGTGCGCGTGGGCGAGGACCTGGTGAGGCGGGGTGGACACTCCCCGGCCGCCGAGCGCTGCGGCGTAGGCACCGTCGGCGTAGGCGGACCACTGTGACGTGCCGACGGCGTTGCGTGCGTGCTCGGCAGACTCCGCGGCTGCGGTGTCGACTGTGCCAGCGACGACGGCACCCGTTGCCACCCCGGTGGCGGCGAGGTCGCCGGCCATCTCGACTGGCTCGGCGGACGTCGTTGAAGCGGCTCCGGTCCCATGCTCCTGCCCGGCGGCAGCCACGGCGGCCCGCGCGTTTGCGCGGACGTCGTCGAGGTCGATGCCTTCGCGCGTGAACGCGGTCTCCCACTGCTCGGCGTGCCGGGCGGCGACCGGGTCGTTGCTGCGGTGCGCGTCTGCCGAGGCCCGCGCGGCGGCGGCCGAGAGCGGGTTGTCGTGCAGCCACTGCGCGGTGGGTCTGAGGCTCCACTGGCGATGACGCACCGCCTGCTCGGCGTGCTCCTGACGCTCGAGCTGACGCTGCGCGTCCAGATAGGCCCGCTCGGCTTGCCGCTGCTGGTTCCGCGTGAGCTGCTCGGCGTGCCGGGCCTGCTGCTCAGCCTCGCGGGTCCGCTCCCGCGCGCGCTGAGCCGCGACCTGCGCGCTGACCTGAGCCGCGGCCAACGCGGCGGACAGCAGCGCCGACATCTGCCGGCCCGCTTCCCCATGCTGGTCGAGTTCGACCTCGGAATTGCTCACAGCAGTACCCCTTCGTTCGTCATGGACGGGGCGCGTCGCTCGTCTCGCAGGATCTGGTCGTTCAGTTCGGCGAGACGCGCCGCGGCGGCCGCGGAGTCGGTCTCGGCGACGCGCTGGTCGCGGCTGTCCTGGCTCTCCCATTTGGCCAGGGAGGCGCGGACCTGGTCGGCGTACGGGCCGGCCATCCACGGTGTGGGCCGTCCGAGCGCGGGCCGATTGCCGCTGGAGAACAGCAGCGCCCGCCCGCGGGGCAGCGCGGCGAGCTCGGCGACCGACATGATCGGGACGCGGCGCAGCTGCTCGGCCGTCGACCTAGACGAGCTGCCCGATCCCCAGCTGCCGCTGCGGTTGCTGCTTTGGGTCCAGTACCGCTCGTCTCGGTCGCCGAGTAGGTCAGACATCGACCTGAGGAACTCGGTCTCGGCCACGCCGCCGAGGTACACCTTGACGTTGGCCGCGGACCACAGCTTGCGCATGCCCCGCTCGCCCCACACCTGCACGCCCTGGGACCAGGACTGCAGCACGATCGCGGTGGGCAGCCCCCGGGAGCCGTAGTGGCTGGCCTTGTCCGGCAGTGTCGTGTCGCGGATGGTGTTCGCGGCCTCGTCGAGGATCGACAGCACCGGGTTGGCCAGTCGCTTGCCGGGCATGGTGCGGGCGTAGCCGATCGCGGCCCGGTCGATCGCGGCGTTCAGCGCGGTCGTCACGAACGCGGCGGAGGCGGGTCCTTCCTGGCTGAGCAGGTAGATCGTGTCCGCGCTCGAGCGCACGAAACTCTCCGGCTCGAAACGTGGGGTGCGAGCATCCAGCGATCCGGCTGGTGGGGTGATCCAGGCGGCGTAGCGCGGGTCGGTGATCACCGACAGCCAGCTCTGCGCCGTGCCGAGCACACCGTCACGCTGCCGGTCCGGCTTCGCGAGCACGGCCTTGAGCTGCGCCGCCGCGGCCGGGAACCCACGCTGGGTGAGGATCGCGCGGGCCTCGGTGTCCTGCACGTCGGACAGCCACCTGTCGACGTCGAGCAGCGTCTTGCCGGCCAGCGCGGCAGCGAAGACGTAGTTGACCAGCGTCGCCTTGCCCGTCGGGTGGAAGTACGCGTCGGGTTTCGCGTCGGCGTCGACCGTGGTGTCGATCATGATCTGAACGAGCTCCCGGGCCACGGCCAGGTCGGTGATGTCGGCGAGCGGGTCCCACCAAAACGCAGGGCCACTGACAACGCCGTCGGACGGGTTGCCCACACCGAGCGAGCCGACGGTGCCGACCGAGCCACCTGTGCCGACGAGGCCTTGCGGGTCGCAGAGCCACACCGTGCCGCGCTGCTCGCGGATCTCGCGGGTGGCGTCGTGGGTGTCGGGCTTGTTGCTGCTGGTCTTGACCGGCCCGGTGTAGGCGACGATGGCCGGGACGACGGTGCTGGTCGTCTTGCCGACGCGCGGGCCGGCGATCACCACGGCGATGTCCTCCCACGACATCCGCAACGGGGTGCGGCTGACCAGTGTCTCGGCGAGCAGCACGCCATGCTGGGCCGGGTCGTCAACGGCGACGCCCGGGCGCAACCGGCGCGAGGACTCGCGGACCTGGTTCGGGGTGAGCCCCACCATCTCCGCCGGACTCGACAGGTGCCCGGTCGCCCGGTCTGCCCGGGTGCGGTCCCGTGCCCGGCGGCGACGCGCGCGCAGCACGACCACCGTGGCGGCGACCAGGGCGGCCAGCTGCACCCCGTACAGAACGAGCACCGTGGTGCCCGGCCAGGTGACGGTGCGGCGGGCCAGGCCGATCGCGAGCGCGGCCGGATTGAGCGGGGCGGACCGGCCGTGCCCGCTGTCGTGGTGCAGGTGGGCGACGGTGACGATCGGCCACCACGCCAGCAGCGCCAGGCCGGACACGGTCAGCAGGGCGATGAGCGGCAGCAGCCCGTCGTTGGGCCGTTTCTCTAATTCGGTCATGCCCGGCCCTTTCCGTGCTGGCAATGGGTGCGGTGCCCGGCGGTACCGCGGTAGTCCGGGCTGCCGTAGCGGGCGAGCACGGGGTGGTGGTCGGCCGGCGCACCCGCGCGAGCTCGGCGCGGGTCGGTGCGTCGAGCACGGCCGAGTAGCCGGTGACGATCGCCTGCCACGCGGTGGCTTCCCCACATCGGCCGGCGATCACCCCGCTCTGGTGGCCGGTGCCGTAGCCGAGCTGGAAGCTGGCGCGCAGGGCGACGTCCCACAGCTCGGCCAGACGGGCAGCGTCGGCGAGGGCGGCACGCAGCCGCAGCGGCGGCCGCGGGCGCAGCGCTTGCTCCGTGCTCGACGCGGCGGCGGGCATGCCATGCGGCCTCATGCGGACCGGCCGCGATGGTGCCAGCGCTTGTTGGTGTCGTGCACGCCGGCGGTGTGCTCGGCGTCGGTGAGCTTGATGTTCACCGGGACGCCGGGCCGGTTTCCCATCTTGAGCAGCACCTTGCCGCGCCCGGGCGGGGCGGACATGCGTCCGGTGGCGGTGTCCAGCGACGGCGGCGCGGCCCAGGACACGACTTCGGAGCGTTCGACGGTCGAGAAGTCGACGACGTCGGCGAGCCTGGAAAACTCGACCTGCGGCAGCCCGAAGCAGCCGATCATGCCGACCCGCTCGACGAAGCCGCGGGCCTTGCTGCGGGCCTCCTGGCTGGTCAACTGGTCGAGGTCGCCCATCGAGTGGGAGATGAACAGCTCCCCCATGCCCTTGTGCCGGTCGGTGCGCAGCAGGTCGTTGATGATGTCGACGATCTCCCCGTCACCGCGCATCGCGCGCCACAGCTCGTCCATCGTCAGGTAGAAGTTCAGGTGCGGCCCCAGCCCGGCGTCGGCCAGGACGTGCGCGGCCTCGGCCGCGGCGAAACCCTCGTTCCATGTCGCGGTCAGCACTGCCGCCTCGAGTTCGACGTCGCTGCCGTCGATGGAGGAGATGTCGACGTCGACCGCGCTGGCGTTCACGTCGAAGGAGACCGTGGTGTCGCGGGCGAACACGTCGCCGAGCTGGCCCTCCAGCAGGCCGGCCAACGCGCGGCGCAGTCCGTCGGAGATCTGCCGGAAGTACGGCTCGTCGTCGCCGGCCAGGATCACCATGCGCAGCTCCCGCGGGGCGTTGGTCAGCAGCTCGATCAGATGCCCGACCCGCGGTGTCGTGCCGGCGGCCCAGTGCTGGTCGTCGAGCGATCGGATCGCGGCCGAGAGCAGGGTCGACTCGTCACCGGTGACTGAGCGGTGCCGCGACAGCGAGATCAGCAGCCGCATCATGGCCAGCTGCCGGCCGTGGACCTTCTGCCCGATCCTACGGTTCAGCTCGGGCAGGTGCGCGATCCGCGGCAGGATCGCGGCCAGGTCCCCGCCGGACAGCGGGTTGATCCCGGCCAGGCCCCGCCCGACGGTAATGATCTGCCCGCCCATCGCCGTGATCAGGTCGACGTAGTCCGGTTTCAGATCCCCGAGCACCCACGGCTTGTAGCCGTTCCATTCCGCGCCGGTCAGCCAGCGCCGGCCCAGCGTCGACTTACCCAGGCTGGGCTGACCGAACAGGAACGCCGACGGCACCCGGATCAGATTGGCCCGGGTGAAATAGCTCAACGGATCCCCGCACACCCACGCGCCGGTTCGCATATGGGTGCCCAGCGGGACGCCGGTCGTCGGGGCGCCGGTGCCGGCCGCGAAAGGCCACAGCCCGCACACCTGCCGCGACGTGCCGTAGAACTCGGTCGGCGCCTCGACGTAGCCGACCCGGCCACCTCCCGGGCCGGCGTAGCCACGGGAAGACAACGTCCGCAGCGTTCTCATCCCGCGGTCCTCATGCCGTGTTCTCACAGACGATGAGTCCCGAGCCGTCATACGTGGCCGCCGCAGCGTCCAGCAGCTCCACCAAGCCGCCAATGTCGCCGATCCCGTCGGCGACTCCGCCGGTGACCAGTGGCCGCTGGTCGAGCCACCAGCGGGCGGTGTCGATGCCCTTGGCGGTCTGCTCGACCCGCTCGTACCCGGCCGGGTCGTGCCCCTCCTGGACGGCCCACGCATAGAGCTGGCGCATCAGGTCGAAGCGCACCCGGGCGGCGAACCCGACCTGCGTGGCGCTGCCGGCCAGCGGCGCGTACCGCTCGTCGCGGGCCCACCGGGCGGCATTCGCGTCCTGCTCGTTGCGGCGCGCGGTCACCCAGCTGTCGCGGTCGATCTCGCGGCGCTTCGCGCGGGTGGCCTCGAAGCAGTCGCCGCACAGCCCCTTGTCCTGCAGGTAGGCGATGCGCCCGCCGCGGCGATCGGCCGGCAACGCGGCCAGGTCGGCGGTGCCGACGTGGCCGCAGCCGAACGTCAGCCCGAACTCGGTAGCGATAGGCATTCGATGTCACTCCTCAGTGCGTGGGGTGCCTCCTACCGAGAGAGGTGCGGTTCCCGGCTGGAAAGTGACAGCGATCGACAGAGAAGTGTTGACGTCGCAGACGGTCCGAGCACGGACGTCGCGGCAGCGATGGGCGGGTGACTCGCGCCATGTCAATCGCGCGGCCCAGCTCAATGACGTCAACGACGGTCACCCATCCAACGGCGGTCCCCGAGCCGCTTGCGCGCCGTGATCGCCAACACGACCGGCCCGGCATAACGCCGAATGGCGCAGTCGGAAGGCGCGAAAAGCGGGCAGCGGGTGTTCATTCTGCGCTTCAGTCAGGTGCCCGCATCGACGCCAGCCGAGCCATCTTCCTGGTGCTGCGATACTTCAGGTCATGGACCTTGTAGGTGAGTGGGAGCTCGTGCCATGGGAGAGCCGGGCTTCCGACGGGCGGGTCCGGTGGCCGGGCGAAGAGCGTCCAATCGGCGACCTGATCTACACCGCCAGCGGCCGGATGGCGGTCCAGGTCGCCGACAGCGTGCGGGAACCGCTGGGGACGGCGGACCCCCGCGACACTGACCCAGCCGCCCAGGCGGGCGCATTCGCGGCCGACGTGGCGTACTGCGGGACGTACCAGCTGGACGGGGACCAGGTCGTCCACCACGTCGAACTCTCTGTCCATCCGGACTGGGTCGGCACCCAGCAGCGGCGGCTCGCCGCGATCGACGGCACCGGCGATCTCGTGCTGTTGATGCTGCCGATGGCGTTCGGCGGGGAGACGGTGGTCAACCAGCTGCACTGGCGTCGGCGCAGCTGAGCCTCCGCGGGCGGCCGCCGGCCGAAGGGCGTGGAGCGCGCGATCGCGGAAGGCCGGGACGGGATCGGATCTGGATCATTCGGCGGCTGCGGGCGGCTCGGCGAAGGCGTCGCGCAGCGGTGAGCCGCAGTCAGCGCAGGCCGTGGTGGGCGCCGGTGTGGCGTGCCGCAGGCCGGGCAGAAGATCAACCGGTCGTGCATCGAGTGCGCCGTCCACAAGCCGACGAAGTGGCTGTAGAGGATGCGCTCGCCGTAGAGGGCCCGCACCGCGGCGCGGTGTTCTGCGGAGCGGATGAACGCCTTCGCATCCTCGACGGTCAGCCAGAACGCGACAAGGTACACGTTGACACCGTCGACGCAGCTGAACCGGCGGATGAACCCCGGCGCGTCACTCAGGGCGCGGACCACGGGCAGGTTCGCTACCCAGAACCGGGCCGACACCTCCTCGTCCACGCTGGAGAAGATGAGTATCGGGATCGCGCCGGCGGCCTCCGGGCCGAGCCGGCCGTCTACATTCGCCTGACCGGTCACGGTCCCCGGTATGAACCGGACACCGGAGATTGACGCGTGCGTGGCCAACGTTTCGGCACTCGGCGGCATGAACCTCGGCGCAGCCACCCGAAACCCCTCTCGGTCTGCAAGCCGGATTGTTCCGCCCCCACGACGTCAACCGCAAATCCGCGACGAGACTCACGAAAACTGCCCGCGAAACGCTGCCCGTGCCTCACGTAGCTATGCCCGCGAAGCGGTGAGCGTGCTGGGGCATGCGGAGTGGGTTGTCGATGACGTCTCGTACCGAGGTCACCAGCAGGTACGCGAAGGCGGGGAAGAAGGACAAAGGCCGGGTCTTAGATCAGGTTGTCGAGGTCACCGGGTGGTCGCGTGGCGGCCAGGTCGCGAAGCGGCCTCGCAGGCCGCGCTCGCCGAAGTACTCCTATGACGCCCTGAAGGTGCTGCGGAAGGTCTGGGCCGCCTCGGGTGGCCAGTGCGGGAAGTACCTCGCCGCCTCGATGGGCACCCAGCTCGACGGGCTGGAGCGCCACGGCGACCTCGGCCTCGGGCGCGACCGGTACAGCCCGGCGGTCCGGGCAGAGTTGCTGGCGATGAGCGCGGCCTCGATCGACCGCTACCTCAAGACCGCGAAGGCTACCGACCAGATCCGCGGCAGGTCGACGACCAAGCCCTCGCCGTTGCTGCGTTCGTCGATCAAGATCCGCAAGGCCGGTGACGAGGTCGAGGCCGAGCCGGGGTTCTTCGAGGGCGACACGGTGGCGCACTGCGGGCCGAGTTTGATGGGCGAGTTCGCCCCCACCCTGAACCTGACCGACGTCCACACCGGATGGGTGTTCACCCGCACGGTGCGCAACAACGCCACATCCACATCCTCGGCCCCTTGAAAACCGGCGTGGATAAGGTCCCGTTCGATGTCACCGGGCTGAACTTCGACAACGGCACCGAGTTCCTCAACAAGGCCGTGATCAAGTGGGCCGGCGAGCGGAAGATCTTCTTCACCCGATCGCGGCCCTACAAGAAGAACGACCTGGCCACCATCGAATCGAAGAACAACCATCTGGTGCGCAAGTACGGCTTCTACTACCGCTACGACACCACGCCAGAACGTGCCGCGTTGAACCGACTCTGGCGCCTGGTCAACGACCGGTTCAACTACCTGACCCCAACCAAGAACCCGTCGGTTTCGGCACCGACCGCAACGGCCGCCGCACACGCCTCTACGACAAGCCCACCACGCCGCTGGAGCGGCTCCTCGCAGCCGGGTGCTCTGCCCGGCTCAGCGGGCCGAGCTGGTCGCCTCCCGCGACAGCCTCAACCCAGCCAAGATCGCCGCGAGTTCGCCGATCTGCGAGCCGTCCTTCTCAAACTCGCTAAGGACAAGACCTAACAGCTCTACCTCCCCAGCATCCCCACCGCGCTACCCGACGTCCGCAAAGACATCCGGATCAAGGCGAGCTGATGACCCAGTTTTCGCGGGCATTCCCAGCTGAGGCACCGACCAGATTTCGCGGGCACCTTGACTTGAGGCACCACGATCCGCGGCCGGCTCCATAGCACGACCGAGCGCGGACGTCGGATCTCGAGAGGTGGCCATCATGCTCTACTGCATGGGCAGCTACGACGTCGATGACCCCGAGAAGTTCCAACGATATCCAGCGAAAGTCCTCGCGCTCCTACCCAAGCACGGTGGGCGAGTACTCGCCTTCGACACGGCGGCATTCGTGGTCGAGGGCTCGCCGCGAACGGTCTACGCGATCCTCGCCTTCCCCTCGAAAGCGGCGGTCCTGGCCCTCCATCATGGCCCCCACTACCAGGACACCAAACCGCTTCGCCACTCATCAACCAGCAACTGCACGATGGTGCTCGCCGAGGAGCTCGTCGGGTTCTGACACCGATCACCAACGACGTGGGACGAGGCAACCCACACGCGAGCGCCAAATCGGGCGCGATGTCAACAACGGCTGAAAATTGACCCTCTGGCTGCGGGGTGGTTTCAATCGACGGTCGCAACACCTCCTAGATTCTGGAGGTTGTGTTGTCATCCTCTCGTCGTGTGAAGAAGGGGCCGGGGCGGCGTCCGCAGTCGGCCAAGCGCCAGCGGTTTATGGAGTTGCGGGAGAGGGGGTTGAGCATCGTTGCCGACGCTCGCGAGGTCGGCGTTTCCCGCACGACGGGGAACAACTGGTCGCGCGGTTACAAGACCTACCGCCACGGCCAGGCCGTCAGGTTTGTGCAGGCGCTGGACCGGTTGGCAGTGCGCGAGATCAGCCCCCGGTTCCTATC
>JBBQZQ010000040.1:0-36849 GCA_038207565.1 Mycobacteriales bacterium
GAAGCTCGCTTCAAGATGAGATCTCCCATCCTTTATGGAGTAAGGCCCCCGGCTAGACCACCGGGTTGATAGGCCGGAAGTGGAAGCGTGGTAACACGTGCAGCTGACCGGTACTAATAGGCCGAGGACTTGCCACACACCTAATCTTTGCGAGCTCTCGAGTTCGCAGCTACGCGTCCACTGTGCGGTTCCCGAGGTACGGTCCCCGTCTGTCCACCAGTAGGTGGGCAAACGGTGCGGGCCATATCTCCATAGAGTTTCGGCGACCATAGCGAGAGGGAAACGCCCGGTCCCATCCCGAACCCGGAAGCTAAGCCTCTCAGCGCCGATGGTACTGCGCGGGCCACTGCGTGGGAGAGTAGGACGTCGCCGGACACAACTTCGACGAGGGTCGTTCGGTTTCCGAACGACCCTCGTTGTATTTTTGCACGCGATCGTCGATGAATTGCGAATCGGGATGACGAACTGAATGCCTGACACACCAGCCGGCGCAGACGGCGGGCGCGCCAAGCCACGGCGTAGCAGTTCCGCACCTCAGCGCGGCTCGGACGGCAGGCCTGGTCGCAGCTCGCAGCCCAACCGCAACGTTGGGACGTCACGTTCCGGCGCCCGCCGCTCCGGAGCCGCGGAATCTCCGCGCGCACGCGACGGTGGCCAGGCTGGGCGCGCGGAACGCGGCGGGGGATTTGCTTCTCGCCCGGATCGTGCGGGCTCCGACCGTGCTCGCCCGGATCGTGCGGGCTCCGACCGTGCTCGTAACGCGCGCCCCGCCGCGGAGCGCGGCCGTTCCGGCCGGGACTTCGAAGCACGTCCTTCGCTGCGGCAGGGAAGTTCCGGGCGAGCTGACCACCGCCAGGGCGCACCCGGCCACAGCGAACGCGGCGATGCTCCACGCAAGTCGAGTGGGCGAGGGCGTCCCGCGCCGTCGCGCGATGGTCACGCCGGTGCGGGCCGATCGGCCGGACGCGCCAGTTCGCGCTCCAGCAGCGGGGATAGCAGTCACGCCACCGAGCGGCGCGGCGAGCGCTCCGCTGCGCGAGCGACCGATCGTACGGTCCGTCTGGCTAACGAGCCGGCATTGCCTGACGGGCTGGACATCTCGATGCTTGATCGCTCGGTCCGCAACGAACTGCGATCGCTGAGCAAGCTGAACGCCGAGCTGGTCGCCGGCCACCTGGCCGCGGCGGGCCTGGCACTGGACACCGACCCGCAGAAGGCGTTGGCCCATGCCCGGGCTGCGCGCGGTCGCGCATCGCGCATCGCCGCAGTCCGTGAAGCTGTCGGTATCGCGGCCTACCACGCGCGGGAGTGGAACGAGGCCATCACCGAGTTGCGCACCGCGCGGCGAATCTCCGGCGATCCGCGTAATCTCGCCCTGCTCGCCGACTGCGAGCGCGCCCTGGGTCGTTCGAATCAGGCGCTGCGCGTGTTGAACGATCCGGATGTGGGGCGACTTGATCCCGAAACCCGCGTTGAGCTGTTCATCGTGGTTGCCGGCGCACGGCGCGACCTCGGCCAGGTCGACGCTGCGCTTGCCGTGCTTGCGCGCGGTGGCTTGGACCGCAATCGACCCAAACCTGGTGCGGTACGGCTCTGGTACGCCTACGCCGATGCTTTGGAAGCGGCCGAGCGCCGTCAGGATGCAGCGACGTGGTTCGCGGCGAGCGCTGCCCTCGACGTCGACGGCGACACCGATGCCGTCGACCGAGCCGCTGCCCTGCTCTAGCGCCATGCCGGTGCGATAGCGCGTCGCACTGACAGTTCCGGCTCCTGCTGTCCACAAGCCGGCTTTCGTCCACCGTGGATGAGTTGGGCCTCGCCGGACGTCGGCGGGTTGGCTGACCATTCGCCTATGACAGCGCACGAGTCGCCAACGGGCGACAACGAGGTATTTCTGCGTGGTCGGTTGGCAGCCGACGCTGAGGTCCGGACGATGCCGAGCGGCGACGAGCTCTGCGCGTTCCGCCTCACCGTGCTCCGCCCCAGCGGGGAGCGCGCCAAGGTCGACAGCATTGACTGCGCCACCACCAACGCTCGTGTCCGACGCAGTCTCGCCGCTGCAGTACCGGGCGACCTGCTTGAAGTAACCGGCAGTCTGCACCGCCGGTTCTGGCGTTCCCCGAAGGGGCTCAACAGCCGGTACGAGGTCCAGGTGCGTCGAGTCAGACGTCGCGGAAGCGCCGCATGAGCAGGCCTGAGGCCGGTTTCGGGGTGAACAGCGTCGACTTGCGTGGCATCCGCGCACCCGCCGCGGCTACCGCAGCCACCGCGGCGACCGGCGTGGGCCGCAACAACACGGCGGTGCCGCCGGTCGCACGGGCCTGCTCCACCGCTTCGTCGACGGTGTGCGCGTACCCCACGAACTCCACCGTGTCGGTGAGATCCCAGACCTGTTCGACCAGTCCACGGTGCAGCACGGTGACGTCAAGACCCGCGAGTGCCTCCGGTTCGTCCTGCTGTCTGATCGCCGCAGTCAGCCGCGCCTCGGGGTCGGACACCAGAACCGACGAGGCGCCATCGGTGAGCACGGCCGCGAACCCGCCGGTTCGCGCGGCGCGGTCCATACCGGTGAGCGCATCGGGGACGTCGGCCACGACCAACCCCCAGCCGGCGGCCTGCCCGGCCGCGACGGCCGTGGGCAACCCGACGAGCACGCGATGAATGGCATGCACCTTCGGCCCGTAGCTGGTCGAGTCCACGAGCAGCGTGAGGCCGTAGTCCCAGGCGCCGCCTCCGTCCGTGGCGCGACGACGCCGCTGCAGCTCTCGGTAGGTCGCGTAACGGTGATGCCCGTCGGCGATCAGAGCCCGCCGCCCGGCAAGGTCGCGCGCCACCTCGTCCAGCACCGCGGCCTCGGTGATGGCCCACAGCGTGTGGCTGATGCCGTCCGCCGTCCGGGCACGGGCGACGGGTTCGGTGGCCTCGACATCACCGACGGCCCGCGAGGCCGCGCCGCCGCCGTCGTAGACGAGATAGATCGGTTCAAGGTTCGCCTGAGTCGCCGTCATCAGGGCGAGACGATCAGCCACCGGTCCTGCCATCGTGTTCTCGTGCGGGAGGATGACCCCGTCGGCGGGGTCGCGCAGTTCGACGGCGCCCACCAGGCCGCGGGTGATCGAAGCGTGACGGTCCCTCATCTCGTATACGTACAGCGCCGGCGCAGGGTCCACTGCGTAGCGGCGTTCCTCGACCCAGCGCGCAAGCAGCTGCGCCGCGTGCTCGTAGCGATCTGCGTCGCCGGCTGCCGCCTCCGGCAAGATAACTGCGACGGCGTTGTCGGGGTTGTCCGCGAGCAGCCGGGCCCGCTCTGCCGGGTCGATGACGTCATATGGCGGGCAGAGGTAGCCCCCCAGGACGTCGTCGGTCGCGGTCGGCCGCAATGCAGCGAACGGCTGCAGCACCAGGCCGTCGACCCTTCCGGGAGCCGGGGTGTCCATCTGAGCGGTCACGGTCAGCGATGCTACGCATCAGCGGCCGCGTGTCAGGATTCGGTCTGTGACCTCTACCCGTCTGCAGAGTTCGTCGGTCCCGCTGACCCAGCAGTTCGACGTGGCCCTGCTCGACCTCGACGGTGTTGTCTACGTCGGCCCGGACGCGGTGGACGGCGCGCCGGCTGCGCTCGCCTCGGCGCGCGAGCAAGGGATGCGACTGGCGTTCGTCACCAACAATGCCTCCCGACCGCCGACTGCCGTCGCCCAGCATCTGATTAGGTTGGGCATCGCGGCCGACCCCGCAGAGGTCATCACCTCCTCGCAAGCCGCTGCGCACTACCTGGCCGATCGGCTCGAGCCCGGTTCAGCGGTGCTGGTCGTGGGCACCCTCGGACTGACCGAGGCGCTCATCGAGCGCGGGCTCCGCCCGGTTCACACCGCCAGCTCGGACGTGGCCGCGGTGGTGCAGGGCTACTCGCCGGACCTGAACTGGAAACAGTTGGCCGAAGGTGCAGTGGCGATCCGCCGCGGCGTCCCATGGGTGGCGACGAATCTCGATGCCACCGTGCCCTCACCGCGCGGTCCGCTTCCGGGCAACGGCGCGCTGGTGGCCGCGCTGCGTCTTGCTACCGGCGTCGAGCCGGTGTCGACCGGAAAGCCCGATCCCGCGATGCATCGTGAGTCTGTGCAACGCTCAGGAGCACGGCGGCCGATCGTCGTGGGAGACCGGCTGGACACCGACATCGAGGGCGCGAACACGGTGGGATGCGCGAGTCTGCTGGTGTTCACCGGTGTCGCCGACGCGCGCGGACTGCTGTCAGCGCCCAAGCAACTGCGACCGTCCTTTCTCTCGCATGACGTGTCCGGCCTGCTCAGCGCACACCCGGCACCGAGCCTCGAGGGGAGCAACGCCAGGTGCGGCCAGTGGGACGCACACCGACGCGCCGACGGGAGCCTGCGGCTCAATTACCTGCCCCGAGCAGTGGCGAGCGCGGCCGGCGACGACCTGGACGGTCTGCGTGCCCTGTGCGCGCTCGCCTGGCGCGACGACATGCCCGGTGACGACGGGTCCGGTGACGACGGGTCCGGTGACGGGGCATCCGGCGAGCACGCAGCCGAGGACGGGATACGCGTGCGCGCCGGCGACGAGCGGGCGGACCAACTGCTGGCCGCTCTTGACCTATCTGACTGAGCGTGGCGGATCCGAGCCGGTACGAGCTTGCGCCGACGGTGGTGCCTGCGGTCAGAAGATGGAACGCAGTTTGATCAGGTCGAAAACCTTCGCGTCGATCTTGATGCGGCCACTGCCCCAGGCGGACGCCAGATGCAGCTCACCGGCCACCATCTTGACCAAGTCGTCGCTCGACATCTTCAGGCGCACCTGGGCGCTCGGGTCCTCCACCTGCGCGATATCGGTGAGCAGGCCGTCGTGGAGCCTGCCGGCGAAGATGACGCCGAGGTCAGGCAGGGTGCAGCTGAGCGTGCGGTCGAAGTCGGTGCGTTTGCGGGTCTTCTCGTCCGCGCCCACGAGACGCTCCGCGAGGGTCTTGAACGCCTGCTCGCACTCGGCAACGCTGGCCATCCGACGATCCTCTCCGCCTCGGCCGGGTCCGGCCCGGTGCGACGCTACCGCAGTGACCACCGGGTAGCGTCGCAGCCGTGAGCGCCGAGCAGCAGCCGGAATCTGAGGTGAGCACCGACCCCGATGCTGCGCAACTCGATGCCCCGAGGTTGCTGTCGTTGGCCGAGCTGGGCGCCGAGCTGGACGCTGTCTCAGCCCGCTCGTTGTCGGAGCAAGGCGAGTTCTACGACCGCCTGCACATCCAATTGCACGCCGTGCTCGCCGCGATCGACCCCGCCTGAGCGCGACCCACCGTCCTATGACCCGCCGCGTGCAACGCCTCGACGTCGAACTGGTTCGGCGCGGGCTGGCCCGCTCGCGCGACCAGGCGGCGGCGTTGATCGCAACCGGACGGGTCGAGGTACGCGGCGTCGTGGCCGTCAAACCCGCGTCCGGGGTCGAGCCCGCGACACCCATCCGGGTGGCGGCCGACACCGACGACCCGGGGTATGCATCCCGCGGCGGGCACAAGCTCGCCGGTGCGCTCGACGCCTTCGCTGCCATTGCGGTCACCGGCAAGCGTTGCCTGGATGCCGGCGCATCGACGGGTGGTTTCACCGACGTGCTGCTGCGCCGCGGCGCCGCTGAGGTGGTCGCGGTCGACGTGGGGTACGGCCAGCTGGTCTGGGCGCTGCAGCGCGACAAGCGGGTGCGCGTGCACGACCGCACCAACGTGCGCGCGCTGACGCCGGACACGATCGGTGGACTGGCCGACCTCACCGTCGCCGACCTGTCCTTCATCTCCCTCGCTCTCGTCCTGCCCGCCCTCGCGTCGTGCACGGCCGACGACGGTGACCTGATTCCGATGGTCAAGCCGCAGTTCGAGGTCGGCAAGCAGCGGCTCGGGAGCGGGGGGGTGGTCCGCGACGCGTCCCTGCGCGCCGAGGTCGTCGCCGATATCGCCGACACTGCAGCGGAGCTGGGTTGGCTGACCGAGGGAGTCTGCGCGAGCCCGTTGCCCGGGCCGTCGGGCAACGTGGAAGTCTTTCTCTGGTTGCGTCGCCAAGCCGACCGGCGACTCGATCGGGCCGGGATCCGCGAGATCCTCGCCGCGGGCGCCGGACCCGACCGGCACGACGGCCACCCAACGGGGCACGAGACGGGGCAGGAGGTGCTGTGACGACGGCGACCCGAACTGTGCTCCTGGTGGCACACACCGAACGGCGCAACATCTGCGACCAGGCGACGCTGGCCGCGCTGCAACTGCTCACCGCCGGGCTGAGCGTGCGCATGCTCGCCACGGAATCGCCGTACGTGTCGGTGCAGGGCGTTGACATCGTCGAAGACGCGGAGTCCGCGGCCGACGGGTGTGCCCTCGTACTTGTTCTGGGCGGCGACGGGACGTTCCTCCGCGCCGCCGAACTGGCGCGGCCATGGCGGGTGCCGCTCATCGGCGTCAACCTCGGCCACGTCGGCTTCCTCGCCGAGGCCGAGCCGCATGCGCTCGCCTCCACTGTCGACAAGATCGTCGCAGGCGACTACGCCGTCGAGGACCGCGTCACGGTGGAGGCCGAGATCATTGTGGACGGAGCGGTGCTGGATCGCGCATGGGCGCTGAACGAGGTCTCCCTCGAACGCACCAACCGCGGCCGGATCCTCGACATCGCCGTCGCTGTCGACTCCCGCCCGCTGCTGCGCTTCGGCTGCGACGGCATGTTGTGCGCCACCCCGACCGGGTCGACCGCCTACGCGTTCTCCGCGGGAGGTCCGATCGTGTGGCCGAACGTCGACGCGCTGCTGATCGTGCCCAACGCCGCGCACGCCCTCTTCTCGCGGTCGGTCGTCGTCGCGCCCAGCTCTGTCGTCGACATCGACCTGGTCAGCCAGGGCCACGACGCGGTGCTCAGTTGCGACGGCCGTCGCTCGTTGCCCGTGCCGTCCGGGGCACGCGTCACGGTGCGCCGCGGCGAACTGCCCGTGCAGATCGCTCGGATGGCGGGCTGGAACTTCGCCGACCGGCTCGTCAGCAAGTTCCAGCTGCCGGTCCGCAGCCTGCGCGACGGCTCCCGGCCGATGACCGACCTGGACTGAGTGGTGCTCGAGGAGCTGCACCTGCGCGGCCTCGGCGTCATCGACGACGCCGTGCTGTCACTCGGGCCAGGTCTCACTGTCGTCACCGGGGAGACGGGCGCGGGCAAGACCATGGTGGTCACCGGCCTCCTGCTGTTGTTCGGCGGCCGCGCCGACTCGGCGCGGGTGCGGGCTGGCGCCGCCCAGGCCAGTGTGGATGGCCGCCTCGAGCTGAACGCCGAAGCAGCCGTCGCCGAGCGAGTCCGAGGCGCTGGTGGCGACCTCGACGACGGCACCGGTCTGGTGCTGCGCCGGACGGTGAGTGCGGCCGGCCGCTCGCGCGCCTTCGTCGGTGGCGCGGCTACCCCGGTCGGCGTGTTGAGCGAGCTCGCCGATCGGCTGGTCGCCGTCCACGGGCAGTCCGACCAGCTCAGGCTCACCCGCCCGGGTGAGCAGCGCAGGGCGCTCGATCGATTCGCGGGGATCGAGCTGGGGGAGTACGCAACGGCCTTTGCCGAGTGGCGCCGGGCCGCGAACGCTCTGGACGAGCGAGTCGCGCGGGCGGCCGAACTGCGCCGCGAGGCCGGCCTTCTCGCCTACGGCCTGGCCGAGATCCGCAGTGCCGACCCACAGCCCGGCGAGGACACCGAACTCGCCACGCAGTCCGGACGGCTCGCGCACGCCGATGCGCTTCGGCTGGCCGCGCACGCCGCCCACGATGCGCTGCTCGGTGATGCCGACGACCCGACCGGCGAGGGTGTCAACGCCCTTGGACTTGTCGACGGCGCCCGCCGTGGCCTGCTGCAGCAGGCCGGCGCCGATCCCGAACTCGACGGCTTGGCAGGCCGGTTCGCCGACCTCGAGGTCCTTGCCGCCGACCTCGGCGCCGACTGCGGCGCTTATGCCGCCGGGCTCGATGCCGATCCCGCCCGGCTCGAGCAGATCGAGTCCCGGCGCGCCGTACTTGCGGCGTTGATCCGCAAGTACGCTCCAGGCCCTGGAGACGGCGTCGATGCGGTCCTGTCCTGGGCGCAGCAGGCGCAGGCCCGACTGGACGACATCGACGTCTCCGACGAAGCCATCGCCGCGCTTACCGCACGCCGCGACGACGCCCGCGCGGACGTGCAACGGCTGGCCGCCGTCGTCTCCGACCAGCGGGTCAAGGCGGCGGGCGAGCTGGCCGAGGCGGTCAGCAGCGAACTGGCCGGCCTGGCGATGCCGTCGTCGCATATGAGCGTTCGAATCGACCCGACCCCGCCCGGCCCGACCGGCGCAGAGGAGGTGGAGTTCCTTCTACAGCCGCACCCCGACGCGCCCGCCCTGCCGATCGCACGCGGTGCCTCCGGCGGTGAGCTGTCGCGGGTGATGCTCGCGCTGGAGGTCTGCCTCGCCGGCACCGACCCCGTCCCCACCATGGTGTTCGACGAGGTGGACGCCGGCGTCGGCGGCCGGGCGGCGGTCGAGGTGGGGCGCAGATTGGCCCGCCTCAGCCGCACCCACCAGGTCGTCGTGGTGACGCACCTCGCGCAGGTCGCGGCGTACGCCGACCGCCACATCGTCGTCGACAAGCACACCGGCGGGGGAGTGACCGCAAGCGATGTGCATCCGGTCACCGACACCGACCGGGTGGCCGAACTCGCGCGGATGCTGGCCGGCAGCGCCTCGACGACCGCTCTCGAGCATGCCGCCGAGCTGCTGCAGACCGCGGCCGAGGAGCGCGCCCAACCCGCGCGGCCCGACAACGCCAGCGTGGCGAGCAAGTCGAGAAGTGCGCGCCGCAGCAGCGCAAGAAGCCGATCGTGACCGCGTGGCGGACGGCGCCACCGAGTCGTGCTGATGGCACGATGGGCTCTCATGAAGCTTGCCACCTTGCGCCGTCGGACCGTGACCCTGCCCGGTGTCGCAGGCGTCGCGCGGATGGATCGGCGCACGACCCGGCTCGCCGGCCGGTTGAACCCAGGTGACATCGCCATCATCGACCACGTCGATATCGACCGGGTCGCGGCCGAGGCGCTCGTCGCGGGCAGCCCCGCCCTGGTCATCAACGCCCAGCCCAGCATCTCCGGGCGCTTCCCCAACCTCGGTCCCGAGCTGATCGTGAGCCGCGGCATCCCACTGCTCGACAACGTCGGCAGCGACATCTTCCGCGCCGTCAAGGAGGGCACCAAAATCCGGGTTGACGGCGACACGATCTACGCCGGTGACGCCGAGGTCGGTTCGGGCACGCCTCAGGACGTGGAATCCGTCGCCGCAGGGATGGTGGCGGCCAAGTCCGGCCTCTCAGCGCAGCTGGAAGCGTTTGCGGTGAACACCTCTGTCTACATGAGTCGTGACGGTGAGCTGCTGCTCGAGGGTGTCGGCATCCCCGACGTCGCCACCACATTCGCCGGCAAGCACGTACTCGTCGTCGTGCGTGGCTACGACTACCAGCAGGACCTGAAGTCACTCAAGCATTACATCCGTGAGTACAAGCCGGTGCTCATCGGGGTCGACGGGGGGGCCGACGCACTGCTCGAGGCCGGATATCGGCCCCATCTGATCATCGGGGACATGGACGCGGTCTCCGAGACTGCGCTGCACAGCGGCACGGAGGTCGTCGTACACGCCTACGGCGACGGCCGGGCTCCGGGCCTGCCGCGAGTCCAGGACCTCGGGATCGACCCCGTCGTGTTCGCGAGCAACGGAACCAGCGAAGACGCCGCGATGCTGCTTGCCGACGCCAAGGACGCGGCGCTCATCGTGGCGGTAGGGTCCCACGCCACGCTGACGGAGTTCCTCGACAAAGGCCGCTCCGGAATGGCTTCGACATTTCTGACCCGACTGCGCATCGGCGGTAAACTCGTGGATGCCCGCGGCGTGACCCGGCTCTACCGCAACCGGATCTCGGCGGCAGCGATCTTGCTGGTTGTGCTCGCAGCACTCCTCGCCGTCGTCGCCACATTGTCGGTGTCGGAGAGCGGGCGGATGTATCTGACCGATATCGGCCACCACATCGACGACGTCTTCCACCGGATTCAGGACTTGTTCTCGTGATCTCATTCCGCTACCACATCGTCTCTCTCGTCGGTGTCTTCCTGGCCCTCGCCGTCGGCATCGTCGTCGGGACGACCGCGCTGAACGGACCCGTCACCCATGACCTGCGAAACCAGGTCAACGACCTCAAGAGCGACCGCAGCCGGCTCGCCGACCAGGTCAACAACCTGCAGGGCCAGGTCGACACCGCAGACCAGTTCGCCTCGACGTTCGGCTCCCGGCTCGTCGCCGGCACGCTGACCGGCAAGAAGATTCTCGTCGTGTCCCTGCCCGGCGCAAGCACCGGCGAGCAGGACGGCGTCGCCACCCAGCTCACCGCAGCAGGGGCCGCCCTCAGCGGACGGCTGGCGCTGGCGTCGGGGTTCACCGACCCGTCCCAGGGCAGCAGCATCACCACGCTGGCAACCGGGCCCGCACACCCACTCGGCCTCACCCTTCCGCAGACCAACGATCCCGGCCAGCTCGGCGGCGCCCTACTGGCCTACGTCCTCGTCGGCAAGGGCGAGTCGACCGATCTCAAGACCGTGCTCAGCGGCTTCTCCTCGCTGCACATGATCACCTCCGACCCGCAGGGCATCGAGGCGTCGAAAACTGTGGTCGTGATCGGTGCCGGTTCCCAACCGAAGAATTCCTATGCAGGGCAGAGCGAGCTGAACCTCGTCGAGGCGCTGGCCAAAGCCGGTGGGCACGTCGTCGTGGCCGGTGACCGGGGCTCGGCCCAGGACAACGGTGTCGTCGCGCTCGTCCGTGCCGGCGCCACGAAGTCGAACGTGTCGACGATCGACAACGCCGATACCGGTTTCGGGCAGGTGTCCACAGCGCTGGCAGTGGCCGCCGCGGAGAAAGCACAGGTGGGTCATTACGGTACCCAGAAGGGTGCCGAGGCGCTATTCCCCACCCCGCTGAGATAAGGCCCCAGCGCCATGGACCTTGCTGACCCGCAACACGCCGTCGTGGCGCTCGCCGCCTTCCTCCGGCGACGGCTGAGCGGGGTCGGTGACACCTTGATCGACACCCTGTCGCCGCGGCGGGGACGGACGCAGTCAGGGCAGCTCGCCGAGCTGACCGCCGCCCGCCAGGCGGCCCAGGTCATCGTCTGCGCGGACGAACCGTTTGCGCCGACCTCCTTCGCTCGCGCGCGACTGCTGCGCCAGCTGCACGCGAGCGGACTGCTGACCGAACACGAGGCCGAACGCGCCGTGGAATTGCTCCAGATCGCGCAGTGATCCCTCCGCCGTGGCGACGGGTTCGCCGGCAGTTCTTCTCCTAAACCCGGCACCTGCAGCCGTCGGGGTCCGCGCGTCGGCGCGGACGGACCCGATCCGGTGTTAAAGTGAACTTCCGTGGATCGGACGGGACAGCCCACCAGACATCTTTTCGTGACCGGCGGCGTGGCTTCCTCGCTGGGGAAGGGCCTCACCGCCTCCAGCCTGGGGTCGTTGCTGAAGGCGCGCGGCCTGCGCGTGACGATGCAGAAACTCGACCCGTATCTCAATGTCGATCCTGGGACGATGAACCCCTTCCAGCACGGTGAGGTCTTCGTCACCGAGGACGGCGCAGAGACCGATCTCGATATCGGGCACTACGAACGCTTCCTCGACACCGACCTCAACGGCTGGGCGAATGTCACCACCGGTCAGGTGTATTCCACGGTGATCGCGAAGGAACGGCGCGGCGAGTACCTGGGCGACACGGTGCAGGTCATCCCGCACATCACCAATGAGATCAAGGCGCGCATTCGGGCCATGGCCGAGCCGGATCCCGACGGTCTCGCCCCGCACGTCGTGATCACCGAGATCGGCGGGACGGTCGGTGACATCGAGTCGCTCCCCTTCCTCGAGGCGGCGCGTCAGGTGCGCCACGAGGTCGGACGGGACAACTGCTTCTTCTTGCACGTGTCCTTGATTCCCTACCTCGCGCCGTCCGGGGAGCTCAAGACCAAGCCGACCCAGCACTCGGTCGCGGCGCTGCGCAGCATCGGCATCACACCGGACGCGGTGGTCTGCCGCGCCGACCGCGAGCTGCCCGAGGCCCTCAAGCGCAAGATTTCGCTGATGTGCGATGTCGACCCCGAGGCCGTCGTGGCCGCGGTCGACGCACCGTCCATTTACGAGATCCCCAAAGTCCTGCACTCCGAAGGATTGGACGCCTACGTCGTGCGTCGCCTCGGCCTGCCGTTCCGCGACGTGAACTGGACGGTGTGGGGCGACCTGCTCGACCGGGTGCACCACCCGCGCTCCGAGGTCACCGTCGCGCTGGTCGGCAAGTACATCGACCTGCCCGACGCCTACCTGTCGGTCTCCGAGGCGCTACGGGCTGCGGCCTTCGCGCATCGCGCGCACGTGACCATCCGCTGGGTGATGTCCGACTCCTGCCAGACACCGGCCGGCGCCGCCCACGCGTTGCACGGCGTGGATGCGGTCGTGATCCCAGGCGGGTTCGGCATCCGCGGCATCGAGGGCAAGCTCGGCGCGCTGCGCCACACGCGTGAGCGCGGCGTCCCGACCCTGGGTCTGTGCCTCGGGCTGCAGTGCATGGTGATCGAAGCGGCACGCAACCTGGCCGGGATCGAGGATGCCAACTCCACGGAATTCGACGCGGAGACGACGCACCCCGTGATCGCCACGATGGCCGACCAGGTCGACATCGTCGAGGGACGCGCGGACATGGGCGGCACCATGCGCCTGGGCGCGTATCCCGCCGAGCTCCGGCGCGGCTCGGTCGTTGCCGGCGCCTATGGGGCGACCTCGGTATCCGAGCGGCACCGCCATCGCTACGAGGTGAACAACAGCTACCGCGAGCAGCTCGAACTGGCCGGCCTGGTGATCTCGGGAACGTCTCCGGACGGTCGACTCGTGGAGTTCGTCGAGCTGCCGGCCAGCGTGCACCCGTTCTACGCCGGCACCCAGGCGCACCCTGAACTCAAGTCGCGCCCGACGCGGGCGCATCCACTGTTTCGCGGCTTGATCGGCGCGGCGCTGGACTACAGCGACGCCGAACGGCTGCCGGTCGTGATCCCCGATGGCGTGAGCGACGACGGCGCGCCGACCCACGGCAGCGCGGCCGTCGCCGTTACGGTCGTACGGTGAATTCGGTCGAGGGGTACGAAGTCACTGCGTCCGAACCGATCTTCCAAGGCAAGATCATCTCGTTGCACCGCGACACGTTGCGGATGCCCGACGGCACCAGCGCGCAGCGCGAGATCGTCGACCACCCCGGGGCGGTCGGTGTGGTCGCCGTCGACGACGACGGAAACGTCGTGCTCGTCAATCAGTACCGTCCGGCCGTCGGGCGCCGTCTCGACGAACTGCCGGCCGGGCTGCTCGACGTCGACGCGGAACCCGCCGTCATCGCCGCACAGCGCGAACTTGCCGAGGAGGCGTCGCTGCGGGCCGGTCGGTGGGACGTCCTGCTCGATCTGAACACCTCACCGGGCTTCTCCGACGAGGCGATCCGTATCTACCTGGCCCGCGATCTGGACTACGCGGCCGATCCGGACGGATTCGTGCGGGAACACGAGGAAGTCGCCATGACGGTGAGCCGGGTGCCGCTCGCCGAGGCCGTGCGCCGCGTGCTCGCGGGGGAGATCACCAACGCCGCCGCTGCCGCCGGACTGCTTGCCGCGGAGGTCGCGCGCGCAGCCGGGTGGGGCGGGCTGCGCCCCGCCGAGGCGCCGTGGCCGGACCGCCCGACGGCGACATCGTGACGGCGACATCGTGACGGCGACGACCAGCCGGCGACTCGCCCCGGCTGCCGTGGTGCGCGTATACCTCGACCACCTGGCCGTCGAGCGCGGTGTCGCCGCGAACACGCTGGCCTCCTACCGCCGCGACCTCAACCGTTACCTCGACTATCTCCAGGGCCGCTCGCTGGTTTCGATCGCCGACGTGGACGCCGCGACCGTCACCGGATTCCTCGCCCACCTGCGGGCGGGCACTGCCGAGCACCCGGCGCTATCGGCGGCATCTGCGGCCCGAGCCGTCGTCGCCGTGCGAGGGCTGCATAGGTTCGCGTTGCGCGACGGGCTCGTCGACGTCGACGTGGCCCACGAGGTACGTCCGCCCAGCACAGCCCGCCGATTGCCGAAAGCGATCAGTGTCTCCGACGTCGAGCGCCTGCTCGAGGCCGCCGGGTATCAGGGCACCGCCCTGGCCGTTCGCGACCGGGCTCTGCTGGAACTGCTCTATGCCACTGGCGCCCGGATCTCGGAGGCGGTGGGGCTCGCGGTCGACGACGTCGACCTCGCCGAGCGGAGTGTCCTGCTGTCGGGCAAGGGCGGAAAGCAGCGACGGGTACCGCTGGGTTCTTACGCGGCGCGCGCCGTCGAGGGATATCTCGTCCAGGCGCGCCCGACGCTGGCGGCGAACGGGACGGGGACGCCGCGCCTGATGCTCAACGCGCGCGGCGGTCCGCTCTCGCGACAGTCGGCCTGGATGGTGCTGACCACCGCAGCCGAACGCGCCGGGCTGGCTGCCGGAATCTCCCCGCACACGCTCCGGCACTCCTTCGCCACCCACCTGATGGAAGGCGGCGCGGACGTCCGGGTGGTTCAGGAACTGCTCGGGCACTCATCGGTCACGACCACCCAGATCTACACATTGGTCACGGTCGACGCGCTGCGCGAGGTGTACGCCACGGCGCATCCGCGCGCACTGGGCTGAGCGCTGCGGCCCCGGTCGAGCGTGCCCCGCGGGTCGGTCCCACGTACCGATCTGCTGCGGTAGCGTCCCACGCAACCGGACTGTCACTCGCAAGGAGGCACGACATTTGATGGCTATGTCGGCAGACTCCGGGTCCGCCGGTTCGGAGTCGACACCGCAGGACACGCAGTCGAATACCGACGAGCTCTTCTCCGTCCCGCGGCCACCCTCCGCCGACCCTGCGGTGGCACGCGTCAAGCGGGCGGTACCCGAGCCGCAACCGTTGGAACGACACGGGCCGGCCCGCGTCATCGCCCTGTGCAACCAAAAGGGCGGCGTCGGCAAGACCACCTCGACCATCAATCTCGGCGCAGCGCTCGCCGAGTGCGGCCGCCGGGTGCTGCTCGTCGACTTCGACCCCCAGGGCGCGCTCTCGGTGGGGCTGGGGGTGCAGCCCCACCAGCTCGACCGGACGGTCTACAACCTGCTCATGGAGCGTGGTGTCGGCATCGACGACGTGCTGCTCAAGACCGGGGTCGCCGGGCTGGATCTCGTCCCGAGCAACATCGATCTGTCCGCGGGTGAGGTGCAACTGGTCAACGAGGTCGCCCGCGAGCAGACCCTGGCCCGTGCGCTGGCGTCGGTGCTGGCGGACTACGACTACATCCTCATCGACTGCCAGCCCTCGCTCGGTCTGCTGACGGTCAACGCGCTGACCGCCGCGCACGGCGTGATCGTGCCCTTGGAGTGCGAGTTCTTCAGCCTGCGTGGTGTGGCGCTGCTCATCGACACCATCGACAAGGTGCGCGAGCGGCTCAACCCCGCGCTGGTGCTCGACGGCATCCTCGCCACGATGTACGACGGCCGGACCCTGCACAGCCGCGAGGTCTTCGCCCGCGTGGTCGAGGCATTCGGCGACTCGGTGTTCGACACGGTCATCACCCGCACCGTCCGCTTCCCGGAGACCACGGTCGCCGGCGAGCCGATCACCAGCTGGGCGGCCACCTCGGCAGGTGCGATCGCCTACCGCAATCTGGCCCGCGAGGTGCTGGCGCGGCCGGGCAAGCCGGCATGACCACGCGGTTGTCGAGTCCGCAGGGCGCATGAGCCTGTCCGCCGACGACGCGGTCGAGATCGAGGCGATGTCGACCGAACCCGGGCCGACCCGTGCTGGTGACGCTGCAGCGCGCCTCGACGACGGATCGTTCCGGGTCCGTCTGGCCAATTTCGAGGGCCCGTTCGATCTGTTGCTCAGCCTGATCTCGCGGCACCAGCTTGATGTCACTGAGGTGGCGCTCTCGCAGGTCACCGACGAATTCATCAGTCATATCTCGGGCGCGGCCGAATTCGACCTCGGTCAGGCGACGGAGTTCCTCGTCGTCGCGGCGACGCTGCTGGATCTGAAGACGGCACGATTACTGCCCATGGCCGAGGTGGAGGACGAGGAGGACCTTGCCCTGCTGGAGGCTCGTGACCTGCTCTTCGCCCGGCTGCTGCAGTACCGCGCCTACAAGCTGGCTGCCGCATACCTGGGCGAGCTGGCCCGCGCCCAGGGGCGGCGGTATGGCCGGGTCGCCGAGCTCGAGCCGCGCTTCGCCGAGTTGCTGCCGCAGGTGCACATCAGCCTGTCTCCGGCGCAGTTCGCGGAGCTGGCCGAGATCGCTATGACGCCCAAGCCGGTGCCGACCGTGTCGGTCGAGCACGTGCACTCGCCGCGGGTCAGCGTGCGGGAGCAGATGACAATCCTGCGCACCCGCCTCCAGCATTCGGGCGCGGCGACCTTCCGCAGCCTGGTCGCCGACTGTTGCTCGACGCTGGAGGTTGTCGGCAGGTTTCTGGGTCTGCTCGAACTCTTCCGCGACGGTGTCGTCGCGTTCGACCAGGCTGCGGCCCTTGCCGAGCTGCGGGTGCGCTGGATCGCCAACGACACGTTGGACCTCGGCGCTGCCGAGGCGCACGCAGCCGAAGGGCACGCGCACGACGAGCACGTTGACGAGGAGTACGGGTGAGCGAGCAACAGTCAGCGACCGCGAGTGCTGCGCCGGACGCCGGGCCGCCGCTCGATCCGGCTGAGGTCGCGGGCGCGGTCGAGGCGATCCTCTTCGTCGTGGACGCGCCACTGAGCCAGGAATCGCTGGCTGCCGCGCTGCAGCAACCCGTGCCGGCGATCCGGGCCGCCGTGCAGAGCCTGCGTGCGACCTACGATGCACGTGGCGGCGGGATCGAGCTGCGCGACGCCGCCGGCGGGGTACGGCTCTACACGAGGGGCCGCTACGCGCCCTACGTCGAGAGCTTCCTGCAGGACGGTCAGCGCAGCCGACTGAGTCAAGCTGCGCTGGAGACACTTGCCGTGATCGCATACCGGCAGCCGGTGAGCCGCTCGCGGGTATCGGCGATCCGAGGCGTGAATGTCGACGGCGTCGTCCGCACCCTGTTGACGCGCGGGCTCATCGTCGAGGTGGGGTCCGACCCGGAGAGCGGAGCCGGGCTGTTCCGCACGTCCGAGCTGTTCCTCGAGCGGATGGGAATGCGGTCGTTGACGGAGTTGCCCTCGCTGGCCCCGCTGCTTCCGGAGCTGGACGGGCTGGAGAACGACCAACTGTGACCTCGACATCGAGGCATGACGACCGCTCAGGTGTTCGCCTGCAGAAGGTGCTGGCGGCGGCCGGGATCGGATCGCGCCGGGTGTGTGAAGACCTCATCGCCGCGGGGCGCGTCTCTGTCGACGGCGAAACCGTGCACGAGATGGGGACGCGCGTGCATGCCGCGACCGCCGTCGTCCGGGTGGACGGTGTCCGGATCAACGTCCGCGACGACCTGGTGTACCTGGCGCTGAACAAGCCGCGGGGAGTGCTGTCGGCGATGTCGGACGACCGCGGTCGTCCCACGGTGGGTGACCTCGTCGCGGGCCGGCCCGAGCGCTTGTTCCATGTCGGGCGTCTCGACGGCGACACCGAGGGACTGCTGCTACTGACCAACGACGGCGATCTGGCGCACCGCCTCATGCACCCGTCCTTCGGCGTTGCCAAGACGTATCTGGCCACCGTTGCGGCGCCGGTGCACCGCGAGGTGGGCCGGCGCCTGCTGGCCGGCGTCGAGCTCGAGGACGGGCCGGTGCGGGTGGACCGGTTCCGGATCGTGCAGTCCAGCGGCGGGCGGGCGATCGTCGAGGTGGTGCTGCACGAGGGTCGGCACCACATCGTTCGCCGCCTGCTCGCCGAAGTCGGCCACCCGGTACAGCGCCTGGTCCGCACCGCGATCGGACCGGTGCGCCTGGGCGGGCAACGGGTCGGAACCCTGCGCGAGCTGAGCCGAGAAGAACTCGCCGGATTGCACGACCTGGTAGATGCCCACGATTGACCGGCCGATCGCGACTGCGCGCACCGTCACCCGCGGGTGACGGGCGGCTGCCGGCCCCGGTCCGGCAACGGCGGCAGGCCCGCATAGGGTCGGCTGATCCGGGTCGAGGCGTGGTGAGGAGAGTCCGTCGTGGCAGTTCGCGCTATTCGCGGTGCCATCCAGATCGACAACGACGATCGTGACGCGATCCTCGGCGGCGCGACCGAACTGGTGCGCGCGGTGTTGGAGCGCAACGAACTGGCGAGCGAGGACCTCATCAGCATCCTGTTCACGGCCACACCCGACCTGACCGCAGAGTTCCCCGCCTACGCGGCGCGGCTGCTCGGCATGACCGACGTGCCGCTGATGTGCGCGACCGAGATCGCGGTGCCGGGGGCGATGCCCCGCGTGTTGCGGCTGCTCGCGCACGTCGACATCGGCCGCACCCGCAGCGAGGTGCAGCATCCCTACCTGCGGGGGGCCGCGGCGTTACGGCGTGACCTGCCGCAGTGACCAGCGGCGCCCCGAAGTCCGTACCCTGGTGGCAGCAACGGGCCGAATCAGTCTGCGCCGTGCGAGCGCAGCGTCGAGCCCGGTCGACGCGGCTGAGGTCGCGCCCCGGAACCGAACCGTAGGAGAGTGCTCGCGTGCCCGACAACGCCGTATCGCCGGACTTCGCGGGAGTCGTCGCGCTCGACGGCCCCTCCGGTACCGGCAAGTCGACGGTGGCCCGGGGCCTGGCCCGCCGGCTGGGCGTGCGCTACCTCGACACCGGCGCCATGTACCGTGCCGCCACCCTCGCCGTGCTGCGCTGCGGTGTCGCACTCGACGACCCGGCGGGCATCGCCGCGACGGTCGAGGATGCCGCCATCGCGCTGTCCACCGACCCCGAGGCACCGGCGGTGCACCTCGACGGTGATCTGGTCGACCTAGAGATCCGCTCCGCGCAGGTGACCTCGGCCGTCAGCGCGGTCTCGGCCGTCGCGGCCGTTCGGGCCCGGCTGGTCGCCGTGCAGCGCGAGGTCATCGACGACGGAGGCATCGTCGTCGAGGGCCGCGACATCGGCACCGTGGTGTGGCCAGCCGCCCGTCCCAAGGTGTATCTGACGGCGAGCGCCTCGATCCGTGCCGAACGACGTGCCGGCGAGACCGGCCAGCTGGGCGAGGTTGCCGCGGTCGCGGCCGACATCGAGCGGCGCGACCGGCTCGACAGCAGCCGCGCGGCCAGCCCGCTGCAGCGGGCCGATGACGCAGTCGAGCTGGACACCACCGATCTCGACGTCGATGAGGTCGTCGACCGCCTGCTCGAGTTGACCATGAAGAGCTGGTCATGACCCAGCCCGTGGTCGCCGTCGTCGGCCGTCCCAATGTCGGCAAGTCGACCCTCGTCAACCGCATCCTGGGCCGCCGTGAGGCGGTGGTGCAGGACGTCCCCGGCGTCACCCGTGACCGCATCGCCTACGACGCGCTGTGGGGCGGGCGCCGCTTCACCCTGGTCGACACCGGCGGCTGGGAGCCGGACGCCCGCGGTTTGCAGGCGATGGTGTCCGCGCAGGCAGAGCGAGCGGTTGCGACGGCCGACCTGGTGCTCTTCGTGGTCGATGGGAAGACCGGTGCGACCGAGACCGACCTGGTGGTCGCGCGGACCTTGCGCCGCTCCGGGCGGCCGGTGCTGCTCGCCGCCACCAAGATCGACGACGAGCGGGGTGAATCGGACACCGCGGAGCTCTGGTCGCTCGGCCTCGGCGAGCCGTACCCGGTGAGCGGTCTGCACGGGCGCGGCAGCGGCGATCTGCTGGACGCGGTTCTCGCCGAATTGCCCAACGCGCCGCGCGGGGACGCCGAGGAGGGCGGGCCACGGCGGGTGGCCCTGATCGGCCGTCCGAACGTAGGAAAGTCCAGCCTGCTCAACCGCCTGACCGGTGAGGAGCGTTCGGTGGTGGACTCGGTGGCCGGAACGACGATCGACCCGGTCGACAGCCTGCTGGAGCTCGACGGCGAGGTGTGGCGCTTCGTCGACACTGCGGGGCTGCGTCGCAAGGTCAACCAGGCGAGCGGCATGGAGTATTACGCGAGCCTGCGCACCGCCGCCGCCATCGAGGCCGCCGAGGTGGCGGTCGTGCTGCTGGATGCATCCGAGCAGCTCAGCGAGCAGGACCAGCGCGTCATCGGGGAGGTCATCGACTCGGGACGCGCGCTGGTCATCGCCCTCAACAAGTGGGATCTCCTCGACGAGGACCGCCGGCTCACGCTCGAGCGAGAAATCAGCCGCGACCTCGCCCGTGTCGCGTGGGCGCCGCGGGTGAACGTGTCCGCACGCACCGGCCGCGCGGTCGAGAAGCTCGCCGGCCAGCTACGGACGAGCCTTGCCTCATGGGACCGGCGTATCTCCACCGGCCGGCTCAACTCCTGGCTCACCGAGGTCGTGGCCCAGACGCCGCCGCCACCGCGTGGTGGCAAGGCACCCCGCATCCTGTTCGGGACGCAGGCCGACACCCGTCCGCCGCGCTTCGTGCTGTTCACGACCGGGTTCCTCGAGGCCGGCTACCGCCGCTTCATCGAGCGGCGACTGCGTGAGGACTTCGACTTCACCGGGACGCCGATCGAGATCTCGGTTCGGGTGCGCGAGAAGCGCAGCGGTGCCCCGCACAGTTGAGCGCGCGCGGCGTGGCGCACTTGCTGAGGGGCGCTGATCGCGCGCGCTCGCTGCGATAGGGTTGCGGCGCAGCAACACCGCACGACCGGGACGTGGCGCAGCTTGGTAGCGCACTTGACTGGGGGTCAAGGGGTCGCAGGTTCAAATCCTGTCGTCCCGACAGGTCGGAGTCCGGGGGAGGCACGCGTGGCGGCAGCCTCCGAGGCCCGCACCGGCGCGAGATCCGATCGCATCGTCACCATTCCCAATGCCATCAGCGTGATGCGCCTGCTCGGCGTTCCGCTCTTCCTGTGGCTGCTGCTCGGCCCACACGCCGACGGGTGGGCGCTGACGGTGCTGATGCTCTCCGGGGTGAGCGACTGGCTCGACGGGGTGCTGGCGCGGCGGTTCAATCAGCAGAGCGCGCTCGGCGCACTGCTCGATCCCGCCGCCGACCGGCTCTATATCCTCGCCACCCTGCTCGGGCTGGTGCTGCGCGACGTCATCCCGTGGTGGCTGGCGGCCCTCATCGTCGGCCGCGACCTCGTCCTCAGCGCGTCGCTGGTGCTGTTGCGCCGGCACGGTTACGGGCCCTACACCGTGCATTACCTCGGCAAGGCGGCGACATTCTGCCTGCTCTACGCCTTCCCGCTCCTGCTGATCGGCGCCCACAACGGCCCGGGTTTCTCGGTCGCCGACATCGCGCAACCCGCGGCGTGGGCGTTCACCATCTGGGGCACCGGCCTGTACCTGTGGGCTGGGGTGGTGTACCTACGACAGGCGGCGCAACTCGTGCGCCGAGCCGGCTGATGTCCGAGGACGCCGGGCCGATCGAGCGCCCGCCGAAAAGTGGGCGCACGTTCTCCACCCAGGTACTGGTCGATCTGGTCATGGACCCCCGCGATCCGGCTTACGAGGCGGCGGCGGCGCGCTGGCATGGCGACGGGCGCCCGCCACGACGCTGGTACGACGGCACCGCGGTGGCGGTGGGGTGTCTGATCGCGGGATTGCTGTTCGCTGTCGCCTACGTCCACACCAATCGCAGCGCCCCGAGGGCGGCCCGGGTCCACACCGACCTGGTGGCGCGGGTGCGCGACGCCGAGACGCGAGCCGACGACCTCGCTGCTCAGGCGCAGCGGGCGACCTCGCGGCTGAACAGCCTGCGCGCCAGCGCGCTGGGCGGTTCGGCAGCGCTGGCCACCCAGCTCGACCGCGATCAGTTGTTGGCCGGCCGGCTCGCCGCATCCGGGCCTGGTCTGCAGGTGACGCTGGCCGAACCTCCGGCCGCACCGTCGACCGACGAGCCCGGGCGAGGCGGCACGGTCGGGATCGGGGACCGACATATCCTCACCGACCGTGATGTGCGCAGCGTGGTCAACGAGCTCTGGGCCGACGGCGCGGAGGCGATCGCGGTGAACGACATCCGGCTCACCCCGACCTCGGCCGTCCGATTCGCCGGCGAGGCTGTGCTTGTGGACTTCCAGCCCATTTCCTCGCCCTACGTGGTGACGGCGATCGGTGATACCGACGCACTTGCCACCGGATTCGCGTCCAGTGATGTCGCAAGCCGTTACCAGACGCTTTCCGGCGCAAAGGGCATCGGGTTCTCCTTCCACGAGCACTCCGAGGTCAGCATGCCCGCCAGTCCCGGGTCCAAGCTGCGCTACGCACGCGTCCTGCCCGGAGGCGGCCGGTGATCGGCGCGCTGGCGCTGCTCGCCGGCATCGTGGTGGGGCTGATTCTCCGCCCCACCGTGCCGACCTGGCTCGAGCCGTACCTGCCGATCGCTGTCGTAGCGGCACTCGACGCGGTGTTCGGCGGGGTGCGGGCCCGGCTGGACGGCGTGTTCGACGCCAAGGTGTTCGTGGTGTCGTTCATCTCCAACGTCCTGGTCGCGGCGCTGATCGTGTACCTCGGCGACAAGCTCGGCGTGGGCAGCCAGCTGTCCACGGCGGTCGTCGTGGTCCTGGGCATCCGCATCTTCGGTAACGCTGCCGCCATCCGCCGGAGGTTGTTCCATGCCTGACGTGACACCTGCCGTCCCGCCGGAGGAACCGGCAAGCGCGTCACCGGCCCAGACCGAGCAACCGGAGCGGCGCAGGTCGGCACGCAGCGTACGGGTCGCGGCGGGCGCGGTCGCCGTAGTCCTCGTCGCCCTGCTCGGCTTCGCGATCGCCGTGCAGGTACGCGCGAACTCCGGATCGGACAATCTCGCCCACCTGCGGGAGAACGACCTCGTCGGCATCCTCGACGACCAGAACGCACGCGCCGACCGGCTGCGCCAGCAGATCGCCGAGCTGGAGCAGGCACTGCGCCGCCTACAGGACAGTGGGGACCGTTCCGCAGCAGCCCGGCAGCAGGCCAAGGCGGACGTGGCAGCACTCGGGGTGCTGCTGGGGACGCTGCCGGCCACCGGCCAGGGCGTCGAGGTGACGATCTTCGATGCGAACCGCAGCCTAGGCGCCGAGGATCTGCTCGATGTCGTCGAAGAGCTGCGCGGCGCAGGCGCCGAAGCAATCCAGTTCGGCACCGTGCGCATCTCGACCGACTCGTCGTTCACCGAACAGGGCGGGTCCGTGGCCGTGGACGCGACGGTGCTGACGCCCCCCTTCCGGGTGCTGGCCATCGGCGAACGCAGGACGCTGAACACCGCGCTCAACATCCCGGGCGGCGTGGCAGCTGCGGTACGTGCTGCCGGCGGGACTTTGACCGTGCGCGAATTGCCCAAGGTCTCGATCACGGTGACGCGTCCGCTGCCGGCAACGAGCGACGTGACCCCGTCCGGGCACTGAGCGGCTGCCTCGACGCGCTCGGTAAGGTCGATCATCTGACCGATCGCGACTGCGAAAGGGTTACGCCCGATGTCTGACGTTCCCTCTGACCTGATGTACACCGCCGAGCACGAATGGGTCCGCGTGAGTGGGGGCTCGTCCACTGTGCGTATCGGGATCACCGACTACGCGCAGGAGGCGCTGGGTGACGTGGTGTTCGTATCCCTGCCTGAGGTCGGCAACGTCGTCGCCGCCGGCGGCGCCTGCGGTGAGGTCGAGTCGACCAAGAGTGTCTCCGACGTGTTTGCGCCGGTGTCGGGCACGGTGACGGCACACAACGACGCCCTTGACGGCGCGCCCGAACTGATCAATTCGGACCCGTACGGCGCGGGCTGGGTCTTCGAGATCGAGCTCGCCGACGACACGGAGCTGAGCTCGCTCATCGACGCCGCCGCCTACTCGGCGCTCGCCGGCTGAGCCTGTTGCGTCATCGCCCAAGCTCAGCCTCCACCGTCGATTGACCCTCGCGTCGCGACGGGCCTAGGCTCGGCCACCGAACCACCTCCATCGACCTGTCTCCACGCGAGACCCGTACCCGAGACACCACCCGAGCTGCACGAGACGGCCGACGCCTCCGGCGAACGGCCGGACCCGCGACAGCGAACCACCACACTTCGAAGGGCGAGGCGAGTGTTCTGCACCGCGTGTGGCACTGAAAACCCAGCTGGCAGCCATTTCTGCGCCAGCTGCGGCGCTGCGTTGCCGGCAGCGTCGGCCGGCGCCGGGGTGGACGTGACCCGCACCATCACGACCACGGGAGCCGTCCCCGACGGTGACGGCGGTTTCTCGACCGAGGCACACCAGGGGGCGGTCGACGCGCTTGCGCCCGGCTCGGCGCTGCTGGTGGTCAAGCGCGGACCGAACGCCGGCAGCCGGTTCCTGCTCGATCAGGAGGTCACCACGGCGGGTCGCCATCCGGACAGCGACATCTTCCTAGACGATGTGACGGTGTCCCGCAGACATGCCGAATTTCGCCGCGAGGGCAGCGGCTACACCGTTCACGACGTGGGATCGCTCAACGGCACCTACGTCAACCGCGAGCCGATCGACGCCGCGCCACTGTCCGGCGGCGACGAGGTGCAGATCGGCAAGTTCCGCCTGGTGTATCTGACCGCAGCGATCCGCGCCGGTATTCCCGTATGAGCGAGGCTTGCCGAGCGAACAGTCGGCATAGCGGCTGCGCCTGCACGCCCGGAGCGAAGCGAGGAGGGGCATGAGTTCTGGTGGCGCCGCGTCGCGGGCAGGCTCGGGAAGGGTCGCGACGCTGACGATCGGCGACGTCCTTTCGCACCTGCGCGCGGATTTTCCCGACCTCACGATCAGCAAGATTCGCTTCCTCGAGGACGCCGGACTCATCCGGCCGGAGCGGACCCCGTCGGGCTACCGGAAGTTCTCCCCGGCCGATGTCGCGCGGCTGCGGTACGTGCTCGCGCAGCAGCGGGATCACTATCTGCCGTTGAAGGTCATCAAGGAGCAGCTCGAGGCGATCGACCGCGGCGCGCCGCCGCAGGGTTCGCCGCCGGCAGCAAGCCCGCGCGTGCCGCACGTCGCCATCGCCGCCATCCAGGACAACGCTCCGACGGCCGAGCACTTTCGCCAGTCGCCCGCGGCCATCCGCCTCTCGCGCGAGGAGCTGCTCAACGCGGCGGGACTGCGCGTGGACCAGCTCGCCGAGCTCGAGCAGTTCGGTCTGATCAGCAAGAGGCCTGGCGGGCACTACGACGACGACGCGCTTGCGGTGTCCAAGATTGTCGCCGACCTGGCCCGCTTCGGACTCGAGGGCCGGCACCTGCGAGCGTTCCGCACTGCCGCCGAGCGCGAGGTCGGGCTGTTCTCGCAGGTGGTCGGACCCATGTCGCGGCAGCGCGGTGGCGAAGCCAAGGTGCGCGCCGAGGAAACCGTGCGCGAGTTGGCGGCGCTGTCGGTGCGCCTGCACGCCGCCTTGGTTCAGATCGGGTTGCGCGAGGTCGTCGGCGGGACGTGACAGTTGCTCCGTCGACGGCGGTGGGGCGTGTAGCGTCGAGATCGTTCGATCGAGGCCGGTCTGGCGGTGGGGAGATACGTCGTGCATCCCATGCGTGTAGTCGGGGTGCGGGTGGAGCTGCCCGCGAACAACCCCGTGGTGCTGTTGCGTGAAGAGGACGGCGTGCGTTACCTGCCGATCTGGATCGGCGCGGCCGAAGCGTCGGCGATCGCCTTCCAGCAGCAGGGCGTCCAGGCCACTCGCCCGCTGACCCACGATCTGATGAAGGACGTCATCACCGGCCTCGGTGGCCGCCTGGAGGCGGTGCACATCACCGAGATGCGCGACGACACATATTTCGCCGAGCTGCGCTTCAGCGGCGGGGTCACCGTCAGTGCCCGCCCGTCGGACGCCATCGCCCTTGCGCTGCGGTGCGAGGTGGAGATTCTGGGCAGCGACGCCGTGCTCGAAGCAGGCGGCATCGAAATCCCTGACGAGCAGGAGGACGAGGTCGAGAAGTTCCGGGAGTTTCTGGACACGATCTCGCCGGAGGACTTTGCGCCAGGGGGTTGATCGCTACTCTCAATCTGTACATGAGGGTTATGGTGGTGCGGCGCGTCGCGTTGATTCGGCGACGCCGGCGACCTACGGTCAGGTGTCCGGGAATCACCGCGATGCAATTCGCGTCGCCGAGGCTGGAGGTGGGGCGCAGTGGACGATCACCAGCCCACGGCAATGCCCGAACAGGGGGCCCTCTTCGACGCCCCCGAGGCCGGATCCGACAGCGCGCTCATCGGCTACCGCGGGCCCACCGCTTGTTCGGCGGCCGGGATAAGTTACCGCCAGCTCGACTACTGGGCACGCACCGATCTGGTCGTGCCGTCCATCCGGAGTGCAACCGGCTCGGGAAGCCAGCGCCTGTACTCGTTCAAGGACATCCTCGTCCTCAAGGTCGTCAAGCGGTTGCTCGACACCGGCGTCTCGTTGAACAACATCCGTGTTGCGGTCGAGGCGTTGCGCGCCCGCGGTGTCGACGACCTCGCCCGGATCACCCTGTTGTCCGACGGGACCACGGTGTATGAATGCACGTCCTCGGAAGAGGTGGTCGACCTACTGCGCGGCGGCCAGGGAGTCTTCGGCATCGCCGTGAGCGGCGCGCTGCGCGAACTGCGCGGCTCGCTGGCGCAGATGCCGAGCGAACGGGCCGACGGCGCCGAGGTCGAGAAAATCGCCGCGACCAGCGCCGACGACGAGTTGTCGCAGCGCCGTCAACGCCGCACGGCCACCGCCTGACGCGACGAGCCTGACGCGACGAGCCTGACGCGACGAGCCTGACGAGCCTGCTCGGACGGGGACCCCCTGACTGGTACCGTCGGTACTGGCCGACCAACCCGTGCGGGAGAGCTGAACCCATTGCAGTTTCGGGCGCAGCGCCGAAGGGGCAACCTCCCCGGAACCTCTCAGGCACCAGGACCGCGCGGAGCAGGCCACTCTGAAGGGCGACGCGGCCTGACAGACGGGGACACCGCGCCCGCACCGGGCGACGGACGTCCAGTCTGACCCGTGGAGTGCCGCACCTCATGACAGTTCAGTCCGCTACCACCCCGTCGGCATCACCGTCGGCAATGTCCCAGCCCACCGCGTCCCCGTCAGCGACGGCGGATCGAGACCCGTCCCGATCCGCCTGGGCGCCACCGCTCGGCGAGCTCGAGGGCGCCGCCCCGTTCGCCGATCGCCACATCGGCACTGCCGTAGGCGATGCGCAGGAGCGCATGCTCGAGGCGGTGGGGTACGCCTCGATGGACGATCTGCTCGCCGACGCCGTTCCGGCCGGCATCCGCGAGAAGCTCTCCCTTGCCCTGCCGAGTGCTGTGTCAGAAGCCGACGTGGCCGCCGAGCTGCGCAGGCTCGCCGACCGAAACGACGTGCTCACGTCGATGATCGGGCTCGGCTACTACGACACCGTCACGCCTGCCGTGATTAAGCGCAATGTGCTGGAGAACCCCGCCTGGTACACCGCCTACACGCCTTACCAGCCCGAGATCAGTCAGGGCCGGCTCGAAGCGCTGCTCAACTTCCAGACCATGGTCGAAGATCTCACTGGTCTGCCGGTTGCCGGCGCGTCCATGCTCGACGAGGGCACGGCCGCCGCCGAGGCCATGGCACTCGCACACCGCAGTGCCAAGAAGGGCGACACCTTCGTCGTCGACGCCGATGCGTTCCCGCAGACCCTCGAGGTGATCCGAACGCGCGCCCTTCCGCTCGGGCTGAAAATCGTGGTGCACGACCTCACCCAGCCGCTGCCCGAGGCCGACGTGTTCGGCGTCCTCGTCCAGTACCCCGGTGCGTCGGGCGCGGTGTGCGAGCTCGATGCCGTCGTCGACGCCGCCCATCAGCGGGGTGCCCTCGCCGTCGTCGCCGCCGATCTGCTCGCGCTCACGCTGCTCCGTTCGCCCGGCGAGGCCAGTGCCGACATGGCCATCGGGACGACGCAGCGCTTCGGCGTCCCGATGGGTTTCGGCGGTCCGCACGCGGGATACCTGGCGATCCGGTCCGGGCTCGAGCGCCAGCTGCCGGGTCGCCTCGTCGGGGTCTCCGTCGACTCCGACGGTGCACCTGCCTACCGGCTCGCGCTGCAGACCCGCGAGCAGCACATCCGCCGCGAGAAGGCGACCAGCAACATCTGTACCGCGCAGGTGCTGCTGGCCGTGATCGCCAGCATGTACGCCGTCTATCACGGGCCGCGGGGCCTGCGGTCGATCGCGCAGCGCGTACACCGGCTCGCGTCCGTCCTCGTAGCGGGCCTGCGCGACGGCGGTGTGGAGGTGTCCGACGCGCCCTTCTTCGACACGGTCACGGTCCACGTACCCGGTCATGCCGGCTCCGTCGTGACCGCGGCGCGGGCGCAGGGCATCAACCTGCGCCTCGTCGACGAGGACACTGTCTCCATCTCTTGCGACCAAGCGACGCGCCGCGAGCACGTGCTGGCCGTGTGGTCGGCCTTCGGTCTCTCCCTCGGTGCCGGCGACGTCGAGCGCTTCGACGACGACGCCCCGCTGGGCGCCCTGCGCGAGACCGAGTTCCTCACCCATCCCGTCTTCGGCGCGCACCACTCCGAGACCGCGATGCTGCGTTACCTGCGCCGTCTCGCCGACCGTGACTACGCGCTGGACCGGGGCATGATCCCGCTCGGCTCGTGCACCATGAAGCTCAACGCGACCACCGAGATGGAGCCGGTGACCAATCCCGGTTTCGCGCAGATCCATCCGTTCGCCCCGGCTGAGCAGTTCACCGGCTACACCTCGTTGTTCGCCGACCTGGAGAGCTGGCTCGCCGAGATCACCGGCTACGACGCGATCTCGTTGCAGCCCAACGCCGGTTCACAGGGCGAGTTCGCCGGGCTGCTCGCGATCCGTAACTTCCACGTCGCACAAGGCCACGGTGAGCGGGATGTGTGTCTGATCCCGGCCAGTGCCCACGGCACCAATGCCGCATCCGCCGTGATGGCCGGGCTGCGGGTCGTCGTGGTGCGGACCTCCGGCGAGCAGGGCGAGATCGATCTCGACGACCTGCGGGCAAAGATCGAGGCCAACGCCGACTCCCTCGCGGCGGTGATGGTGACCTATCCGTCCACGCATGGCGTCTTCGAAGAGCACATCGGACAGGTGTGCGCGCTCGTCCACGATGCGGGCGGCCAGGTCTATGTGGACGGGGCCAACCTGAACGCCATGGTGGGTCTCGCGCGTCCGGGCAAGTTCGGTGCGGACGTGTCGCACCTGAACCTGCACAAGACATTCTGCATCCCGCACGGCGGTGGCGGTCCGGGCGTCGGTCCGATCGGCGTTCGCTCGCACCTTGCCCCGTACCTGCCCAACCACCCCCTGCAGAGCCTGGCCGGACCGGCGACCGGCAGCGGTGCGATCGCTGCGGCGCCGTGGGGCTCGTCGTCGATCCTGCCCATCACCTGGGCCTACATCCGGCTGATGGGCGGGGACGGGTTGACCGCGGCGACCGGAGCGGCGATCCTGGCCGCGAACTACGTCGCCCGCCGGCTGACGGGTCACTTCCCGGTCCTCTACTCCGGCGCGAACGGGCTCGTGGCGCACGAGTGCATCCTGGACCTGCGCCGGATCACCAAGCGCACCGGCGTGAGCGTCGACGACGTCGCCAAGCGCCTCATCGACTACGGCTTCCACGCACCGACCATGTCGTTCCCGGTGGCCGGGACATTGATGGTCGAGCCCACCGAGTCCGAGGACCTCGTGGAGCTCGATCGTTTCGTCGCTGCGCTCATCGCGATCAAGGGTGAGATCGACAGGGTCGAGTCGGGGGAGTGGCCGCGCGAGGACAACCCGCTGGTGAATGCGCCGCACACCGCCGGGTGCCTGGTCGGCGACTGGGAGCACGTGTACTCGCGTACCGAGGCGGTCTATCCGGCTGGGGTCGATCCGCGCTCGAAGTACTGGGCGCCGGTGCGCCGCCTCGACGGCGCCTTCGGTGACCGCAATCTGGTCTGCTCGTGCCCCCCCGTCGACGCCTACGCGTGACTCCGTCCCCGATCGTGGTTCTTTTCCCTCCTCAGCGCAGGGTAAAGAACCACGATCGGGTGGGACGCTGAGCGATGTTCGACGTCGATCGGTTCCGGTT
Source organism: Mycobacteriales bacterium (assembly GCA_038207565.1). Lineage (GTDB taxonomy): Bacteria > Actinomycetota > Actinomycetes > Mycobacteriales > Jatrophihabitantaceae > JALZAI01. The sequence continues at coordinate 30,151 of JBBQZQ010000040.1, forward strand.
CGCCGCAATGGTCGAGCGAGCCCTCGACGGCCTGCCGCCCGAACTCGCCGGGTACCTGCGCAACGTCGGCGTGGTGATCGACGACCACTCCCCCGACCTCGACCTGCTCGGGCTCTACGAAGGGGTGCCGCTCACCGAGCGGCTGTCGGACTACTCCGCCGCGCTGCCCGATCGCATCACCATCTACCGCAAGGCGATCTGCGCCTACTGCGCCGACGAGGCCGAGGTCGTCGACGAGGTGCGGCGCACGGTGGTCCACGAGATCGCCCACCACTTCGGTATCGACGACGAGCGACTGCACGAACTCGGCTGGTGACCGCCGAACGAGATCGCGGTGCCGCCTCGTCCGAACAGGCGAGGAGGTACGACGATGGTCGCAATGATCCGTCCGGCTGCTCTCGCGCTGGTGCTGGGGGTCATGCTCACCGCGTGCGGGGCAGCGTCTGGCTGGGCCTCCGGCCCACGGCGTCACCCGCCCGCGGGGTCGTCGCACCGCTCGACAGATGCCGCGCCGAGTACAGCTCCGACGCAGTTGCCGCCCCGGCCCGGCTACCACCATCGGCCCCGACACTCCGCCGAAGCGCTGATCTACGCCGCCGCGCTGGGCGGCCGGGAGGCTCAGGCGGACATCCGGGCGGGGAATGCGGTGTGGATTCGACACCGCTTCTGCAATGGGATGATCGAGCTCGACCGACGCGGACGGTGCGATCCGGCGGTGGTGCCTCGCTCCCTCCAGCTCGAGATCCGTGCGCTCGTCGGCAGGTCCGTGCACTTCACCGCGCGTCCGCCGGAGCCGTCGCTGCACGCCCCTGTGATCACCTTGGGTCAGGTGCGGCAGCGCGGTGACCGGGCCGAGGTGGCGATCGACGTGCACTGCGGTCCGTTGTGCGGGCGCGGGGAAACCCTGGTGCTTACCCGTCGCGCCGCCGGCTGGACGGTGACCGGCCAGACCGGGATGGCCTGGATCAGCTGAGCACGGGACGTTCTTCAGCGCGCGCAGCACGATGCGCGGGCACCCTCCGACGTGCCGAAGCGGTGCTCGGGTTGGGTAGGTCGCGCCGGGAATAGCTGACGGTGATCGAACGCTGTCCCAACATCGCCTCTGCGCGGCAGCGTGCGGTGGACGGCCCCCTCGACCGGCGACAGACTGGCTCTTTCGATGCGCACCTCCCAGCTCATGGCTCGTGGACGTTCGGCGACTGGGCGTCGTCCCGCCGCGCTAGTGCTGGCAGTGGTGTGCGTCGCTCAGTTTATGGTCGTGCTCGACGTGAGCATCGTGAACGTCGCGCTGCCGGACATGAAGCAGGACCTGGGCATGTCCCAGAACGCCCTCGGCTGGGTGCTCAACGCCTACACCCTCACCTTCGCCGGTTTCCTGCTGTTGGGCGGTCGCGCGGCGGACCTGTGGGGACGCCGCCGCATGTTCCTCATCGGGGTCGCCCTGTTCTCGATCACGTCGTTGATCGGCGGCCTCGCCCAGACCGGCGGTGAGCTGATCGCAGCGCGGGCCCTGCAGGGTCTCGGTGGCGCCGTGCTCTCGCCGGCGACGCTGACCATTTTGACCACCACGTTCACCGACCCACGCGCCCGCACCCGCGCGCTGGGCATGTGGAGCGCTGTCGCGGGCGCGGGCGGCGCGACGGGCGTCATCGCCGGAGGGGTGCTCACGGATCTGCTGTCCTGGCGGTGGATCCTGTTCATCAACGTCCCGATCGGGATTCTGGTGCTGGCGGTCGCGCGGTTCGCGATCACCGAGTCCCGCGCCGAGGGCGAGCGCCCGTCGCTCGACTGGGCCGGCGCGCTCACGGTCACCGCAGGTCTGGTCGCGCTGGTCTACGGGATCGTCTCGACGGATTCCCACGATTGGACGTCCCCGCTCGTGCTGAGCTTCCTGATCGTCGGGACGGCGCTACTTGTGGTGTTCCTCATCATCGAGAGTCGTCATCGCGACCCGCTGGTGCCGCTGCGGCTGTTCCGCTCCCGCGCGCTGACCGGCGCCAACCTGATCATGATGTTGCTCGGCTCGGTGATGTTCTCGATGTTCTTCTTCCTCTCGCAGTTCCTGCAGGATGTGCAGGGTTACAGCCCGCTGCAGGCCGGCTTTGCGTTCCTGCCGATGCCACTCGCCATCATCGTCGGGACCCAGCTCTCTGCCCGGCTCGTCGCCACGTTGGGCGCCCGCGCCCTGCTGAGCATCGGACCGTCCATCGCGGCGTTCGGGCTGCTGCTCCTGTCCCGCGTGCACGCGGGCAGTTCCTACGCGCTGCACATCGGACTGCCGGGAGCCATCGTCACCCTCGGTATCGGCATGTCGTTCGTGCCGATCACACTCTCGGCCACGACCGGGGTCGCGCGGCGCGACGCGGGTCTGGCGTCCGGTCTGATCAACACGACCCGCCAGGTCGGTGGGTCGCTCGGACTGGCGGCGCTGCTCACCGTCGCGGCGTCGCGCACTAATTCCGCCGCTGCGCAGGGCACCCGCGCGGCGCAGACCGCCGGCTACACCCTTGCGTTCGCGGTGTCGGCCGGGTTGCTGCTGGTCGCCGCCGTCATCGCGATGGTCGTGCTGCCGCGGGTGAACCGGACCCCGACAGCGCGGTCGGACGGCTGGGGCGAGCCCGCTGAGGAAACCCTGCTCGCCAGCTCGGGCACGGCAAACACCGCCCCCGCGCCTCGGCGCGCCGCCGCATGGACGCCCAAGCACGCCGCCAAGTCGATCGAGTCGACTCGTAGCTGAGGTGCACCGGTGTTCCGGCGGTCGATCAACGCCAACGCCCGTGTCCGACAGGCGCCGTGTCGGACAGGCGTGCCGCGTCGCGCTCGCTGACGAGTCACCGGGCGGAGAGCTGAAGACGGTCGACGTCGACCATCTCGGCCGAGTCACCCGAGGCTGAGGACCTGCGCAGCACCGTCTCGGCGTGGCGCCCGCTGAAGGTGATCTCGGCGAGCTCGTTGCCGAAGTACGGGCCGGACAACCTGCTCCAGGACATCGTCAACGGCGGCACCTTCGCCACCACGCCGAGCATCCGCCTCGTGAGCTTCGTAGCGAACCGGCTCCAGGACAGGCGGAAGGCCACCTTCATGGAGGCCGGGATGTAGTTGTGCAGTGGGGAGCAGGTCAGCTGGTACACCCTCGACTGCACCGGGCGATCGAACTGGGCCTCGGCCACATAGGCGTGGTGCACGTCGCCGGACAGCACGCAGACCGTGGCCGGCGCCGGGCCGCCGCGCTCACCACGCGCCACCGACGAGAGCAAGTCGCTCAGCCGGTCGAAGGACTTGCGAAAAGATGCCCAGTGCTCGAGGTCGGCTGCCCGGCGCAGCTTCTCGCCGAAGCGGGCACGACGCTCGCCGTGGTTGCCGGTACACAGCTCCTCGTCCCAGGATTCGATGTCGTGCAGTGAGGGGGCCATCAGCCACGGCAGCGAGGTGCCCACGAGCAGATGGTCGTAGTCGCCCTGCACCTGCTCCTCGATCCAGGCGAACTCGTCCTCACTCACCATGCTTCGGGCGCCTTCGGCGAGGATCCGCCCGCAGCGTGAGTCGACCATCACCAGCCGAACGCGCCCGAAGTCGCGGCGGTAGGACCAGCGGGTGCCCTTGGCTCCGTCGGCCTCGGCGTCGGCGTGCTTGGCGAACACGCGCAGCAGCGGCTCGGCGTCCCGGCCGGCCGAGCGCACCTGCTGATACACCTCGTTCTCGCGCAGCTCGGCGGGCGAGAGATTGCCGAGGTGCTGGTAGACCCAGTACGACGAGAGCCCGCCGACGATACGTTCCTCCCACCAGGAGGTCTGCTGCATGTCCAGGCGCCACAGGTGCGAGGTGTTCCAGTCGTCGCGCACGTCATGGTCATCGAAGATCATCGAACTCGGGATCGTCGACATCAGCCAGCGCACGTCCGGGTCGGTCCACGACTCCAGGTAGAGCCAGGTGTATTCCTCGAAGTCGGCAACCTGGTCCTGGGCGCCCTGGGTGATGTCGCGCTTGGCCCGGATGCGTCGCTGTGTCGCCACCGACGTCTCATCGGCGTACACCTGGTCGCCGAGCATGAACACCGCGTCGGGCCAGGTAGCAGGGTCCTGGCCGGCCAGCAGGCGGGCGTAACAGGCGAGCGAGTCCGGGTCGAAATGCCGGTCGGCGAGTGTTGCCGACGCCCTGCCGTAGCGACAGGAGCCGAAGGCGAAGCGGAGCGGGCGTTCCCCGCCGTGCGTGCGGATCCGCGAGAGGGGGCGCGCGGAATCGAGCGGCGGCCACGCTCTCACGCCGTCGAGGTGGACCTCGTACGGGACGCTGGCAGCCGGTTCCAACCCGTCGATGACCACGAGCGCGTAGTGGTGGCCGGCGACCGTCCAGGTGCGTTCACGGTGGCCGAGCACCTCGACCTCGCACGCTTCGTCGGTTTCGAGCCAGACGGTGGCATCCGTCGTGCCTACGTAGCGCAGTACCGGGCCGACAAGCAGTCGTGTCATGGCATTGTGTCTACCTGGTGTCTGCCGAGGTGGCTACTGGAGCTGGGGTAGTCCCGCGCCATCCAATGGCCAGAACGGGTTGTGCGCGAGTTCCCAAGCGTAGCCGTCCGGGTCGGCGAAGTAGGCGTGGTAGCCGCCCCATTCGGTTGCCTGCGCCGGTTTGAGCACGCGCGCCCCGGCGGCGCGAGCAACCTCGATCGCGGCGTCAACCTCGCCCGGGGAAGCGAGATTGATGGCCAGGCTGATGCCGCTGAAGCCGTCGGGCACCGGCGGCTGCACGTGTGCGTCGGCCGCGAGTTCCGCCGCGCCGTAGAGGCCGAGCAGGCCACCGCCGGTGCGGAAGAAGCTGACCTCCCCGTCGATGGATGAGGAGGACAGCTCGAACCCCAACGCCAGGTAGAACTGCGTGGACGTGCGCACGTTCTGTACGCCGAGCGTGACCAGGCTGATCCGAGCAGGAATCGTCATGGCCGCAGACGGTAGTGGTGGGCACCGACACGGTGTCTTGACCGGCGGTCCGGCCCTGTCGCGAGCTAGGGTGATTGCACCAGCGAGAGGAGGGGACCCGCGATGCCTACTCACGACAGTGGCCAGACCCGGCCGCAGCGTACCCACGACGACGACGTCGAAGAGACCACTGAATCCGCGACGGACGTTGCCGAGCGCCACGAAAAGCTGACCGAGGACGTCGACGCCATCCTGGACGAGATCGACGAGGTGCTCGAATCCAATGCCGAGGACTTCGTCCGTGCATTCGTGCAGAAGGGCGGCCAGTAAGTTCGGCCCCCCGCGAACTCGGTAGGGTCGCGGACAGCCCAGTACGCAGCACCCGACGGCACCAGGAGCGACGTTGAGCATCGAGCGAACGGGCGCTTCCGGCGCACAGGGGATCCTTCGCTATGCGACGGCACCGGGTTCGCCGTCCTTCACCGACTTCCTGGCCGCGGTGTCACCGGACCTGCTGCCCTCGGGTACGACGTCGTCTGCGGCGCTGCCGCACGGTACGACGATCGTTGCCGCGTCCTATGCCGACGGCGTGGTGATGGCCGGCGACCGGCGCGCCACGGCGGGCAACCTGATCGCACAGCGCGACATCGAGAAGGTTTTCGCCGCCGACGAATACAGCCTGATCGGCATCGCCGGAACGGCCGGGCTGGCCATCGAGATCGTGCGGCTCTACCAGGTCGAGCTGGAGCATTACGAGAAGATCGAGGGCACCCAGCTCACCCTCGACGGCAAGGCCAACCGGCTGGCCACCATGATCCGGGGGAACCTCGGGCAGGCGCTGCAGGGTCTCGCGGTCGTGCCGTTGTTCGCCGGCTTCGACGTCGCGGGCGATGGCGGGAAGATCTACAGCTTCGATGTCACAGGTGGGCGCTACCCCGAGCAGCACTACCACTCGGTGGGCTCGGGTTCGCTGTTCGCGCGGGGGGCGCTGAAGAAGCTGTGGCGCGAGGGCATGGACCGCGCCGACATCGTCCGGGCGGTCGTCGAGTCGCTCTACGACGCTGCTGACGACGATTCGGCCACCGGCGGCCCTGACATCACGCGTGGCATCTACCCGGTCGTCATGCTCGCCACGGTGACCGGTACCGAGCGGGTTTCCGACGCCGAGCTCGACACCGTCGTCCGCGCGATCCTCGCCGATCGCGCGTCCCGTCCCGGCGCGTAACGCCCGTCCCGCCTCGTCCTCACCCGTCAGGAGACCCTGAGCATGTCGATGCCGTTCTACGCCTCGGCCGAGCAGATCATGCGCGACCGCTCGGAGTACGCCCGCAAGGGCATCGCTCGCGGGCGCAGCGTGGTCGTGCTGACCTACGCCGACGGCGTGCTGTTCGTCGCTGAGAACCCCAGCCCGACGACGCTGCACAAGGTCTCGGAGATCTATGACCGGATCGGTTTCGCGGCGGTCGGAAAGTACAACGAGTTCGAGAACCTGCGGGTCGCCGGCATCCGGCTGGCGGACCTGCGGGGCTATTCCTACGACCGCAGGGACGTGACCGCCCGCGCCCTGGCCAATGCCTACTCCCAGACCCTCGGATCGATCTTCACCGAGCAGCAGAAGCCGTACGAGGTGGAGCTGTGCGTGGCCGAGGTGGGTCACCAGCCCGGCACCGATCAGCTGTACCGGCTGTCCTACGACGGCACCATCGTCGACGAGCCGAACTTCCTGGTGATGGGCGGGCAGGCCGAGACGGTGGCCAACGCGCTCAAGCAGTCCTTCCGGGCC
>JBBQZQ010000041.1:0-36096 GCA_038207565.1 Mycobacteriales bacterium
AAACCCTGCACGCACTGGAGAAGGACATCCGCGCCTGGACTGCCGCCTGGAACGAGAACGCGCGCCCGTTCACCTGGACCAAAACCGCCGACGAAATCTTCGAACGACTCCAACGATATCTTCAACGGATTCCCGGCGCAGAACACTAGCCTCCTGGGCCCGCTTCGCCCCAGGAGTGAAGGAGTCCGCGGGGCGCAGGAAGGGCAACGGCGCCACCGGACACGGCAACCGCTACCTCGCCAGCGTGCTCGGTGAAGCCGCCATCTCAACCGGCAGAACTGACACCTTCCTCGGCGAGCGCTACCGGCGGATCGCTCGTCGCCGCGGCAAGAAACGCGCTCTGGTCGCAGTCGGACGCTCGATACTCATCATCGTCTGGCAGCTGCTATCCAATCCCGACGCCCAGTTCCACGACCTCGGCGCCAACTTCTACGACACCCGCCTCGGCACCGAACGCGCCAAGCGCAACCACATCCACCACCTCGAAGCCCTCGGCTACAAGGTCACCCTCGAACCCGCCGCCTGAGCTACGTCGCCAGGTCACGATCTATTTTCCCGTTAGCGAGTCCTGGCTGAATTTGTGGCTGAAGGCTGCTGGCGGCGATGGCCGCGTCCAACCGGGCCGGCGGCGGCCCTTACAGCTTCGGCCACAAGTTCCAGCCGCAGGCGTAACCAGCGCTCAGAGATCGAGGACGAGGCGATCCGAACGGGACCGCGAGACACAGATCATCATGACCTCGTTCGTGTCGCGCTCGTCGTCCTCGAGCACTGAATCGCGATGGTCGGGGAGTCCGGAGATTACCCGGGTCTCGCACGTCCCGCAGATGCCTTCGCGACACGAGGACGGCACTCGCAACCCGGCTTCCTCGACGGCCTTTAGGATGGGTGTGTCGGGACCGATCGAGATCGTCTTTCCCGACGCCCGCAGCTCGACCTCGAAGGACCTTTCGGCCTCTAGAGTCGCCGTCGGTCGTGGCGTGAATCGTTCGAAGTGGAACGCGTTGTGCGGCCACCGGCCCGCGAACTTGTCCACCGCTTCCAGCAGCGGCTCGGGGCCGCAGCAGTAGACGAGCGTGCCGGCCGCGGGGGTCGAGAGGAGCGCGGCCAGATCTAACAATCCCGATTCGTCTTGTGCGACGACCTCGACCTTCGCGCCGTATTGCATCAGGTCATCGACGAAGGCCATCGAGTCGCGTCGCCGGCCGCCGTACACGAGACGCCAGGTCGCTCCAGCGGTCTCGGCCGCGACCAGCATCGGCAGGATCGGGGTTATGCCGATGCCGCCAGCAATGAACAGATATCCCGCGGCCGGCTCGAGCGCGAAGTGGTTACGGGGCCCGCGGACCCGGACGCGGTCACCGACCTCGAGCTGGTAGTGCACGTACCGCGAACTGCCGCGCCCGGCAGGATCGAGGAGAACCCCGATCCGCCATCGATCGCGGTCACCGGCCAGCCCGCACAAGGAGTACTGGCGGGTGGTGACGCCCTCGATCAGCAGGTCGATGTGCGCACCCGGATCCCACGCCGGCAGCTGCGGTGCACCGATCGGCGCGAGCTCGATGCTCACGACCCCGTCCGCGACTTCGCGCTTGTCCGTGACGAGGACGTTGAGTTCCGGTTGCTCGGTCACGGTCGGGCGGCGAACGGTGTGCGTGCGGTCATCGGTCGAGGCACGCCGAATACCAGGCGTAGAAGTCGATGGCCGGGGTTTGGTGATGCGGATTCAGCGGGCCGAGGGCGAACTCCCGCATCTTGAAGGCGTTCTGCAGGCGGGAGCACAGAGCTTCGTCCTGTTCCATCGTCGTGCGCATCAGCCAGGTGAGCTTGTCGACGTCGTAGTCCTCCCCTTCCTCGGCCGCGGCGTTGACGAACCAGTGATTGACCAGCAGCGTGCGTTCGGGTCCCAAGGGTTTGACCGTCCACATCCACGCGTGATCCGGCGAGAACGCGAGGTGTCCGGTCGGGCGCCAGAACATCTGTACCGACATCACGTCCTCCCCCTCGCAGCCGTCGTTGCGCGCAAGCGGGACTCGACAGACGGCGTCGTTTCCGTACTTGTTGAGCCCCAGGTCAACGATCGGCCAGTCGCCGGCCGGCCACAGTTGCTCGTGCGCCGCGTCCAGATCATCGACGACCGTGAATCCGCTCCAGGGGTTGTAGCTCTCGACCAGTTGCGGGTGGTTCAGGGAGCAGTGGAAGCATTCTTCGTCGTTCTCGACGACCACCTTCCAGTTGGCCGCGACCTCCCACGAGGCCGACGCCGCGAGCTTCATGCCGTCGAGGTCGTACCCGGCGACGCCACCGCGCTCGTCGAGCTGGTGCTGCGCCTGTTCGGCCACCGGCCGCGGGCGCTCAGTGGCGACGGAGACGAAGACCAACCCGTGGAAGTCCTCGACCCAGGCCGAGCGCAGGGGCCAATCGTCCTTGACGAAACCCTCGGCCGGCCGGGTCGCAGCGACGCACGCTCCGGTATCTCGCGAGAACGCCCACCCGTGGTACTGGCAGACGAACGACTTCCGTACCGCGCCCTCGGGCTCGGTGACCAGCGGAAAGCCGCGGTGCCGGCAGAAGTTGTAATACGCGGCCAGCGTCATGTCGCTGCGACGACAGATGACTACTTCGTCGTCACCGAGACGGAAGGTCACGAACGAGCCGGGCTTGGGCAACTGCGAGACGTGCGCGGCATAATGCCATCGAGGACGGAACACGGCCTCGACGTCACGCTCGTACCAGTCGCTGGTGACAAAGTGCGCTTTCGAGGGCCCGGTCGTCGTGGGCCGGTGAATGCTCGGCGCGGTCTCGGACATAGGAGTTCCTCCGGTGGGGGGCGGATGGTCTAGCTGGCTGCGACCAGCGTGGGGGCTGCTTCCATGAGCCGCTGTGCGTAGTCCGAGCCCGGGTGATCGAGCACGGAGCGGACGTCGCCGCGCTCGCAGACCGAGCCCGATCGCAGGACGATCACGTTGTCGGCAAGATTTGACACGACGCCGAGATCGTGGGTGATGAACAGCAACGCGAGGCCGAGTTCGTTGCGGAGGTCGCGCAGGAGCGTGATTACCGCGGCCTGGACGGAGACGTCCAGGGCGCTGGTGATCTCATCGCAGATCAGGATCTCGGGCGAGGTCGCGAGCCCGCGCGCGATCGCGACGCGTTGCCGCTCGCCGCCGGACAGGTCGCGCGGGAGCCGGTCGGCGAACGAGGTGGGCAACCGCACGAGTTCCATCAGCTCCTCTAAGGAACGACGGCTCTCTGGACGGCACAGGTTCAGCGACCGTTGGATCGCGGCCCGGACGTTCTCGCGTGGGTTGAGCGCCTGGGACGCATTCTGGAAGACGAGCTGGATCAACCGGCGCTGTTCGGTCGTCCGCTTGGCGGCCGCCGACGCCAGTTCGACGCCGTGCAACGAGACGTGTCCGGACTCGAAGGGCTGCAACCCCGCCACCGTGCGGGCGATCGTCGTTTTGCCGCTGCCCGACTCGCCGACCAGGGCCAGACAACAGCCACGGGTCAAGTCGAACGAGACGTCGTTCACCGCGGCGACGTCGACCCCGCGGACGCGGTGGCGCACGGAGAGGCCCTGCACCGACAGCACGGTCGACAACTGCTCGATGTTCGTCGCGACGGTGGGCTCGACGACGCTTCTGACCGTCGGTTGCTCGATGGGGTGGAAGCAGCGAACCTGGCCGGCGTGTCCTGGCATCGCGGTGGCGAACGGCGGCTCGTGGGTGGTGCACTCGTCGGTCCGGCGCGAACAACGCGGCGCGAACGCGCAGGCATCGTCGGTTCGCTCGGACAGCGCGCCGATCGAACCCGGCATCGCTTGCACGGCGACGGCGCTGCGGTGGTCGGGCGTTGAGGCGAGCAGGCCCGAGGTGTATGGATGTGAGGGAGCGCGAAGGACATCGCCGACCTTCCCCGTCTCCACGATCCGGCCGGCGTACATGACGGCAACGTGGGTTGCGAGCTGCGCGATCACGGCGAGATCGTGGGAGATGTAAAGCATCGCCACTCCGCGCTCACGCTGCAGGCGGCGAAGCTCGTCCAAGACCGATGCTTGGGTGATGACGTCGAGCCCGGTGGTCGGTTCGTCGAGCACGATGGTGGGGGCGCCGGAGAGCAGCGCGACCGCGAGACAGACTCGCTGCTGCTGGCCGCCGGACAGCTGGTGCGGAAAGCGTTTCAGGAACTCGTCGGTGCCGGGCAGCCCGACCGTGGCTAAGGCCCGTCGACGTTCCGCGCTCCATTCATCAGCCGTGGTCGGCCTGCCCCGGTCGCGGTGGCGCTGCATCTCCTCCAGCGCCCGCCCGACTCGCATCACCGGGTTCAGGGCGGTCCCCGGGGATTGGGGCACGTAGCTGATACTGCGGCCGCGCAGCTTACGGACGCCCGCGGACCCGGACAACGAGACGACGGTGCGGCCGGCCACGTCGAGTTCGCCGGCGGTGATGCGCGCCCCACCCTGCGCATAACCGAACAAGGACAGGGCCGTCGTGGTCTTGCCGCTGCCGGATTCGCCGACGAGGCCGAGGATGTCGCCGCCGCGTAGGTGCAGGGAGACATCGTCGACGATCGGCGTGCCGGTGGCGGTGCAGACCTGCAGGCGGCGCAGATCGAGGGCGTAGTCGGCCGGCGAGACCGACGCAAGCCCAGCGGTTTCGGTCATGACGCGACGCTCCCGGAGGGAAGGGGCCCGGTGGGGACATCCAGGTGACGCTCGACCGGCGGCTGGAGCGCACGGCGCCGGCGCCAGGCCCGCGGCGACCGCGTACCGCCGTTCGCGGCTCGGATGTAGGCGTCGGCGACGAGGTTGATTGACACGGTGAGCAGAGCCAACATGACGGCCGGACCGATCACCGCCTGCGGGTTAAGCGTGATCGCCGCCTGGTTCTCCGACATCATCAGGCCCCAATCCGATGCCGGCGGGGTCAGCCCGAGCCCGAGGAAGTTCATGCTCGCGACAAGGACGATCGAGATGGAGAACCGCACACCGAAGTCGGCGAGCAGGGTCGGCAGGATGTTGGGCGTCACGTCCTTGCGCCAGATCGTCAACGTAGAGTCTCCCCGGGCCTGCGCGGCTTCGATGAACGCCAACTTGGACACCGTTAAAGCCGACGTACGGGCAATTCGCGCGATCGCCGGGACCTGCACGATGACCACGCCGAGGATCAGCACCCAGACGTGCCGGCCGGCCCCGCTGGCCAGGAGAAGAAGGACGAGCAAGGGTGGGAAAGCGAGGATGACGTCGAGCCCGCGCATCGTCAGGCCGTCCTTCCACCCGCCCCGGTACCCGGCGAAAATGCCGAGGGTCGCGCCGATGAGGTAGGCGGCGAGGGTGGCACTGACTCCGATGTAGAGCACCGATCGGCCGCCGCTGAGCATCCGAGACAACACATCGCGGCCGAGGTAGTCGGTCCCGAGCGGGAACCTGTGGGTGGGCGCGGCGCTGGCCAGGCCGAGCTGCTCGTTCGGTGAGTGGGGCGCGAACAAAGGGCCGAACACGGCGATCAGGATGATGATCAGCAAGATGGCCGCGCCGATCGAGCCGGAGGGGTAGCGCAGCGTCCGGCGCAAGGTCTCGGCCGCCATCAGAGCGTCGTCCGGACGCGCGGGTCGAGCAGCACGCAGATGACGTCGGCGACAATGTTGATGGCGACGTAGAGGGCGGCCAGTAGCGTCGCGATCACTAACACTTCCTGGGTGTCATGCAACGAGATCGCTTGCACCAACGCGCGGCCCACTCCGGGGAAGTTGAACACGCTCTCGACCACGATGATGCCGGCGACGAGGTACTGGATCTGCTGCGCGACTATCTGCACCGTCGGTGGCAGCGCGTTCGGTAACACGTAGCGCAACACGATCCGCGACTCGGAATAACCGTTGATGCGCGCGATCGCGACGTAGTCCTGCGACACGATCTCGGCCACCGAGGCCCGGAGTTGACGCGAGCCGAAGGCCAGACCGACGAGCAGCAACGTCAGGACCGGCATGACCAGGCCCTTCGGGTTCGACCAAGCGCTCTCCCCGGGCTGGAGCGTGCTGATGGGCGGTAGCCAGCCGAGCCGGTCGAAAAGGACCTCGATCAGGACGGTGCCGACGAGGAATTCCGGCAGCGCGCTGACGGCGAGCGACGCGACCGAGACGACGGTGTCTTGCGCAGTACCCGCCCGAAGGCCGCTGACCAAGCCCAGGCCCACCATGATCGGAATGAACAGGACAAGGGCAATGACGGCCAGGACGGACGAGTGTCCGAACGCGCTCGACAGCACGTCTGAGACCGGCACCTTCTGCCCGGAGACCAGGCCGGAGGTGGAGTAGCCGAGATCACCACTCAGCAGATGACCAAGGAAGGAGAAGTAGCGCTCCCACGCCGGCTTGCCGCCGCTCAACTGCGCTTCGATGGCGGCGACGCGGTCGGGCGTGGCCGAGCGGCCGAGCACGATCGACGCGACATCTCCGGGCAGGATCAGGACGGCGATGAAGATGAGAATCGAGGCGATGAACACCGCCACCGCTCCGGCCAGCACTCGCCTCGTGACGTACAGGGCGAGCGGGTGTCGATGCCCCAGGCCGACGCGCGGCGCCGGGCTCGTGATGACGTCTGCATTGATGGCTACCACGACTCATCCCCTTGTCCGTCAAGCCGCTAAGGCCGTACCATAAGATACCTTGTTGAATATTTGAAGTCAACACTTTTAGGTCGACGCGACGAAACCGAAGCCCATCGAATGCGGGTCGGCCGTCTCTACCTAGCCGGACAGGATGGCCCAGCCGAGCGCGCCGACCTCGTGGAGCGCGAATGCGATGTCGGTCGGAACCTGATCGCCCACGATGTGGGTGGCCGAGTTCGAAACGATGACCCGGCGGTCGGCGTTGATGACCATCCGCGGGGACGGCGATTCGACGAGCCACGCCGCGAGGTGGTTCTCGAGGTCGGCGATCAACAAATCGGCGGCAGCGACGCCGATGAATCGGCCGTCCGCAGAGACCGGGACCGCCACGGTGAGCAGGTAGTCATCCGCTCCTCCGGAGTCGAAGTACGGGCCTTCGGCCCAGCTTTGCAACTCCAGCCGGGGGTACCGGAAGTAGTCACGGGCGGTGTAGTCGTAGAAGTCGTCACGAGCCGGATCCATCTGATGACTTCGATCGGCGTGGACCCCGTCGCGGTCGCGGCGCCACCAGTTCATCCAGTACGCCTTCGACGGCAGCGGCTCCGGTTCGGCGATGAACCCGATTCCGTCGACAGGGAAGTCGATGTTGAGCAGCTCAGTCATGATGACCTGCGACAGCAGCCCTCGGCCGTCCTTCTCATCGGTAGCGATCCGGTATGACCCGACCGCGGCCTTCCCGATCGTCGACAACGGCGCCATCACGAGGGCGACGATGCGCTGTAGCTCCCGCGCGAGTCCGGCCGGCCTGGGGTCGAGGCCCGAGGGCGCCACCACCGAAGCAATGGAATTCAGGCGAATCATCACGAGCGAGTCCGTCGTCGCCTGGGCGTGCCGTTCGGCGGCGTCCCGAGCATTGTCCGGCTCGCGCCGGTTGATGGCGCCGACGATCTCCCTGAGCTCACCGGCGGTCTGCCGGCGATGGTCGGGGTCAGAGAGCGAGATGGTCAGCAGCCAGTCAAATTCCTCGTGCAGCGAGAACTCGGCTCGGCTCATCCGGCCCGATTGCGCGGCCGCAGCCATCTCGACGTGGAATCGACCGTAGGCCTGGCGGGCTTCGGTATCGGCCACGGCCCGCCCCATCGCATCGGCAAACGCGTGCAGTCGCGCGATGCTGGATTCGGTGGCGCGTTCCGCCGCCAATGACGCAGCCGAACCGGCCAGCATTCGACGCCAATCGCCGACATCGCGCAGCTCGGTCGTCGACATCGCGCGCAACTGTTCGCGGGCCAGATTCGTGATCTCCGGACCGATAGTCACGAAGCTGCCGCCGTGCTTGCCCGGCCGGGTGACGATCAGGCCCTCGCCGCGAAGCCGACCCAGAGCTTCTCTCAGGGCGAAGTTCGAGACTCCGAGCTGGTGGGCGAGATCAGCTTCCTTCGGCAGCTGCGAGCCATCAGACAGCAGGCCGAGGCCGATCGCGGCCCGCAGGCGCCGCACGACCGCGTCAGCGACGTCGAGAGGGGTCAGCGCGCTGAACAACACCCGGTCGGTGGCCACCGGCACTTTCGGGCGCGGCGGCCGGCCGCGGGAACCCGCCGGAGCTTCGCGCTCGGTGGCCGAGGTCGAAGCGACCTGTGCTCGTTGACCCTGCTGCGTCACGATCTGCCCCTAACTTCTCTCAGTCGTCGACCGATAAGCGACGATCACCCGATGCGCCCTACGGGCGCGGAGGGCGACGTATCCGAGGCCTGGGCCGCGGCGCTCACGTAGTGCAGCAGCGTCACGAGCCGGTCGACCTCCCTTGCCGACGGCATCAGGTAGGGGGCGCGAGTCGGACCGGCCGGCCAACCCAGGCTCGCACAGCCACTCTTGACGAGAGCAACGTAGTTCGGGGAAGTCTCCAGGAAGCGCAGCAGCCGCCTGATCGCGGGCCACAGCTCGTTCGAGGGCCGGGTGCCGGCGGGGTCGCCGAGCAGTTGCCACAGCCGGGTCAGCTCACCGACGACGAGGTTGGCGGCACCGAAGACGACCCCGGCGGCGCCGGCCCGGAAGCCGGCGAGCATCAGCGAATCGGCGCCGACGTAGACCTCCAGATCCGTGCGGCTCACGAGATCCTCGACGAGCACGATGTCTCCGGAGCTGTCCTTGACCGCCGAAACTGTGGGCAGCGCAGCCAACTCCAGCACCTGGTCGAGAGTGAGCAGGCCCGCCGGCGGCGTGTTGTAAACCATGATCGGCAGCCGGGCGCTGTCGGTGACCGAGCGGTAGAACGCGAGACGTTCCGGCCAGTTGATCGGCTCGCCGAACGGTGAGGCGACCAGCAGTCCGTTCGCGCCGACGTCCTCGGCGTGTCGACTTAACGCGACGGTGTCGCGGGTGGCCAGTGCGCCGGTCTGGACGATGACCGGAACGCGGCCGTGCGCAGCGGCGACGGTGTGGCTCGCGAGGCGGCGGCGTTCGTCGAGCGTCAAGACTCCGAATTCACCGGTACCGCCACCGACGACCAGGCCGGCGGCTCCGGCCTCGATCTGGTGGTCGACGATGCGTCCGAGCCCGTCGAGGTCGACGCGGTCGTGGTCGTCGAATGGGGTGACGAGCGCAGTCAGGACACCGCGGGGCCAGCCGGTGGGTGCAACGACATCGCGGGTCACTGGGTGTTCTCCGCCCGGTCCTCGGGTCCGGCGTATCGCAGGAAGTCGAAGTCGCAGCCCTTGTCGGTCTGGTTGACCGTGTCGACGTAGAGGCGGGCGAAACCACGCTGGGGGGCCGAGTTCTGGCGGGTCGAGCCGGCGGCCCTTCGGGCGAGTTCGTCGTCGTCCACGTTCACGCTGATGGTGCGGGCCGGCACGTCGAGCGTGATGAGATCTCCTGATTCGACGAGGGCGAGCGGGCCGCCGATGGCGGCTTCGGGGGCGACGTGGAGGACCGCGGTTCCCTTGACCGTGCCGCCGATGCGTGAATCGGTGACTCGGACCAGGTCGACGATGCCTTGCTTGAGTAGTTTCTCCGGCACGGCAATGCGCCCTGATTCGGGCATCCCGGCCGAGCCTTTCGGGCCTTCGCCGCGCAGCACGATCACGTCGCCGGGCCTAATGTCGAAGTCGGGCCGGTAGAGGGTGGCGTCGAGTTCGTCCTTGCCGTTGAAGACGACGGCGCGGCCGGTGTGTTTGAGGAGATCGCTGCTGGCGACCCCGACACGCACGATCGCTCCGTCGGGGGCGATGTTGCCGCGGACCACTGCGATGCCGCGCGGCGGCCCGATCGGCGCATCGAGAGTGCCGATGACGCGCTCGTCCTCGATCTGCGCCTCGGCAATCTCTTCCCCCAGGGTGCGGCCGGTGACGGTGAGGATTTCGCGGTTGACGAGCGGACCCATGGCGTTCAACAGCGCCGGAACGCCGCCGGCGTTGAAGAAGTCGACCATGTAGAACTCGCCCGACGGCCGCAGGTTGAGCAGGACCGGCATCGTCGAGGACAGTTCGTCGAATCGTTCGAGGGGCAGGTCGATGCCCAGCCGCCCGGCGAGCGCGAGGATGTGCATGACCGCGTTGGCCGACCCGTCGACCGTGGCCATGACCCGGATGGCGTTGTCGAGGGCCGCCGCCGTCATGATCTGCGCCGGCCGCAGGTCGTTGAGCACCAACTGCATGATGTATTCGCCCACGTTCCGTGACATCGCCAGGCGGCGGCTGTCGACCGCGGGAATGGCGGAACTGCCGGCCGGCGCCATGCCGAGGGCTTCGGCGATGGTCGTCATGGTTGCCGCGGTGCCCATCGTGCTGCAGTGGCCGGGGCTGCGCTCGAGGGAGTTCTCCAGCGAGGTGATGTCGGCGGCGCCCAGTTCCCCCCGTCCAAGGGCCTCGAACGCACGGTGGCAGTCCCAACCTGAGCCGACGTCGTGGCCGCGCCAGAACCCGCTGAACGACGGTCCTCCGGGGAGGATGACCGTGGGCAGGTCGAGCGAGGCGGCCGCCATCAGCATCGCGGGGATGGTCTCGTCGCAGGCGCCCAACATGACCAGCCCGTCGACGGAGTACGTCTTGGCCGTTTGTTCGATCTCCATGGACAGCAGGTTGCGGTGCATGAACGACTGCCCGATCGGGCGTGTGTTGTCCGCGCCCATCGTCATCGAGTTGAAAACACGGGGCAGCCCGCCGCTTTGCAGGATGGCGTCCTTGACCGCCGACACCATGGTGTCGAAGTGCGTGTGGCACCGGTTGAAGTCGCTGGTGTTGTTGCAAATCCCGATGATGGGGCGCTGGTAGTCCTTCTCGCGCAGTCCCTGAACCTTGAGTGAGGAGCGCTGGAGGAATCCGGTCACGCCGGTCTCGGCCGTCCATCTGGTACTGCGCAGCGGCGGCGGCAGTTGTTCGTGGGTCATGGTTCTCGATTCCCTCGGACGGTCGGAACGGTCAGGTCAGCTGAGCGACAGCCAGGTTCCGGTGAAGTTGTAGTTGTCGCAGTTGAGAGCCGGTGTGGTCTGCGCGCCTCTCACGTTCGGACTGTAGGCGTCGACCCAGTTGGTATTGGCGGGGACAATGTAGGGTCCGGCGTCGAACAGTTGCCGTTGCACGGCGTTCCATTTGTCGGCGGCCTTGGCGTCGTCGGTCTCGGCGAGGGCGTCATAGAGCAGCGCGTTGTGGGTTCCGAAGGCGGGCGCTCCGGGGTCGCCCCAATGAGAATCGCTGAATGGACCACCGGCCACGAGCGAGTTTAGGTAGAACGCTGGCAGAGAGTTGGCTCCGGTCGTGAAGAAGATGGTGGAGAAGTCGCGGGTGAGGTAGCCCCCGGCGGGCGTGAAATAGTTTGCAGGCGTGATCTGGTCGATCTGTACGTTCACGCCGGCGCCGAGAGCCTGCTGCTTGTAGAGGGTCGCGGTCTCGACCATCCCGGGGACCACGGCCGAGGTCTTCAGGGTGATGTTTAGTTTCTCGTGTCCGGCGGCCTTGAGCAGTGACCGGGCCTGATCGAGATCCTGTTCGCGGTGCAGGTTCGATGCCCAGAACTGGTTCGTGAAGCCGGGGCAGTCGTTACCGATGACGGCATACCCGTCGGACACAGTGTTGACGTACGGGTCACGGTCGGGGATGAGTTTGAGCGCCCTACGCACCCGGGCGTCCCGGTACACGCCCTTGTCGACCCGGCAGACGGGGGCGATGAAGCCGGGCCCGGGTTGGTTCCCGATGACGACCCGGCCGCTGGTGGCGTTGGCGGCGGCAAGTGCCGGCGCCACACCCGGCACGACGTCGGCGGCGTTGGCCAGGAGCGCGTTCAACCTCGCTTGATCGTTGTCGAAGCTGGAATCGACGATGAGCCGGTCGACGTAGGGCTGGTCGTGCAACCAGTACTTAGTATTGGCCACAAAGATGCTGCGGGAACCGGGCGTGAAGCTCTGCAGCTTGAACGGGCCGGTGCCGATACCGTTCGCGAAGTTCGTCGTTCCGTCCTGGACCACGAGGCACTGCTGGATGCACGTGATGGTGGGGAACTGGGCCACCCCGAGTTTGAGCGGCACCTGGACGGTGTAGTTGTCGAGCTTGCGCACACCGGCGAAGTCGATGACAGTCGCGAGGGATGCGTTGGAAACGTTCTTGGCACTGCCCCAGCTGTGCTTGATTGTGTACACGACGTCGTCGGCGGTGAAGGCCTTCCCGTCGTGCCATTCGACGCCGCGACGCAGGTGCAGCGTCCACGTGCTCGCGTCGGCATTCGGGACGGCGTGTTCGACCAGGCCCGGTTTCACCGTGCCGCGCGGGCCTTGGATGAAGAGCAGGTCATAGAGGGAGTAGAGCCGGACGATGTCTGCGGGCTGGAAGGCGCTCAGCACGTTGAGCGATTCGGCCGGACCGCTGCCGACCATGGCCACCCGCAGGTCGCCGCCGCGCACCGGCTTGCCGGCGGTGCTCGGTCCGGTCGAAAAGGCTCGGGTGCCACTACGGCCACCGGTTCCGCAGCCGGAGAGGAGCAGGCCTGCGCCGGCGAGCCCCGCCGCGCCCATAGCCAAGAACGAGCGGCGCGACATGTCCGGATGACTGGGGACGTTCATGGGTGCCATCGGTTCTCCTAACCGGTTGGCGATGGGCCGGACCGGGCTGGGCTGGGCTGGTGTCCTTAAGGCGAGACATAGAGCGGGCCACGCTCGAGGACGGGGTCGAGGATGCCGGTGCCGAGCTGGTCGGCGGCGAGTTCGAACGAGGCGGCTCGCCGCGGGCCGGTCGGGTACCCGATGGCGGCGAGGGATGCCGGGGCTATGAAGTAGGCGCCGGTGACGAGTGTGGAGATGCGTTCGAAGTCGTCCGGATGACCAGCGCGGTAGGTCTCGAGCGTCGCAAGGGTCAGGGTGGCGGGAAGGCAGTTGATGGCGGCGGCGACATCGCCGATCTCGGGCCCCATAGCGGTCGCGGCCCGGACGAGCAGCTGCTCGTAGTCGTCGAGGTCGGCGGCGGCCGGGCTCCGATCGTCGCCTGGAAGGAGCACCCCGGCGAGGATCTGGAGCCGAGCGAGGTGTTCCTCGCTCAAGGTTGCCGTCATGCCAGCGCTCGTTGGTCGCGGGCGGTGTCGGCGATGTGTCGGGCCGTGCGAAGGGCGAGCGCGGCGATGGTCGCCGTCGGGTTCACCCCGCCGCTGGTCACCATGACGCTGCCGTCGACGATGAACAGGTTGGCGATGTCGTGGCTGCGCCCGAACCGGTCGACGACCGAGGACGAGGGGTCATCGCCCATGCGCGCCGTCCCCAGCAGATGGCCGGGCGAGAAGGCCTGCGGCTCGCTCGCCGCACCGGAGCCGATGTCGGCCAGGGTGCCGTTTGCGATCGTCTTGGCGGCGCCGGCGGCGTGGTGGGCCTCGCTCATCCGCTCGATTGAGAAACGCATGTTCCGACGGGTGTTCTCGCTCAACCGATAGCTGATCTTCGGGGCCGGCAACCCGGATGAATCGCGCAGGTGCGGGCTGAGCGTGACCCGGTTGGTCGCCTCGGGCAGGTCCTCGATGTTGGCCACCCAGTTGAGGATTCGCCCGGCGTGGCGGGACAGGTCGTGCGCCGCCGAGCCCCACCGTTGCTCGAACGGGAGATCGTCGAAGAGTTTGAGCGCGTTGAGCACTCCGGGGATCGGCATCAGGTTCCACTTCGCGCCCCGATAGAAACCGCGCGACCGGTCGGTTTCGTAGAACTGCAGCGAGTAGACGGGTTGGCCGGCCGGGCCGTTCCAGCTCTCGACGTCCTCGTCGTAGACGCCGGTGACCTCGACGTTCGGGTGCAGCATCAGGTTCTGGCCGACGAGGCCGGAGGAGTTGGCGAGCCCGTCGCCGCTCTCGTCGGACATCAGCAGCAATCGCGGTGTGCCGATGCCGTTCGCGGCGAGAACGACGGCGTTGCAGGTGCTCCTGTGCTCGACGCCTGCCCGGTCGATCCAGACGATGGCGGTGGCGGTTCGTTGTGCCGCGTCGGTCTCGATCCGAGCGACCCGAGCACCGGTGATCAGTTGCGCTCCCCGGGCCGTGGCGTGCGGCCAGTAGCCGAGATCGAACGACGCTTTCGCCCCGGCCGGGCAGCCCCGTTCGCAGACCCCCCAGCGGACACACTGGCCCATGTTCTTGAATGCCGACGTGGGGATGGCGTGCGTACCGGGCCACCAGTGCCAGCCGAGCTTGTTCATCCCCTCGGCGATTCGCACGCCTGCGATACCGATGGGGTGGGGCGGCATCGGGAAGTCCTGGGGCGGGTAGGCCGGATCACCGCCCAGACCGGAGATGCCGAGGAACCGGTCGACCTCTTCGTAAAACGGCTCGACCTCGTGGTAGTCGATGGGCCAGTCGTCACAGATGCCGTCGACTGTTCTGACTCTGAAGTCCGACGGCAGCAGGCGCTGCCAGTGGGCGCCGTAGACGACGGAGGATCCGCCGACGGCGCTGAACATGATCGGGCTCAGGTCGGCTTCGGTGACGTCGAGCGGGTAGTCCGCGTCGCGCTGCCGGACGTTGGGGTCCCAGGCCCAGGTGGTGCGCGTCTGCAGTTCGAAGTCGGGTTTGTCGCCTGGGAATTCGTCCGGGTTCACCCAGTCGCCCTGTTCGAGACACAGCACGGCGAAACCGCGATCGGCGAGCGTGTGAGCAGCGACGGCGCCCGACGGACCGGCGCCGATGATCGCGACGTCCACGTGTTCGTGATTCACCGCAGTTCCGCTCACCGCGTGAGCATGACGTGTTTGGTGCGCGAGAAGTCATCGAGCGCGTACACGGACAGTTCGCGTCCGCTGCCAGATGCCCCGAACCCGCCCCACGGCATCTCCGTCGCCAGGGCCAGGTGATCGTTGACCCAGACGGTTCCGTAATCGAGTCGGTCGACGATCCGCAGCGCCCGCCGTCCGTTCTCGGTCCAGACGGACGCGGCGAGGCCGTAGTCGACGGCGTTGGCCAGGGCAACAGCGTCCTCTTCAGTCACGAATGTCTCTACCGTCACGACCGGGCCGAACACCTCTCGTCGGAGTATCTCGGCCCCGGCCGGAATGTCGACGATGAGGGTCGGCGGGTAGAAGAATCCGGCCGCGTCGTCGTCGTACGTTCCGCCGGCGACGATCGTCGCGCCGGCCTCGACGGCGCGCTGGACCAGGCCGTGGACGGCCTCCCGGTGCCGCGCACTAACCAGTGGTCCGATCTCGATGTCCTCACCCTCGGCGGGTGAGCCGACGCGAAGCGATTCCGTGGCGGTGCGAAGTGCGGCGACGAGCTCGTCGCGGATCTTCGGCGTGCACATCACGCGGGTGGCCGCACCGCATTCCTGGCCGCTGTTCACGAAGCTCGCCACACGCAGCGCCCGGACGACCTCGTCGAGGTCGGCGTCATCGAACACGATGACGGGGGCTTTACCGCCCAGTTCGAGATGAACACGCTTGAGGGTGCGGGCGGCCGATTCCGAAACCGCGATCCCGCTTGCGACCGACCCGGTCAGCGAGATCAGATCGATGTCAGGGTGCTCGGCCATCGGTTTGCCGACCTGCGGCCCGCTCCCCAGAACAACGTTGAACACCCCCGCGGGCAGGATCTCGCTGCTCAGTTCGGCCAGCAGGATCGTGGTCAGCGGCGTGAGTTCCGAAGGCTTGACGACGATGGTGTTGCCTGCGGCCAGCGCCGCGGCGATCTTCCAGGTCGCGGTGAGCAGCGGATAGTTCCAGGGCGTGATGGCGCCAACTACACCGACCGGCTCGCGGCGGATGATCGACAGGTGTCCAGCCGTGTAGTCACCGGCGCCCGGTGTCGTGACCGCCCGGGCCGCGCCGGCCATGAACCGAAACACGTCACTCGCGACCGGGATCTCATCTCGCGAGACCGACAACGGCTTGCCGACGTTCAACGATTCTAGCTGGGCGAACAGCTCACAGTTGCGGTCGAGCAGGTCGGCTACAGCGAGCAGCAGTTCAGCGCGCTGGCCCGGAGTGCGACCACGCCAGAACGGTAGGGCCGAGCGGGCCGCGGCGACCGCTCGATCGACGTCCGTCGTGGTCCCGAGCGGGATCTCTGCGATCGCGCGGCCGGTCGTGGGGTCGAGCACCTCGTGCAGGGCGTCGGCCTGTGGCTGCTCCGGCTTGCCGTCGATGACGTGACCGAAACGCCTGCGGGACAGCAGCTCCGTGAGCTCATTAGGGTAAGTAGCTGCGTTCACACTGAACCTCCACGAGTACCCGGATCGAAGGGATTCAGTCAACTTACGCTGGTAAATATTTACTGTCAACTTTTTATAGACGCGGACGCGGTCGCGCACGTGCGGCGGGTTAGATCAAGGGCTCTAATGGGTTCTGCCGGGCTTGTTTGGCAGGCTCGGCGCTGGTAGCGGCTGGCGGGTCAGCACTGCTGGGCACCGATCCTCGGTGAGGTCTTGCAACAGACCGTGCGCCCGCTGGTCGTGAGGAGATGTACACGCCGCGCAGCAATGGGCCTTCGGCTCGCGGCAGATCCGGTTGTTCGACGTCGTCTCGGATCCGGCCTGCAGAGCGGTCGACCTTTCCGAGCAGCGAGCAGATGGACTCATCGACCAGCGTTACGGTGGCGATCACGATTGCGGTCATCGCACGGTGCGCGACCGCCATGCAGTCATCGGTCCGCAAGCTGGGTCAGACGCGCCAAGCCCGGCTCGAGGTAGGCGCGGTAGCGCTCCAGCGCCGCCGTGAGTTCAGCTGTGGCCGGAACGTTCGGGGGGATGCGCGCCGGGTTGAGTGGAACTTGATCGGCCCACGCCTTGATGTCGGGCTCGGCCCCGAACGACATCGCCGCTCGCGCACCTAGTACCTGCATCCGCGCCCAGTCTGCGGGGGTGTTCGAGTAGGGAGACGGTGGGCAGATCCGGTTCTTCTCGGCGTCGTCGTGGCGCGTTGCCTCCACGTATCCGGCCAGGGCTGCCCCGAAGCACGGAAAGCCGGCCCGGATGTTCTGCACGGTAATCGCTTCGCTGCCCCAGATCGGGACGAGCGGTGGATACCGAAATCCGGATGCGGCGCAGTGCACGATCACGGTGTCTTTCGCGATGGCGTGGTCGCCGTCGTCGAACACCAGGCGTTCCGGCTCCACGTGACGTAGGCGCCCGAGCCGGATGACGTTGTCGATACTGCGGAGGTAGTCGAGCTCCCACCCGGCAATGGTCGGCGTCTTCGCCATCGTAGGAGTGACCGATCCGTCGATGCGGAGCATCACTGCCGCCGCTTCCAGCCGCAGGAACACCTCGTCCGCCGACGTCGCCTCGGCGGCGGCTTGGAACGTGTCGGCGGCCATCCCGATGAACACCTCAGGGTTCGGCTGGACCACCGCACGGTTGAGCATCCATGGATCGCGTGGACGAACCCAACAGATCGCATTCGGGTCAACACCGTTTGACAACAGCCAGGTGCATGCGTCCATCGCGGTCTTGCCGGAGCCGATGATCACGTAGCCCGGTGGGGCCTCGCCGAGCGTGACCAGCTGGTTCACCGTGATCACCCGCGCGCCTTCGGCGACACCGAATGGCGCCGGGGTATCAGCCGGTATCTGCGGCGCGAGGTAGTTCGCGTCGACCACCCGGCAGCGGGCATTCAGCTGGTAGCGCTGCCCGGACAGACGTGACACGAACTGCCGGTCACCGACGTAATCACAGTTCGGGTAGAAGGACACCTTCGCCGACGAGAGCATCCGGGTCTGCAGTACTCGTTCGTAGTACGCACAAATCTCCGGCGACGTCGCGCGATCCTGCAGGCCGGCTTCGGGCCCCTCCGTCTGGACGGCCCCGTCACCGAGGAGCGTCGAGGCCACGCCGTAAAACGCGGACGCCTGGTGGAGGCGGACGAACGAGTAGGCGTCCAGCCAATGGCCACCAACAGCGTGCCGACGATCGACCAACGCGACGCTGACATCCGCGTTGGTGATCAGGGCATCAGTGAACGCCATCCCCGCAGCGCCGGCGCCGACCACGAGATAATCGGCGTCCACCGCCTCGGTCACCACGGTCGTCATCCTTGACGGATCAAGTCGCCGGGTCAACGCGGAGGCGATCCTCATGGCCGGAAACGCTGTCTGACTGCTGGAACGCAGCACCATATGGCGTCAGCAGCGGTGCGTCGCTGCGAAGTCCGACTCGACCCCGACGCACTGCTACCGCGCCTGAAGATCAGGCTGGCCCTCGCCGATGGCAGGGCTGCCTAATCCGCCCTGCACAGCAGGTTGCTGGACGCCCGTGCCTGATCGCTGAAGGCCTGCATAGGCTCCGAGGTAGAAGTCGGCGACGCGGCTCTCGGTGAACTGCCGTGCGTAGCTGCGTCCGGCTACCCTGTGGGTCCTCCGCTGGCCGGTCAGCAGGTCGGTGATGGCGTGGCTCAAGGCGGCGGAATCGTCAGGGTCGACGGTGACCCCGCGACCTTCGGACAGCGTGTCGATGAGCCCGTCCACGGCGGTTCCAAGAACGGGAACGCCCAGGCCGAGCGCCAGCACCGCACTCTGCGACCACGCCTCTTCTCGCGACGGCACTACGTGCAGATCGCTTCCGGCGATGAAACCGCCCGGATGGTCGACCCAGCCCGGAAAAAAAACGCGGCCGGCGAGGCCGCGGCGTCGGACGAGGTCGATCAGCCCTGGGCGCATCGGCCCATCACCGAGCAGGTACGCCGTCACGAGGTGAGGAGGCAGCAACGCCAGCGCCTCGATGAGCACATCGGCACCCTTGTCTTCGCAGAACCGGCCCGCGAACGTCAGACGCGGACTCACCAGACCCGAGCGGGGTGCGGCGTCCAGACCCGCGATCGGCGACCTGGCAGCGACGATCACTTCGGGCCGCACACCGGCCGCCACGGCGAACGATCGCGCAGCCGGACCCATGGCGAAGAACGCGTCCACTCGTGCGGCTGCCGCACGCAGGGACCGGACGCGCCGCACCGTCCAGTTGACCTCGTTGTGTTCACTTGCGACCAGCGGGATGTCCTCGACGACCTGCGCGGCCGCCCACCATGCCCCGACCATGTGGGCGTGCACTACGTCCGCGCCGATTATCCGTTCGCCCAACCAGATCGCGAACCGGCGCGAACAGTGCCACTGCAGGTTGTGCAACGGATGGATCGAGTCCCGGATCCGGAAAGCGACAGTGTGGACGCCGTGACGCTGAGCCAATTCAAGACCTTCGTGCGTGGCGTCACCCACGAGCAACGACGTGCGCATGCCGTGCCGACGCTCCAGCTCGCGTGACAGCCTTAGCACCGCCAGCTGCGCCCCGCCGGGTTCTAGCTTGCCCAGCACCCGCACCACATGCACCGACTGCCCGCCGTCCGGTCGTATCCGACCGACTGGGGAACTGTCGGCGACCTCAAGGTAGCCGCGGACCGTTCACCTAGTGACCGTTCTGCGCACGTCCGTAACGCTGTTCATCAGCAGTTCAGCCGCCGAAGCCGCCGCCCATCGCGCACATGCAGTCCACTTGGTCCACGTAACCTCGACGATCGGGCAACCATCACCGGATTCACGCACAACCCACTACACGCCGAGGACCTGCACGCCTGGCAGGGACTGCGGCCGCTGCTCGACGACGGGCCGTACCTCGCCTGGAGCACCGGCGCGCTGCGGCCCTCGGCACTCGTCCGCGTCTGCAACGACATCGTCCTGCGACGCAGGACCCGGATCGTCGAATGCGGCAGCGGCATGAGCACCGTCGTGCTGGCGCGACTGCTGCGCCAATATGCTCTGGACGGCACGATAACCTCGCTGGAACATGACGCCGACTGGGTCGACCTGGTCACCGACCTCCTACGCCGCGAGTCCCTGAGCCACATCGCCCGCGTCGTGCACGCCCCACTCGAGGGCACCCCGCCCTGGTACACCCGCAGCGCCCTGGGCCAAAGCCCCGAGGCGATTGACCTGCTCATCATAGACGGACCACCTGCCTTCGCCGCCGGACACGAACGACGACGCGCACCCGCCCTCGAAGCCTTCGACGACCGGCTCACCGCAGATGCGTCCGTGTTCCTCGACGACATCGACCGACCCGGCGAACAACAGGTCCTCGCCGAATGGCAGCAGCACCTGGACTGGCGATTCACCATCGACACCACCGCCGGCATCGCCCACGGCACCCGGCAAACCTGACCTTCGAACAGTCCATCGCATGGGTCACTTCTTCGGCAAACCCCAAAAGGGTCCGCTGCACGGATAGTGACAACCGTCCGGCGCGGCTTCCAGGCGAGTTGTCCTGCCCGGTGCTCGTCGACGCGGTACTACCCTCGCCCTGTGGATCGTCGTTCGCACGACGTCTCGTGCCGTTGACGCGATAGGTGTTGGCCGACTTTAGTTGCCCAGCGCCCTCAGCGGTGCCGGTGTCCAGTCGGGCCAGTCGGGCGGGCGAACCGGACGCCCGCCGCGCAGGTGCGCGACGATCCGGTACGGGTGACTGGCGTACCGACCGCGAGCCAGCAGCCAGTGAGCGGGGTGGCTTTCGATCAGCAACCGCGTCGCACCCGAGATACAGCACCTCTTACAGCATCAGGCAGAGGTGGCGAGGGTTCACCGCCAGTCACTCAAGTACGTGAGGGCCACTGAAGCCCACTCCGCTACCGCCAATCGGCCCTACGCGACATCGACGACATCTTCGCGACAGAGTCGCTGATCGTTTCGCCCACCAGCGGAGGGAAGGCGTGTGGTGCCTACCGCTTCAGCACGACCCATTGCGTGGTCAGGTCCTGAGAGCCGAGCACGTCCAGATTCGACGGACGTCGGTTGGTGAGCCAGAGAAGTAGGTCGGATCGGGTACCGCGGAGGGCGGTGTCACCCTTGCGGTGTTCCGGAGTCGCTGATCCGGACTTGTCGAGGTCGACGAACCATTCGAGCGGGCCGTCGGTGGCGTGCAGGTGCAGAGTTCCGTTCAAGTCGACCGGGTTGGCGTGGGTGAGCAGGCCGGGCAGGAACTCGGTGAGGAACTCCTCGACGCCGGCTGCCGCGATCTCGCCGTCGAGGGGCGTGGGCGGTTCGGACGTGTCGGCGGCGTGTTGGGCGTCCCAGCGGTGGATCGCGACTTCGACCGCGAGGCGTCGGATCCACCATGCGACCCGGTGGTCACTGAGGCTGGAGAACGTCCAAGTGGGCGTGTCCGGGTCGGTGGTGGATAGGAGGTAGAGCGTCTGTTCGAGATGGTGCAGGTACCAGACCGGCAGCTCAGCCGACTCAGTCGGTGCCGGGTCGAGGGTGCGCCGGCTGACTTGTTGTTTGGAGGTGACGCTCGCCGCGATCCAGGCAACGATGCCGCCGGTGTGGCGCACGAGCTGCGCCTGGTCCCAGTCCGGGCAGTGGGGTACCGGACGGTTCCACGCGCTCTCGGCCGCGGTCAGTAGGGCGGTTGCATCTGTCCGGGTCACATTCAGCATGGTGGCCGCCACGTCCTGAGTTTGGCACGCACGCAATTCGTCGCGGCGGATCAGCGATATGTGAGCCCTCGACGTCGTCTGTACCGCCCGGCTGAGGTTGTTCGAGGTTACGTGAGTGAGATTCGGCATGATCATGTCGGGACGGATGGCGTCGATAATGGGCCGACGTGCGTTCATGTCCCGATGAGAAGCGGGTTTGGCCACGGAGGGGATGGTGGTGCCCGTGTCGTTGCCGAGTGAAAACTAGGCCGGTGTTGCCGACTGAAATGAGAGCCAAGCTGACGGCCGTCCCGCCTCCGGGTCGGATCCGGAAATTGGTCGGGGCAGCGATTTTTTTGTCGTGGGTCAAGCGAATGTGCGGTTGGGCCGCAGCCGAACGGAATCATGCGAATCTGTTGATGCGTGGATGGGGTCGTCGTCGAATGCGGGGCCGGGATAGGGGACGCGTGCTTGGCAGGGCGCCCCAGTGTGTCTCGAACGGTTGAGCAACACTGCAGGCATGGCGACAATTACCTTCGTCGGAGCGGGTCGGATGGGTCTGCCGATGATCGCTCGGCTGGTCGGTGCAGGGCACAGAGTGGACGTGATCGATGTTCGTCCCGACGCCGCAGGAGTCGTCGAGCATACCGGCGCCCGATGGTGCGGACCACGCTTCAGCGGCCTTCCGCAAGGCGGTCTGCTGATCACGGTGCTGCCCGGCAGTCCCGAATTGGCGTCAGGTCATGCTCGGTCGGCCGGGTCCCGACTTCTCACCCGTTCTCGCTGGACTGGGGCGGGGTGCTCTGTGGATCGACATGACCAGCGCCGCGCCGGACACCGCGTTCGAGCTGGCAGCGGCAGCTCGGGAGCGCGGGGTGCGCTACGTGGATGCGGCAATCGGGGGTAGTCCGCACGACGCGGAGCGCGGTGGCCTCACCTTTTATCTGGGCGGTGAGGTTGCCGATATCAATCTGGTTCGTCCTGTGCTCGCCGGCG
Organism: Mycobacteriales bacterium; assembly: GCA_038207565.1. Taxonomy (GTDB): domain Bacteria; phylum Actinomycetota; class Actinomycetes; order Mycobacteriales; family Jatrophihabitantaceae; genus JALZAI01. Next base: position 22,445 of record JBBQZQ010000041.1, read on the forward strand.
TGGCCGACCCATCGCGCGTGCGTCACATGGGTGTGAACGGCGCGGGATAGCTCGCCAAGCTGTTGATCAATCAGCTGTGGTTCGGTCAAGTGGTCGCCGTAGGCGCGATCATGCTGTTGGGCGTGCGCTATGGACTCGCGCCTGTCGAGCTGGCCGCGGCCCTCGCTCAGAGCCCGGCCCGCTAGCGCCTTTATCGAGAGCTACGTACCGTCGTTGCTTGACGGTAACTACCTGCCAGCCTTCGGACTCGCTCGAATCGTCGAGGAGCTCGAGTCGCTTGAACGAGCGATCGGCTGCGCGTGGTGCATGGACTTCGGCTACTGGATCGGCATGTCCGACGGCCTGGACCCGAACAAGGTGCACGACGTGCCGCGCTGGCGCGACAGCACCGCCTACACCGACCTCGAACGCGCGCGGCGCTTGAGTACGACGATGCGATGAGCACGACGCCGATCACCGTCACAGACGAGCTGATCGAGCGGCTGCATCAGCACCTGGACGACGCAGCACTGATCGAGTTGACCATGATGAAAGCCGACCCTCGGTAACCACGATCGCCGTGCGAACCTGCGTGACGCAAAGAGTTTGCCCGCAATCGCGTAGCGACGCTCGAAAGGAACGGGAAGCCACCGCCGACGCTGGCTCACGTCCATGGCCTACCCAACGCGGCCGAACCCGACCGGCCAAAGCCATCCAGCACTACCCGCGAAGCGCGCGCGTGAGCCGTCGATCGGGCGCGGCTCGCTTCCGGCCCGGGCGAGCGAAGCAGGTGCGCGGCCTTTGGTCTCCCCTAGGCGCAGTCGGCGTTCTATTCAGCGCTGACCGGTAACGATCTCGCGGTGCAGATCGAGCAGGCGCGGCATATCCTCACGGTCGACCCGACCCATGCCGCACTCGGTGCACACCGACCAGTTGCGCACTCCACCTGACGATTCCCCGAGGTAGGTGTCGATCAACTTTGCCTGCTCGGTGGTGGTCCCGGTTGGTTGATCATCCGGATGATAGGGCACAAGGGCGAACGCCAACTCGGTGCCCGGGTCTGCACGTAGGTCGCGCAACGGCTCGAAGTAAGCGGAATCGCCTCGGCCCTGCGGCACGGTGAACGCGACGAACGCAGGTGGGCGGCGGGCAGAGTCGGTGAGCGCGTTTACCAGTCGTACCTGGAGTGCGAGCGAGTCGGGCTGAACGAAATGGGCGTGCTGGTAGTCGCCATAACACAGGTGGACCCCGACCGGGACGTCGTCGGGAACCTGGTCGAGGCAGGTGACGAGTCCGGCGACGACGGAGTCGAACGGCGGTGGCTCGACCGGGAAACCGCCGGTCAGTAAGCCGATCTCGACCGCGACGTCCCATTGCACTGCGATGCGATCGTGCGGGAGCCGATCCAGCGCCTGATGCAGATCGGCGAACAAGGCGCCTGCGTAGTGGGGCGCGAGCCGCTGCGCGTCGTCCGGCGACACCATGGACAGCGCCGCGACGGGCGTGGGGAACTGCAGCTGCAGGCGGGCGCCGGACTCGATAACGCCATCGTCCTGCAGACTGCGGAAGGTCTCGAACGAGTCGTAGTACGCCGCCGCGTAACCGATGTCCGGCCAGGCGACGTCATCCGGTGAAATTCCGGCGACAAGCCGCAGAATCGGTATCCGCTCGTAGTCGCCGCCAGTCTCGGGTACAGGCGCTTCTTCGAACTCCGGCATAGCGGCGAACTTCTCCCGTTGGAAGAACACCCAATAACTACGGTTCCCCGTCTCGCCCTCGGTCATTCGTCGCACACCGGCCGGGATGCGCGACGAGATTTCGCGCATGACCGTCTCGGCATCAGGCAGGTTGACCGAACCGTTGAAGTGGACGCCTGTCGCCGGCATGGGCCCTCCTTCTCTGAAAGTCGGATCCGGGCTCGACCCGAACTGTGCCTCACAATTTGGCGGGTCAGCGCTGCAGATTATGCTCGAGATCGGTGACCAGCCCGCGGTCAGCGCGTTGAAGCCTACGTCTGGGCGCAGGGCCCGCGCCAGGGTGAAACGCATTGCCAGGTGGGTACAGCACACGGATCTCGCGCCACGAGCGCGGGACCTCGCGCAACCGAATCTCGCTACGCGCTCCTCGACTGATCGGCGATGACCGACCGCGTGCAGCGGTTCACGCTCTCAATGCGGCGCCTCTCACCACGACGGCGACGGCGGTGGAAACCTGCGGATCAACACGGGGAGGACGACTCAACACCGACCGAGCTGTTCGTCACTGACGCAGCGGGCGAGAGCCTCGGCACCGGAACGCGGCATCGAGGTCATCACCGCGCGGACCCGGGCGCCAAGCAGAGCCGGGAACGGCCGGCACGTTGTTGGTCTTGTCAGCACAGTTCCAACCCCCACCCGCGCCAACATCGCCGACCTCACCCTCTCCACCAGCCCAGGAAACGGCACCACCATCCGCCTGCCCGTCTCGCGTGAACCGAACAACTCAACGATCTGACCGACCGCATTCTCTCTGCCGCGGGCCGGCACTCGATCCATCGATATCGAGCACCTGCATCGCGGAGCACGGGCGCGTTGATGTGTATGACTGGAGGATGGTCCGTCGGTACTCTCGGGCGGTGACGGCCTGGACGTTCTCGGGGGAGTTTCTTGATGGTGCCGCGCGCGAGCGCGTGGTTGTCGGGACCGGCGCACAACACCCTTTACCTGGCCGATTTGCGCTGGCTGGGCTGGTTGACGCGCACGCTCACCCGAGTGTCGATATCGATGAGGGCGGCCCATTCCTGGCCGACCGCGCCTATGCAGAGGCGAAGCTCGATGAGTACGCCGCGCAGGGGGTTAGCGTGATCCGCGATGTCGGCGGGTTGAACACTGTGACCCTCGATTTCGCGCGAGGCCCGATGCCGGGGCGGCCGCTAGTGAGGGCGGCCGGACGTTTCTTGGCTGCGCCCGGCCGGTACTTCCCGCGGATGTACGCCCCGACGTCGGCCGACCAACTGTTGGCTGCGATCGGCGAAGAGGTGGGCGCGGGCGCGGAGTGGATCAAGGTGATCGGCGACTTCCCGACGTGGGGCGAGGCGGGACCCCTGCCCGATTCGCTCGACATGACCTACGATCTCGACACGTTGCGCCGAGCTGTCCAAACCGTCCATTCACTCGGCGCTCGGCTGGCGCTGCACTCGAGCATGCCGGCCAGCGACCTGGTCGCCATCGGCGTGGACTCCTTCGAGCACGGAACGGCCCTGACCCGCGAGGACGTTCAGGCGCTCGGCGCACGCGGCGGCGCATGGACCCCAACACTGGGCGCGATCATGGCTCAGCGAGACGCCTCCGACCCGGGAATGCGCAAGCGGATCGCCGAAATCCGTGAACGCCTGCGGGAGGTGCTGCCACACGCGCTCGCGCATGGCGTGCGGGTCCTCGCCGGGACTGACGTCATCGCCACCATCGCCGAGGAGATCGCGCTGCTTGCCGACTGCGGACTCAGCGTCGAACAGGCACTAGCCGCCGCCGGGTCGACCGCGCGAGACTACCTCGGGGTATCGCCCGAGGGCGACCTCGTCACCTACGACGCGGACCCACGCTCCAACCCCGAAATCCTCACCTCGCCAGCAGCAGTCGTCATCCGCGGTGTCCGCGTGGCCTAACCACGAGAGATGTCCATCGGCGTCGACCCGTACACCGTCTCCGTCGAGCTGAGGAACCTTGTCGCGGACGCCAAGTACTGGTTCGTCGAGAACTCGGACATGCCGCTGACCGAAGCCGCGGCAGGTTTCACCACAAGCTCGTTCTCATCCACCCCTTTCGCAGTGGCAACGGCCGACTCTCGCGACACATGGCCGACCTCCTGCTGCTCAGCCGCGGCCGCAACCCCTTCACCTGGGGACGAACCGACCTCGTTCAGGCCAGAGACACCCGCACCAGCTACATCGCCGTGCTGCGCAGCGCCGACCGCGGCGACTTCGGCCCGCTGCTGGCGTTCCTCGGCAGATGAGTTGACCACCCCGCCAGGGAAAAGTGGCCCGCGCGGCGCGCGAGCTGCTCTGACCTGAGAGTTGTATTCACACAACTTCCGCTGGCACTAGCTCGGAACGGTGCCCATGCTGCAACGGGCATGTCTGCGCCGTCATGTGCTAACGGTTTCGACACTCAGAAGCCGCCGCCGAAATCCGGCGGCGGCTTCAGTAGGAGACGCGTTGGCTGATCAGCCCTCCTACCACCCAAGATTCAACGCAGCGCCGCTGGTGTACATATCAGCGCGTCAGAGCTTGAGCGCCTGCTCCTCTTGGAACACCTATTCCGCGTAATGCCGAGGTCGGCTCTACGCCAATTCTGTATTCGGCCGTTGGGCGAAGGCGCGATGGTAGCTACGCCGCGCCGTCGAAGGCTTACCGCCGATCAGCCGCCTGACCGACCTGCCTGGACGTCAGAGCTAAGCTAAGCAACCACTTCTGAGCGGAAGCTCTCGATGATGTTCATGAACTCGGTGATCTCCTGGGCGGGGGCGCCGAGGTAGAAGAGGGTGGCCTCGATTTCCAGGTAGACGGCGTCGAAGCCGTCCTTGTCGATGCTGAGATGCTCGTGCGCCACGGTCATGTCATGACCGATGTAGCACTTCGGGCCACCGGTGGCCTCGATCGACCAGGCGGTGACTAGAAACTTGTAGCCGGCGGCGTTCGCAGGGTTGCCGTGGTGCTCGTGGACCTTGTCGTTGGCGTTCACCTTGGCGTTCTTGAAGAGACGGTCGACGAGCACGTCGACGGCGCCGGCGATGCCGTAGCAGCCGCCGAGACGCTCGTAGAGCGTGGCGTCGGCCGGGTGCACCTGGGGGGCGGTTGCCGGGTCGGCCTCGGGAGCGAGTCGTCGGGTGTCGGGAACGTTCAGGGTCATGATGCTTTTCCTTCCGTCGGATGGGGGTCTGCGGCAGTTGCGCGCATGTCGTTGACCAGGTCGTGCAACTCGCCGCGCAGGGCAGCGAGAGCGTCGGGGGGCAGGCCCGTGGCGCATTCGACGGTGCGTTGCACGGCGGCGGCGGACGTCTCGAGTTCGACGCCGACCGACGTCAGCTCGACCAGCACCGCCCTGCTGTCGATCGGGCTGCGCCGGCGCACGATCAGCCCGGCTTGTTCCAGCCGCTGCAGCAGGGGCGTCATGGCGTGGGCGGGCAGTTGGAGATGCTGCGCGAGTTCGCTGGCGGTGCCGGTGCCGTGTTGCCACAGCGCCATGAGCGTCAGGTACTGGGGGTAAGTGATACCGAGCTCCCGCAGCAGCGGACGGTAGGCGCGGGTGATCGCGTTGGTGGCGGCGTAGAGCGCAAAGCAAAGCTGATCGTCGAGCCGCAGCCGTGCATCGATCATCGTCGCCACTTCTCATCGGGTATGACGAAGATAACTCACGCGTGAGGTGGTTAGGCAACCCAAAGCCGTGCGATCGGCCAGATCCGAAGCCCCTTATGCCACCCCGAGCATCCGCACATCAGCATCTCCCGGAGGGTCTGAAGTCTTACCGGCCGGGTGTGCGGACATACGGGACTCGTCTGCGCGCTGTGCTCTTCGCAGCCGAGCCGCGCAGATCGACGGGTCGGCGAACCTGCAGTACAGGGTCCCTCAACAAACCGCAGGTCTGTTCACCTGCGAAGGGATCAGGTTCCGGGCGGGGCGAAGAATTCGAGCGCGGTGCCGTCGGGGTCGCGGAACGAGACACCCGAGCCGTAGTGCTGGTCGTCGATCCCGCTGTGCGCGATTCCCAGTTCGGCGAGCCGGGCCGCCCACTGCTCAAGTTCCGCGCGTGTGGCGCAGGTGAAGGCGAGGTGGTCGAGACCGACGCTGCTCTCGTCGAAGGACGCCCCTCCGGCGGGCTGGTGGATGTGGATGCCGAAGAGCTGTCCTCCGGGCAGCGCCCAGACGGTGTGGTGGTAGGCGCCCTTAGCCTCGTCCTCGTCGAGGACGGGATCGGAACCGATCAGGGCGGTGTACCACTGCGTGCTGCGGGCGAGGTCGCTGACGGTGACGGCGACGTGCGAGATCGCGGGGAAGTCGGGCATGACGAACCTTCCGGGTCGATGGCGTTGTACACACTCAGTGTTGCGGTGCGCCCTGCCCGCCGCACCACCCGATCGGCCAGGTCTTGATGGTCATCATGAGATGGCCGGGCCGTCGAGTACATACGGGCTGATCTGTCCGCTTCCAGGTTCGACCAACGGTGCGCTATAGCGAGGTTCGGGGCGCGGCGAACGCACCTTGGCCACGGCAGGGTCGCGCTACGCGACGACACGGCATGGTCGCGCTACGCGACGCGACAGCGGCAGGGTCGCGCCGCGCGGCGAGCCGTCGGGCGATGCTTCGGTCGGACCTAGCGGTTCGCATCGTTGTCGAGCCAGCGGCCGGCGACGAGACTTAGGTAATGGGGCTGCCGGTGGAAGCCCAACCCGGCATAGAAGTGCTCGGCGTCGTCGGTTTGCAGTCCGATGTGCTGGCCGGGCACCGCCTCCTTTAGACGACTAACCATCGCGCTGGCGATGCCGCGCCTGCGCACGGACGAGTGCGTCCACACATCAAGGAGGTAGGCGTTGCAAACGCCGTCGGACAACATTCGGGCCATACCCACCAACCTGGCGTCCCGCCAGACGAGCGCCACGTGCGATGACTGCTCGAAGGACAGGCGCAGCGCAGCCGGCGACCTGCCGTTGTCGAAGTTGTCGGAAGCCAGATCAGCCTTGGCTTGAGCCCAGTCGACTCGATCGACATTGTCGCTGACCACCCAGGTGTCGTCGTTTGGCGTCACGCCGCCATCATGTCGTCCGGGCATGAAGGACGCACGCGGTGATCGGCATGGGAAGTAGATCGACTGACCCGCTGCGCCGCGCCGAACGACGGGTCGGCGCGTGCGTTACCTGCGAATCCGAACGCGCTCGGCTTGGGTCGTCTGCTTGATCCACTGGATCTCATGGCAGACCGCGGGTGACGACGCCGAGCACCGTCGTGATGATGCGGTGGACCTCTGCGTCGGGCAGGGCGCGCAACGGTCCGTCAACGAGCAGGCAGGATAGGCCATGCACCATCGACCAGGCGGCGATCTCGGCACCCGGACGCCGGTCGGCCGGGAGTGCGCCGACCTCGACGAGTTCGTCGAGGCGTGCGTTGAGCAGCAGGTACGGGTTGTCACCCGGTCCGTCGGGCGGGACGGTGGACTCGGGCGCGGTGTGCTCGCTCGCACCGGCGAAGGCGGTACGGAACCAGCCCGGCTCGGCTCGCGCGAACTCGATGTAGGCACGACCGATCGCCTCCAACCGTGCCCGCGCGCGAGGCACCCCTGGGCGGGTACGCACCGCAGCCGTACGGGTGAGCATCAGCGCACCGAGCTGTTGCATGCACTGCTCGCCCACCGCCGCAAGCAAGTCCTCCTGGTCGACGAAGTGCCGGTAGGCGGCGTTGTGCGACACGCCGGCCTGCCTGCTCACCGCACGTAGCACAACGGCCTCTGGTCCGCCGGTACGGGCCAGTTCTAAAGCTGTGGCGAGCAGCGTCGCGCGGAGATCGCCGTGGTGGTACCGGCTTGGCGAATCTTGCTCGCGAACCATGTTGACAGTGTCCACCAGCCGTGACACCGTGGTCAATGTTGGCATCGTCAACATAGACGGACATGGAGGAATGCGAATGAACGCACTGCCGACCCACCGGCGCTATCTCGTGCTCGCGACGGTGTGTCTCGCCGCGTTCGCGATCAACCTTGATACGACGATCATCAACGTGGCCTTGCCCGCTCTCGGACGGCAGTTGCACGCCACCACGCGCGATCTGGAGTGGATCGTGGACGGCTACAACCTGGCCTTCGCCGCGCTCGTGCTCACCGCGGGCTCGTTCGGGGACCGGTTCGGCCGGCGCCCGGCGCTGCTGGTCGGCCTCGGTGGGTTCGCAGTCGCCTCCGGCGTCGGCGCGGCGATGCAGTCCTCCGGTGCGCTGGTCGTCGTGAGGTTCGTGATGGGCGTGTGCGCGGCGATCATCTTTCCGACCACGCTGTCCATCATCACGAACACCTTCCCGGACCGCTCCGAGCGCGCCAAGGCGATCGGGTTGTGGGGCGCGGTAACCGGAATCGGCGTCGCGGTCGGGCCGATCACCGGTGGCCTGCTGCTCGCGCACTTCGGCTGGCCGTCGGTATTCCTCGCGCTGGTTCCCGTCGCCGTCGTTGCCCTGGCCGCAACCCTGCGCTGGGTTCCCGAGTCCAGCGATCCCGGCCAGGCGCGGCTCGACCCCGTCGGCCTGCTGCTGTCCTCGGCCGCGATCGGCCTGCTCGTCTACACGATCATCGAGGCACCGGGGCGCGGCTGGACCGCACCGCTCACGCTGGCCGGCTTCGTGACCGCAACCGTGCTCACCGTGGCGTTCGTGGTGGTGGAGCGGGGCAAGCAGCAACCTATGATCGACGTGTCGCTGTTCCGGCGCCCGGCGTTCTCGGCCGCGAGCGGCGCGGTGACGGTCGCGTTCTTCGCGCTCTTCGGCTTCATCTTCCTGGTCACCCAGTACTTCCAGTTCATCCGAGGCTACGGCTCGCTGTCGACCGGAGCGCGGATTCTGCCCGTCGCCGCAACCATCGCGCTGGGCTCGATCATCGGCGTCGCGCTCGCCTCACGCATCGGCACCCGCATCGTCGTCATGACCGGACTGCTGCTGCTCGCCGCGTCCTTCGCGTGGATCTCGGTGTCGCCCACCTTCATGTCCTACGGCCAGATCGTCGCCCAGATGGTGCTGATGGGCTTCGGCCTGGGCATGACCACGGCGCCCGCGACCGAGTCGATCCTGTCCGTGCTGCCGCCGGCCAAGGCCGGTGTCGGCTCCGCGGTCAACGACGCGACGCGAGAGGCGGGCGGCACGCTGGGCGTCGCCGTGCTGGGCAGCATCTTCACCTCGCTCTACGCGAGTCACCTCGGCAACACCTCCTTCACCCACCTGCCCGCATCGATCCTCGACTCCGCGAAGAACTCTGTCGCGGCTGCATTGCACGTCGTGGGCGCTGCGCCGGCCGCGACACAGCACCCATTGCTCGACGATGTGCAGACCTCGTTCATGAGCGGCTTCCACATCGCGTGCGTCGTTGCTGCCGCGATCTGCGCGCTCGGTGCTCTCGCGGCCTCGGCCCTGCCCAGCCGTCCCAACTCAAACGCGACGACACCCACGCCCGCGACGCTGGTCAGTGCCCGACCAGCGCAGGCCTCAAGATGACCGCTACTCGTTCACATCGGCTCAGCCAGCAACCCGATCAGCGTTCCGACATACCCGAGTCACATTGCTGGCGTCCATCCACGGCCGACGCATACGCCTCGTACGCCGCACAGCCGTAGATCACTGGCTACTTCTGCCGCGCAGATCGCTTGTACGCGGTGAGCCCCGGTCGGGGGGGGCGGCGGCCCACGTTGTCCGGGGGGAGTTCTGTGGCACCGCACGCCATGTGTGAGGCGATGATTTCCGCGACGGACGCAGATTTGCGCCGTACGCCCGCGCCGACCGACCGCCACGAGCCCGACCCGAGGACGGTCGAGAGCGAGTTCAACACCGCACTGGAATGGCAGTTCGGCGGACGCGCCCACTGCGACGAGTCGATCTCGCGCTACTTGGGGCTCACCAGCGGCCGCTGGTTCGACGCCGGGGCGCCTTCGACCAGGCGGCATCCCTAGCGGACGGACCGGGTCGTGCCGGGTGACCACCGCCGTCCTGACGCTTCACCAAAATCTGTGCAAGTTTGGTATACGGTGAGGGTGTGACCAGCGGGACCGCAGGCACCGACAGCGCGGGCAGGGAGACCTTCTCCGTCGGCGCCGTCGCCGCCCGGCTCGGGGTCGCGCCGGAAACCGTGCGCAGCTGGGGCACCCGCTACGGCCTGGTCCCGTCGTCGCGAACAGGCGGTGGCCATCGCCGTTACTCCGCTGCCGACCTGATGCGGCTGATCCGCATGCAGCGGCTCGTCGGCGACGGGGTGGCGCCGGCGCGAGCCGCCCAGCAGGCGCTCGCAACCCCCGCGGACGGCCCCGACGCCGTTCTCACCTTGGCCGGTCAGGACGACGCCGGGTCGGCGACGCACCCGCCGCGGCCGGCTGATCGGCGCCGCCGCGGTGGTCCTGGCGGCCGAGTCCTGGCGATCCGCGACGGCTCGTCGGAGGCGCGCGGTCTGGCGCGTGCCGCCGGCCGACTCGATGTCGACGCGGTCGGCGGCATGCTCGGTGACCTGCTCGCCGAACGGGGCGCTGTCGCCACATGGAACCAGGTGTTGCGTCCCGTTCTCGTCGCGGTGGGCCGCAAGTGGGAGCGCACCGGCGACGGCATCGAGGTCGAGCACGTGCTGAGCGAGGCGACGGTCGACGCGCTGCGCGCGCACCGGCAGTGCCAGGTGCACGCCCTTCCGGGGCGCCCGGTCCTGCTCGCCTGCTCGCCCGAGGACCTGCACGTGCTGCCTCTGCACATCATCGCCGCGGCGTTGAGCGAGCACCGGGTGCCGCTGCGGGTGCTCGGGGCGCGCGTACCGCTGACGACCCTGACCGCGGCCGTTCGCCGGACCGGTGCGTCCGCGGCGTTCGTCTGGCGCCAGATCAAGCCCGCCGAGGGCGAGCATCACGACGATTACCGGTTGGAGTTGGCGCCGACCCGCCCGCCCGTCCTGGCGGTCGTGGGCGGCCCCGGCTGGGACGGGGTGGATCTGCCCGCGCGGACGCGTCGGGCCGCAGACCTGGCCGAGGCCGTGGTCGTGTTGCGCGCCGCGCCGAGATAGGGCGCCGCCGCAAACTTGTGCAAGTTGCTGAATCGTCGTGAGGCGAGCTATACCTGCCAGGTCGGCTGCACCCTGCGCGCCGACTCCCGAGGTCGGGTCGCCCACCGGAAAGAGGTTCCTCATGGCTCTGGCAAGCGCCGTCACCATCGGCTCGCTGACGGCCGACAACTTCGCGACCGTGTACAACCTGTTCTCGCTGGTCATCGCGAGCATGGTGTTCACCGCGCTGTTCCTGCTGGTATCCCAGCGACGAGTAGCGCCGCGCTATCGCAACGCGCTGGTCGTCTCCGCAGTCGTCTGCGGGATCGCCGCTTACCACTACTTCCGGATCTTCGACAACCTGAAGGCCAGCTACCCTGCCGGCGCGACGGTCGACTCGGTCCACAAGCTGTCCAACGTCGCTTTCAACGAGGCCTATCGCTACGTCGACTGGTTCCTGACCGTGCCGCTGCTGCTCATCGAGACCGTCGCGGTCATGGCGCTTCGTCGTAGCGAGTCCCGAAGGCTGCTGTTCCGCCTCGTGCCGGCGTCGGCCTTGATGATCGGCCTGGGCTACCCGGGTGAGATCTCCACCAGCACCACGGCTCGCGTTCTGTGGGGCGTCGCGTCCACGATTCCGTTCCTTTACCTGCTCTACGTCCTGTTCGTCGAGCTGTCGAAGTCGCTCGTGCGCCAGCCTCCCGAGGTCGTCCACACGATCAAGATGCTGCGAATCTCGCTGGTGGGCCTTTGGGGCGTCTACCCGATTGCGTACATGTTCCCGATCTTCGGTGGCACGTTCTTCGGCGGCGAGGGTGGCTTCGTGTTGCGGCAGGGCGGCTACTCGATCGCCGACATCCTGGCCAAGGCCGCGTATGGCCTCGCGATCTACAAGATCGCTCGGGTGAAGAGCCGGTTCGAGGACTCCGCCTACGACGACGAGGTCGAGCCCGGTGTCCGTCCGCCGGCGAGCCTTGTCAACGCAGCCTGAGACCAATGAGCCTGGGCGCCCGCGCGGGCCTCTGGGGGTCCGCTGTCCCTCAGCGGACCCCCGTCCAGCCGACGCCGACCACGGCACAGTCGCCGATCGCAGCGCAGGGTCTGATGCACGGCTTGTCCGTCGTCGGCGTTCTCGCGTTGCTCGCTGTGCTCGGCGCACAGGCGGTGGCACCTGATCTGCTCCAGCGCGCGGCCGCAGGCCTCGCGGTCGTCGGGATCCTGATCGGCATCCCGCACGGGGCGGTCGACCACATGGTCCCGTTCTGGACAAGCGCCACCAGGCCTCGGGCGGCTGTGATGGCGTGGGCCCTCGCACAGTACGTCGGCATCGCGGCCGTCGCGGGCGCGGCGCTGTACCTGGTTCCCGACGTCGCGGTCACCGTCTTTCTGGTTGCCTCGGCCCTGCACTTCGGGTGGGGCGAGGCGCAGTTCGCGCGGGCTAGCGACGCCGGGTCGACCACCGGCCTGCACGCCGTTGCGGCGATCGCACACGGTGCGGCGGTGGTCGTCCTGCCGTTGAGCCTGTGGCACCACCAGGCGGCCGGCGTTCTAGGGCGGCTCGCGCCGTGGTACGCGGGCGACTCCAGCGGCTGGCTGCTCGCCGCAGCGGCTAGCGTGGTGCTCACCCTCAACGCGGCGGTCGCGCTGGCCGCCCTGCTCGCCGGCAGGCTGTGGGAGTCGGCGCAGACGACGCTGGTGGTGGCGGTGTTCGTCGTGGCCCCGCCGTTGGCCGCGTTCGCTGTGTACTTCGGGTTCTGGCACTCTCTGCGCCACATCGGCCGCGTGCTCGCGCTCCCCGGGCTCGGCGCAGCGCGGCTGTCGACGCGGGCAGCCATCGCACGGTACGCGTGGCACGCAGCCCTTCCAACGGTGGCCGTTGCCGTTGCGCTGCCCATCGTCTGGGCCACCGGCTCGCGCACGGTGCTCACCTCGCTGTTCGTCCTGCTGCTCGCGCTGACCTTCCCGCACATGCGCACGATCGCCGGGTTGGACCGGTGGGCGGCCCGTACCGCCCCCAGGGCGACCGGCAAACCGGGGACCAACGACGCATCCAGCGATGCAACCGAATAAGAGGACAAAGTGATCGTGAGCGAGATGATCAGCAGGCGCCGGCGGTTCGCGGTGGCGGATGCCGTCACCCCGCCCACCCCGCTGTCGCTACACCAACGACGCGCGGTGCAACGGCGCATGGACCATCTGCTGGTGCCGCTCGCGGGCCCGCTCGCCGGGGCCGCCGACCGGATCCACCATGCGCCCGGCAAGTTGCTCCGTCCAGGCCTGACGTTCGCCGCGGCCTCGCTCGCAGCGCCACCCGGCGATGCCGCGGTGTCGGCCGCTGCCGCAGTGTCGGCCGCTGCCGCAGTGGAGTTGTTGCACTGCGCCACTCTGGTGCACGACGACGTGATCGACGACGCCGGTGAGCGGCGCGGGGTCGCGACGATCAACGCCGTCGAGGGCATGGCGACGGCGATCGTCACCGGTGATCTGCTCATCGCGGCGGCCTACTCCGCGGCGGCGTGGGTGAGCCCGGCGGCGGGCGCGCTAGTGATGTCAACGCTCGCCGAGCTGTGCGCAGGGCAGGCGTGGGAAAACCACCATCGCTTCAGCACGATGACGACGGTGGACGACGCGCTGTCGGTAGCCCGCGGCAAGACGGGCAGCCTGCTGCGGACCGCCTGCCTGCTCGGCGCGCTCGCGTCCGATCTGCCACCCGCAGTGCAGGCCGGACTCGCCGAGTTCGGCATGGCCTTCGGGGTCGCGTTGCAGATCGTCGATGACGTCCTCGACCTCGTCTCCAGCACCGAGCTGCTGGGCAAGCCGGTGGGGTGCGACATGCCCTCGGGCACGATGACCGTGCCCCTGGTGCTCGCCCTGCGGTCGTGTCCTGAACTCGCCGACCTCGTGCGGCCCGGCCTCGATCAGCTCGAACAGCGTCGG
>JBBQZQ010000042.1:0-34456 GCA_038207565.1 Mycobacteriales bacterium
CCCAGACGAGGTTGAGGCAGGACGCTTCGCCGGGTAGCCGGCCGATGACCTTGACGCGTCGGCGGGTCTCGCCAAAGGTGCGTTCGATGAAGTTGGAGTGCCGGATCCGGCGGTGATGCTCGAGCGGCAAGCGTAGGTAGCTTGTCAGCTGTGCGCGGTCGGTGAGCAGGCACTTCACCGCTGCGGGGAACGCGGGTGTACTGGGCGGCGAAGACGTCGATGCGTTGCTGCACGGCGGCAACGAGCGCGGGGCCGGGGGTCATCCCGGCTGCGGTGAGCTCGTCGGTGTCGAAGATCGCCCAGTAGGCGTCGCGCATCTCGCCCTGGGCCTCGGCGGGCAGCTTGGCCAGGTAGTTGCGGCATCGGTGGATCAGACAACGCTGGCGCAGCGAACGGGGCAGCGAGGATTCGGTCGCGTTGATCAGCCCGGCGGCACCGTCGCTGATGACCAGCAGCGGCGGGCGCAGCCCGCGGCCGGTGAGCTCGTCGAGGAAGTCGCCCCAGGCGTCGGTGGACTCCGACCCGCCCGCGGCGAGGGCGACGAAGACCGGCGAGCCGACGGTGGTGATGCCCCACGCCGCCAGCACCGGTTCGGCGCGGGCGCCGGGATGCATCTTGAACATCGAGGCGTCCAGGAACAGGTAGTCCAGCTCGAGGTCGTCCAGCCGCCGCTCGGACCAGCGGGCGAATTCCTCACCGATCACCTGGCACACCCGCGACACCGTCGACTTGGACAGCGCCGCCTCCGCGCCGAGTGCGTCGGCCAAGGTGTTCTCCACATCGCGGACAGACAGACCGCGCACAAACCCGGCGATCACCAACGCCTCCAACGCATTCGACCTGGTCACCGACTTGCCGAACAACTGCGAGGCGAACGCCTCGGTGGTGCCGCGCAGCTTCGGCCGCGCCACCGTCACCGGCCCAGCCGTTGTCTTGATCGTCACGTCGCAGAAGCCGTTACGCGATCCGGCACGCGCCTCGGGCGCATCGCTCGTGCGCTGGTAACGGGCCCGGCCCAGGAACACCTCGACCTCGGCCTCGACCGCCGTCTGGATGATCAACCGGGCGCCGAGACGGGCGACGTCCTCAATCACCTCGCTGATCTCACGCGAGCCGTCGAACAGGGCATCGATCTCGCCACGGATCCTGTCGGTGGGCGATACTCGTGCAGACACGGGCGTAGTCCTTCCTTCGCTGAGTTGGTAGCTCTTGAAGGAACCTACGTCCGTCGTCATTTACACCAGGGTTGGGACGCGACCGTAGTCCGCCACCGGATCAGTCGGCAGGATCATCACACCCATATAGACGCTGTCAGGACACTGATCTCACGCAACTTCCGATATTTGCGACGGTGTATGCGTCCGGTAAGAACCTCGTCCAAACGTCCACGGTCCGGGCTGACGCGGACAGATGTCAGGCGTGATGGGCCATCAACGGACGGGGATGAGTTGGCTTGACCGAGTCCGGGGACGATGTGGCCGAGTGCGTAGGTCAGGGCCTGTTCGAGCTGCTCGTGGGTGCACAACTCGGACCTGCGGTCGTCGCGCCAACGGGCGAAGTGGGCCAGGTGCCGGAAGCGGGTGCCCTCCATGTGCTCGTACTTGACCTTTTCGAGGTCGGTGGTCGTCGGGCGCGCACCTGGATAACCGCTCGTCGGGACACCGCGATCCTCAGGTAGTCACAGGTGGCGAAGTTGACCGTGCCGCCACCTAGGTTACGAAGGGAACTCCACGACTGGGTTGCTGGCTTGCTGCAGCATCTCGTCGGTCCAGACGTCGGGCTCGAGGAGGACGCCCGCGAGGTCCCCGGCATCGGCGCCGCCGCCGGGTACGTAATGCCGGCCGGGAAACAGGCATCAGTGTCTCTTCGGAAACGGTCTCCACGCGGCCTCACCAAAGTGAGCGGTGAGCGGGTGCTACCGGAGAACGGTCAGGGAGAGGTTGCGGTGTTGAGCAGCAGTCCCATCGTGGTGTCGTCACCACCCGTGCTGGCTGGCTCGGCCAGCCAGCCAGGCAGCTTATCGGATATCCAGTCGGCCCCTTGTGCGCGAAGGTGACCGGCCAGCTCCTGACCCACCTGGCGCCACCAGCCTGGACCGTCGAGCTGTGGGGCCCCGAACCCGTCGGTGGAGGCGAACGCCACGGCCAGCTCGGAGCTCGCTAGATCTAACGCCTGTACGCGCATAGAGCGAGCAGCGGTGACTGAAGACAGCGACGTGGTGTGGATGCCGTCCAGCTCAGGGTCCTCGGGCAACGGCCGGATCACCTCACCGTCGGCCAGGACGGCGACGATGTCGCCGTCGCCGAGTTGGGCGAAGCCGACGGCGATGGGAGACCCGACGAGCACGAGGAGAGTCGTGCCGTAGGGACGGACCAGCGCTTCCTCGCCGTCCCCGACCAAGTGCTCCTGCTCCCGCGCGGAAAACGGGGCGGACGTCGCGTGACGCACGACTCGCCGCCGCCACTCGGTGACCAGCAGCGGAGTGAAGTCGTCCCGCAGACGATGCTGCAGCGTCCCCGCCGAGTCGCTCTCCTCGGCGACCGTCGCGATCAGGTGCAAGGCCAGCTCGGCTGCCAGCCAAGCTCCGCGTTCGCTGCGGAAGTGCATGGGGTGGCCGTGTCCGTCGGCGACGGCGACCGCCGAGAGGCCGCCCCGGGTGACGGTCGCGTAGGCGTCCTGGTTCGCGGTGCCAGCGGCCACATGGGAGGCGCCAGTGCAGCTGGCCGCGACCACCCTCCATAGCGGGCCGGAACCGTTCATGGCTGGATGCTGCCCCAGATCGGGGCGTCGAGCGAGACCTCCGGCACGTCGAAGGTGATCCCGGATTCGCCGACGACGGGCATGGAAGCGCCCCTGCTCGCCGCCCGCGACGCCCAAATTATGAACTCCGTCAACTGCTGTGGGTTGTCGGCGCGGACGAGGGGCACGTCCTCACGACCGATAAACCGGCGTAACGCGTTCATGTCGGCTTCCCTGCCGACACCGAGGGCCAGTCTGACCGCAGCCCGACCCCATGGCTCGGCCATCAGCTCCTTTAGTCCTGTCGAGAAGTGGGGACCCGACGTGGCCGTTGGCCGCCCGTCAGACACCAGGATGATGGCTGGCGGGAACCCTCGCCCCTCCGCTGCGAGCGTACGCATGCAGCCTGCCAGCTCTCGGAGGGCGAGCCCGAGTTCGGTGAACCCCTGCGGCACCGCGTCGACGCCTCGCCACCTGAACTGCTCGATTGGTGTCGGCTCCTCGACCACCCAGCGGACCTCGGTGGCAAAGGCAAGCACGCGCACCAACAACTGGGCGTGCGGGTTGGCGAGCGCCTCGTCCCGCAGGTGGGGGACGACCTCGCGGATCGCGTTGTTCAGGGCCTGGATCCGTCCACCGCGGGCCATGGATCCCGACACGTCCAGAACGAAGAAGAAGTGCAACGGGAGACGGGCTACCTTGCCCCCTAAGCGATCATTCATGCGACCTCGCTGCGACTCGTGGCACCAGGCACGTGAGACGGGCACCTTACCGCCATGACATCCTCAGTAAGCGCGCGCCGGTTCCGAGTATGGATGAGACAGCGGGATCATTTCCCACGTGATGGCTTGTCCGAGAGGATGACGGATGCTCCTTGCTAGGGGTACCGAGATCGACCTCGGCATGCTCGGCTCGGCACGGGTCGTGCGAGACCTCGGTCAAGGCGGCCAGGGACACGTCTACGCCGTCGACCGCGGCACGGGACCGCTCCTCGCCCTCAAGTGGTACAAACCGCACTCCGCCACTGCGGAGCAGCAGTCGGCGCTCGTTCGGCTCGTCGACTTGGGCGCTCCCCACCCCCGTTTCCTGTGGCCCGTGAGTCTCGGTCATGCCATTGGGCAGCCTGGATTCGGCTACGTGATGCCCCTGAGGGAGAGCCGCTTCGTCGAGATGGGCTATCTGATCTCGGGCAAGCTGCCCGACGGGCGGCAACTCGATATCTCGTTCGCTGTTGTGATTGCCGTCTGCCGCTTGTTGGCGGATTCCTTCCTGCGCTTACACTCCCGAGGGCTCTGCTATCGGGACATCAGCTTCGGCAACGTCGCCTTCGACCCGGCCAACGGCGACGTCAGGATCTGCGATAACGACAATGTCGACATCGACAACGGCAGCGGGCGTGTCCTCGGGACGCCGTTCTTCATGGCGCCGGAACTGGTCCGGGATACAACCTTCCAGACCCTGCCCACCAGCGACTGCGACCGGCACTCTCTGGCCGTGCTGCTGTTCTACGCGTTGTACATGGGGCACCCTCTTGAGGGCATGCGGACCGAGCAGGGTCTGCGAGACGGCACCTGGCTCCACCGACATTTCGGGTTGGAACCGCTCTTCGCATTCGACCCCGACGATTCGTCGAACCGACCGACGTCGTCGGTCGTCACCGACTACTGGAACATTTACCCCGGATTTCTCCGGGACGCCTTCACCCGGGCCTTCACCGAAGGTCTCCGCGATCCGGCGGCCCGGGTCACCGAGAGCGAGTGGATCAAGATTCTTGGACAGCTGAGGGACTCGATGGTCCAGTGCGAGCACTGCCGGGCCACCAACTTCCTGGACGACGAGCGTCCGGCGCAGGCCTGCGCTCGCTGTAATCGGGAGCTCAGTCCTCCCCTCCTGCTGCACCTTGGCAGGCGCCGGCTCGTGGTCAGTCCTTTCACGAGGGTGCGGGCCACCGACGCCCCCGTCTCGGAAGATGAGGCGGCCGACTTCGCCCGGGTGAGGCGGCATCCGACGAACGCCCACAGGTGGGGACTGGTGAACCTCACCGGCAGGTCGTGGGTCGGAACCCTGCCCGACGGTCGCAGGTTCGACATTGCGAGCGACCAGACGGTCGATCTAGTGCCCGGGCTGCGCCTGGAGCTGCCGTCATTCGTGATGGTCGTTGGACAATGACGTACCGCCGGCTTTTACCTGGGCCAGCAGGTCGGCTGCCACGACGAGGACGCGGTAGCCGATAGCGTCAATGCCCAGGGCTGCGCGCTCATCGACGTGGTGATCAGCGCCATCACGACAAGCGTGGTGAACAGCTGGTCACCGATGAGGTGCACCTACGGACTGTGTCCCACGTTGCGGATGAGCAGCTCGGTCAATCCGCGGGTGTTCATCAGGGTGCCTACTGAGCGAGCCTGCCAGGGTCGGATGCGACTGGCTAGGGCACCGATTTAGGCGCTGGCGAATTTGCCGACGACGGCAACCGCGATGATCGCGATCAGCTGAACCAGCCGCTGGCCGTCGAGACCTCGAAGGTCGACCTGCGAGCCGGAGACCAGGAAGAAGGGCGACAGCAGCAGGACGCTGAGGAGAACCAGCGCGAGGCCAGCCAGGATGACAGCTATGTCAGGCACGTGGTCTTCCTCGATCCTCGGTCACTGGGAGACGATCCGGACGTCGCTCCCTCCTTGGAATTCTTTGAAGTATTCAAGGACCTTGGCGGGGTTGGTGCGCGCTGCCGACCCCGTGATGGTGCCGTACCGGTTCTGGAGGTTGTCGTCCCAGAAGAGGACCACGTGACTGGGCGCCACCTTGGTTGAGATCATGACCCGACCGGCTTGGATCGAATTGCGCCACACGTAATTGTTTCCCGGACCGTCACTGCGGTAGAAGCTGAGCATCGGGACCTCGCCCCTGAGCCGATATCCAAAGTCGACCACGTAGTCCCCTGCCGTGCACTGCACGTGCTCCTGCTCACCACCGAACTTGGTGAACGCGGGCACACAGCGGGGTTTTTCGTGCTGCAGGAACGACTGCGCGAAGTCGCTGAATGGCGACGAGTGGAAGGTTTTGGGCAGCGGGAACTTGTCGTCGGGCGCGCCGATCGCGCTGAGGAGCCGGTCTGCCACCTGGTGTGTCAGGGGATGCTGGGCCGAGTCCACAGCAGTGAAGACGGCCCGCCCCGGATGTTCCGGGTCCACGTCATAGAGGGTAAGCCTGACTTCGTCGTCCGGGGTGTTCCCCTTGCGATCCGCGCCGAGTCCGACGTACTTGAGGAAGTATGCGTGCCAGCTCTTGCCCAGCTGCTGGGTGATGATCGTGCCTCTGGGATAGCTCGTCACGACGTCGGGCAAGAGGCCACTGTTGATCTTTAGGACCCCGTTGTCCCTCTCGGTCAGTTCGAGGTCGAAAGGTCCATACTGGTCCTTGAACCGACAGTGGAAGTCTTCCTGCGTCGACCCGGCCTCGGATGCGTCAACGCAGGACTTGAGGACCGTCTCGATCGTGTCTGGGCCGAAGTGATCGAAGTGATCCGCGATCTGCGACACAGGCACCTGGTTTCCCGTACGCGCCTGGCTGGCCGTAGGCGGCTTACTGTCCTTCTGCACCTGCTTGTCAGTAGAGCCGCCACCCCTAGTCGCGAGGTAGACGCCGCCTGCCACGAGGACGACCGCGAGTGCCGCCGCGACCGCCAGCAGCCAAGCGCTACGTCTCCGGCGCCGATGGTCGCCGATGCCTTCGGGAAGTGAACCAACGCTGTTGCCCGGTGACGAGGGTCCCGCCGGCGGGCGGCCGATGGTCGCCGCCGAGTACCGCCCGTCGTCAGTGTGCGGGCCGCCTGCAGGCACGGAGTGGGGCCGGTGTGGTCCCGCTGGCCCGTCGGGGTGCAGGTTCGACGCGGTCACCGTCGTAGCGCCGGTGCCGGCGGGAGAAGTAGCCGAGTCGGCGCGCAACGAGGAGCCGGATGTGGGATGCGGCAGCAGACCCGAGGCGAAGCCGAGCACGGAGCACGCCCAACGCGCGCTCTCGGCGTCGCCGCCCCGTCGCTGAGCCAGTGCCGCCGCAACGTCGGCCGTCGCCGCACTCGGCTCAGCGCCTTGGCCGATGAGAGTCCTCAGGCGCTCCAGTGAGCCGAACCGGACGGCATCGACCACGAGGTTGACGTCTCCTGGCAGTGCGATGCCTTCATCGAGGAAGTCGTCGAGCGTGGCTTGCAGGGCGTCGGCATCATCCAGCACACGGGTCCCGTACCGCTGCACGAGCGTGTACAGCTCGGACGGCAGATCTGGCATCTCATCACCTCGAAGCGTCCGACGCCGACACCCGACAGCTTGTGTTAGCCGTCGAAAATTGATTATGCACGGCTCAGCGCTCACTGGTGCATCATCGATATGTCGGTGAGCTGGATGGGTTGCCGATGCGCCCGAGGGGCCGTCGGGTCATCGCCCTGCTCGCTTGACACGGTCGATGTCCACGGTGAGATCGGCAAAATCCGACGGTTGCCCGGGATGTGCGGACCGTCGACACGGCTGAGCGCCTGCGAGCGCCGATCAGTGAGCGGCAGTCACGTCCCAGAACCACCGGCACCGTAAGCGGTCGCCTCCCCACTGGGACTAGCAGCGAAGAGGCTGACGTGGAGTCTGGCCAACCAGCTGGGCGCGCACCTGCGCAACGCCTTCCCCGGCGCCCTCGGCCAACTGTCGTATGCGGCGCGTTGCCGCGACAACTATCAGCAGACACAACAGTTCGAAGGGCTTACGCGCCAACTGCGCCCGCCGTGTGTCACATGAGGTCGCGTCCTTATCAACAGCCATCGCGGCGCTGACGAGCGCAGGCGAGGGTGCAGCAGCGCACCGGACCGACGGCCTCGCGCGGAGATCCTCAGCCGGCCGGCCGGTGGCGTCGCACCACGACGCGGGCCGGGCGCAGCGAGCGGGCGGCTTCGGTGAGCCACAGGCCGGGCTCCAGCACCGCGCCGACCGTACGGTCGAGCGCTGGGTTCTCGGTGGCCACTACCTCGCTCGCCTCCATGCTCGCCGCGTCGAAGGGCACTCCTGGCTCCGGCGTGACGAGAACGGCGCCCCGGCCGGCCAGCAGGCGTTCCAGGCCTGCACAGAGCGCGCCGAAGGCGGCCCGTTCCCGTCGTGAGCGGGCCGTCGAGGCGCAGGACGAGGCGTCGCCGTGCAGTGCGAACAGCTCCACCAGCAGGGGAATGTCGGCGCCGGTGCGGGAGCGAGCGGCAGCGGCCCGCGAGTCGTCGACGAGGCGCGCCACACTCGCACCCTGATGCGTGAGGATCCGCCCGAGGTCGGTCATCTGGTCGAGCAGGTCGCGCAGCGACGGTTCGGACACGACGCAATCCTAGTGATCGGGGGCGTACCGGACTGCATTCGTCGGGGCTCCGGATCAGCGGCACTGCTCGCTACGATCTGCCCGTGGCCGTCCACGGTATCGACCTCGGCACGACCTGCTCTGCCGTCGCTCGAACGGGCTTGGACGGCCGGCCGGAGGTTCTGGTCGGCATGAGCGGCGAGCCGACTGTGCCGTCGGTGGTGCTGTTCGCCTCGGCCGAGGAACACCTCGTCGGCGAGGGCGCGCGACGCCAGGCCCGGGTCGACCCCGAGCACGTGTGCGCCCTGGTGAAGCGCCGGATGGGCGATTCGCAGTGGCGTTTCGTCGCACACGGCAAGAGCTGGTCGGCCTCGGCGGTGTCGTCACTGATCCTCAAGTCCATCGTCGAGGACGCCGTATTCGGCTCCGGTGAGGCCGTCACGTCCGCCGTGATCACCGTGCCGGCGTACTTCGGGGACGAGGAGCGCCGCGCCACGATGCTGGCCGGCGCCTATGCCGGCCTCGACGTGGTCGACGTGCTGTCCGAGCCGATCGCCGCCGCGTTGTCCTACGGTTTCGGCCGCCTCGATGGCGGGTTGTTGCTGTCCGAGGAGGCGGCCGGCGGGTATGAGACGGTGCTGGTCTACGACCTAGGTGGAGGCACGTTCGACGCCACCGTCATCGAGCTGGCCGACCGGCGGATCTCGGTGCTCGCAGTCGAGGGTGATCACCAGCTCGGTGGCACCGACTGGGACGAGCGGATCTGCCTGCACCTGTCGCGCCTGTTCTGTGCGGAGAACCCCGACGCCGAGGATCCGCTCGACGACTCGGCCGGCGCACAGGCCCTCGTGCTGGCGGCCGAGCGGGCCAAGCGGGAGCTGTCCGATCGCGAGTCGACGCAGGTCGTCATCGCCCACGACGGTGCCCGCTCGACGGTGACGCTGACCCGCGCCGAGCTCGAAGACATGACTGCGGCATTGCTGCGCCGCACGACCGATCTGACGAAGTCCTGCCTGGACGCTGCGGCCAAGCGCGGGGTGGCTCGGGTGGATCGGGTGCTCAGGGTGGGCGGATCGTCGCGAATGCCGATGGTCGACCATGCGCTGCGCGAGCAGTTGGGGCTCTCACCCGAGCTGCACGATCCCGATCTCGCCGTCGCGAAAGGTGCCGCGCTGTTCGGGGCTAAGAAAGAGCTCGAGCGGATGGTCAGCTCGGACCTGATGACCCGCGGGCGGCTGCGAGACGGTTCCTCCCTGGCCGACGCGCCCCCGCAGGAGGTGGACGACGCCTGCCGGCGGGTGGCTGACGCATTCGGCCTACCGCTGGTCCAGGTGCGCCGCTCGGTCGAGATCAGGGTCGACACCGTAGTCTCGCGAGGGTTCGGCGTTCTGGCCGCCTCGATGTCGAGTGGACTGGAGGCGGTGTGGCTGGTGCACCGCAACGACCGGTTGCCCATCAACGTGCAGCGATCGTTCGGCACGATGCGTACCGACCAGGAGCAGATCCAGCTGCTGGTTGTCGAACAGCAGGGGCAGGTCGAGTCCCCCCGCGCCGAGGACGCCAAGGTGCTCGTGGCCGGGACCATCGAGGCCATCCCGCCCGGCTACGCCGAGGGCAGTGAGGTGCTGGTGAGCTTCGAGATGGGATTCGACGGGGTGCTTACCGTCCTCGCCTTCCACGTCGACGCGGGGATCCCGCTGAACCTCACCGCGCAGACCGGCGCCACCCTGTCGCAGGCGGAGGTGGCCCGCGAGCGTGCACAGCTGGCGCGCACGAGGCGGCGCGAGGCGTGACGTCGGCGCTGCTGCGGTGACGCCGTTCGACGGCAACGACTACCGCAAGCGGGTGCTCGCGGCCGTTCAGCGGCGGGGCGGCCCAGACTTCTCGGACGCCTTCGAGCTCTACGACATCGCACTCGAGGACGCCGAGCAGATGAGCGACGCCGAGGTGGTCGAGCAGGTGGGGCGGATCTGGGCGTTCTGGCAGCGCCAGCGCGATCATCCGAAGTACGGCACGCTGGTGACGCTGCTGGTGCAGACGCACGAACTGCGCAGCGCGGACCTGCTGCAGCGCGATCGCCGCTACGAGCTCGCCGGCCGGATCCGGGCCGAGCGCGAGGACCGCAGCGCGGCTCGCTACGAACTCCTCGACCAGGCGATCACCCGCCTCGTCGATCGCTACCGGGGCATCCCGCGGGACAAGATCGACGGATTGACCGACATCGGCGCCCTGGGCGGGCTGAGCGCGGCCGAGGTGGTGGCCCGGCTGCGCCACCACCGGGTCGTCGACCCCATTGCGGTGGCTGCCCCGCCCCCTTCCGGCCCGGTGATAAGCCTGCCGCGCCGCCGGCAGGTCCGCGACCTGCTTGACGAGTTCGGCCGGCTGAACGAGTCGCCGCCGCCGGCCACCCTGCTCGTACTCCTCGGGCTGGACACCGCGGCGCCGGCGCAGGAGATCGCGCTGCGCGCCGAGGCATGGCGGGTGCGTTGCCGGGAGCTACCGGCGCTGCGGATCAGGGCCGTCGCGGACGAACTGCTGGTGCTCGTTCGCGACCTGCTCGAGTCCGGGCGCCCGATGGTCGAGGCCTACCTCGACGCGGTGGCCGCCGACGTCACCGCGCAGTTGCGCCCGCGGGTTCGGGCGGCGGTGCTCGTCGAGGACTGCCTGATCTCCGACGACCACGAGCATCTGCTCGGCGAGGCGCAGGCGCTCGGGCTGGACGAGGCCCGGGCGCGCGGCGTGCTCGCCTCGCTCGCGGCGGAGTTCGGCGTGATCGTGCAGGCCGCACCGGTGCGGCCCGCGCCCCCGGCGCCGGTGGCATCGAGCCCGGCCGCGTCCTGGGAGCAGCCGTTGCGCGCGGCGCGGGCCGCTCTTCGCCAGGGGAAGCTCCTCGACGCCCGTCGACTGGTCGAGCAGGCCCGAGTGGTGGCCGGTGCAGACGGCACCACCCCCATCCGCGCGGTGGCCGACGAGATTGCCGATGCCTTCGCCGAGGCGCAGCTCCGGTGGCGGGCCGCGGCGAGCGCCCTTGCCGCGCGCCGCTTCGCCGAGGCCGTCGAGTACCTCGAATACCTGTGCCGCACAGCTGTCGACGTGGCCGGCCCGGCCGGCGTGGACGGTGCGCAGGCCGAACTGGCCCGCGCCCGGGGCGAGGTCGCCGACGCGGATCGGCAAGTGGAGCGCGCGGTAGCCGGCCCGGACGCGGCGCCGGTGCTGCTGGGCATCCTGCGCGCCTGGCCGGAGCACCCGAGTGCGCTTGCGGCGCTGGCGGCGATCGCGCTGCATCCGCCCAGCGCGGTGACGGTGACCCGCGACCGCAACGGCTCGGTTGTGGTGAGCTGGGCGCCGTCGCCGAGCGCCGGTGTGGCCTACCGGGTATCGCGCCGCGGCCACGACGGCACGTGGCGGGTGATCGGCCGGACTGCGTCGACCAGCGTTGAGGACGGCGGCGCCCCGGCCGGCCCGGCCGTGCCCGACTATGTCGTGACGGCGGTACGCGCCGGGCTCAGCTCCGCGCCGGCGTTCTCCGGCGCAGTGCCGCAGCCAGTGCCGCCATCTGTGCCGGTGCTTGTGGCTCACCCGGCAACGGCTCCGGCGCAGGTCACGGCGCGCCGGACCACCGGGGGATCGGTCATCGTCAGCTGGGACGGCCCGGCCGGAGCAGAGTTCAAGGTGTCCCGCCAGGCCGCCGACGGACGGTGGCAGGTGGTGGGGCGCACCCGAGCGCTGTCCATCGAGGACGGCGGCACGTCCGGCGTGGGCGCACCCCCTGCCTACGCGGTGAGCGCTCGACTCGACGGGGGAACATCGGCGCAAACCCGCTCCGGCGGGTAACCGATCGCGGCGCCTGCGTCACATTCGGCCCTGGACGCCGACTGCCGCGGTCAGGGACGCGGCGCGCGCACCCGTCCGGCCCGCTGCAACAACCCGCGGTGACGCCGAGGTGCCCCGCGGTGAGCAGCCGAGCGTCAGCGGCTGGTACGCCGACCACAATGGCTGCCAGACCCTGACGTCCTGCGTCAGCTAGGCCCTAAGATTCGCCGATGACAGTGGTGCACCCGACAGCAGGCACCGCGGTCATCCGCGAGTCGGGCCGGCGATGACCACCCTCGACTTCCGGGTCCTCGGGCCGGTGCAGGTGCTGCGCGGCGGTGCCGCCGTTCCGCTCGGCGGACTCAAACGGCGAAGCGTGCTGGCCCTGTTGATCGCAAATCGCAACCGGGTGGTGTCGGTCAACACGATCGCCGATGCCCTCTGGGAGGAGCGGCCGCCGCCGAGCGTCACTTCCTCGATCCAGGTCGCCATCTCCGGCCTGCGCTCGACCCTGGCCGGTAGCGAGTCCGAGCGGAGCGGCGCGATCATCGAGACCGCGTCACCGGGCTACCGGTTGCGGATTGAGGACGATCAGTGCGACATCGCGAGATTCCGCCGTGGCCGCGAGCTGGCCCTGACCGAGCAGCGCGCGGGGCGGCTGGTGACAGCGAGCCAGTTCTACCGCCAGGCGCTGGACGAGTGGTCCGGGTCGGCGTATGAGGATCTGCGCAATAGCCGCTTCGCCGCTGACCTGGCCTTCAGCCTCGACGAGGAACGGCTGGCCACCCGCGAGTCGCTCATCGAGGTCGAGCTCGCGCTGGGCCGGCACCGTGACCTGGTGGGCGAGCTGGCCAAGCTCACCGCCGACTACCCGCTGCGGGAGTCGATGTGGACGAACTACATGACAGCGCTGTTCCGCTGCAACCGGCAGGCCGATGCCCTTGCGGCGTACCGGCTGCTCCGGCACACGCTCATGGAGCAGCTGGGGCTCGAACCGAGCGCCGGCGCCCGTCAGCTCGAGCAGGCGGTACTCGCTCAGGACCCCGCGCTGGCCTGGTCGCCCACACCCGCACACGCCGCCGCCACCCTGCTCGCCTCGTCCGGTCCGGAAGAGTTGGCACCGGCCCACCTGCGCGATCAGCACGGTCGCTGCACGCCGATCGGGCGCGCCGGGCTGAAGATCGGGCGGATGGCGGACAACACGCTGTCGATCGAGGACCCCAAGGTGAGCCGCTACCACGCGACCATCGCCGCTACCGCCGCCCATTACATGATCACCGATCACTCCGTGAATGGAACCCGGCTCAACGGCGCGCTTCTGACCAGGAGTGAGGTGCTCACCGATGGCAGCCGGATCGAGATCGGCGACGCCCGGTTCGAGTTCCGCGCCGAGCCAATGGACTAGACGTGCTTGTGGGTCGCGGCTCAGCCCCGCCCGCGCCGCCACCACCGTTGCCACCGCCGGGTGCGCCCCGGCTTCGGTAGCTCGCAGCACGGCACCACGTGGATCAGGCCCGGGGTGAAGTGACAGCGACAGGGACAATCCTGGCGCTGCGGCCGGCTAGCCATCGGGTGCGGTCTGTGCACGCACCCGTCGGGTTGGCTGACGCCCCTTCTGGTTGCGAGAATCTGAACCTGACGTCAGGTCGTTTCGTGTCACAAGGCCTCCGGAGGTGGGCTACCGAGCTGGCTTCGGCTTGCGTAGCCGACCGATCCGGCTCACCACCAGTGCCGACAAGAGGACGTAACCGATTGTCACGGCGAGCAGCATGCCGATATCGAATAGGTAGGTGTGCGCATCATGCGTCCAGAGGCGGTCACCCTTCCATCCCGGCTCGCTCCCCGCGTCGGTGACCGCCGCTCCGGCAGCGAACCCCCAACGTGCCGGACTCAGCCAAGCCAACTGTTCGAGCACTAATCGACCCTGCAGCGGAAACAGGCCCCCGCTGAACAGTAGTTGGGCCATAAGCACCACGACGAGCACTGGCAGCGCCCTGTCGCTGTTGGTCACCGCAGCCGAAATGCACAACCCGATCGCCATCGAGGCGATGGCAACGAGCGTGAAGGCCACCGCGATGTCTGCCAAAGAGGACGGACCGATCAAGCTCTGGTCGGCGGGTGGGCTGCCAGCGACGCCCAGCACCGTGAGAGCGATTGCCTGTAGCGCGACAATTATCGACAGCACGCTGACCTTTGACCCCAGGTAAGCCATCCAGGCAAGGCCTACTGCGCGTTCTCGAGTCAGAATAGCCCGTTCTTTGACAATCTCCCGCAACGACGTTGCCGTGCCCATCATGCAGCAGCTGATCACCAGAACGAGCAAGAGTTGGATCGGACCGCGCGTTTGCAGACGCACAGCGGCGTGTTCAGACAGCCCAGCGCCACCGGGCACCGTATGCGCAAACACCGCAAGAATCAGCGGCGTCGCCAACATGAGCGTCATGAATTGTCGATCAGCGGCGATAATCTTCAGATACCGCCGACTCAACGTCAGAAATTGATCGAAGCCGTGAACGCGTCTTCGTGGCGGATTCGCAGCCGGCGAAGAGGACCGACCGATCGCCGGAGCCTGATCGGCTCGCGGATCGCGTTCGGGCTTCGCCTGCGGTGACCGCTCGTAGCGTTGACGCCAATCAATACGGTCGCGTTCCAAGGATGCGTACATGTCGGCCCAGTCCGTCTTGCCGAAGAATTCAAGAGTTTCCGACGGAGGTCCGTAGTACGCGAGGTGTCCACCGTTGGCCAGGACGAGGATGCGGTCCGCGAGGTTGACGTATCCGACGTTGTGTGAGACGACGATAACGGTCCGGCCCGCGTCGGCCAGGCCGCGGAGCATGCGCATCACCTCTCGATCACGATTGATGTCCAGCCCGGACGTCGGCTCGTCCAGGAACAATAGCGACGGCTTGGTCAACAGCTCCAACGCAGTGCTCGTTCGCTTGCGTTGTCCGCCCGAGAGAGTGGAGACGCGCTGACTCGCTTGGGACTGCAGCCCCAGTTCGGCGATCACGTCGACCACGCGCGCCGATCGGGCAGCCGCTTCGGTGTCGCTGGGGAAGCGGAGCCGCGCTGCGTATTCCAAGGCATCGACTACTTTGAGCTGTGGGTGCAGAATATCGTCTTGCGGAACAAACCCTATGCGATCGCGGATTTCTGCATAATTCGTGTAAAGGTCACGTCCACCATAGAGAACGTTGCCCGAGGTTGCCGGGCGCGCGCCCGTGAGCGCACGCAGGAGGGTAGTCTTTCCGGACCCGCTCGGACCCACGATTACGAGCATGCTGTTGGGCCGCAAGTAAAAGCCAACATTATCGAGCAACTGCTTGCCTGACACTTCCACGCCTACAGCGCGTGCGCTGAATGTGACCGCACCGGTGTCCCGGTATTCATCCAACCGCCCGGACGTAAACTGGAACAGCCGTCGGCCAATGCCGATCAGGCTGGCTTCGTCCACTGGTGCTTCACGGACATTTGCGCCGTTGACAAAGGTGCCGCCGGCGCTGTTTAGGTCACGCACCAACCAATGGCTTCCAGTGCGGCGAAATTCAGCGTGATGCCTAGATACCGACAGGTCGTCGAGCACAATGGTATTATCGAGAGAGCGTCCAACATAAATGACTGAGTCAGTTACCTGGTGAACAGCTGTCAACGTGACACTGTAAATCTGACTTAACGGCGCTTCAATGTGATGTCCCGGACTCGGCGCACCGGCCATAATCGGACGGTCCAGTTGACCTCTCCGCGGAGCGGGCTTTGGCGCCATGAGCATGGTCGAGTCCGCCGTGGCTAGGCTCAATTGCACTTCGGGGCCGCTCGGATCAGCTAGAGCCACTGAGCACGGCAATACTAATGCGATGTTTTGCACTAGTTCTCCGTCAACATATACTTCGCGATCGCCGTAGGCCTGCAGTCGCCAGCCGTTCTCGAACCAAAGCCGAGCATGCTGCCTAGACACGCGCAGATCTGTGATATTCAGACCACAATCCTCATTGCGTCCGATGACGAGCGAGGTGCCCACGGCAATGCACACGTGGCTTGCGCCGCAGCGGACCTCGAGTTTCGCAAGATTGAGCCCGTTGCTCACCGGTCCACGCGCCCCGTCGTGTCCTCCGCGTGGCAATAGTTTGCCCCTGCGCCCTCCTTCCACCGCCCCACTACTCCTGCGTTTGGCGCGGGCATCACTTCGATATGAGTAGGTGCCGACAGGTCCTTGGGCAGCGCCGCCTTGTCGCTGCGAGACTCTGACCGCCGGATCGGCGTCATGCCTCGGCTCCGCGCTCGTCCCGGTTCGGGTCTGGCGCTCCGTGCCGTCGTTGGAGTAGGGCACGCACCATGTGAGACCACCGTTACCTCTCGCTCCGACGCGCGTTCGTAGCACCGAACGCGGCCGCGAATCCGTGCCACGAATTGAAACACGAAAGCTAGGCTGGTCACAGGGCGGTGGTGCCTTGACGTTCCCGCTGCACGTGGAACGTGTGCTGATGACCCGGCTGCCCTCAGAGGTTGAGAGCGAGCGCGTCGAAGGCGACGCGGAGCCGATCTTGGGCGGCCACCGCGATTAGCTCGTAGTGCCCGCGGCGCAGGTTCTGAAAGTAGGCATGGCCATTGGAGATCGTGCGGGCAGAGGCCAAACGTTTGAGTCCGCGCATCGATCGCAGCCGCGCCTCGAGGCGGCCCTGATCGGCCTCGACGGCCTTGTCGCCGTACTGCTCGGTGATGTGTCGGGCGGCGGGCTCAAGTTCTTCGACGATGCGCTGGTAGACCGGCGCCCGGTCGGTGGTGACCGCGACCGGCCCAGGCCATCCCTGCGCCGGCCAGAAGCAATTCCGCTCCTATGCATCGGCTGACCCCAGTAAATGGAAGGCGATGTCAGTGAATACGCCATAATGGTCACTGGGCCACGTTCCCGCGATCGGCTCATCGAATGCCACGTTTGAATCCAGGATTTGACCAGTGCCATCCTCGGTCCGCACTCCCACGAAGATGTAGTCTATTCTTTGATCGGGGACCCGGTTCTTGGCTGCATACGGATTCTGATTGTCCCACGTGAAACCCAGGGATGCTGGACGCGCGGCCTCGTAGGAATCAAAGAGGTGAAAGCTTCCGCCGTCAAGGCTAGCTTGACCCTTCAAATATCGAATTTCGGTCGATCCTGGGACTGCGTTGAAATCCCCGGTAAGCACGGCCGGACAGGACTGCAGGTACGTCTCTGCGATGAATTCAGACAGAGCCACCACCTGGGCCTCGCGGACATATCCCTCATCGAACAGGTAATTCAGATGAGTATTGTAGAGTTGAATCGGCCCGCGAGGAGTATCCAATGCTGCTCGGAGACATAGCCTGCGCTCCTTGCTCAGTGAATTCGGCAGCACGCGATGCTCGGAGTCCACGATAGGCATGCGGGACAAAATTGCGTTGCCGAAAAGCGTGCCGTCAGGTCGATGTAGGCCGCCGAATGCGACGTTCATACCAGTACGTTCGCCCAGCCATGTAGCTTGGCATGCCGATCCGGTCCGGGAGACCCGCTGAAGGCCGATGGCGTCCGGTTTCAGACGGTTGATCCACGTGACAATTGCGCCGCGTCGCGCTTCCCATTCGTTGAGACTCCATATATTGAGAGTCGCGATCCGCAATCTGCCCTCTGCGATCATTCGCAATCAGTCTAACTGACGCCACGAACCTGAGATTGGATACATGAATCGTTATGCTACACGATCACAACGTACCGGCCGAATTGCTTGGCCGGCACGGTTTACTACAGGCGCGAACGTCAAATTTGATTGGTCACGGATGTTCGCCAAGACGCTCGCCGACGTCGGCACTCGGTCGACTTCACTCAACTTGAGCAGAAACAGGCGCTCCCGCGCCTCATACTGCCGATCCTGCTATTTCGCGGCAGCGGCCGTCCCGACGGCTCACCGGGGCATTCGTTGTGGTTGGTGAACCGGCCCGGCCGGCAACAGCGCGTCCCGCAGAATCTGCACGACCTTCGGTGTCGGCGGGCTAGGTTGACCCAGTGGACGCGCGGTCACGGCGAAGCAACTGGTTTCGACGACGCAAGCCCGTTGCGTCCGGGTCCGAGCCGCCATCGGATGACGTCCCAACGGCGCTGCCGACCGCCCGCCCCGCAGTCGTTCTCGTTGAACTGGCGGCCGCCGTCCTCGACCTCACCCCCCTGGGCAAGTGGGGCTTTGGCGACGGGCCGATCGGGCTGGCCGGCACCGCCGTGTTAGAGACCCTCGCTTGTGCCGGCAGGCAGCTGGATGACAGCGCGGAGTTCGACCGGGTACTCGCGGCCGCCATCGCGGCGGGCATCTTCGCCGGCGACCTCGACCACGAGTGGAACGAAGCCGATCCCGACGGTCACTACGACAACACCTGGCTCGGCGACCAGTACAGGATCGACGGCTTCGTGCTGCACCTGTTGCAGACCCTCGTGCCGCAGAGCGATGCTGTCGCCGCAGTCGCAACGCTTAAGTCGCTGGGCATCCGGCCCGTCGCGATCCCGTTCCTCGGCTCGGCTCGGACCAAGGCCTTACTCGGCCCTGAGATGGCCGACGTGTTCGAGTTCGCCGACGTGGATCCGGCCGAGTCGCTGCCGGGGCTGGTTGCCTCGATCGCCGGTGGGTCGGGTGTCGCCCACACCGAAATCAGTGCGGTGACCGCCACGAGGGCGATGACTGAAGCTGCGATGGCAGCCGGGTGCGGGACCGTGTGGGTTGACCGGGGCGCCCGAATCCGCGCATTTGTCTACCACGCCCAGGCCCGCAGGTCGCTGAACTACCGCTGGGGCAGCACCCCGCCGGTGCCGGCCATCGTCGACGACCTCCCGGCAGCGGTGCGGCTCCTGTCCGAAGTCGCCGGTGTGCCGCAATAGGTGCTGCCTGTCGCGGATCCTCGCAGCCCGAGGTGGCGCGTTCTGAGGAGGTTGTCCCGACGCGGGCGCCATATCGTTGCAGGATCAGCCACCCGAGGAAGGAACACGAGATGGACTTCGACACGAACGGAGACGGGGTCATCGACCAGGTCGCGTCGGACACCAACGGCGACGGCGTGATCGACGAGTGGCAGCTCGACACCGATGCCGACGGCATCGTCGATCAGGCGGCGTTCGACACCGACGGCGATGGCTGCCCCGACATGATCGTCGTGGACCCGAACCAGGACGGCGTGGTCGACTCCTGGCAGTACGACACCGACGGCGACGGCTACTACGACGAGTTCGTCACCAACGCTCCCGCAGCAGACGTGCTGGCCCCGGGCGATCCGGAGTTCTCGTTGCCCGCGCTGGATCGTGACCTCTGGGATGTTCAGCACCCGGGCCAGATCGTGCCGGAGGTGCCGGTCGCGCCGGGTGGGCCGTTCCAGTCGATCGTGTTCGATCCCCACGCTCCCACCTCCCTCGCGGCTCCCACCACCGGGCTGGCCTGACCGTCCGACCGAGCAACCGAGCAACCGCCGGCCCTGGGGCCGGGGGTTGCTTCGTTGTCGTGGGCGGTGTCGATGCCGGTCAGGGCACACAAAGACGTGAGGGCGCGCGGCAGCCGCACGCCTCAGCGGAAGCGTGGACCGGTGGACGGTCAGGCGGTCGCCGGGTCCAACGGCGCGCGGTCGTCGGCGTCGGGGACCAGGTCGTGGTCGATGTCGCTGGTGTCGTTGACCTGGTTGCGGGAATCCTGCGAGTCGGGGATCCCGTCCCCATCGCTGTCGCCCGAGAATGTTTGCGGCGCGGGCACCGCCGAGGCGTCGGGAGATCCGAGCCCGGACCCGCTGGCCGGCGTGGTGACCCCGGGACCGCTCATCGACCAGTCCTGTGCCTGCGCGCTGGGGTCGATGATGCCGTCGCCGTTGATGTCGCTACCCCAGGCGTCGGCTCGGCCGTCCTCGTTCGCGTCGAGAACGACGAAGTCGGACAGGCCGTTGTGATCGGTGTCCTGGGCAGCAGCGTCGACGACACCGTCCTCATTGCTATCGACCGTCCAGACGTCGGCGAGCGAGTCGCCGTCGGTGTCGAAGGCCCGAGTGTCGATGATGCCGTCGCCGTTCGTGTCGTAGTCGTAGATCTCCATGGCCGTTGCTCCTTGCCCGGTTGTCGATTGGCGTTCACGAGCATCGTTGCGCATTGAAGTCGCCGCAACCTCCCCATCCGCGCCAGGGTCATCCGGCACGCCGAATCCAACTCGAGCTGACGGCCGGCCCGGCGGTCACCGGCGGTACGCCTTCGGGTCGGCGAGGTAGCGGTCAAGGTCAGGGTCTTCGGCCAGTGGATCGAAGTTGTCGATGACCTCCCACCCGGGGCCGAGCTCGCGACGCAGCCGATCTATGGTCGCGGCGACATCGGCGTTGAACCGGTCGCACTCGGCCTGACGCCACGGCGAGGGGTCGGACGGGG
Source organism: Mycobacteriales bacterium (assembly GCA_038207565.1). Taxonomy (GTDB): domain Bacteria; phylum Actinomycetota; class Actinomycetes; order Mycobacteriales; family Jatrophihabitantaceae; genus JALZAI01. Next base: position 20,264 of record JBBQZQ010000042.1, read on the forward strand.
AGTCCCAGTTGAGCGAGCGATCGTAGTGATCGCACAGTTGATGCAACTTGGCGACGGTCTCCGGACCCAACGGCAGGTCGTCGTGATCGATCGGGTAGCCGAATTGCTGCGACGTCCGGTCGTTGTCCGGCCACAGGCAGCAGCCCGACCCGTAGTCGAAGTACAACGCAGCGCGGAACCGGTCGGTCATCGAAGCATCCGGAGCAGTCCGGCCACGCCGAGCGTGAGCAGGGCAATGACGGCGACCCAGGGGCCGGCTTGGAAGCTGACGTCAACGGACTCCCGGTTCGCCAGGTGGTTTCGCGTCGCGAGTGTGCCGCCGAGCGTCGCGGCGATGGCGAGAGCGGCACTGCCGATGGTCAGGATCGGCAGCGATCGATGCGGAGCGCGGCGGAGACAGGCGATAGCCGCGAGCGTGATGCTCACGACGAAGGCGGACATCAGGACGAGTCGGAAGGTGGCGTTGACCTCTTTGAACCGGTCGCCCCCCGAGATGTTGAGAACCCCCGAGCTCGGTTCACCGGACGTTTGCAGCCACGGCAACGCCAGGTACGCGAGCACGAGCACGACACTGCCGCCACCCGTGAGCACCAGAGCGACGACTCGGGTGTTGACCGAGGCCGGACGTGGCGTCACCGGTGGCAACGGGACATGTGCCGGCCAGGGCACGGAGGGTGGCGGCGCGGATGGTGGTGGGGCGGCGTTGGTCGGGATTCGGGAGGACCCACCGACGAGATAGACCGCAGCCAACTCCTCGGGCCTCATCTGCGCCGCCGCGATCGTGTCCAGCAGCACCTGCGCGCTGCGCTCCACCTCTGGGCGGATCAACGCCGCGAACTGCTCGCGGGTGACCGTCACCTCCAGATCGGTCTCGGGCACCAACAACGTCGACTGGCTGACTGTGGACAGGTCCTCCTTCAACAGCGACACCTGCTCTAGCAGCGCCCGCCGACGACGCCGCCACCGGGTGTCCACCGGGCGTTGCAACGAACCCCACAGCTGCGGATCGCGCCGCTCGATGGTCTGTCCGACCAGCCCGAGCAGGGCGTGATCGAAATCCACCCCACCCAGCGGGTCGACCCCGAGCGGTCGCCCCACGGTGACGAACGACCCGTCCCCCGCTGACTCGACGACCGCGGCGTCGAACGTCCCACCACCCAGGTCATAGACCGCCACCCGACCACCGGCCGGCACCCGACCCGACGTCGCCGTATACCAGCACGCCGCTGCCACCGGTTCGGCCAGCAGCACCACCTCTCGCATCCCGGCCACCGCCGCCGCCTCCCGCAACGCCGCCAACCGCGTCGCCGCCCACGTCGCCGGATGCGTCAAACACACCACCTCCGGACGCGACCCGCCCTTCACCCGGCACGCCTCGGCCACCATCACCCGCAACACCGCAGCGATCGCATCCACCACCCGCACCGGGCCACCCAGATCCAGCACCGCCTCACCCATCCGACGCTTCGGAGTGGCCTCGAACGCCTCGATCCGCAACGCCGCCTGGTTCTGCGCCATCCGCCCCACCAGCAACCGACCATCAGCCAGCCGCAACACCCCAGAGGGCACCCGCCACGACTGGTCCACGTCCACCGTCACCGGCCGCACACCCCACCAGCAGCACCGGCACCGGCACGGGCACGGGCACCGGCATCCAACGTCGCCGCCGACGTCCCCACCGTCCCGAAATCAATCGCCAACGCCCAACCCATGCCATACCCCTCCCAGCACTCGGTGTGAACCGCCCTGGGTTTCGGTGGAGGCGAACCCAGGGCGGTTCTGAAGACGGTCGGGTTGTCCCGGATTTCCCGGGCTGGCTGGCTGATTCTGGTCTTGGTCGAGGAGCTCGTCAACGATGATGGGTTCCTCGCAGCACGGGCTGAGGCCACACCGGGTTACGGGCATTCGTGGCGGGTGCATTCGGCCGTGTAGAGACCCACCACGCTCTCGGCCATGCGTTGTCATAGGAGTCCGCGACGGTGCCGATCGAGGCCAGCGCCCCGGCGTCGAGCAGCCGGGTGGCGCAGCGGATCGAGGTGTACTGGCTGCCGGCGATGCATGATCACTGCGGCAATCGCGTCCTTACCGCCACACCGCGACGGCCACCACCAGCGCGGCGCAGGCTAGCTCGGTGTCGTGCTGCTCACCAGGGCGAGCCCGACGACGCGCCGCCAACCATGGCCGGCACCGAGTCGAGGAACAGGTCCGTCACCGCCGCCCATCGCCTCGTCCACCCAGACGGCCGCCGCGCGCTTGAGCACATCACGCAGCATCCGCAGCTCGGCGCTGTCCTTCCGCAACTGGGCCAGCTCGGCCCGCTCCGACTCGCTCAACGCCTCCGGCCGCCGTCACGCCGACGCCGTGCCGAGGCGCACCGGTTGACCAGCGTGCCGTGGTTGACTCCGAACTCCCGAGCCGCCTGCGATCGGTTTCCGGTCTCGAGCACCAGCCGGACCGCGCCCTGCTTGAATTCCTCATCGAACTTCCGATGCCTGCTCATCGCCCCTCCAATTGTGGCGATGTCTCACGCTTCGAGGGGTAACCCAACGGGGAGTTCCACCTTTCGCCGGTCACGGTGGCCGAGATCCCGATCGATCTGCGAGGGCCGAATCCTGGACCCGCACGCTCCGACCGGCCTGCCGGCGCCTACAACCGACGAGGGCTGACCCGTCCCAGAGGGCAGGTAGGCAGGAGACCGGCTTTGGCGCAGATCGGGGAGGTTCAGTGGCGGGCGGCGCCCTAACCTTCAGCGATGGGACAGCCCACACACACCCCAGGAGACCGGACAATGGACCTCGACCTCAACTCCGACGGCATCATCGACCAGATTGCCTCCGACACCAACAACGATTGCGTGATCGACACGTGGCAGATCGACACCAACGAGGACGGCGTGGTGGATCAGACCGCACTCGACACGAACAGCGACGGCATCCCCGATGTGCTGGGGATCGACACCAACCAGGACGGCGTTGCGGAATCAGTCGAGAGCGACACCGACTTCGACGGGTTCTACGACACGGTGGTCGCGACCCAGCCCGCGACCTCAGAAACTGGGTGGGACATGACCGGCCCGGGGATCACGACACCGGCTCCCACCGACCCCGGCTTGGTCCTGCTGCCCGACACGAGCGACGACACTACTGACACCGACCTCGACGGCACCCCCGACTCGTCTGACAGTGACCCGTACGCGGACCAGTATCACGATCGCGACCTGGACGGGCTACCCGACGGCTACGACAGTGACAAGTACGCCGATCAGCGCCACGATCGCGACCTGGACGGGCTACCCGACGGCTACGACAGTGACAAGTACGCCGATCAGCGCCACGACGCCGACCTGGACGGGCTACCCGACGGCTACGACAGTGACAAGTACGCCGATCAGCGCCACGATAGCGACCTCGACGGCACGTCCGACGGCTACGACTCGTCCCCGGCGGGCTAGTTGTGGCCGGCTCGCTTGCTCGTTGAGCGGTTGAGGCGGGTCCAGGCCACGACCGCCTCCCGGGTGGTGCGCACGCCCAGCGCGGCACGCGCTGACGCCAGTCGCCGTTGGGCGGTGCGCTCGGAGAGGAACAACTGCGCCGCGGCCTGCTGCATCGACTGTCCGTCCGCGAGCGCCGCCAGAAGCGCCGCCACGTTGGTGTCCAATCCGTGGCCGGCGACGTGGGTAGCGGGGAATTGCTCGACAGAACCACCGCGAGCGACGTCCATGAGGAAGTCCGCCGGCGCCTGCGCGGTGACGGCCACGATCAAGCCGCAGCCGCGCACCAGTGCCCAGGTGGCCGCCTCGGCGCCGTCGCAGTCGCCAACGACGTCCTGGCACGCCCATCGCCTCGTAGTGAGATCCCACGGCTCGTCGGGCAGGGCGAATCCCAAGCGCACCGTCCAGCCCGAACCGGCAAGCATCGCGGCTGCACGCGGCAGGTTCGCTGGCCCGTCACAAACCAGGACCGGCGGCATCGCAGTCATCGCTGCGCGCGCACGGCTGCTTCCGTGCGCGTCGTGGCGCCCAGCTTGCGCATAGCCGATTTCACATGCGTCTCCACGGTCGACGGGGCCACCGCCAGTCGGGCGGCAATCGCCACGCTAGTCGCGCCAGCCGCCACCGCGGCCATAACCTCGGCTTCGCGACGCGACAACGCCGCGCTGCGCGGCCCGGTCGGCGTCGAGGGCAGTTCGCAATCGCCGAGATCGCGCCGCGCCCGGGTTACCTGTCGGGAGAGCAGCACCAGCTCGTTGGGTTCGAGCTCGGCGGCAAGCCTGCGCAGCTCGACCAGGGCGACGTGGCGGTCCTGATTGGCGAACGCCACCGCAGCCGAGAGTCTGCAGCGCAGCACCGCGCGCCGCGAGAACCCCTCCCACCGCTTCGCCGCGTCGGCGAACAGCTCAGCAGCGCGACCCGGGTCGGTGTCGCGGACCGCCAACCCGGCCAGCTCAGCTGTCGCGCCACCGACCCGGCTCTGCTCAATCCACCCGCGATCGCCTGGAACGCCGGCCCACGCAGCGGTGAGCGCAGCGAACGTCGGGACCGGCCAATGCCTCGCCAGGCCCAACACCGCAATTGCTTTCGCGGCGGCGCGTCGGCGGTCACCGGCGAGGGCGTCAAGCTCAGCGTCACACCAGCCCAGCAGATCGTGCGCGGCGGGGTCGGGTGCGCCCAGGTAGGCCTGGGCCGCAGCAAGCTCACCGCCGTCGGCGTAGGCAAGGGCGACCTGCGAAATTACCTCCCGGCGCAGCAGAGGCGCCAGCGCACGGTCCAGCAGGGCTTCACCGGCGCACCGACCTTCGGACAGCGCCGCGCGGGCGTGGACGTTTACCCACAGCCGCACCGTCTCGAAGTGCACCGCCCAGCTCGTCGCGCCGACACCAGTCGCGGCGGATCCGCTTGCTAGCGCGAGCGCGTACGCCTCCTCGGCCCGGCCGTCACGCAGCAGGCCACTGCACCGGTTGGCCGCCGCCGCGAATGCCACGTCGTCGAGCCCGCAATCCTGAGCATGTGTCTGAGCGGCTTCCAGGGTGGCCAACCAACCGTCAGCCCCCGCGGCCAGCTGCGCCGCGCCGAGCACCCCACCCGCTCGCGCCCGGTCGCGCTCCGATGTCGCCGCGGCGTAGGCATCGGCAGCGACCCCCATTGCCTCGATCGGGTCGACCAGGCACAGCGCCCGCGCCCGCTCCACCGTCACGAGCGGCGTCAGCTCATCGTCCGGGTTGCAGTCGTCGAGCCGATCAAGGTGGGCCAACGCGGCATGCGCGTCGGCAAACACAAGCGCCGCGCGTGCCCGGACCAGGGCGACCCGGGCATCGGTATCGGCCCCGCTGGCCGTCGCCATGGTCACGGCCAAACGATGATCGGCGCAGTCGCTGGCCGCGAGCGCGACGACCAGGCATGCGTCGCCCCTGCCGGGCTCGGCGGTGGCGCGCGCGGCGATCGCCTGATATCGCACGCGCTCGAGCGCGGACACCGCCGAGGCGGTAGCGACGCGGGCAGCACTAAGCGCCGCGTCGCGATCCCCCGCCGCCTCAAAGTGCCGGGCCTGCTCGCCAGGGTCGCCGACTCGTCGCGCCAGCTGGGTATGCAGCGCGCGGCGCTGCGCTACGGACAGGACCGCAAGTGCTACCTCGACGTCCAGCTTCGAGCGGGCGCTCAGCCACCCCTCGCGGACCAGGACGACTCCGGCGCGTACCGCCGCCTGGGTGAGCTGCTCGCCGATCAGGGCACTCTCCGCCGGCCGACCGAGCAGCCCGAGCAGGCACAGAACGGTACGCGGCCCCGGACCAAGGCGCGCCAGGCGGTTGGCCACCGCCAGCCGAAGCTCGGGCGCGTCGGGATCGTGCGCCATCGCGACCAGAGCTGCAGGATTTCCACCCGCCGCCCGCACGATTGACCGCACAGCTTCGGGATCTGCGCCCTGATAGGCGGCTCGCGCGAGCTCGCCGGCCTGGGTATCGGGAAGCGGGGCCACACCTACGCCGGTCGCGCACGGCAGCCCCACCAGCGCTGCGGCGAGCTGGGCGCCGGGCTCAGTGTCGTCGGTGACGGCGAGCACGATCGGGAGTTGACCGGCGAGCAAGGCCAGCACCTCGAGGGTGGTGGGGTCGCACAAATGCACGTCGTCGAGCACGAGCAGGGTCGAACGTCCGGCCGCTGCGATGACGAATTCCGCCGCGCGCGCGGCGTCGGCGGGCGGAACCGGCAGGCGCAGCGCACGAGACAGAGCCAGGTTGGACACAGTTCGCAGCCCGGCCAAGCCGCCTCCGACGAGCACCGGTCCGTCGTGGAGTTCGGCGACACGAGTCAACACCGATGTCCGACCAGCGCCGCTGGGACCGGTAACCACAACAAGGTGTCCGCAGGCCGCCCCGGCCGCCGCTCGGTGTGCGATCTCTTCGAGATAATCGACCAGCGCGACAGGACCGTCCGCCCGAGCTTTGGAGGGCGCCGCGGTCGCACTGGCCATGCCTGTACAGTCTCACAGGCTGGCAGGGTTGTCCGCGTGCGAAATTGCTACGCACGAATAGCCCGTTACGGCACAGCCCGGCCAGAATGGCGGTCATTGGGGAGGGAGTGGGCGGCAGTTTGTCCCTAAGCTCGCGGCATCAAAACCGTTGCGCACCCCGAAGGGCCCGTCATGCCGATAGCCGGGACGGCTGCCGAGCGGATCGCCTTGCTTTGCGCCGAAGCTTCCGCGAGCGCTCCTGCCGAGCACCGTGAGGGCTTGGCGCGCCTGCACACGCGTCTGGGCCAACCACTGCACATCGCGGTCGCCGGTCGGGTCAAGGCGGGCAAGTCGACGTTCGTGAATGCTGTGCTGGGTCAACGCGTCGCCCGTACCGACGCCCGCGAGTGCACCCGCGTCGTGACCTGGTTCCGTTACGGCCCCACCGAGAGGGTCACCGTGGTGGCCCGCGACGGTTCCCGCGGCCACACTCGCCTCGGCGCGGATGGCCTTGTTCCGGAGGACTTGGGCATGCCGGTAGAACAGGTCGCAGCGGTGGAGGTCGAACTCTCCCTGGCCCGCCTTCGCGCCTTCACGCTGGCCGATACCCCGGGATTGGACTCACCGGACACCGGCGTGTCACGGGCAACCGAGGGCGTGCTCGGAATCGACCCTGACTCGCAGACGGTGATGGCAGAGGCCGAGGCTGTTCTGTTCGTCATGAACCAGACAGTGCGCCAAAGCGACGTCGACGTACTGCGAGCCATCCGTGCACTGTCGCGCAGCGCCGGCAATGACGTCGTGTCGGCGTTCGCCGTACTCAACAAGGCGGACTTGTTCGACGCGCAGGATCCGATCGCTGAGGGCCGGCGCATCGCGGCCCGCTACGCCGCCGAGCTGAGCACGGAGCTTGCCGGCGTTTTCGCCTACTCGGGCCTGTTCGCCGAGGTCGCGCTGTGCGGGTTGTTCACCGAAGACGACGCCGTCGCCCTGGAACAGCTCGCCGCACTCGACGCGGCGAAACGCGAACGAATGCTGCTAGCAGAGTCCAGCTTTTGCCGCAGTCCGACTCCGACCGACGTATCCGCCTCGAGTCGCCGTCGGCTCTGGGCGCTGCTGCGTGAGGCGGGCCTCCGCGACGTCTTCCAGGCAGTCGACGCTGGCGCTGCCGGCGCGGTTGCGCTACGCAAGCACCTCGTCAACCGTTCTGGCCATCAGGTCGTCGACGCCCACATCGGCGAGCTGTTTGAAGCCAACGCCGCCGCGTTGAAGGCCACCGCTGCACTGGAACACCTCGAGACGCTCGCGTGGAGGGTGGGTGCTGATTGGGGCACTACGCTGCGCGATCGCATCGAGGCCCTGCGTCTGGATCCGGTCCTGCATGTGGTCGCCGAGCTCGCCGCGCTGCGCCAGGTACGCCGCCGCGACGTCGTGCTGCCCGCGAGCCTCGCCGACGAGCTGGTCGAACTCGTCTCGACACCGATGGCTGCCCGTGCCGGTACGGCAGCCGGGCTTCGGCGCTGGCAGGCCCACGCCAACAGCGACGTGAGCCCGATGGAGGCGCAGGTAGCGCGCGTCGTCATTCGCAGTTATGAAATCGCCTCTTGGAATGGGACGAATCCATGAGATCGCACACCGCCCGCGCGCTGTCCGCAGCGACCTTCGTAACCATCGTCATCGCTCTCGGCTGCGGTGCGGGGCCCGCCGAGGCTCACAAACCGACTCCGGTCGACCCGTTCTCCAGCGCCTTCAAGGTGAACCCGACAAGTACGGTGTCAACCGGACGCAACGAAGGGCCGATCAAGCCGACGCCGGGCGTCGTCACCCCGCGCTCGTCGACATCGTCGAGGACGCCGTGGTGGAGTCTCGTCCTCGTTGGATTTCTCGGCCTTGCCGCCGGTGCCGTAGGTGGTTACGCCGTTCGTCGCCGTTCGGCCCCCCGGCACGCCGATGTGTCTGCCGCGACTGTTCCTGCCGCGACGGTGACCGCGGGCCCGTCACCATCGAAAACGGACGGGCTCGAGCAGCTGATCGAAGCGGTGATCGCCGCACGCGACCTGGTGGCCCCGTCGAGTGTGATGGCCCAGCGATTGGGGGCCGCCCTAGCCCAGGGCGGGGTGGCCGAGTTGGCGCCCGTCGGCCAGGCGTTCGACCCGGCGCGCCACCACGCCGTCCAGGTGACTCCGACGTCTGACCCCTCGAACGCAGACCGGATCGCGGAGGTGCAGCGGATCGGCTACTCCGACGCCCATCACTTGATCCGGCCGCCCGAAGTCGTCGTGTACCGACTTGAGGCCGTCGGATGACGGCTCAGACATCGACGCAGCCCGTCACAATCAGCCAGGGCTCTTCCGGGCGCAACATCGGAGCCGAAGTTCGAGAATTAGTCACTGTCGTGGCGAAGGTGGCCAGGCATCTAGGCGAACTCGCTGCCGCCGATGTGCTCACTACGCACGCCACGACCGCGGACACGACAGCAACCATCGTCGTGGCCGGCGAAGCGAAGCAGGGCAAGAGCTCGCTTATCAACGCCCTCGTGGGTGCCGACAATCTCTCGCCGGTCGATGTCGACATCGCCACCTCCGCGCCAGTGCGGATCGGCTACGGCCCGGAGGAACGGGCCATCCTCAATCTTCGAACCGGCAAGCGCCTTGTGGTGCGCCCTGCCGAACTCCCGGAATGGGTGTCCATGTCCGGCGCGGAGCTCGACCAGCTGCGTCAGGTCAGCAGCGTCGAGGTGAGCATCCCGTCCCCGCTGTTGGAACCTGGCGTCGTGCTGATCGACACACCCGGTGTCGGCGGACTCGTCGCTGGTCATGCCGCAATGACGTTGCGCTCCCTCGAGTCGGCTACCGCGATGTTGTTCGTGACCGACGCCGACACCAAGCTGACCGGGCCGGAGCTCGAATTTCTGGCCCGCGCAGGCGAGCGGCTGGCTGCAGTCGTCTTCGTCCTCACCAAGATCGATGCGACGCCCAGCTGGAGAGACGTGCTCGCCGAGGACCGGGAAGTCCTTGCCCGCTACGCCCCCCGCTACGCCGACGCTCCGGTAGTAGCGGTATCGGCACGGCTGGCCAACCGTGCGCGAGCCCTGGCGGCGACCGACCGACCGTTGTCGGCGAACCTGTGGGCCGAGTCCGGGCTCGGCCAGTTGCAAGGGTGGATCAGCCGTCGCATTGGTCCCGTCGCCACCACCCTGGCAGTGGCGAACACGGTGGCGCTGGCGTGCAGCACGCTCGAGCGGCTCGGCGCCACCGCACAGCGCAATGTGGATGCAGCGAGGCCAGACCCCGCGATCACCGCCGCCTTCGAGGCGGAGCAGCGTCGAGTGGCCCAGCTGCGAAGCGACCAGATGACGTGGGGCGGTGCCCTCGAGCGCGAATTGTTTCAGGCTCGCAATGCTCTGCGCGATCAGATCAAAAGTTCCGCGGAGGGTCTACGGACCTCCGCCGCGGAGCTCATCAAGACCGCGAAAGGCCACGATAGGAAACAAATCTATGCCCGGATCGACTCCGATCTTGACGCGCAGGCTGAGGACCTGACTGCGGCTGTCAACGACATGGCCTCAGCGGTGTGCGCTCGGATGCTGGCCGAGCTCAACATCGCCAGCTCGCTCGAGCTGTCCATGACCGGGTCCGGCGTCGTGAACCTCAAACAGTTCGAGCCGGCTGCAACCGGTGCCATGACCATGCTCACCGGAGGCATGGCGGCTGCCACGGGATGGGGCGTGTTGGCGCGCGTTGCCGGCCAGGCGTCAGTGACGAAAGCGCTCACGGGGATCGGGGTATCGGCCACCACCGTCGGCATCGCGCTTCCGCTTCTCGGCGCGGTCGGCGTCGGGTACGCCATACACCACATCCGCGCCGGCGCCACGCGTCGGACGGAACTGCAGGCGTGGGCACGCAGAGAGATCGATTCCGCGGCCAACGAGCGGTACACCGATGTCGAGCGAGTGCTCACGAACGCGAAACTCGACATCACCGACGTCATCCGCGCCGGCCTTTTGCAGCGCGAACGGGATGTGTCGGGTGCCCTCGAGCACGCTCGCGCGGCGCGTAACCGCTCTGAGCAAGAGCGTGTTGCCCAGGAGCGCGTTGACCGCAAGGTGCTCGCCACGACCAACAAGCTGACCGAGACCGCCGATGAGCTACTCGTCGCTCTGCTCCGGGCCGCATCGCTGAGCGCGCCAAATACGGCCGGCCTCGCGCGGCCAGGCGCGACGCGATGAACGGTGAATGGACCGAGCCGGACGAGTGGAACGGGCAGGGTCTCGGCGGCGGTGGCCTCGATCCAGCCGGTCAGCATGCTCACGAGGGCTTCTCGACTGATCCCCTCGACGTCGAAGCCAGCGACGCCGGAGCGGACAGCACGTCAGGAATTTGGCGCGATGACTTGGCCGATGCCCTCGACGCACATTCGCCCGATGTGGGCTTCGACGGCGCAGGTGGCAATGAATCTCGCGACGAGAACGTCGATCCGTTCCCGGCGTCAGACGGCTACTTCGGCGGTACGGCCGAATTCCTGTCAACGCCAGTGGCGGCCGGTGACTGGGCGCAGGTGATCGGTCCCGGCGCGAGTGACCCCTTCGGGGCCTGCATGACGACATTCGGGCGTCTCGACGTGGCTGACCTGGAAACCGGGGCGGTACCGGATGAGCCCGATCTGGGCTGGCTGACCGGCAGTGACGTAGATCCGCAAACCTGGATCCAGCCGTCCCTGCTCGAGGACGTCGGGGGGCCGTCGATTCCCCTGCCCGGTGACATCGTCGAGCAGCAGACGCAGGGGTCCGAGGCGATCAAGTCGTTGTGGCAGCGGCTTTCGGACGGGCGGCCCATGCCAACCACCGACACCGGCGGTCCGGATATCGTCGCCGCTCTCGACGCGCTGGCGACTCGGGCGGGCACTACACCGCTGCTAGACGTCATCGAGGCGGCGCGACGGCTGGTGGGCGGTTAAGCGCGAAGTTGGCGCATAACGGGGAGGTCGGCGAGCTAGCCGGCAGTCAAGATCAAGGTTAGGCCGGGAATTGGCCCGGTGACTCGACAGGAAGGGTGTGCGCGATGAGCGACCAGGGAATTACCGGAGCGGACCTCGACGGCGACGGCGTCAACGAGACCATCATGATCGACAGTGATGGTGACGGCCTGGCCGAGACGGTGGTCAGCCCCAACTCGAGTGGCGGGCTCGACGTCACCTCCGACACCGATGGCGACGGCGTCTATGACCGCGTCTCGCGCGACACCGACGGCGACGGCGTGTCCGACACGATGGAATCCGACACCGATGGCGACGGAGTTATCGACACCGTCGAATACGACGCCGACGGTGACGGGCTGATCGACGTCGCGCAGTACGACACGAACGCGGACGGCGTCCTCGACACGACAGCCAGTGACCTAGACGGCGACGGTGTCATCGATGTGCTCGAATTCGACGCCGACGACGACGGCCAGACCGACGTGATCAGTGTGGCCGGGCAAACGCTCACCCTCGACGAGTCGGGCCACGTAGTAGCCATGACGACCGATCCGCCTACCGGCCCGGATAGCACGACGAATCCGACCCAGACGGATCCGACGCAGACGGATCCGACCCAGACGGATCCGACCCAGACGGATCCGACCCAGGTTGACCCCACCCAGACCGACCCGACGCAGACCTCCCCAGATAGCACGACAGACCCCACCCAGACAGACCCCACCCAGACAGACCCGACTCAGGTTGACCCGACTCAGGTTGACCCGACCCAGGTTGACCCGACTCAGGTTGACCCCACCCAGGTTGACCCCACCCAGGTCGACCCCACTCAGACCGACGCGACTGCTGATTCTGACGCGGTCGAGCGGGCTGATGATGCGCAGTACTGGTTTGAGCAAAGCGAGAACGGGTTCTGTGCCCCGGTGTCGGTGGCGATGATCGTCGGCGAGTACAGCGACCAGCCGATGGACGAAGCGACGTTCGTGCAGCGGGCCGTGGATCTGGGTTACCTCAGCTATGACGAGTCGGGCCAGTCCAGCGGCTGGTCGGGAATGACTATCGAGCACACCGCGGAGCTGCTGGAGTCCTTCGGGGTGCCGGCCACGGTGCAGTACGGCGACGTCGACTCGCTGAACGGACTGTTGGATCAGGGTTACAACGCGATTGTGGCGATCGACTCCTCCGAGATTTGGACCGGCCAGGCCACCGGGAACGTCGATCACGCCGTTGTGGTGTCCAGCATCGAGAACGGCATGGTTTATCTCGAGGACCCGGGCACGCCGGACGGACAACTCGAGGCGGTGCCTGTCGATGTGTTCGAGCAGGCCTGGTCGGCAAGCGGCGACCAGATGGTCGTCACCGACAATCCTGACACCACCGCACCGACGCCCGGGGTGGGCCCCGACGTGTTCGTCGATCCCACCGCCGATACGGCCGATGGCACGGGCGACGGCACTGTCAGCTCGGATCTGGGCGCTCTGATCGGGTCCAGCCCGGGAGCGGTCCTGCTGCCGATCGTGTTGTCCGGGGATGCGGTGCGCTCTTGGCATGAGCTGCACGGCTGAGCGGGGAACGGGAGCGCGGCCGGCGGGCCGGCGCTGTCGGTGGGCAATGCGCTTTTCGGGTCTTTAGTGGTGGAGGGTGTCATGGGCTGGGTGTTAGCGATCGATTTCGGGACCGCGGTGACGGCTGCGGCGACGATCGAGCTGGGTGGCCGGGCCGCGACCAGACCGGTCGCGGTGGAGGTGGACGGGTCGTGGCGGATGCCGTCGGCGGTGCTGCGCCTGCTCAGCGGCGAGCTCGTGGCGGGCCGGATGGCTGAGCGGCAGGCGGCCAGGCGTATCGAGGCTTTCGAACCGACGCCCAAACGGCGACTCGGGGATGAGGTGATGGACCTCGCCGGCCCGGTGCGGGTCAGTGACGCGATCGCCGCCGTGCTGCGGGTGATGGCCGATGAGGCGCGCCGGGCCCGTGGTGGCAGCCAACCTGACGCGGTGTGCCTGACCCATCCCGCGACCTGGGCGGGTCCCCGGCTGGACGCGCTACGCCAAGCCGCCTGGACCGCCGGGCTGCCCGACGTGGTGTTACTGCCCGAACCGGTCGCCGCCGCCTGCTGGTATGCCGCCACCTCGGGCCGGGTACCGGCCGGCGGCCGGGTCGCGGTCTATGACCTGGGCGGGGGTACGTTCGACGCGGCCGTTGTCGAGTCCAGCGGCGACGGCACGTTCAGTACCGTCGGACGCCCCGGCGGTGTCGACCCGCTCGGCGGCGTCGATTTCGATCACGCCCTGCTCCGTCTGGTGGGCACCACCATCGCCCAGCGCGACCCGCAACTGTGGGCGGAGCTGGAACGACCGGCTGACAGCACCGCGCGCCGCCGCCGCCGCGCGCTGCTCGAGCAAGTCCGCATCCTCAAAGAAGACCTGTCCACCGTCAGCCAAGCCAGCCTGCTGGTCCCCGAAACCGAACTGGAAGTGACCGTCACCCGAGCCCAGTTCGCCGAGCTGATCCGCCGCTACATCGACCACTCCGCCGACGTGCTCGAACAAACCATCGCCGCCGCCGGCATGCATCCCAGCCAGCTGACCGCGTTGTATCTGGTCGGCGGATCCTCCCGCATCCCGATCGTCGAACACATCATCGCCGAGCGACTCGGCCTCATCCCCGCCACCCTCGACGAACCCAAACAAGTCGTCGCCCTCGGCGCTGTCACTCACCTCGCCCAACAAACCCCAGCGATACCCCCGACCCCCACCCCTGTGCCCACACC
>JBBQZQ010000043.1:0-34387 GCA_038207565.1 Mycobacteriales bacterium
CGTCCACCACCGATCAGGATCTGCGCTGTGAGCCGCGGGCCACCGCGGCGTTCTCGTTGTTCCACACAAACAATCGATGCTCGCCCGGTGGCCGCCCCACACCCGGCAGAAACGCTGATCACCGCAGCCCCAGCATCAAAAATCACGATCTACGGCTGCAGTACTAGCGGTAACAAACGCCCATAGCGACCAGGACGAATGGCGCGTAACTTGTGTGAAGACGGTGCCCGGTCGCCCGCGATCGCTGGTGTCGCGGCCGAAAATATTCGCGCCTACGGCGCCGCAGCGGCGCGGCCGACTGGCGGGAGAACTCGAAATGGCGATCGATTTCACTCTCACAAAGGAGCAGAAGGACATCCAGGCGGAAGCGCGGGACTTCGCGCAGAGCCACCTCGCCCCTCTGTCGCAGAAGATCGATGAGGAGCCTGACCCGTTGCGCGGCTTCCAGCTCGCGAAGCCCGCCTACGCGGAGGCCTGCAAGCGAGGCCTCGCCTTCTCAATGCTCCCCAAGAGCTATGGCGGCGGTGGGCTGTCCAATGTCGATTTCATCATTGCCGCGGAGGAGATTCAGGCGGTTGATCCTGGCTTCGGCACCACCGTGCTTGTCAACGGGCTGGGGCTGATGCCTGTCTGGTACTACGGCACCGAGGAGCAGAAGCAGCGGTTCATCGGCACTGCCACCGCCGACACCAGTGGCGAGTTCATCGTCGGGTACGCCGCCAGCGAGCCGGCCGGTACGCCTGGCGGCACTGCGAACTTTGATGCGCCCGCGGTGGACGGGGCGGGGATGGGGGTCACCGCAGCGCTCGACGGTGAGGAATACGTGCTCAATGGCCGCAAGTACTGGCCGTGCAACGTCGGTGGGTGGGACAACCAGGGCGCAAACCTGAACCTCGTCGTCGCACGGACGGACGCCTCCGCAGGCGGCACGTCCGGCCTGTCCGCGATCATGGTCGAGCGGGGAACGCCAGGTATCAGCTACAGCTCGATCAGCACTTCGGCCCAACGGAGCGCACCTAACTGCGAGATCATCTTCGACAATGCGCGGGTGCCGGCCAGCAACATGATCGAAGGCGCGAAGGGCAATGGCGACCTGTTGATAAACCGCAACTTTGCCTGGTCCGGCCCGGTGGCCGGCATAGGCGCCGTCGCGGTTGCGCGCTCGGCCTACGAAAGCGCATTGGAGTGGGCGAAGACCTACACCGCGGGCGGCCCCAAGCCGATCATCCACTATCAGTATCCGGGTTATGTGCTCGGTGATGTCGCGGCGAAGATCGAAGCTGCGCGCTACTTCTGCTGGAAGACCGGCCACTATCTCGATCAGCACGACTACCACGGCGAGATGCTTGGCGCGATGTGCAAGGTGCTCTGCACGGAAATGCTGTTTGACTGCGTGTACAAGTGCATGCAGGTGGTCGGGGTGAACTCGGTCGACAAGAAGCACCAGTTCGACCGCTACTTGCGGGAGGCCGCGCTGCTGCCCCTCTACGACGCGGGGAATTTCGGGATGCAGCGCCGCCGGATACATGGCGTCATGGCCGACCCGACGTTCAACCCGCGCGCCGTTATGGACGACGAGGAAATCGAATTCACCAAGGCGATGGAAGGCATCGACACGGTCCCAGGGCCCCGGTTCGACGAGCCAGCCCAGGGCTAGCTGGCAGGAGCCGTCGCTTTGGCGGTCGGACGGTTCGAGCAGAGACTGACCACGGAGAGGTGATCGGTGGCTAGTGGGGGTGTGTCAAGAATCCTGGACAGAGTCTCGGTTGTTGATCATGGAGCGACTGCTGCTGTTAGAAGTCAGATCTGGCAGTTCGCGAGCCCGAAAACGATCGATCTGCGCGCTCTTCCTGACGCTCTTTAGCGAGCAGAACGACGGTTAGGCGAGCGTGCGTGACTTGGTCGGTGCTAGTGGGTTGTTCCGATTGAGGATCCGCGCTGTTGGGGCAATCGGCCACCCGATGAGATCGGTCAAGCGGACCGAAATTTATTGCAGCGGAAAGGGCGATTCGAGCCACCACGGGCGGTGGTCAATCTCGATGCTTTCCACCCACTTCACCCAATGGAAGCCGCGGCGGCCCGGCGCGACCAACCGAACGGGCGCGCCGTGTCCCTCCGACAGGGGCTCGCCGCCGACGTCGACGGCGAGCAGCAGATCGCCGGAGAGCGGCAGCCGACGTGTGTAACCGGTCGCGCTGGTGACGTGAGCGGTTCCGGTGGCTCCGGCAGGCAGCAACGCCGAGAGCCGGGCGCCTGACCAGGCCTGCCGTGACCACCAACCACTTGTGCAGTCGAGCACCACGGACTTGTGATGTCCGAATTCGCGTAGCTGCTCAACGGTCCAGTGCTTCGTGGCGCCGTCCGCGGTGACGGCGACGCGCCAAGTGCCCGCATCGATGGACGGCACGTCGTCGAAGAGCCAAATCGTCGACGGCATCCCCTGCGGCCGGCCCGAGGACCGCTGGTACGACCCGGTGTCTCGACGGTCGGCGCCGCGCAACGAGAAGATCGATTCTGCGGTTTCCAGCACGGCGTACCCCGCGCCGGCGGCGAGACCGAGCCCGCCCAGCTGCAGCAGGTTGCGACGCGACACGTCGATCCGGCGAGGCTTGATCGGGCGCCGCATAACATGCACGCCGAGCGGCACCAGCGCCGCAACTGCCGCTCCGACGTGCACCTGCATCGCCGACAGCCAGCCCAGCCGAACGAGCAGTCCAGTGCTGTGCGCCAATCCGGTGAACAGGGCGAGGAGCACCGCGACGGCGAGCAGGAGCGACAGCAGCCGGTCGGGCCGTTGGCGCCGCAGGCCGCGCCGGGCGATCACCGACTTCCACGGGACGAGGTAAAGCACCGCGAGACCAACGACCCCATGCAAGACGACCACGATGGCGATCGGCCCGCTGCCGACCAGAAACGCCACGCCGCCGGTCAGCGCCGCGAGCGGCGTCAGGATCAGCAGCGCCATGTTTGTCGCGCGAGCCGGCACCACCCTCACACTATGCGTGGAATCCCGGGTCTGCTGCACCGATCTGTGACATCTTGACGTGACCCACCAGAGATCTGGAGCCCGCCTGCCCCCCGGCTGGTTTGGCCACGGCACCCAGCGATCGATTTGCGCGAGGTCGCGCGCATGGCGGCGTGCTCGATATCGACGGATGCGGGCCAGCGACATCGCTTGGATCGCGTCCCCGTGAACCTCCCTGCCGCGCTCGCGGGCGCCCTGGCGCGGGACACCGTGTGGGCCCCGCCTTCAGCGCTTAGGCCCGCGATTCAGGCGCAGTCGCAATTTTCTGCCGTCGGACGGCTCGTTCGAATCGCCAGGTGGGTCGATGCCCGATGCGAAGTTAGTGCGTGCGGACTTTTTGCGGACTAGTCTTCGGTCTCCCCTGTCGGGGAGGCCCGTTCCGGGCTGAAAATGGGTTCGTGGTTGCCCGCAGACGTCGTTGCTCCTTGGTCCGGTGAGGCCGTGGATTAGTCGGACGCTGGGAGCTGCGCTTGTGGGCCCTTCCGTGTTGCTTCGAGCACGCCCGTTAGCTTCGTTTCATCCTGGTAGCTCCCGCGGGTAACCACCGTCGATCGCCATGCAGGTTTGAAGGAGGTGCGGTCAGGTGTTGGAACAGACCGATGACAACCCGATACAGCTAGATTGCTGAAAGCGTTATCTGCACGGAAGATAAACGGCTTCATCGGTGCCCCCGGCCGGATTCGAACCGGCGACGCCCGGCTTAGGAGTCCGGCGCTCTATCCCCTGAGCTACGAGGGCGGGGAGTGCTGCGGTCACAGGATACGAGGCCGACGATCGTCAGGCGGCGCGGTGGCGGCCGCATGCTCAGGTCGACGCGACGGCAGGCTCCCGACCCCGGTGCGCACGATGCGGAACACGTCGTCGACGAACAGGTCCAGGTCCCGAAGTGCGCGCTCCGCAGCGGTTCCTGCGGCGAGTCGGTCGCGTAGCTCGCTCGCGATGATCTGCTCCGCCGCGACGAACTGCCGTGCCGCCACCCGGGCGGCCAGTGCGTCCTGCTCCAAGCCCATCGCCAACGCCAGGGCGCGCGTGAGCACAAGCACGCGACGTTCGTAGATCTCCGCTTCCCGCCCCCGCAGGTGTGGGCTGCGCACCAGCGTGGTGTGGAACGACGCGACGGCGCTCGGATCGGTGAAAGCGCGCCCGGCGGTGAGTTCGTACACGACGTGGCCTTGCAGCGCGTGCAGGATCGATTGTCCGGGACGCACGGAACTCACCACATGCGCCAGTTCGCGCTCCAACTGCTCTACCTGGCCGAAGAACAGGTCTTCCTTCGTCGCGAAGTAATTGAATAACGTGGCCGCCGAAACTCCGGATGCCTCCGCCACCTGAGCGGTGGTGACACTGTCGAACCCGTGCCGGGCGAACAGCAGCATGGCGGCTCGACGAATGGACTGGCGAGTGCGCTGCTTGTTCTGCGCGCGCCGGCCCAATTCTTCCTTCATGCCGCCTTCCTCCTCGTGACTCGGTCGACGAAACCGTACGGGTCGTGCGTCGTCCCGTCGGTGCGCATGGTCGGGCGACACCCGGTGACGACAGATTCTTCGAGTCACTATAAGATTCACGAGTCCAAACATCGAATCGGCGGAGAAGATCACATGCCACGCACCAACACGTTGTCCCGTTCGCTGCACGACGTCGGTCTCGCCGCCTGGTTCGGCGGGACCCTGGCGAACGCCATCTCCTTGAACGCGGCCGCCGGCCACGCAGGAAGCCCTCGAGCAGTAGGAGCGGTCGCCAACGCAGGCTGGGATCGCTGGACCCCGGTGAACGCCGTGGCCATCGGGGCCCACCTCGTCGGCAGCATTGGTCAGCTGGCCGGCAACTCTGACCGGCTTCGCACCCAGGACGGTGTCGCGACCATGGCAGTCGTGAAGACCGCGGTGACCATGGCAGCGCTCGGGGCGACTGCCTGGTCCCGAGTGCTGGGCCGCGAGGTCTCCGCCGAGTCTGAGGTCCCGATCCAGGACGCCACGACTGCCGTGCCCAGCACGCCTGACCATGTTGCCGCAGCTCAGCGACGACTGACCGCACTCCAGTGGGTCATCCCGGCGCTCACCGGCGCCTTGGTCGTCGTCACTTCCTTCGCGGGTGAGCAGCAGCGCCCGGCAGCTGTTCTGTCCGGGCTCCGCCCGCCGGTCAGCGGCTGACCGGCCCGCGCGTCCGCCGACCAGCATCCGTCCGAAAGGGATCACGATGGGTGAGTACGACTACCGGCCGAGGCATCGCGGTTCCGGCCACACCCCGCGCCAGAGGTCAACATCGCCGAGCCAGGCTCGACGGAGGGCATTCACCCGACCTGGTCTCTCCGAACTGGCGACCGCCCCCGCGCAGGACGCGGTGGCAAAACTGTCGACGACAGCGCTGCACCTGCACCTCTGCTCGGTTCTCGTCACGGCCACCACCGAGCGCCCGGGGTTCGTCTCCGACGAGTTCCTCGCCAGCATCGACGAGGACATCACCTTGGCCTTGATCGAGGTATGCCTCGCCGGGCTGTGGCACCGCGAGCAGAACGGTTACCAGATACCGGCTGACCAGCTGCACCGGGTGGTCGCGATCCTCGACGAACTGTCGAACGAGAGCTGATCGGCCGAATGGCAGCACCCCCCACACCCCACATCATCGGACTACCCAGCAAAGGCAGGACATGACCAATCCGAACAACGGTGAGACCGTGAAGATGACGATCCCCGAATTGCTCGACGGCACGAACCCCTACGCCCCCGACGTCGCAACAGTGGCCGAGTCCACCGACTCGGGCGAGCTGTTGTCGACCGCGCGCAAACTGAGTGCCGCGCTCGACAGGTCGGCCGACTACGGCCTCACCTTGTGGAAACAGCTCGAGGTCGTGGCCACCTACCTGCGCGAAGACATCGCCCACGCGCGGGTGTCGGATGAGCGCGCAACCCTGTTGCAGACGGAGCAGCAGCGTAGGCGGTGGCAGCAGGTCTACAGCGAGGTGCTCAGCGCGCTGGCAGGCCCGGGTGGCGACAGCGGGTACGGCGAGCAGCAGGCGCGACTCGAGATGCAGAATCACGCTTTACCCACCGGCCGATAGCCTGCATTCGATCAGTTGACGGTAGCGCCGCCGTCGATCACCAGCACCGAACCGGTCACGAACGCGGATCGGCGGTAATCGGGTGGGCGGCGATGCCGTCATCAGCCAAGGTCGCGATCGCCTCAGCGTTCGCGACCGGCGTCGCGCGCGGCGAAGGCGACCTGCGCGCCGCAGTCGGCCAGCGTTCGCACGAACGACAGGCCCAGCCCGCGATTGCCTCCGGTCACCAGGGCGCCCCGGCCGGCCAGGGAGAACAAGTCGAGGCCGCGCGTCATGCAGGCGAGGCTATCCCCCACGCCCATCCGAGCCGAGTGGGCCGCGGGTCCGGCCCGAACAGGTCCGGCCCGACCAGACGGACGGGCCGCCGGTGGGAGGGGGTCCGGCGGCCCGTCGCCTGTCGGGACTCAATCCGTGAGGTCGATCAGCGCCAGCGCCGTGTCGTCCGTGAGAACGATGTCGCGCGAGTAGTCCCCCGGGACAAGTCCATTTGACAAACCTTTCTTACCCAGCCATCCGCTTAAACTCACCGTTCACTACTCATATCGTCGCCTGCCGACACGCTTGCTTCTGGCTACCCTCGACTCGTGAACCTGACCCACGTGGATGCCCAGGGCGCAGCGCGCATGGTTGACGTCTCCGCCAAGGACGTGACCACGCGTACGGCCCGGGCCCGCGGACGCTTCGTCACGACCCCCGAGGTGATTGCCCTGCTCCGCCGAGATGGGCTGCCGAAGGGCGACGCACTGGCCGTCGCGCGGATTGCCGGTATCGCCGGAGCGAAACGGACCCCGGACCTGGTGCCGCTGTGCCACCCGGTCGCATTGCACGCGGTGACGGTCGATCTGGAACTCGGCGAGGACTGCGTGTTCATCGACGCCATGACGCGCACTGCTGATCGCACCGGCGTCGAGATGGAGGCGCTGACGTCGGTCGTGACCGCTGGACTCGCGCTCTACGACATGGTGAAGGCGGTCGATCGCGGTGCCCAGCTCACCGATGTTCAGCTGGTTTCGAAGTCCGGCGGGCGGTCGGGGGAGTGGACGCGCTCGTGAAGGCTGCGGTGATCACCTGCTCGAACCGCTCGGCCTCGGGTGAGCGTCCGGACGACTCGGGCGCGATCCTGGTCGGTCTGCTGGCCACCGCCGGCCACGACGTGGCCTCCCGCACGGTGGTTCCGGACGAAGTAACTGCCATCCGTAACGCGATCGCGGATGCCATCAGGCTCGGCGCCCAGATCGTGCTGACGACGGGCGGCACCGGTATCACGCCCACCGACGTCACCCCGGAGGCGGTGGCGCCGCTGCTCGATCGCGAGATACCCGGCATCGCAGAGTCGCTGCGGATGGTTTCGCGCGAGAAGGTACCGACCTCGGTGCTGTCGCGCGGTGTCGCCGGGTCGATCGGCGGCGTGCTCGTGGTGACCCTGCCGGGCTCGCCGGGCGGGGTTCGCGACGGCATGGCCGTGCTCGAACCGCTGATCGTGCACGCCGTCGATCAAATGGCAGGCGGGGACCACAAACCAGGAGGTGGCGTATGAGCTGCACAGGCACGGGAGGACGGCGATGACCGCAATGATCCTGAGTGCGATCAGTGAGCAGCCGCTCGACGTCCACGCCCACGAGGCCGCCGCCGCCCACCCGCGAGCCGGCGCCAGCGTGACATTCTGCGGTGTCGTGCGCGAACACGATCACGGCCGGGACGTGGTGTCGCTGGAATACCTCGGCCACCCCAGCGCGACGGACGCCCTGAACGAGATCGTGCGCGAGTTCGCTGCGCTGCCTGACGCGCTCGGCATCGCCGTGAGTCATCGGGTCGGCGCGCTCGTGATCGGCGACGTTGCACTGGTCGCCGTCGTGTCGACCGCGCACCGCGGGGAGGCGTTCGCCCTGTGCGGGCAGCTCGTGGACGAGGTCAAGCACCGGCTGCCCATCTGGAAGCGGCAGGTGTTCGCCGACGGCTCCGACGAATGGGTCAACTGCCCCTGACCCCGCCCTGAGCTGTCGGGTTAGGGAGCCAGGCCGGTGGGTGGGCCCGCGTCGGCCTCGGGGGTCTCAACGTCGACAGGCGGGAACCGCGGCGGATCAGCGACCGGCCCAACCGTCGGCTCCGACGGGGTGGCCGCTTGTGCCGTGAAGGGCGTGGGTTCGGCCACCGGGCCGACCTTCTGCCCCGGCGCATTGCTCAGCGCGTCCTCGAGCTTCGAGGACACCGACCCGATGCGCTCGGAGTACTTGCCGCCGGTCAGCTTGTCGAGGTTGTCGGCGAGGGTGCCGACTCCCTGGGCGGCGACCTCGCGGGCTTGTGCGGCGAGCGGCCCTGCTGCGGCAGCTGCCTGGGCGGCGAGACCGGTCGCGCGTTCCCGAGCCTGCGCTGCCATCGGACCGGCCGCGGCTGCGGCCTGGGCGGCGAACTCGCTCGCCTTCTCCTTCAGCGGACCGGCGGCGGCTGCCGCCTGCGCAGCCAGCTCGGCTGCCTTGTCAGTGAACTTCGGGGATTCGGCCATCGGGCGATCTCCTTCGTGGGTGGGCTTGCGTCCATCAAAGCACCGCCGAGGATGCAGCACACTGGGGTGGTGACCACGTCCCCCCCGGACCAGCCGAGACGTCCCTCACGCCCGGTCGAGTCACCAGAGGACGAACCAGTGCTCCCGCAGTTGCCCGAGGACGAGCGCGATGTCGGCTGGGGAGACGAACCGGGTTCGGAG
Source organism: Mycobacteriales bacterium (assembly GCA_038207565.1). Taxonomy (GTDB): domain Bacteria; phylum Actinomycetota; class Actinomycetes; order Mycobacteriales; family Jatrophihabitantaceae; genus JALZAI01. The sequence continues at coordinate 8,788 of JBBQZQ010000043.1, forward strand.
CACCGCGACGACGAGTGGTACCAGCGCGAGCGACCGCCGCACCACGGGTGAACACGGCGGCACCAGCGGACACGGCGGCACCGGCGCTCAGTTGGGGGCGGGGCTGGGCTTGGTGACCGTCGGCCCGCCGGATCGTCCCTGCTGCGCCTCGAGCAGGTCGCGGATCTGTTCGAGTAGCTGGACGTCCTCCGCCTTGGCCTCCGGCTCATCGACATGTTCGCCGGACGCGAGCCGCCGGGCCCGGACCTCGGCGAGTTTGTTGAGCGGCGCGATGACGATGAGATAGATCGCCGCGGCGACGATCAGGAACGACATGACGGCGTTGAGGAACAGGCCGTAGCGGAAGACGCTGTTGTGGATGGTGAACTTCAGGCCCGCGAAGTCGGGCTGGCCGCCGATCGCGGCGATGATCGGCGTGATGATGTCCTTGACGAGCGCAGCCACCACCTCGGTAAACGCGGCGCCGATGACCACGGCGACCGCGAGGTCGACCACGTTGCCGCGCATGATGAAGTCCCTGAAGCCCTTGAGCACGGTGCCGCTCCCTCGCCCGACGGGCAGTCCGGTACCGCCCCTTGGTGGAGCTTAAGGTGACTTGTCCACCACCACGAGGACCGATCGCCCGGAGTTCGCAGCAATGCGCAGCGCCGCGTCGCGGCCTGCCGCGACCAGCACGATGGGCGGATCCGAACCGCTCGCGCTCATAGTCGGCGCGGCCAGCAACCGCAGCCGGTCGGCGAGCATCGCCGCCGGCGCGCCCGCCCCGCTGTCGTCCGGACCGGCGAGCAGTCCGATCCGATCTCCGCGGCGCAGGTCCAGCGGGGTAGACGCCACCTCGACCGACAACGCGACCTCGCCCCTGTGCAGGAGCTCGGCGGTCGTCCGAGCGCGCTGTGCCGAATTCCCGGCTGCCGGCGTCAGCGTCGCGGCTGCGGCGAACACCAGGCACGCGATGGCGGCAATCCGCCGTGGCCAGCGCAACAGGCGGGCCAGGGGATGGCGGAGCGACGCGAACATCTCTGGACCGTAGAACGCGTCGGACTCCCGATGTGGGCCGCGGGCCACGCCTGTGGACGGGACTTGCTGCTGTGGACGAGCTCAGGCGTTCGCCGCAGCCCTGCCCGAGGATGAAGGGTTGGCGGCCGGCTTGGCGGTCGACGGCTTGGCGGTCGAGGGCTTGGAATCGGACGGCTTGGACTCAGCAGGCTTCGAGTCCGACGGCTTCGAGTCCGACGGCTTCGAGTCCGACGGCTTGGAATCCGACGATGTGGACTCGGCGGACTTGGCGTCAGCAGACTTGCCGTCGGACGAATTCGCCGCGGCCTCCTTCGACGCTGCGTCCTGACGACTGTCGTTGCGGTAGAAGCCGGAACCCTTGAACACGACACCGACCGAGCCATAGACCTTGCGCACAGCCGACGCGCACACCGGGCAGGTGCTCACCGAGGGGTCAGTGAACGCCTGGACGAGTTCGAATCTGTTGGCGCACTCGGCATTCGTGCAGGCGTACTGGTACGTGGGCATCGGGGAGCGGTCCTTCCGGTCACTGGCACTCGCAGTGTACGACTGCTAACCCGGCGGCCGGTCGCCGGATTCCCCGACGTCGCGCCATCCCGACGGGGTCACCACCGCGGTGACCGCGATGTCCCACTCGTCGCTCGGCAGCTCGTCGACCACCTCGTACTCGAACAACAGGGCCGCTGCCGGGATCCCGGCACGGACCCGGGCGAGGGCACGGTCGTACGAACCGCCGCCCCGTCCCAGCCGAGTGCCGTCCCGGGCGACCGCGAGCGCCGGCACCAGTACCGCGTCGACCGCCGCGATAGCCTCGACGCCGAGCACGGTCCCGACGCGGTACTGCCGCCACGCAAGGTCATTGTCGGCGAGCACGACCGGCACGATCACCGTAACCCCACGGGCGCGCAGCTCGTCGAGCAGCTCGACCGACCCGGGCTCCGTCCGCGTCGGCTCGTATGCGGCCACGCGCGACCAGGTGCACCGGTCCAGGACGTGTCCCCGAATCCGAGCACGGTCATCGGCAATCTGTTCGGGCGTGCACCGCCGCCGCTGGCCGCTGAACACGCCGCGCAGGCCGGCCTTGTCCGCAGGCTGCATACCGCCATTCTGGCCCGGATAGTCTCGGCTCATGCCCAGCCCCGCCGCCGGTCCGGTACGCAAAGCGCTCGTCCCCGCCGCCGGGCGGGGAACGCGCTTCCTTCCGCTTACCAAGACCGTCCCCAAGGAGCTCGCGCCGCTGGTCAGTACGCCGGCGCTGGAGTTCGTGGTGTCCGAGGCCGCGGAGCACGGCGTGAGCGACGTGCTGCTCGTGGTCAGCGCCGGGAAGGCCGCGATCGGGGAGTACTTCCGTACCGATGACGAGCTCGAGGCAGCGCTGGAAGCCAAGGGGGACAAGGACGGTCTCGCCCTGGTGCGGCGGGCACCGGCTCTGGCCACGATCCACGAGGTCGAGCAACTGCAGCCCCGCGGCCTCGGCGACGCGGTCGCGCACGGCGAGGTATTCGCGGGCGGCGACCCGATCGCGGTGCTGCTGCCCGATGACCTCATCGACGACCGCGACCATCTGCTGGGGAAGATGTTCGAGGTCTTCGGCGAGCACGGCGGCATCGTCCTGGGCCTGATCGACGTCGGGCCGGAAAACATCAGCCGTTACGGTGCCGTCTCCCTGCTAGCTGGCAGCGAGCAGTCGGACGAGGTCGTGGCGATCGCCGATCTCGTCGAGAAGCCGTCCGCGGGCGAGGCACCGAGCACGCTGGCCATCATCGGCCGCTACGTGCTGCCGCCGGAGATCTTCGACGTGCTGCGCACGACGCAGGCGGGCGCCGGCGGCGAGATCCAGCTGACCGACGCAATGAAAGCGCTGGCCCAGCGTGGGGTGCCCGTGCACGGTGTCGTGTTCAGCGGACGACGCTACGACACCGGGGATCGGTTCGAGTACGTCAAGGCCGTCGTGCAACTGGCTGTCCGACACCCCGAGATCGGGGATCAGTTCGCGACGTGGCTGAGGGATTATGTGTCCACCGAGCTGGACGGCTGAGGGGGCACGCGTGGCTGACGGGGACCGGTTGCGGTCCGTCGACGAGCAGTTGTCCATCGTCCTCGACGGCATTGGTTCGATCGACCCCATCGAGCTGACCCTGCTGGACGCGCAGGGCCTGCTCCTGGCGGAGAACATCACCAGCAACGTCGCGTTGCCGGGTTTCGACAACTCGGCCATGGACGGTTATGCGGTGCGGTCGGTCGACACCCGCGACGCGAGCTACGCCGAACCGGTGACCCTGCCCGTCATCGGCGACATCGCCGCGGGCTCGAAGTCGCGCGGTGGCATGGGGCCGGGTCTGGCGATGCGGATCATGACCGGCGCACCGATTCCGGCCGGCGCCGATGCAGTCATCCCGCTCGAGGACACCGATCGGGGCGTCGCCCGCGTGGCGATCCGCCGCCCGGTGGGCGGCGGCGAGTGCGTGCGGAGGGCCGGCGAGGACATGCCTTCGGGGGCGCCCGCGATGGCCGCCGGCTCCGCACTGGGGCCACAACAGATCGGATTGCTCGCAGCAATCGGACGCGACCGCGTGTTGGTCCGTCCCCGTCCACGAGTCATCGTCATCAGTACCGGCAGCGAGCTGGTCGAGGTGGGGCAGAAGCCGGGCTTCGGCGAGGTATCGGACGCGAATTCCTACCTGGTCGCTGCGGCCGCGAAGGACGCCGGTGCCGACGCATGGCGCTTCGGCATCGTCCCGGACGACCACTCGCAACTGCTCGACGTGCTGGAGAGCCAGCTGTTGCGCGCCGATATCCTGATCACCAGCGGCGGCGTGTCGATGGGCGCGTTCGACGTAGTGAAGGAAGCGCTGTCCGAGCTAGGCACGGTCGAGTTCACCAAGGTGGCGATGCAGCCCGGCAAGCCCCAGGGCTTCGGACACCTGGGCAACAAGGTCCCGATCTTCTGTCTGCCCGGCAATCCGGTCAGCGCCATGGTGTCGTTCGAGGTGTTCGTCCGGCCCGCAATCCGCAAGCTGCTCGGCAAGCGCAACGTCCACCGAGCGACCGTCCAGGCCGTCTCGTTGGAGCGCATTGACAGCCCGCCGGGCACGAAGCAATACCGCCGCGGTGTGCTGCACCGCGAGGCGACCGGCGGTTACAGCGTCTCGCTCGTCGGAGGTGCGGGTTCGCACCTGATCGCTTCGCTCGCCGCGGCGAATTGTCTTGTCGTCATCGACGAAGAGGTCACCGAGGTGGTTGCCGGTTCTCGGGTGACGGCCATCCCGCTGCTGCTGTCCAACCGGTGACGGGCTCCTAGGCGGATCGTGGTGAGCAACCATCCCGGCTGGCCGGCTGAGCTCAGCGCCGGAGCGGTGACCCTTCGCGCACCTCGCCTGCGCGACGGGCGGGCGTGGAGTGAGGTTCGGCTGCGTAACAGCACCTGGCTCGAACCATGGGAACCGACCTCGCCACATCGGTGGGGCGAACGCAACGCCGTCGGCGCCTGGCCGCAGTTGCACTCCGCGCTGCGCAAGGCTGCCCGAGCGGGAACGATGCTGCCGTTCATGCTCGTGTACGGAGGACGTTTAGCCGGCCAGGTGAATGCCTCGAACATCGTTCACGGCGTGCAGCGCTCGTGCACAATCGGCTACTGGATCGACGGTGCCCTCGCTGGTCGGGGCATCGTGCCCACCGGGCTCGCGCTGTTGATCGACCATTGCTTCACCCAGGTGGGGCTGCACCGTGTCGAGATCAACATCCGTCCGGAGAACCAGGCCAGCCTTCGTGTGGTCGAGAAGCTCGGCTTGCGCCGCGAGGGCTTCTACGAGCGCTACCTCGACATCGACGGCGCGTGGCGCGACCACGTCGCATTCGCGATCACAGTGGAGGAACTGCGCAACGAACCACTGCTGGCGCGCCTGCCGGCGCTCCCGGCGACGCCGTCCTGGCGCACCAGCACTTCCTGAGCGGCGGATTTTCCTGGTACCGCCCCACCGACACGCCGAGCGACGTACCGGACCGGCGCTCCCGCGCTGGCTACTTTTTGATCAGGGTTCTGCAGCCGGTCGATTCCCGGCATGACAACGTGACGGGAGGCCCGACGTGCTGTCACCGATGATGACGGTTGTCGTGCTGGCCGTCCTGTGGCTGATCGTGGTCATACCGATGGTGGTGCGACGCAACGACGAGCGCCGGCGCGAACGGTCGGTCGACGGATTCGGCCGGGCGATGCGGGCGCTCGGCCGACGTACGGGCGCGGCGGATGCACGGTCCGAGGTCTTCGTGCCCAGCGCTCGAGACGCTGCGCCCACCCTCTCCACCCGCCGCCCCGTGCCCGTCGCCCAGGAGGCCCTCATGCACCCCGTCGACCGCTCGGAAATGTCGGAGGCACGTGCCAGCATGATGAAGCGCCGCAAGCGCTCGCTGGGCATCCTCGGTCTCGGCACCGTCGTCTTCGTACTGGCCGGCGCGCTCCGCGGCGGGTTGTGGTGGGTGGCTGGGGCGGTGTTCGCGCTGGGCCTCGTCGGCTACCTGTGGTTCCTGCGCAGCCAGGCGTCACGCGACCGTGAGCGGCGCCTGACCCGCCAGCAGCGGGCGATGCAGCGGCGCGGACGCGATGTCGACGCCACAGGCGACGACGCCTATTTCGCGCAGGTGCCCGAGTCGGTCGTGCGTATCGACGACGACGACATCGAGCTGCACAACATGGAGACGATCGATCTCACCGGCCTCTACAACGAGGACGGTTCGGTCGCGGCGCACCAGCGCCGCGCGTCCTGACCAGTCTCGTGGCCCGACCCGCTGGCCCTGCTAACCTGATCGTCGGTCTTAGGACCGCCCGGCATGTCTGGGGCTGTGGCGCAGTCCGGTAGCGCACCTCGTTCGCATCGAGGGGGTCAGGGGTTCGAATCCCCTCAGCTCCACATACAGCCCAGCGTTTTGGGCCATCTAGCGCTGCCGCGGCGCACCGGCGCTCTTCTTGACCCTCGTTTGACCCCGAGGCATGCGGTTGGTTACGGCTGATATCCCCAAAAAATAGGGGATTCCGCGCGCTCGGCTCGAGCGCCTTGAAACGCTGATGGGGGGAATGGTTCGAATTCATCGTCGCCGGCCGCTTCCGCAGCCGCACTCACCCGGGCCGTGATGGTGCCACACTCAGCAGCAAATGGCCCAGCTGAAATCTGCCCCCTTGTTGTGGACCGCACCGACATCTGCGAGCTACCGAGTTCGGCCAGCAGGATCGACGCGCTGACGCCAGTCGACGACATTGACCGGCGCTCGGTATGGCCCGCTTATCGCGGCTCCACAAATGCGAACGACACAGGAGATCGGTTCGATGCGTGACCCGACAAACGAACGTGACCCCGACCGACGACTTCACCGTGCGTTACGCCTGCGATGGCCTCGGCGACAATGGCGATATCTAAAGCGCAATCAATGAGGTCAGCAAAGCCTCCCAGCTCCACAGATCAGATGTCACATCCGTGCAGCAGACCCGTCCGATGGTCGTTGATCGTCGCGTGGTTCGCGATGCCCTGGCGCTTGGCGTACCGAGTCGGCGGCAGGATCGCCGCGCCGCTTGCTGCGAGACAGCCTCGCTCGCTGTTGGCTGTGGTTGTCCTGACTGCGTTCATCATTGCCATAAGTAAAGCGGTTCAACACGGCGAATGGAGCAGTGCCGCCGTCCTGTCCGCGCTCGCCCTCTGCCCGCTCATCTCGCCGACAGCTGACGCAGCGATCAGCCGTGCGAGCGAGCACGAAGCCGACCGACACGCTGCGCAGTTCGACTACAACAAGGCCCTGACCCTTGCGCTAAAGGACCACGCAGGTAGCCGAGGCTAGCCAGCCCAGATATCCGCTGCTGGGTGGCCACCCAGCAATTGATCGTCGACTCCGACGGCTTGAAGCCCCGAGTGGACAGCCCAACAGGAGAGACGAACTGCGCGCCGTTTGAGGATCCTTACCGGCTACTTATTCAACCTAACGGTTGACAACGCCGAGGCAGAGTAGATAGCGTGCTCCTAAACCGAATGGTTGAAAAGGTGGCGATGGGCGGGGACGAGTTGTCGAGGGTGTTCGCGGCTTTGGCGGATCCGACGCGACGAGACATTGTCGCCCGGCTCACGGTCGACGATGCGACACTCGTAGAGCTCGCCGAGCCGTACGCGATGAGCGTGCAGGCCATCAGCAAGCACGTGAAGGTGCTCGAGCACGCCGGACTCGTCCGGCGCAGCAGGGATGCTCAGCGCCGCCCGTGCCATGTGGATGCCGAGGTGTTCGACCTCATGACGAAGTGGATCGAGAAGTACCGGCGGCAGGCCGAGCAGCGGTATGCGCGCCTTGACGCGGTGCTGGCCGAGATGAGCAACGACAGGCCAGAGCAGTAGCAGTACTCGAAGGTAGGGACAGGCATCATGAACACGACGACAGTAGCGACCGCGCAGATCGAGGCCGACCCGACGGTGCCGATCATCCGGATCACGCGTGACTTCCGGGCTACCGCTGCCCAGCTGGTCAAGGCCCACACCGATCCGGACCTGCTCAAGCGATGGGTAGGCCCGGACGAGCGCAGTACCCAGATCGACTACTGGGACCCTCGCACATGTCCGTCGAGGGACATGGCGGATACCTGCAGAATCAGGTCGCTCATCAAATTTCTCCTCGTCGATACTGTCGTGGCCTTGGCAGATCGCGGCGTCGCCCTTCGAGCGTCCGTGTGCCGACGACGACAAGTTTCTGCTCCACCCCTTGGTGCGCGGGGCCTTCGCCAGGACTGACGGCTAGCGGGAACACCGGCGAGGGAGTCGTCATGCACGCTGCGGGCGGGTTGAGCCTCCGGCTGGCGTCTAGAAATTCTCGCCGGTTCTCCAGGCCATCTCCTGCAGCACCATGGAGTTGCCGTCGGGGTCTGCGAATCGGGCATACCGCACGCCGCCGCCGACGTCGTCAATGGGCCGTACCTCGACGCCTCGACCGATGAGTTCGGCACGGGCGGCTTCAATGTCGGGGACGACCAGGTGAAGGGCGCGGATGCTCCCGGGGGCCATATCGGAGATGTCCGGAAGGCCGGTGCTGAGCAGAATCGAACAGGCTGAGCCCGCGGGTGCCAGTTGGACAACACGAACGCCGTCGGCAGGCCGCACGTCCACATCGGCTCCGAATCCAACCTTGTCCGTGTAGAAGGCCTTGGCGCGGTCAACATCAGCGACCGGAATCGGCACGAGTTCGAGTTTCATGTCCATGGTCATTTCCATTCTTGGTGCTCATGAGAGGCGGCAGGTCCGGCTGGGCCTGCGGAGTTGGTGGGGTCGTTGAGGTGCGCGGCCAGGCGGTCGAGGCTTTCCGTGAATCCATCGCGCATCCTGCTCGCGAGCGCAGCCTCGCGGGCTTGCGAGCTGGGGTAGCGGATCGTGGAGGTGATCGTGGTCCGGTCGCCGTGCTCGACGAACCGCACGCTGTTGAGGGTTACGCCCGCGGCGCCTTCGAAGCTTTCAGTGCAGACGAATCCAAAAGGGGGCGTGACCTCGCGATAGACGCCTCGGACGCCCATCTCGGTCCCGTCGTCGTGCCGCCAGACGAACCGGCGGATGCCGCCTCGGCGCAGATCACTGTGGCATACGGTCATGGTCCAGTCCGCCCGCCCCAACCAGTGCGGCAGGTGGGCGGGATCAGTCCATGCTGCGAAAACCAGGTCGCTGGGGGCATTCAGTAGGCGAGTCACGACGATCTCGTCATCTCCGAGCGCAGCGAAAGTCGTCGCGCCGCTCCCATGCACCGTGGCGGGGATATCCGGTCGGTGAGCGCCCGGTCCGGTGGGTGTCATGACCTGTCCTCTTGTCCTCGGCGCTGGAGGAGTTGGAGGTAGTTGTCGAGCCGGTCGTAGCTCTCGTCCCAATAGCGGCGGTAGACCTCGGCCCACTCAACAACCTGCCCAATGGGTCGCCCCTCAAGCGAACAGGGGCGGCGCTGCGCGTCCCGACCACGGGTGAGGAGGCCGGCACGCTCGAGCACCTGCAGGTGCTTGGACACGGCCGGTCCACTCATCGCGAACGGTTCAGCGAGCTCCCCGACATTGGCCGGTCCCTGGGCCAGCCGAGCCAGAATCGCTCGCCGGGTGGGGTCCGCCAAGGCTGAAAACGTAACGCTCAGTGCATCTGTAGTCATCGATCTCTGTTCATCGAAGGCCAAATTTAACCTGATGGTTTGCAAACTAACTGGTTACGCAGGGCCGACGCAAGCCAGATCGGCGAAAGTTCCCGCCAGATCCACCGACCCGTGCTAATCGGGGTAGAACCACTGCTGCCGATGACGGAGGCCGTGGCAACGGAGGGGCCGTCGAGGCTGCATCTTGCCGGGGGATCGGCCACCGGCTGGGAATCGCTCCGAGGGCGCCGTGCGGGTGGGTCGTGCGGGTCAGCAGACAGCGGCGGGTGATCATGTCGATGTAGCGGTCGAGCAGGGAGCCGTCGGGATCATGGGTGGGGTTGACCTCGGTGAGGATGACGGCAGCCAGGTGCGGTGCGTGCGTGAGGGTAGCGGCGTGTCAGCGCGTATCCGGTGAGGACGAGAATTCCGACCACGCCGGAGAGGACCCGCAGCGCGACGGCGTCCTGTGCGGTCTCGGTGACGGGTGTCCCGCCGGGTAACCAACACCGTTGCGCCACCGACGAAGCGTGCCGAGGCGCCCCGGGTTCAGCAACGAGATGCGACCCACCTCGGCCTACCAGCCGTCGGCTCCTGGAACGGATATGACGCCAGAGGGACCTTCACCGACGTCAATCTCGAGACTCGCCGCCATCGAGGAAGGGTCGGGACTAGTCCCGGATGAGCGGCATCCTGGCTGACACCACCTACCGTCTGCTGATGGCCTGACTGCCGGGTACTACTTCAGGTGCCGGGTGAAGAACCGGTTCCCGTCGTCCCCCTCGAACTGCGGGACGCCGGTGTGCCCGCCCATATTGGCGTGCAGCGTCTTCTCCTTGGTGCCGAAGGCGTCGAATAGGTCCAGGGCGAGCTGCCGGTCGTTTCCTTCGTCGTCCCACTGCAGCAGGACCTGCAGCGGAATGGTGACCTGCCGGGCCTCCTCGAACAGGGTGCGGGGCACGAAACTCCCGGCGAATAGAAGGGCGGCCGAGATGCGCGGCTCGACCACCGCCAGTCGGATGCCGATGGCGATCAACCCTCCCGCGTACCCGACCGGGCCGCCGATCTCGGGCAGCGAATGGAGGGCGTTCAGGGTGGCACGCCATTCCGGGACTGCCTTTTCGACCAGCGGGAGGACGAGCCGGTCGACGACGAGATCGTCGACCGGCTCGCCGGCCTTCAGCGCCCGGTGCAGGTCGGCGCGGGCCTCCTCGGCGGCGGCGGAATGGGGCCGGTCACCGCTCCCGGGGAGCTCGATGGTGGCCGCGGCGAAGCCCTCCGCCGCGGCGTGCCTGGCCCGGGCCACCAGTCGGGGGTACATCTTGTGCAGTCCGCCGGGGTGGCCGAGCAGGATCAGCGGGGCCGGTGCGGATGCGGATCCGGGCGTCCACAGGATGCCGGGGATCTCGCCGAGGGTGAATTCGCGTTCGAGGACGCCGTCGTCGAGACGCTGTTCAGAAGTGAATCGCATGGTCGTGCCTTTCGGGAGTGTGCTTGTGAGCGGCGCTCCCGGACGACCTATCGCCCGACCGTGACCCCTGAGGGGAGCACCCATGTCGTTACATTCACGGGTACCACCTCCTCGTTCTGTCGCACGGCCTCCGGAAAGTTAGCAGTGGTCGCCGTGGTCCGCCAGCGATTTTTTCGGAGGTTCCGTGGCCGGATGCCACGGAGCCGCTCGCCTAAAGGCAGGCTCCGGGCCTGCCGCGAAGGTGGTCACGCCCAGCCAGCAAGATCCAACGGATGCGTAGCCGCTCGCGTGACAGGTGCAGGAAAGGCGCCGGGTCCCATAAGCCATTCCTCGGTCGGGAAGTGCGGCGTGAATTCATCCCACGGGTCGTCGCCGCAGTCGGAGCAGGCGAGGGTTTATCAGATGTGGCGGGTCAGCTTCGGGGCGCTCATGCTGCGCTGCGCTTTCGGCGGTGGCGCGAGACGGTGCGCTTGCTGGTGGACAGCAGGTCGGCGATGGTGCGGATGGAGCGGCCCCGCTCGGACATGCGGCGCACGACTTCGATCTGCTCGGCGTAGGTAAGGTGCCCGCGGGTGTCTCCGGCGATCGCGATCTCGTCCAGGTCGTCGTCGTCATTGCTGGTGTGGGGCTGGTTCGGGTCGGGGTCGTCGTCGATGTCGTCCCAGGCCAGCGGCGGCAGCCAGCCATGCAGCGCGGCATGCGCGCGAACAGCGTCGCTGGCGTTGCGCTGGCTCCTGGTGTGCTGAGGTGGTGGGGCGTCCCAGAGCCGTTCGTACATCCCGTTGATCAGCTGCGCGGTGCGGGCGGTGACGGTGTCGGCGGTCATGCTGCGGCGGAAGTTGGCCGGTGAGCGGTGCAGCTCTCGGGCGAGCCAGGTTTCTGCCCACCCGACGGCGCTGATGCGCTTGCAGGCGGCGGCGGGTGCCGGTGGCGTCGACGCGGCTATTCGCGGCGCGGCTGCTGTCCTCGACGGGAACGGCCAGGATGCGTTCGGCGGTCTCCAGGCGCACCCGCTGGTAGGGGGGCTTGCCGGTGCTGCTCGGGTAGATCAGGCCACGCACGTGGCTGGAGGACAGCCCGGCGAGCTTGGCGACCTGGTCGACGCCGATGCCGGCGGCGCGCAGTTGTTCGATGTGCGCTCGGCAGGGCCCGGCGTCGAGGTAGGGCTCGCAGCGGCCGAAGGTGCGTTCGCGGTGCATCTCGTTGCTGGCGGCGGTGTTGACGGCGGTGCACTTGGCGCAGCGGCACTGGTCTTTGACGTAGGCGGCTCGGGTGCCGTGTGGGGGTTCCAAAACTGGGCGCGCGCATTGGGGTGGTTACGCGGCACGGTGGTACTCGTTGATGAGCCCGCCAAGTATCGGACATATTCGGTGAGCACCCGGCGTAGGTGGCGTCGTCCGAAGATCAGCATCGGGTCGGTCAACTCGGCTCTGACGGTGCGGACGAATCGTTGCGCGTAGCCGTTGGCCTGTGGGCAGCGAGGCGGGATCCTCACCGCAGGGCACCATCCTGTGCGGCGTGACCGCGGTCGACGCCGTCCACTCCGAAACGTTCTTCGAAGCCCGCCGAGCGACGTTCGCCGCTCTCCGAAACCCGCTCTCACCTGCTGCCTGTGCCGGCGCGTCGAAGCCGCGGCGCAGCTCACCGACCGTCCCGCGGATGGTAAGTCCAATGGCCGGCTGTTCGCGGAGCGCACAACTCGCGGCATTGGGACGGCAGGTAGGCACGGTGCCTGGCCATGTCACATGGCCAGGGTGGTTCTAGGACCAATGGCCAATAGACCGGCCGCGGCACCGGGCACAGAGTGGGGGGTAGGGGCGTGTGTCCGGAAACGAGGACCGGTCTGCCGAGACCCGGAGGTCGGTCATGATTGCCGCAATTCACGCGAGTAACCCCGCCCGAGTGGCTGCGGGGATGCGGCCTACGGTGGTCAGGGTTGTGCTTGCGGTGGCGCTAGCCGTCGGGTTGCTGGCCGGGGCACCCGGGGCGGGAGCCGCGGCGCCTGCGGCGCCGGTCGGGCTCGGGCCGGCCAATGGTGCTCAGGTGTTGGTGCCGTTCACGCTGTCCTGGTCCGCGGTCACCGACGCATCGGGAATCGTTGCCTATAACTGGCAGGTCAGCCCGTCCGCCACCTTCTCCACGGTGATCCAGCAGAACTCGACGAGCGGACAGACCCAGGACTCGGTCAGCGGGCTGGCCAACGGCACCTACTTCTGGCGCGTCCAGGCGGTCAACGGCACCTTCGAGCAGGGCGCCTGGTCGGCGACCCGCAGCTTCACGGTCACCGGCGTCGGCCCCGGCGAGCCCGGCACCCCGACGCTCAACCCGCCCAAGGGCGGCACCAAGTTCCACCCGTTCGAGTCGATCACCTTCACCTGGAGCGCCGTTTCCGGAGCGGCGAGCTACGTCTTCGAGGCCGACACCAACCCGAGCTTTCCGGTCGGCTCGACCCGGGTCCATTTCGACAACATCACCGCCACCACCACCACGATCGTCATCGGCGATTTCTGTGGTGGCTGCGAGCAGGGCAACTACGTCGCGCACGCGTACGCGGTGAACGCGAACGGCATTCGCGGTGTGCCGTCGGTGAACGTCAGTTTCAGCGTGTTCTACAACAACCCGCTGCCAGCACCACCGACGCCCCTCGCCCCCGTCAACGGCGCGACCGTCACGCTGCCGATCTCGTTCTCTTGGACTGCTGTCCCGAATCCGCAGGACCAAGGCTACGAGATCCAGATTTCGCGCAACTCGGCATTCACCTCGATCGAGGACGACATACCACTGATCACACCCTCGAACCGCACCGTGCTGTCGCTCACCTCGGGCGCGAAGTTCTGGCGGGTGCGGTCCTTCCAGGGCGACAACAGCGCCACCACCGCGGCGGTGACGGCATGGTCGGTGACTGCAACGTTCACGGTCAGCTCCGCGCCGCCAGCTGTCGTGTCAATCTCGCTCACGCGGTCCGCGCCGTTCAGCGGCGAGGACGAACTCGGAGACGTCCAGCTCAGTGCGGTCGCACCGTCCGGTGGCGCGGTCGTGAACCTGACCAGCAGCAATCCGGCTGCCGCCCCGGTGCCGGCGTCGGTCACCGTGCCAGCGGGGCAGGCGGTCTTGTCCTCGTCGTTCCCGTTCCAGATCGGTCAGGTGACCGCGTCCACCGCGGTCACCGTGACGGCCAGCCTCGGCGCGTCCTCGGCGTCTGTCCCGCTCACGGTCCGGCCGCCGTCGTTGAACTCGCTGATCCTGACGCCCTCGACGACCAGCGGCGGCGTGCCGCAGAGTGCGATACTCATGCTCAACGGACAAGCGCCGGCGGCCGGCGCAATCGTCAACCTGTCGAGTAGTTCTCCCGCGGTGCGCCCACCTGCCACGGTGACCGTTCCTGCCGGCAGCTCCTCCGCCTCATTCGCCATTGCGACCAACGACGTCACCGCCAGCACGACGGTCACGATCACGGCCACGTGGAACGCGCGCAGTGTGCAGTCGCAACTCACCGTGATGCCCTCACCGAAACCCACCTCGCTGACACTCTTCCCCGCCACCACGACCGGTGCGAGCGGCTCCGTCCAGGGCACCGTCGCCATCGCTGCCAGTGCCCCCTTCGACCAGTTCCTCCAAGTCAGGAGCAACAACTCGACGGTGGTGCCGTTCCTGTCCAGCAGCGTGACGATCCCGGCCGGCACCACCAGGGGTGCCATCCAGATTCTGCCGAGATCCGTTGCGCAGACGACAGTGGTCACCATCTCCGTCACCGGCGGTGGGGTGACGTTGTCAGCCGAGCTGACCGTGAACCCCGACGCGACGCCACCGCCGGCGCCGACGCTGTCTTCGGTCACGGTCAACCCGACCAGCGTCCCTGGCGGAACTCCCGCAACGGGAACCGTCACACTGCCCAGCGCCGCGCCAGCGGGCGGCACCGTCGTCGCGCTGTCGAGCAACCTCCCGAACGCCGCCAGCGTGCCCGCAGGCGTCACCGTGCCGGCCGGGGCGACGAGCGCGAACTTTGTGGTGAGCACCTTCCCGGTTGCTGACACCACCGTCCAACTCTCGGCCCGCAACGGCGACACAATCCTGTTCGCAGCGCTTGGCATCACTGTTGGCGCCCCAGCGCCGACGTTGTCCGCCCTGACCCTCAGCCCAGCCAGCGTCGCGGGCGGCAGCACGTCGCAGGGCAAGGTCACGCTGACAAGTGCCGCGCCATCCGGCGGCGCCGTGGTGGGGGTGTCCAGCAGCAACACCACCGCCGCAACGGTGCCGGCAAGTGTCACAGTCGCAGCGGGAAACACGAGCGCAACGTTCAGTGTGAGCAGCGCTGCGGTGACGGCCTCAACAGCGGTGACAATTGGCGCCAGCTACGGCGGCATCAGTCGCGGCGCAACGCTGACGGTGACCCCGCCTGGGCAGGGAGTCACGTTGACGGTAAGCGTCACTGGTCGCAGCGGTACCAGGGTCACGTCGAGCCCAGCCGGGGTCAACGTCACCGTCGGCAGCACCGGGTCAGCACAGTTCCCCACCGCGACGACGATCACGTTGAGCGAATCCAGCGGTCGCGATGTCGTCTGGGCCGGGGCGTGTTCGAGCAACGGAAACAAGACCAAGACCTGCACGTTCACCCTGAGCGCGAACGCCAGCGTGACCGCCAACGTGCAATGAGGGTTAGCACCCAGGCGAACATGTCGCGGCCAGCGGACTCGCCAACGCAACAGACCCGCCCGGGCGGGGCCCTCGGCGATGATCTTGGTCAGGGGCGGCGCGTGCAACGGGCGTGCAACACCGCAGTCGAAACCAGGTCGTTGCAACCAACGTGGCAACGCATTGAGGTCGGCGAACTCGGGCGTTCCGTCGGTAACCAACTCAACCAACGGTTGGCGGAAAACGTTGACACGGTAGGGGTTCAATCCCAGTATCGCCCACCACGAACCGTCAGCGCGCGGCCTGAGACGGCACGTCGTCGCACGTGGCGAGACGGAAATCGGGGTAACAATGTCAACAGCGTCAACGGAATGTCACCGGCCGCAAGGCTCGAGGTGGCCCAACGCGGCGCTTGTTGCGATGCCAGACCGAACCGCGGCCGGGCAAACGGTTCAATCTACAGCGGCCGCCAGGGCTTGGCCCGGGGGCATGGCACGCTGCGGTAGAGCCATGCCGAGGCCCACTGCTCGGCGTCGAGACCGGGTTACATTTCCTGGCTGAGACGAACACTCGCAGTGTGTCTGCGATCGACCCCGCTTGCTGAACCGGTTGGCCTCACGGTCCTCCCGCCCGAGCGCGCCCTGCGCAGCGCCACTCGAGCGCGACCTTGCCCAACTGGTCGTCGTCCAACCCGACGAACCCGCTCATGCGGACCTGCGCCGAACTACGGGCCTCCTGCGAGCGAGCAGGGCACGGACTCAGTCACAAGATC
This sequence comes from Mycobacteriales bacterium, assembly GCA_038207565.1. Lineage (GTDB taxonomy): Bacteria > Actinomycetota > Actinomycetes > Mycobacteriales > Jatrophihabitantaceae > JALZAI01. The sequence goes on from JBBQZQ010000043.1 coordinate 24,807, forward strand.
CACGAGGCGGACGGCTGGATCGCGGCTACCGCAATCCGGCTCGGCGTCGACCTCGTCTCCGTCGGCACCGTCTTGCATGATGTCCCCGTTCTCGCCATCAGAACTATCGCGGCCACCTGAGCACTCTGCTCCAGCGTCAGGCGACCTGAGGCGCAACTCGCGGGCTTAAATCGCTCCGCCCATGTCACTGAGTTCGCCCCGATTCAGCCCGCGTAACCGTCGAAGTGCACGCCAGTCGCCGCGGCGAGGAAAGCGCATATGAGTCGTTCAGGAGTGGGGCTCGTCGGCCGATTCGGCGGTGACTCGGCAGATGACTGCGCCCTGGGCAAGCGTGTCGCCGACTGTGGCGCGCAGGCCGGTGACGCGTCCTGCGTGGGGGGCGCGGAGCTGATTCTCCATCTTCATGGCCTCGACGACGGCGACGGCCTGACCGGCGGTCACGGACTCACCCTCGGCCACGTGGATCTGCGTCAATGTGCCTTGCATCGGGGAGCTGATGACGTCGTCCGACGCCTTCTCGGAACGGCGGACGCGTTCCCGCGCTTGGGTGCGCACCGCGCTCAGGCGGCTGCCGCGGGCCGCGTCGAGGCCGGGCACGGCGACCGGGAGCCAACGGTTGCCGATCTGCACCGCGAGTCCGCTGTCGCCGGCGAGTCCGCTGTGGCCGGGCGCATCGGCGATTGCGGCCAGACGGGGCAGGTAGTCCTCCTCGATCCAGCGGGTATGCACGGACAACCGGTCCGCGGCGAACGCCGGATCGTCGAGCACCGACTGGAAGAACGGCAGAGTCGTGCGGACCCCAGTGATCTCGAACTCCGCCAGAGCGCGGCGGGCGCGCTCAATAGCTTGTGTTCGATCTTGTCCCGAGACGATCAGTTTGGCGAGCAGCGAGTCGAACTGGCCGCCGACGACGGTGCCGGCCGCGACGCCGGAGTCCAGTCTGATTCCCGGGCCGTCCGGGCGTACGAACGAGGTGATGGTGCCTGTCGACGGGGCGAACCCGTTCGCTGGATCCTCTGCGTTAATCCGGAACTCGAGGGCGTGCCTGGTGGCGGTGCGGATCGATGCGGAACCGCCGAGGGCGACCTTGAGCGGATGCCCGGCCGCGATCGAGAGCTGGGCACGGACGAGATCGAGACCGGTGCTCTCCTCGGTGACCGAATGCTCGACCTGTAGGCGTGTGTTGACCTCGAGGAACGATAACGCTCCCAACGGCGAGAGCAGGAACTCCACGGTCCCGGCGCCGACGTAGCCGGCGGCCACGCAGATGGCCGAGGCCGAAGTCTCGATCTCTGCGGCCTGTGCGTCGGTGAGGAACGGGGCCGGAGCCTCCTCGACCAGCTTCTGGTATCGCCGCTGCAGGGTGCAGTCGCGGGTGCCGACGACCAGGACGGTGCCGTGCTGGTCGGCCATCACCTGAGCCTCGACGTGGCGTCCCCGTTCGACGTAGGACTCGACGAAGCACTCACCTCGGCCGAACGACGCGGTGGCCTCGCGGGCCGCGGCCTCGAACAGCCCGGTGATCTCGTTCATGGCGTGGGCAATTCGCATCCCCCGCCCACCCCCGCCGTGCGCGGCTTTGATGGCGATCGGTAGGCCGTGCTGCTCGGCGAAGGCGATGGCTTCGGCCGGGCCGTCCACCGGATCCTGCGTCCCGGGAACGAGTGGCGCGCCGACCTTGGCTGCGATGGCGCGCGCCTGGACCTTGTCGCCGAGGCAGCGGATCACCTCCGGCGGCGGGCCGATCCAGACCAGTCCCGCGTCGAGGACGGCCTGTGCGAACTCGGCATTCTCGGCCAGGAAGCCGTAGCCGGGGTGGACCGCGTCGGCGCCGGTTCGTGCGGCGGCGTCCAGCAGCTTGGCGATGTCGAGGTAGGACTGGACGGACGTGGCTCCGCCCAGCGCGACCGCCTCGTCCGCCAGCCGGACGAACGGTGCGCCCGCATCCGGGTCGGCGTGCACGGCGACACTGGCCAGCGAGGCGTCGCGGCAGGCGCGAACGATCCGCAGCGCGATCTCGCCGCGGTTGGCGATGAGCACCTTCGTGATCGGGATGGTCGTCATTCCAGGCCCACCGGGCCGTCCGACGCCCGGGCCAGCACGGTGCGGGCGATCCGCAGGTGCACCTCGTCGACCATCTGACCGTCCACGACGACAACCCCGCTCGCTCCCGCGGCCAGGACAGCGCGGGCGTGCGCGACCGCGGCCAGATCGGGGGTGAACGCCTCGTGGGCGAGCTCGACCTGCCGCGGATGGATGCAGATCTTGCCCTGGTATCCGATGGCCGCGCCGACGGCGGCGTCGGCCCGGAAGTGCTCGTCGTCGCCCAGCACGACCACGGCCTGATCGACCGCGGGTATGCCGGCCAGATGCGCGGCGAGGCAGACCTGGCTACGCGCGTAGTGCACCTCGCCGCCGCCGGGGCTGCGACGTCCGCCGATGTCGGCGATGTAGTCCTCGGCTCCGAAGTAGGCCGCGCTCACGCCGGACGCAAGTAGCGGCCGGGCGTCGGCGACACCCAACGCGGTCTCGATGCCGGCGACGATCACGGCCGACGGCCAGGACAGCTCGCCCAGGGCCGCACGCAGCCGGCGCAGCTGGTCGAGCGTGCTCAGCTTGGGCACGACCACACCCGCCGACGCGCACCCGGCGGCGGTCGCCAGGTCATCGGCGAACCAGGCCGTGTCGACCGGATTGACCCGGATCAGCACGGTCGTGCGTCCGGCGTCGAGGGCGTCGATCGCCGCGGCGGCGGTTCCGCGCGCGGCTGCCTTGTCCGTCGGCGCGACGGCGTCCTCCAGATCCACGACCGCGACGTCCGGGCCGAACCGGGGGATCTTCGCGATCATGGCGGCCTGCGTGCCCGGCATGAACAGCAGGCTGCGGATACGGGTCATCGGGCCGGGACCGCCCACGTCAGGCATCGGCCGGTCGGCAGCGCATCATCGCGGTGCGGACGGCCAGGCAGACGACCTCGTCACGCTGATTGAGACCGTGGTGCTCGAAGGTCACGATGCCCACGTTCGGGCGTGACTTCGAGCGTCGGGCGTCGAGCACGTTGGTGGCGACGTGGACGGTGTCGCCGGCGAACACCGGATTCGGGAAGTCGACGCGGGTAAACCCGAGGTTCGCGACCGTGGTGCCGAGCGTCAGCTCGGGCACGGCGAGCCCGATCACGAGGCCGAGGGTGAACAGGCTGTTGACCAGCGGGCGGCCGAACTCCGTCTTCGCCGCGAACTCCGCGTCCAGGTGCAACGGCTGCGGATTCATCGTCATCGTCGTGAACAGCACGTTGTCGGTCTCGGTGACCGTGCGGGTGGTCGCGTGGTTGATACGCAGTCCCGGCTCCAACTGCTCGAACCACAGTCCCGCCACGTGATCAACCGGCCTGGACCGGTGTGCCGGCGACGGCCGACTGCACGGCGTGCAGCCCGGCGATGTCATCCATCGCGCTGGTGTCACCCTGCGGTGCGCCGTGCTCCACCACGTCGCGCAGCAGCCGTCGCATGATCTTGCCGGTGCGGGTCTTGGGCAGTGCGGACGTCAGGTAGACCGCGTTGAGCCGAGCGTAGCCACCGAGCTGCGACGCCACCTCGTCCGACACCTCCTGCTTGACCTGCCCGGGATCGGCGCCGTCGAGCAGGGTGAGGAACGCGATCGGGACGGTGCCCTTGAGCGGGTCGAAGACGCCGACGACCGCTGCCTCGGCCACCTGCGGATGAGCCGTCGCGATCGCCTCGATCTCCAGCGTCGAGATGCGGTGCGCGGCCACATTGATCACGTCGTCGGCCCGGCCGAGCACCCACAGGTGCCCGTCGCCGTCGACGACGGCCTCGTCGTTGGTGCAGTAGACGCCGGGGAAGCGGGTGAAGTAGGCGGACCGGTAGCGCGCGGCGTCGTTCCAGACCGTGCGGGCCAGGGTCGGGAAAGGCTCGGTGATCACGAGATTGCCCTTGGTGCCGGGCGGCACGGGAGCGCCGGTGTCGTCGACCACCGCGTACACGTGGCCGGGGACCGCCGTCCCGGTCGAGCCGGGCTTGAGGGCCTCGACGCCGGCGACCGGCAGCGCCCAGGTTGACCCGGTCTCGGTCTGGCCGTAGGCGTTCACGACGGGGACGCCGCCGCCCAGGTGTGTGCTTGCCCAGCCGAAGGTGTCGCCGTCGAGCGGTTCGCCCTGCACCGTGGCCAGGCGCAGCAGCGGAAGCGAGTGCGCGGCGGCGAGGTCGTCGCCGTACTTGCGCAGCATGCGCAGCAGGGTCGGCGCGCCGAGCACCGCGGTCACGGCGTGTTTCTCGCAGATCTCGTAGAAACGTGCGTTGGTGGGTGAATCCAACGCACCCTCGAAGCAGACGATCGTCATGCCGTGAGCCAGGCCGCCGACCACGGCCTGGATCGGGAAGGTCAGCCAGCCGACGTCGGCGGCCACCCAGTAGACGTCGTCGGGCCGCGGATCGACCTGCCACAGCACGTTGGCCCAGGTCCCGAGCAGGAACCCGGCGACGCTGTGCACGACGCCCTTCGGCTTGGCCTCGGTGCCGCTGGTGAAGATCAGGAACGCGGGGTCGTTGGCCTCGAGCGCGGTCGCCGGGACGCCGTCCGGGGCGATCTGCAGGGCGTCGGCGTAGGAGATCTCGCCGATCTCGAGCGGCAGGTCACGTCCGGTCCGGTCGACCACGATCGTGTGCTCGACGGTGTCGACCTTGCCGCGGGCTACGCGCAGGGTGTCGAGCAGCGGGGTGAGCTTGCCGCGACGGTAGGCGGCGTCGAGGACGACGACGACCTTCGCCCGGGACGCCTCGAGACGGGCCATCACAGCGTCGGGTCCGAACCCGGAGAACAGCACGGTGTAGATCGCGCCGATCCGGTTGCAGGCATGGATCGCGGTGAACGCCTCGACCGAGTTCGACATGTAGATCGCGACGACGTCGCCCTTGGCCACCCCGAGGTGGGCGAGCGCGCCGGCCAACCGGTTCACCTCGTCGGCGAGCTCGCCGTAGGTGACCGTGCGGGTGTCGCCCGGCTCGCCCTCCCAGATGATGGCGGGTTTGTCCGCGGTGATCGGATTCTCGGCCCACCGATCGACACAGTTGTCCGCGACGTTCATCGTCCCGCCGTTGAAGTAGGTGAAGTCACCCATCTCCCCGGTGCGCACGGACGTCCACGGCTGGGTCCAGCGTTGCTGCTCGGCGACCCACGTCCAGTAGGTGTCCGGGCTCTGCTCGTGCAGGGCGCGGGCATGGTGCAGCGTCTCGTTCTGGGCCGTCGAGCGCCATTCCGCACGCAGCGGTTGCAGCGGTGTGGCCAGCAATTGGGTCAGGTTGTCCGTCATTGGCTACCTTCCGGTTGTTCGCTCACGTTCCGTGCCGTGCCGTGCCGTGCCGTGCCGTGCGTCGCTCCGAGTCATACCGGGCTCACGTGGTGATGGCGGCGTTGCGGTCCGCGTGACCAGCCGTCGGCGTCGGCCAGGCGGCGGCTAAGGTCCTGCCGCAGAGCCTCGGGCTCGACGACCGCATCGACGACCAGCTCGCTGGCCACGCGCAACAGGTTGATGTCGGCGTGCTGCTCGGCGGTGCGCTCGCGGATATAGCCCGCGCGCTCGTCCGCGTCGTCGATGTCCGCGATCTTCTTCGCGTACATCGCGTTGACCGACGCGTCCGCGGCCATCGGCCCGATGGTGGCCGTCGGCAGCGCGAGCGAGGCCCTCGGCTCGAAGCCAGGGGCGCACATCGCGTAATAGCCGGCGGCGTAGGACTTGCGCAGGATGACCGAGAATTTCGGCACCTCGGCGCTGGCCATGGCGGTGATCATCTTGGCACCGTGCCTGATGATGCCCTGCCGTTCGACCGCGACGCCGACCATGAAGCCGGGGACGTCGTGCAGGAACAGCAGCGGGATATTGAACGCGTCGCACAGCGTGATGAACCGGGCAGCCTTGTCGGCGGAGTCGATGAAGATTGCGCCGCTGCGCACCTGGGGTTGATTGGCCACGATGCCGACGACCCGGCCGTCGATGCGTCCGAGCCCGACGACCAGCTCTTGCGCCCACTGGCTCTTGATCTCGAAGAACGAGTCGGCATCGACGAGCCGGTCGATGACCTCGCCGATGTCGTAGGCGGCGGCCTCGTCGGCGGGGATGACGTCGACCCAGTCGTCGCGGACAGGAGGGACGGCCTCGGTTACGGCCGGACGCTGCTCCCAGCTGTCGGGTAAGTAGGTCAGCAACAGCCGTGCGGCGGCGATGACCTCCCAGTCGGAGCCGAACACCTCGTCCCCGCAGCCGGAGGTAGTGGCGTGCATGGTCGCGCCGCCCATCTCCTCCAGGGTGGTGCGCTCGCCGGTGACCTTTTCCGCGACCCGCGGGGAGGCCAGGTACATGGACGCGTTGCCCTCGACCATCCCGACCCAGTCGGTGAAGGCGGGCATGTAGGCGCCGCCTGCGGCGGAGGGGCCGAGCAAGCAGCAGATCTGGGGGACGCGTCCGGATAGCGCGACCTGGAGTTGGAAGATGCGCGAGGCCCCGCGCCGGTCAGAGAAGAAACCGAGTTGGTCGGTGAGCCGGCCGCCGGCTGAGTCGACAAGATAGATGACCGGGAGCAGATCCCGGTCGGCGCGTTCGAGGATGCGGATCTGCTTCTCGCACGTCAGCGCACCCCACGAACCCGCCTTCACCGCGAAGTCGTGGGCGATCACGGCGACCTTGCGCCCGTCGATACGCCCGACCCCGGTGCGGACGCCGTCCGCAGGCAGACCCGGGGTCTCGGCGTTGGCGAGCAGGCCGTCCTCGACCCAGCTGTCGACGTCGAGCAGGACAGCGAGCCGATCCGCGACGGGGAGCTTCTCCGGCCACCGCTCGGTATTCGCTCCGGTCTCGGCGGCGACCACTGCGGCGCGGACGTCGCCGGCCGCGGTGTTCGTCCCGGCCGCGCCGTCATGCAGCGCCAGGTCGGTCACGCGGGCAGGCCCTTAGCGAGAATCTCGAGCTGGATCTCATCGGTGCCGCCACCGATGCGCAGCACACGGACGTCGCGGTAGTGACGCGCGACCGCGGTCTCTTCCAGGAAGCCGGCGCCGCCGTAGATCTGGACGCACTCGTCCACGATGTGGTTGGCGGTGATGGCCGCCTGGTACTTGGCCATCGCGACGGAGGCGGCAGCCTCGGGATGACCGGAGTCCAGCCGGGCCGCGGCCCGGTAGGTGATCAGCTGGGCGCACTCGAACTCGATCTGCAGCTGGGTGATGCGATGACGCATGGTCTGCAGGCTGATCAGGGGAGCCCCGAAGACCTCTCGGTCGCGAGCGTAGGCGGTCGCTTCCTTCAGGCACTCCGCGGCGTGGCCCAGACCCATACCGGCGAGGGTGAGCCGCTCCATCTGGAACGCCGCCATGATCTGACCGAAGCCGGAACCGACGCTGCCGAGCACGGCGTCCTCGTCGACCCGGCAGTCGCTGAGCACGACCTCGCGGGTGTCGGAGGCGTGCCAGCCCATCTTGCGCAGCGGCGCGCCCAGGGACAGGCCCGGGTTGTCGGCCTCGACGATGAACGTAGTGACGCCCCGGGTGCCGTCGGGCGAGGTCCGGGCCGCGATCACGAAGACGTCGGCGAGGCCTGCGTTGGTGATGAACATCTTGGTTCCGTCGAGCACCCAGCCGTCGTCGTCACGGGTGGCACGGGTGGTGATGCCACCGACGTTGGACCCGGTGCCGGGCTCGGTGACCGCGATCGAGGAGATCTGGTCGCCGGAGATGAGGCCGGGCAGGTAGCGGGCGCGCTGAGCCTCGGTGCCGAAGCGGGCTATGTGCGGCGCGGACATGTAGCCACTGACCAACGCGGTGACGGCGATCCCGCCGCTGGCGCGAGCGAGTTCCTCGGCCAGCAGGGTGATCGCGAGCGTGTCACCGCCGCCACCGCCGTCGGCCTCGGGCACGGCCAGCCCGAGCAGGCCGGCGCTGCCCATCTCCTTGAGCAGCGCCGCCGGCGGGTGCCCCGTCTGCTCGGACTCGTCGACGACCGGGCGCACGTGCCGATCGACGAATGCCCGGACGCTGAGGCGGAACGCCTCGTGATCCTGGTCGAGTTCCCATTGCCCGGTGGTCGTCCCGGCGGTGGTGGTCGATGCGGTCATCACGGCGTCCTTGCCTCGGTGTCCTGCCACGGCGTACCACTAACTAACGTTCATTAGTATCGTATGCTGAAGATGTGAACGGGTCAACCACGATCAGCCCGGCGGCCGTTCGAGACGCCGCCTGCGTGCTGTTCGCCGAACGCGGCTACCGCGGCACGTCGATGAGAGACATCGCCGAGGCGCTCGGGGTCCAGGCGCCGAGCCTGTACAACCACGTGGCGTCCAAGCAGGACATCCTGCTCGCGATCATGGACACAGCGATGGACCGCGCGATCCATGCCCTCGACGCCGCGCTGGCAGGCGTCGAGGACCTCTCCGAACAACTCAGGGTTGCCACGGAATCGTTGGTCCTGGACTTCCTGCGTTACCCGGACGAGGTGACGATCTGCAACACCGAGGTCCGCAGCCTCGACCCCGGCAACCGTCAGGCAATCGTCGCCAAGCGTGACCGCTACGCAGCGCGCGTCCGCGCGATCATCGAGCAGGGCTGCCGGACAGGACGGTTTCACGCCGCCTCGCCGCAACTGGCATCGTTCGCGGTGCTCGAAATGGGAAACGGGGCCAAGTCCTGGTTCAAGCCGGGCGGTCGCTACACCGACGCAGACGTCGCCCGCGAATACGGCGGGTTCGCACTCCGGGTCGTCGGCTTCGCCGATCAACCCGCCGCCACGGCGGCCGACCGGTAGATAAGTATCGCGCGGGGTCAGTGGTCGTATGCGGTCAGTGATCGCTTGGGTTACCCAGTCACCGGTGGGGTGGCGGGTGACGTCGAGCCCGGCGGCGATGAGGATGTTCCAGACGGTGGCCGCTGAAAGGTTGTGGCCGAGGTTCAGGAGTTCACGGTGCCAGCGCAACAGCGTGCCGGGCTCGCGAGACGAAACTTCCGCATGGGCCCCGCGAGGTGGCAGGCGAACGCGGCGATGATCAAGCGGTCGGCGGGTTCGAGCCGAGGGCAGGGTGTTTGACGGCGCCGCACGCTGATCTCATGGCGGAGCAGGATCAGTCCGCTCGTGTCGGCTCGGGTTGGCTCGTAACGGCGCGTGGTCTGCCTTGACACGGTAAGGGTCACTGGTTCAATCCCAGCCAGTAGTTGCTGTCCGGATTCCGTTCGAAGCAGGGGCGCGTCGACCGACTCGTCAAGCGGTTCAACCTCGCCCACACCGCGCAGGTAGCGCAGCGGTTCGTCGGGCATCCGTTGCCGGGACAACGCCGCAAAGACGTCTTGGACGACGTCTTCGGCAGTGTCAATATCGTCGACGAGCTGCGCCGCGAGCCGCACCAACGGCAGGTAGTAGCGCTCGTGCAGTCGCGCGTAGTCCGGGTCGCGTCCCAGGTGCGGTGTAAATGACCACGGACCGGGTTCCTGGTTGGTGATGTTAGGCGACGGCTCCGACGGTTCCGGATGCGTCGGCGGGTTCGGCGTTGATTTTGGGTCGGATTGGGGTTGGCGGGTCGAGC
>JBBQZQ010000044.1:0-34093 GCA_038207565.1 Mycobacteriales bacterium
TCCCCCTCGAAGGACTCGACAAAGCCGGCCCGCGCCGCAACACCACCGTTGATCTCGGTGGAAGCGAAATGGTCTTCCAGGATCACGTCGGCCCGGGTGACCCCCTCCACGGCGCTCACGGCGTCGTAGGCGTCGGCGACCATGAGGAATGCGAAGTTCGGCGCACAGAAGTACGTCGGGAGTTGCAGCCGCACCTGCGCGACCCCGTCGCCGGAGACCGTGCACGAGGCCACGAAGCCCAACGAGGTGATTGCCTCGTCCAGCTCCGGGTCGCGCACGGTCCCCAGCGCGGTCATAACGCGGGAGGCGGCTGTCGCCGCCCCGCTCACCCGTCGACCAGGACTGCGTCGTCCTGTGCAGCGGGCTCGCCGGCGTCGGAGGAGAGCTGGTACTCAGCCGGAACCTCGATGTCGTACAACTTGGCCGCGTTCAGGCCCAGGATCTTCTTCTTGGTCGCGGTGTTCACCCGCGGGTAGTCCGAGAACTCGTCGCTGGGGTAGTCCCAGTCCACGAAGCCCTCGATCTGCCACTTCGGCTCCCAGATGCCGTAGTCGCTGCCGAAGGTCATCTTGTCCTCGCCGACCCAGAACAGCAGCTCGCCCATCACCTTGGCGAAGAACTTCGGCCGGGCGTGCATGAGCCCGCCGATGACGACGGAGAGCCCCGCATAGACGTTGGGCTCCTGGGTCGCCATGAAGCAGAAGTCCTCGATACGCGGCAGGCCGACGTGCTCGACGATGAAGTTGAGGTCCGGGAAGTCCGTAGCGGCGTGATCGACATCGGATACGTCGAATGCGTCCTTGTCCAGCGGCCAGATGGTCGGGCCCTTGTGCACGTGGACGTTCTTGATGCCGAGCTCCTGAGCCTTGGCGAGGTAGGTGTAGGCCTCCTTGTCCTTGAGCGTCCAGCCGCGTGAACCGTCCTTCCACTCCGCGGTGTAGAGCTTCAGGCCGATCGAGCCCCACCTCTTGACGTTCTCCTCGAGCTCCTTCAAACCCGCGTCACCGTCGCGCGGGTCGAAGCGGGTGTTGACGATGAACTTGCCCGGGTGCTTCTCGGACAGGGCGCCGTTGCGCTCGGTCGTGTTGAAACCCTCCGTGTACCACTCCGTGAGGTAGGTCGGCTGGAAGATCGCCTTGTCCACGTAGCCGTCCTCGAAGACGTCCTTCATCAGGTCGTCCTCGGAATACTTCTGGAAGTGCTCGATCGACCAGTGCGTGTCGGCCGGGGCCAACGATTGGTAGGCGTGGAAGCACTCGATCCAACCCTTGGCGTACTGCTCGTGACCGGCGACCCAGTTCTGCGGACTGGCATCCCAGTAGTGCATGTGGCTGTCGACCACGAAGTACTTCTCGCCGTCTTTCTCGTACATGTTGTCCTCCTAAGAACATCGAGTTCGGATGGAACTGCGAGTTACTTCTCCAGCGCGGTGAGGTCGAAACCGATGTATGCGGCGGCGTCCTCGGGATTCGCGAACATGATCGTCCGGTCGTCTTCGTGGATCATCCGGCCGTAGTGCGTCGACATGTTCTCCTCGAACTCCGCCGCGTCGTAGAAGCCCGCCTCCTCGCCTAGCGCTTCGGAGATCTCGTCGTAGTCGAAGTCCATCCGGTTGGTCGCGTCCACCCGGATCATCGAGGGCAGCTTCGTCACGGTCACGCCGTCCTTGTGGCGCATCACCTCCGCGACCACGACGCCGACCTGGTTGTTCATCAGCGTCACACCGCACATGTTCGACGACGTGTTGTTGGCCTGGTAAGCACTCTCGTTCGTTCGGTACGAGGTGTTCGTCGACTTGTACGCGGTCACTGGGTCAGCTCCTTCGGGTTCTGCAGGCTCAGGTCGGACAGGATTCCGCTGAAGCGGCTCTTCACGCGGTCGAGCGCATCCTCGAAACGCGGCGGCTTGGCATCAGGCTGCGACCATAGCGGCTGAAATTCGCGAGCGGCAGCGATGCATCGGGCGGTCCAGGTGGACAGCCACTGATTCATGATCGCGACATTGTGGTCGGCGAATTCCTTGTCGTTGGTCAGCAGTTCGAACATCGCCTTGCTGTAGCGCAGGTCGCGCTCGGCGTAGTCGTGCTCACCGGCCCCGACGACGGTGGGCGTGACGAAGTCGCCGTTCTTCGGCGCCGCCTGCTGCACCAGGTTGCTCCGGAACAGTTCGCCGATCAATGGTTCGAAGACGATGTTGGCGGCGAAGATCGCCTCGGCCCAGTCGTCGATCGCGGTCATCTGTTCCGACACCCGGCGTACCCCCTGCCATGCGGGGTCACTGTTCCAGGTTTCGACATGGGCCGCGCCGTCGAAACCCTCGATCTCTTCGCTCAGCGTGAGGTTGTACAGCGCGAGGTCCTGCGCGAACCGGATCCGGTGCATGCTGTTGACCGAGATCGCGTTGTTGTGCATGTTCGTGGGTGCCCGGCGCTGGGCGTTCGCGAACAAGTACAGACCCAGCCCGTGTTCGACGTGCATCCAGGCACCGACGTTGCGTTCGACGAAGGTCACCCAGTTCGGGTTCCACTGCTCGAAAGCCTTGCTCTCGCGGGCGGTGTCCACGTTCTGGTTGATCTGGCGCACCACGTTGGAGTTATAGCGGTAGAAGGTGAGCTCCCACTCCTCGTTCGGGTCGCGGAACTCGTGCCAGCCGTGCGCCGGCCAGTCGTAACCCTTTCCGCCCGAGCCCGGGAAGCGCTCCGGCTCGGGACGGTCCACGCCCCACGCCTTCAGCACCGTCCAGTCCAGGGGGTACCCACCACGTCCGTCGGCGAATCCGTACAACCAGCCCTGGGCGAGGTAGTGCCGCGGGTCGGGCTGAACCTCCACCGTGACGTCCTCATAGTGGGACTGCCGACGCTTGGCTGGGGTGAAGTAGTTGTAGTTGCGCGCGGTTGAGTCCGGGAATTCCTTGGCGCCGGCCTCGGCGTCGGTGAATTCGGGTTGTGGCGCGCTGCGCTCCGTGGTGGCGGTCATGTCAGTTCTCCCTTGTCTCCTGGAAAAGCGGTTCAGGCCGAGCCGGTGGTCGTGAACTTGTCGTAATAGATGTGTTTCTCGTTGGCGCCCAATCCGGACAGCGTCGACATCGCCGCCTCGACCATCGGCGGCGGCCCGCACACGTAGGAATCCGAATCGGCGAGGTCGCTCTCGTGCTTGCTCACGACATCGGTGATCAACCCCACCTCGCCATCCCACTCCTCGTCCGCGTCAGGTTCGGACAGTGCCGGGACGAAATGAAAGTTGGGCATTGCCTGCTCGAGGGCGTAGAGCTCCTTCTCGAAACACAGATCGCGCCTGCGGCGGGCGCCGTAGTAGTACGTGGCTTTACGGGTGCTGCCCCGCTCGGCCAGCGACCGCAGCACTGAGAGGATCGGTGCCATGCCAGCGCCGCCGCCGACGAAGACCAGATCGGAATCCCGGCCGTCGCGCAGGGTGAACGCTCCGAACGGACCGACCAGGTCCAGTCGATCCCCGACGGTCAGCTCGCTGTCGAGGAAGGTGGAGAACCGCCCGTCCGGATAGATTTTGATCACGAACTCCAGCTGGCGACTGTCCGCGCCGGGCGTGTTGGCCATCGAGAAGGATCGAGTCTCCTCGGAGCCCGGGATCGTGATGTCGAAGTACTGGCCGGGAAAGTAGCTGACCGTCTCCGGCTCGATGATCTTCAGGACCAGGTGGCGGATGTCGTGCGTGACCGGGTCGTTCGCCACCACTTCGGTAAATACGTTCTGGATGGGCTGCCCGGAGCGGATCATCTCCTCGTCGTAGTTGAGCAGCTCGATGGTCACGTCCTCGAAGACGTGTGCCCGGCACAGCAAGGTGAAACCTTCGTCCTTCTCGAAGTCGGGTAGTGCGAAGGTGGAGTACTTGTCCAGGTCGATGTCCTCACCCTCGAGGACGAACGACTTGCACGCCGCGCATTGCCCTTCCTTGCAACCGTGCATGAGCATGATGCCCTGCTCCGCCGCGGCACGGAGGATGTTCTGGGTCTCGTCCACTTCGATCTCGATGCCTACCGGCTCGAACCGCACGGTGTGCTTGCTATCCATGACTCCCTTCCGCACTGCGTATCGAAGCGGGCGCATGGTGCGCCGAGGGCAGAGGCCCGACGGAAGTGCGCCGGGCCTCTGCCTCGAACCCTGCGTCGATCAGCCGGTCGCCGGCGCAGGCCGACCGGCAGGACCCTGCTTGACGTAGTCGGCGTGGTAGGCCTTCTGCTGGTCGGGTGTCATCTCGTTGAGGAGCACATTCGGGCTCAGCAACGGTGGGCACCGGCGCAAGTGGTCCAGCGTCCACATCTTCTTGGGATCCAGGTCGAGATGCGGCTGCGCCACGAGCGTCTTGCCGTCGTCGCGGACGTAGCCCATGTCGGAGACCACGTCGGCCCAGTTCCAGCCGTGGTACAGCGTCTCCCACTCGCGCTTGCCGATCAGCTGACCCATGTTCGGTGTGTCGCGGCCCTGGTAGGTCGGGCGGAAAGCGACTGTGTCGGTCCAGCGGCAGGCCTCGTGACAGTACGTCCGGGTCTGGCCGTCGACGTCGGCCATGACCATGTCCTCACGGACCAGGCACGGCACCATGCAGGTCCAGCACCGGGACGGGTAGACGTAGTTGACGTCCTCGAGCGCGATCGGGTTGTGCCCGTTCGCGACCGACAGGCGCGAGTAGTTCTCCCACCATGCGCCGTACTTGTCGTACCAGCCCGGGTACTTGTACTCGAACCACTCGAAGTCCTTGTCGGTCATCGGGTCGATGCGCCAGTAGTTGGCGAGCCACCCGGTGGCGAAGAACTGTGCGACCTCGTGGACGTAGCCCTTGTTCCAGATCTGGTTCCACGACTCTTCGATCAGGTCGTGCGGAATGACCAGTCCGTACTTCTCCAGCGGGACGAGGTAGCTGCGGTAGTAGTCGTCGTAAATCCAACGGCGCCACATCTCCGCGTAGCTCTCACGGTCCTTGCGGCGGTCCTTGGTGCCGTACTCGATGAAGGTGCCGATCGCGGCATCCACCACCCGGTGGTTGTTCCACCACGCGTAGCGCAGGTCGCGCTCGAGCAACTGGTGGTTGCCCTCGTCCGACAGCGCCATGAGCAGCGTGGCGTAGCCGTTGCTGATGTGGCGCGACTCATCGGACTGCACGGAGTGGAACACCGTCGGCAGCAGGTAGTCACCGTTGGCGGCCGCTTCGGCCGGCATGGCCACGAACAGCGTGTTGGTGAACGCCGTCTCCGCCACGATGGTCAGGTAGATGCTCGCCGCGGTGATCGCGTCACCGGTGATGAAGCCTTCGGCGAACTGCCGGCCGATCGTGCCGCAGTAGTCGTTCTGGAAGTTGCGCAGGCTGCTGTTGAAGCCTGCCGGGTCGATGTAGTTGTTCATGTATAGGCGCTTGAGGTTCTGCTGGATCGTCGAGTGACGTACCTCGTCGATCATCTGGATCGCCTGGCCGTTGTGCAGTTCCGGGTTCGGGACCGTGTTGAACAGCAACGGCATGGCCCGCGCGGCAGAGATCTCAGGAAGCGGAATGATGCTCAGGAAGAGCTTCTGCCACTCCAGCCAGCGCTCCTGCACCTGGCGGAACATGTTTCCGCGGATGGCGCCGTCGGAAGCGCCGTACACGCGGTGGTCCTTCTCCTCCTGCATCGGGAAGTAGGACCGGAGAACCTGCTTGAGCGGGTCCTTCTTCTTGGCCTTCTGGAACGTGTAGTCCGTTCCGTACTGGGACACCGGCTCGTGATAGAGCGGCTCCCAAGCCAACTCTTGGATCTTCTCGTGGGCCTTGGCCACGCTTTGACGACTCATCGCCACACTCCTCGGTTCGGCTGCGGGTCGACGCCCATCACATATCGGGTTGGGGGGCGCCAGGGTCTCAGAACGAGACAGTTGTTCGGATAGGGCAGTTCTGCAGAGCCGGCACAGGCTGGTTCTGCAGCGCTAGGGCGACTCGAATACGGCAGCCCGAATTTCGGCGAGGTGAGCGCGCACTCCGCGCATGACCTCGCGATTGCCCTCGGCGGCAGGTTCGATGCCCAGCGCTTCCAAGAGCGCTCGCGCCGGCTCACCCGGGTCACCCGACTCCCCGAGGACCGGATGCAGGCCCTGCTCGGCGAGGTGGGCGAAGACCAGGTTGACGACCGACCAGGGGTTGTAGCTCTCGCGGTCCTGGGCGTCACTCGTCATGCAGCCGGTTATATCCGGGGTCAAGTGGGGGAAGTGTCTCAATCTGAGACACGTCGCTCGGGTGCCCCGCCTATGGTGAAGCGGTACGACCGCGTGCGTCGTACCTCGATGTCGCGCGGGCCGCTCGGTCGGCACCCGCCGAACTAAAGGTATGGAGGTTGTCCAGGTCATGGCCCGGATGCCGTCGTCGGACTTCGTTCCGGTGGACGGCCGCGATCTAGCAGCAACCCGCGTCCGTTTCCTGTCCTCCGATCAACCGGAGCCGAGCCAGGTGCGTGCGGCGATCCTGGCGTCATGGCGCAGATCCCGCGAGCTGCAGGTTGCGGCGGACAAGATCGAACTGCCCTACCTGCACGACCCGAACTTCGACACTCCACTGGCGCGCAGCGCCGAACCGGTGTTGCGCCGGCTGCGCGAGCGCCTCGACGGCCAGCCGATCAGCATCATTCTCACCGACCACTCCGGGCTGGTGTTGAGCCGCCGTACCGGGATCGTCGAGCTGGATCGCCACCTCGATCGGGTGCTGCTCGCGCCCGGGTTCAGCTACGCAGAGCAATTCGTGGGCACGAACGGAATCGGAACCGCGCTCGAGGCGGGTACCGGAACCCAGGTGTTCGGCCATGAGCACTACGCGGAACATCTCGACAACCTTGCCTGTGCCGGTGTCCCGATCCGAGATCCGATTTCGGGTAGGACGGTGGGCGCGGTGGATCTCACCTGTTGGCGTCGCGACGCCGACTCGTTGCTGCTGGTGCTGGCCGAGACCACCGCCGACCAGATCCGCGAGGCGATGCTGAACGACACCGGCGTGCAGGAACTGGAGGTGTTTCGCGCCTACCGACGGGCGTGCCGCCGAACGACGGGCATCGTCTTCGCGATGACCGGCGATTCGGTGATGGTGAACGACTTCGCGCGATCGGTGCTCGAACCCGCCGATCAGGCCGCACTGCTCACTCAGGCTGCCGAGGTGGCGGAGACGCTGGAGGAGGGGCGGCGCCGGTCGGTTGTGGTGGGCCTGCCGAGCGGGACGGCCGCGCGGATGTACTGCCAGCGCGTCGGTTCCGACCCGCGCACAACCGGGATCGTCGTGCACGTCAAACTGGGTGTCGCCGAACCCAGGCCCGTGCAGCGCCCGCAGCCCTCGCGGATGCTGCTGCCCGGGCTGGTCGGAGACGCCCCACTCTGGCAACGCGCCTGCCAACAGGTCGAGGCCGCCTTCAATGCCAACGAGTGGCTGGCGGTGGCGGGTGAGCCCGGCGTCGGCAAGCTCGCGCTGCTCCGCGCGGTGCAGCTGCGGCGCAACCCTGCCCGGCGGTTCGCGGAGTTTGACGCAGCCGACGCCGAGTCCGACCCCGGCTGGCTCGACAGCGTGCGGCAGGCACTGCTCGCAGACGCCGACACGGTCGTCCTGCGTCATGCCGACCGCCTCGATCGGCGCCGCCTCCGGGCTCTGACCGCCGCCTTCGACGATGCGGCGGTGCGCCGGGCCGACGGTTCACTGTGGGCTGCCGTGACGCTGCGCCACACCGCACCGGGGCCGGAGCTCGACCACCTGCTGCGCCTGTTCCCCGTGACCGTGGACGTGCCGCCGTTGCGGTTGCATCTCGACGATCTGCCGGCGCTGATGTCCTTCTTCCTCGGCAAGCTCGCGAACGGGACGCAAATCTCCTGCTCTCCGGAAGCCATGCGCCTGCTGATGCGTTCGCCGTGGCCGGGAAATGTCGAGCAGGTGCACGAGCTGCTGCATCAGGTCGTCCGGCATCGACGGGTGGGATCCATCCAGCCCCGCGACCTGCCGCCGGAAACCCGCAGCATGAGCAGGCGCACGCTCAGCCCGCTGGAGTCGATGGAGCGAGACGCAATTGTGCGCGCCCTGAACGACTCGAGCGGGAACAAGCTTGCTGCGGCGCGCTCGCTCGGAATGTCGCGGGCGACTATTTACCGCAAGATTCACGAGTACGGAATCGTGCCCGGAACCGACTGACCGGGCATCCGCCCCCGCGGGCCGGGATCGCGACTCGTGCCACGTCCAGCGTCTCGATCTGAGACGACAACGCAGCTGGGCTCAGCAGCAACTCTGCGCGGGTCCACCCGGCGCCCGCGAGGACGTGGCAGGGTCGCACAGATGAGCGTGGACAAGTTCGATGAGTTCCGTGCGCTGCATCGACGAGGTGAGCCGCTGCTGCTGCCCAATCCGTGGGACGCGGGCTCGGCCCGGATGCTGCAGGCGCTGGGCTTCCACGCCCTCGCGACGACCAGCAGCGGGTTCGCCGCCACCTTGGGGCGCCACGATGGCACCGTCACCCGCGAGGAGGCGCTCGCGCACGCGGCTGCGATCGTCACTGCGACTGAGCTGCCGGTATCGGCCGATCTGGAGAACGGCTTCGCCCACGGGCCTTCGGGGGTAGCGGACACGATCGGCGCGGCGATCGAGGCGGGGTTGGCCGGCTGCTCGATAGAGGATCACACAGGAGAGGACGCGGATCCGATCTACGACCGGGTTCTCGCCACCGAACGGATCGCCGCAGCCGCGCACGCGGCAGGAGGGCGGATCGTGCTGACCGCTCGCGCCGAGAACTACCTCCACGGACGGGCCGACCTCAGCGACACGATTGCGCGGCTGCAGAGCTTTCAGGAGGCCGGTGCGGACGTCCTGTACGCGCCCGGGCTGACCGACATCGGCGACATCCGCACCGTCGTGGCCTGCGTCGACCGTCCGGTGAATGTGCTCGCGCTGCCGAACGCGCCGGGTGTCGCCGAGCTGGCAGCAGCCGGGGTCGCCCGGATCTCGGTGGGCGGCGCGTTCGCCTTCGCCGCGCTCGGCGCGCTCGCTGAGGCCGGCCGCGAACTGCTCGACCAGGGAAGCTACGGATTCTGGCGCCGCGCGTCGCTCGGCCGCGAGCTGGCCGACCGGGCTTTCTGGGACTAGCCGCGATGCCGAGCCGGGCGACCGGCGTGTCCCCGCGGGTCGGGCTCAGCACCTATCGTGAGCGCGCTGCTTGGGGGGTGTGGAACCAGGTCGTCGACCTGCTTCCCGCGAGCTACGCCGATTCCGTACTGCACGCCGGTGGCGTGCCACTGCTGCTCCCTCCGGCGGACGCGGCGGCTGCCGACGTCGCACTCGACGGCGTCCACGGGTTGTTGGTCGCCGGGGGAGCGGACGTCGATCCCGCGAATTACGGCGCCCAGCGCGACGTGCACACCGGCGCCCCCCGTCCGGATCGTGACGCGTGGGAGTCGGCATTATTGCGCGCCGCTCTCGCTCGCGACCTGCCGGTGCTCGCGGTCTGCCGGGGGATGCAGCTGCTGAACGTGGTGCTCGGCGGTGATCTGGTGCAGCACTTGCCCGATGTCGTCGGTACCCACGTGCACTGCCCGACTGTCGGGGCGCACGGGAGGCACTCGGTACGCGTTGCGGGGCGGACGGCGCTGGCCGAGGTGTTCGGTGCGCAGGCGGAGGTGGCAACCCACCATCACCAAGGCGTGGGTCGTCTCGGCGCCGGGCTCCAGGCCGTGGCGTGGGCCTACGACGGCCTGGTCGAAGCGGTCGAGATGCGCGGGCAGTGCTGGGTGCTCGGCGTGCAATGGCACCCGGAGGTCTTCGCCGGCGAAGACCTGTTCGACGCCTTCATCGCCGCCTGCGCCGCGGCAGCGCTCCGGTGAGGCCCGGTCAGGAAAAGTGCGTGGTCGGGCGGGGCAGCCCTACGCCGTCGAGGAAGACGTCGACCTTCTCGTTGTAGAAGCAGACCAAACCCGCGACGGGCAGGAGCTGGCGGGTGGGGAAGTCGTAGCTCCACGCGAGATCCGCCTGTACCGCGCCGCCTGCGTTCACCGACCAATAACCCGATGTCGTTCCCTTGTACGGGCACTGCGTGACGGTGTCGCTGGGGACGAGATGGCTGAAGTCGACCTCGGTCCGGTTGATGTAGTAGCGCGTGGGCAGGCCGGTCTCGAACACCATGACCGGGCTCCCCGACTCGGCCAGCACGGTGCCCTCGAGCTCGACACGCACCGTGCGGGTGGACCGGATGGCGTCGACGCGGGTGTACGGATCCCGGGGATGGACGAAGACCTGCTCGTCCTCCTCGTACCAGGCGTCCAGCGCGCTCCATTCGAAGCGGACGGTGTCGGACAGGCCGGGCGCTGCGTCGGCTCCGTAGACCCCGGCCGCCCCCGGCTTGGAGGTGGCGCCGACGCGCAGCCCGTGCTGGCGTGCCGTCCCGCGCTTGAGCTTGCGCGGATGGTCCTCGTCGACCAGTACGGCCATGTTCACGTCCGCGAGCGGGATGTAGTACTGCGGGTAGTGCGGCCACTCCCAGACGTAGAGAGCGCGAACGGTGTCCAGCACGGTCTCGCCGTCGAGTACGGCCCGAATCCGGCGCGGCACCGGCTCGGTGTGCTCGGGGACGGGCAGCGACGCTGGGTAATGCTGTGACGCCGGGTAATCACGCATCGAAATCTCCAAGAATCAGTGTTCGTGGCGGTCAGCTCACCCCGAGCGCCCGTTCGAAGCCGTCGGGCACCAGTACGTCGCTGCGGTCGAGTTCCTTGACCGACCTGCGTCCGAGGCCCAGCACCGCCGAGTCGATGCCCGAGCGCAGCACGTCCAGGACATTCTCGACGCCGGCCTGACCGTTCGCGCCGAGACCCCACAGGTAGGCGCGGCCGATCAGGACGGCACGAGCACCCAGCGCGAGCGCCTTGACCACGTCGCTGCCGCGCCGCACGCCACCGTCGAGCAGCACCTCGAGCTGTTCGCCGACCGCTTCGGCAACCGCGGGCAGTACGCGGATCGTCGCGGGCGTTCCGTCCAGGTTGTTGCCGCCGTGGTTGGACACGGAGATCGCGGTGGCGCCCGCGTCGACAGCCCGCTTGGCGTCGTCGACCCGGGTCACGCCCTTGAGCATGAACGGCCCACCCCACAGCTCACGCAGCCACTTCACGTCGTCCCAGGACGGCGGCGGGGTCTGCATCCACTGGCCGTAGACGGCGAAGAACGTCGGAGCCTCGCCGCCCGGGTCCTGCATGTTCGGCACGGTGAGGTTCGGGACGCGTCCGGTCTTGAGGAACTTGATCAGCCAGCGCGGGTGCGTCACGGCTTCGGGAGCGAAGCGCACGGCCTCGCGCACGGTGAGCTTCTCGGGGATGTGCGGGCTGCCCCAGTCGCGTCCCATGGAGAACGACCAGTCCAGGGTCGCGATCAGCCCGACGGCGCCTGCCGCACGCGCCCGCTCGATCCGTCCCGCGATCTGCTCGCGCGTACCCGCCCAGTAGATCTGGAATAAGGTCTGCGGGTTCGCCGCCACGACTTCTTCGACGGGCTTGCTGGCAAAGGAACTGAGGCCCATCACGATGCCCCGCGCAGCGGCTGCGCGGGCGACCGCGACCTCGCCGTCGGGGTCCACCGCCTGCACGCCGGTCGGCGAGATGATCACGGGCATCGAGATCGGTTGACCCATGACGTTCGTCGAGAGATCGCGCTCACTCGCCTGGCCGGCAGTATGCGGGGCGAAGCCGAGCTCGCCGAACGCGGACATGTTGTCCTGGATGGTCAGGCCGCGCTCGGAGCCTGCGACCAATGCGCTGTACACCGATTTCGGCAGGCGCTTCTTCGCGCGGCGTTGCGCTTCGGCGACGGTTTCGAACCATTCATTGGCCACTGCTGGTCACTCCTCTGTGGGTTTCCGCGACTCGATGCGAAGCGGTTTGCGCACCATGAGCGGGCGCAGCGGAACAGTCGTGTGGCGTTCGAGGCAACCGGCCCATACGCCGGCGCCGTAGGACATCTGGTCCGCGAGCCAGCCGAGCGTGAAGCGCACCGGGTCCAGGCGCCTGCTGCTGTTCCGCCAGGCGGCCGCCGCTGGTGTCAGCAGCAGCAACGCTGCGGCGATGCGGTGTCGCCTTGGTCCGCGAACGGCCGCCGCCACCAGCACGGGCGCAGCGAACTGGACGGCGTAGCGCCCCGCACCCGACAAGGTCTGCGTCGCGGCCGTCGCCATCGCGCGCTGCACTCCGCGGGTGGGCACGTTCGCGCGGCGCAGCGTCCGCACCATCGCGAGCACCGACGCACCGAACGCGACCGCGGCCGTCCGCGGCCGGCCGACCAGCAAGGCCCCGACGCTCAGCGCAGGCCATGGATGCAGCACCAGCGGCGCAACCGCCGATCCGTGTCGCTGCGACAGTGCCGCGGCGGACGTCCCATAACGAAATCGGCGGGCGAGCAATTGCCGCCAGGTCCGCGGTTCCTGATGCGGCACCTCGACGGCCGGGTCGTAGCGGGTGCGCCAGCCCGCCCGGTGCAACCGCCAGATCAGGTCGACGTCCTCGCCGACCCGTAGTGCCGGGTCGAAGATCCTGCCCTCCCGTGCGACCTCGAGCAGTGCCGCGCGGCGGAGGAGTAGCGCAGCCGTGGGAACGTAGGAGACGCGTGTCCTCGGTGCGACCCGGGCAGGGCTGGCACCGAGGTCGAGACTGCCCTGCACGGCCGTGTAGCGCCCCGCCCAGGTCCGCGGGGCGAGGGCGGTGATACGCGGCGCAGCGGCCGCGACGAGGGGGTCGGCGAGGTGGCCGACGAGCTGGCCGACCCATCCCGGGCTCGGCACGCAGTCGCTGTCGAGGAACGCGACGAATTCGCTATGGACGTGTTCGAGCCCCGTGTCACGCGCAGCGCCCGGCCCGCCATTCACGTCGCGGCGGACTAGTTTGGCACCGTGACGCTGCGCGACGGCGGCGATGCCCTCCTGATCGGTCGAGGCGTCGTCGACGACGATCACCTGGCTCTGCGGACCGAGTGCGGTCAGGCAGCGATCGAGCGCGCCGGCCCGCTCGTGAACCGGAATCACCACTGCCACGTCGGCCGCCTCGAAGGCCGGGGGGCGGGGGTGGGCGAGGCCCGCGTCGGTGAGCCGGCGGGCCAGCACGCCCGCCGTACGTGACCCGATGGGGCGGGTGCGCAGTTCGTCCAGCGCGCGGCGTCCGGAGTCGGTGAGCCGCATGACCCGCGCCGGCGACCCGCCGAACCAGACACCCGCTTCGAGCTCGACGCAGTCCTTGGCCAGCTCCACCCGAAAGCCCTGCGGCAGGGGCTGCGCCGTCACAGCGCCAGCCCACCGTCGACCGGCACGACGGCGCCGGTCATGCCGCTGCTGGCTGTGCCGGCGAGGAAGGCGAGCACGTTGGCGACCTCGGCGGGATCGAGCAGACGGCCGAACGGCTGCTGCGCGGCGAAGTCCTGCGCGCTATCGAGGCCGTATAGCCGTGCCGACTCCTCGAGGATCGGCGTCGCCGTCGACCCGGGGCTGACCGCGTTGGCGGTGACCCCGCTGTCGGCGAGCTCGACAGCGAGGGCCCGCACGAGCCCGGCGATACCTGCCTTGGCGGCGCAATAGGCGGCGAGCATCGGCAGCCCCCGGGTGGCCGCGGCCGAGGCGACGGCGACGAAGCGGCCCGAGCGTGGTTTCGGCCGGCGCAGCAGCGCCGGCACCGCAGCCCGCGCGAGCGCGATGACCCCGCCGAGGTTGACGTCGAGGATCGCGCGCTCCTGATCTACCGGCAATTCCCAGAGGGGGACGCCGCCGGCGATCACGCCGGCGACCGCGAGCGCAGCATCGACGCCGCCCCACCGCGACTCCGCGTGGGCGACGGCGTCCTGCACCGCGGCGAGATCCCGCACATCGGCAACGTGGGCGACGATGTTGTCCGACGTCGCTGCGATGGCCTCGAGTTCGGCCCGGCTGCTCGCCGGGTACGGCAGCGCCGGGTCGTTCGCGGCGATGTCGACAGCGAGCACCGACCAGCCCTGCGCGGCGAGAGCAGACACCGTCGCGGCCCCGATCCCGCGCCCAGCCCCGGTCACGATCGCCACGCGCCTCATGCCCGAGCCTCGCTTCGCTCGTTCGGGCAGCCAAGCCGGACACCACACATGATTCGCTCGCACGCTTCGCTCATGCCCGAGCCTCGCTTCGCTCGTTCGGGCAGCCAAGCCGGACACCACCCATGATTCGCTCGCACGCTTCGCTCATGCCCGAGCCTCGCTTCGCTCGTTCGGGCAGCCAAGCCGGACACCCATGATTCGCTCGCACGCTTCGCTCATGGGACCCGCCATCCGGCGACGAGCGCAATCAGTTGTGTTGCCAGCTCGTCGAGCAGCACCCTGCCCTCGTCGGCGTTCGCACCGGTCGGGTCGCCCAGGATGCCGTTGTCGGTCACGCAGCGAAGGCCACCTGCGCGCAGCAACGGCAGGACTTCGTCCATCGGGCGGGCGTCCCCGGGTTCGATGAGGTCGCGACGAACGACGTTCGGTCGTACCGCGAGCAGCAGGGATGTCTCGGGGCGCCCGGCATGCGGATCGCCCTGCCAGTGCGGCATGAACACCACGGCGTCGCGCGATTCCGTGTGCAATGTCTTGACCGCGCGCTTGACCGGCCCGGCGTTGCCGCCGTGCGCGGAGACGAACACGACGTGGTTGAAGGTGTCGAAGGCTGAGCGCCCGAGCTCGAGTACCAGCAGTTCGACCGCCTCCTGCCCGATCGAGACAGTGCCGGGGAATCCGGCGTGCTCACCGCTGGAGCCGTAGGTGACCGTCGGTGCAATCAGGACGTCGGACCGCGCCGCCTCGAGCCGCTCGCACAAGGCGACCGCGATGTCGCTGTCGGTCGAGAGTGGGAGATGCGGCCCGTGCTGTTCGGTCGAGCCGAGCGGCACCGCCAGCACCGCGTCGCCTCGAGCACGCTCAGCCACGGCCGGCCAGGTGAGGTCAGCGAGCCAGGGCATCCGGGAGAGCCAGTCCGGCAAGTGGATTTTCCTCGCACGCGCGGTCCGGCGGACGGCGGGACAGCGTTAGCGGCACCGCCTTGGTGCGGTGCGAGTGATCCAGAGACGGCTTGGGCGACGCGCTCTGGTCGACGCCGGCCAGCGCGCGCTCGCCGTGGCCCTTCACGCATTCTGGATCGGGACCGTCGAGCGGCAGGCCGGTGAAGAACTTCGCGGCCATGCACCCGCCACGGCATGCGTCGAAGGCCGAGCACGACGTGCAGGCGCCGCCGCTCTGCGGTTGCCGGAGTTCGGTGAACAGAGCCGATCCGCGCCAGACGTCGGTGAACCCGCCCTCGCTGCGCACATTGCCGGCGAGAAAGTTCTCGTGGATCGCGAACGGGCAGGCATACACGTCACCGACCGGGTCGATGAGACAGACGACGCGTCCGGCCCCGCACAGATTGAGCCCGGGCAGGGACTCGCCGTAGCCCGCCAGGTGGAAGAACGAATCCCCGGTCAACACGTTGTCGCCACTCGCAACCAGCCAGTCGTACAGCTCGCGCTGTTGCGCGCTCGTCACGTGCAGCTCGTCCCACACGTCCGCACCCCGGCCGGCGGGTCGTAGCCGGGTGATGCGCAGCTGCGCGTCGAAACGGTCGGCGATCGCCTTGAAGTCATCGAGCTGCCCGACGTTCTGGCGGGTCATCACCACCGAGATCTTGAAGCCGGTGAACCCGGCGTCGGCCAGGTTCTGCATGGCGCGCATAGCGGTGGCGTAGGAACCAGGCCCGCGTACCGCGTCGTTGACCTCGGGGGTCGCGCCGTCGAGCGAAATCTGAACGTCGACGTAATCGCTGGCGGCCAGGCGTTGGGCGACCTCGGGAGTGATCTTGACGCCATTGGTCGAGAACTTGACACCGACGTGGTGTTCGGTGGCGTAGTCGACGAGTTCCCAGAAGTCGGAACGCACGGTCGGCTCGCCGCCGCCGATGTTCACGTAGAACACCTGCATGCGCTCCAGCTCGTCGATGACGGCCTGGCACTCGGCGGTGCTCAGCTCACGCGGGTCGCGCCGACCCGACGACGACAGGCAGTGCACGCAGGAGAGGTTGCACGCATACGTGAGCTCCCACGTCAGGCAGATCGGAGCGTCTAGGCCGAACTGGAACTGCTCGACCAGTGGAAGCGGTGCGGCCGTCTTCGTCGCGGTCATGAGCGATCCTCCCGCTGGGTCATGGGGCAGCCCTCTCACTAATCATCTGGGACGACGCGAGCGTCGTGAGCGCGGCGCGGTACTGAGGCAGTTCGCCGTCGTCCACGCCCGCCTGTGCGCAGGCTGCGCGTGCGCTCGGGTGGTCGGCGAGCGATTGCACGACGGCGAGCAAGGTCGGACTCTTCAGAAACGAGAGCCGGCGGGTGCCGAAGTGATAGAGCAACGCGCCGAAACGTTCGGGCCGGATCGAGACCTGCCGGTGCAGTCGCCAGGCCCGGTCCAGATCGAAGGGACGGGCGCTCACCTCACCCGGAGGGACCGACGCGGCGACGTCAGTAGACACCGCACATGCCGTCGATCGAGACCTCCTCGACCAGGACGTCGTCGACGACCTGCTCGTCGGTGGTTGCCTCGGCGTGCTCGATTGTCTGGGTGGGCTCGTCTGCCATGACTGCTCCTATCTGATTCCTGTCGGCTGATTACCTGCGCTCGTCCAAGCCGTGCTCTGGTCGGCGTGCACCGTTTCGGCACACAGTGACGAATACCGGGGTACGTTAACGTTATCCGGTGGCGGAGACAAGACCACGACGCGAAAGAGTCGCGGATGAGCCTCGATGAACAGCCCGTGGCGGCTCGGCGTGGCCGCCCGCCCGGCACCAGCGCCCGCGCGCTCGAACTGATCGCACTGCGCCTGTTCGCTGAGCAGGGTTTCGACGAGACGACGGTCGACCAGATCGCCGCCGTGGCTGGCGTCAGCAGGCGAACATTCTTTCGTTACTTCGATTCCAAGACGAGCGTGCTCTGGAGTGACTTCGACCGGGAAGTGGCACATCTGAACGAGACATTGTCGAGGACGCCGACGAACATCACGGTGATGGAAGCGGTGCGCCGTGCCGTCATCAGCGCGAACCGTTACAGCGCCGCTGACGAGCCCGAGCTGCGCACCCGCATGAACCTCATCGGCTCGGCACCGGAACTCGTCGCGAGCGCTGCCCTGCATTACGACGCCTGGGAGCGGGCCGTCATCGACTTCGTCGCCCGCCGCACCGGGCAGCCGGCGGATTCGCTGTACCCGCTGGTCATCGGCCGGGCGACACTCGCCGCCTGTCGCGCAGCGTACGAGCGCTGGGCCGTTTGCGCTGGCGCCGACCTCACGGCGTACCTCGACGCCGCCTTGCGTGCTCTCGCGGCGGGGTTCGCCGACGACCAGCTGACCGCGGAGCCGCTCGGCGGCCCGCGCCGCAACGGCGTCGTCGCCCACTGAGCGACTGCGGGCCCCCCTGTCCGTTCGGACAGGGCACAGACGACGAACGGTGAGGTGTGGACACTCATCGCGGCGGGTTTACGCCGCGACCCCTCCCGTCCGAGTGGTCGCACTCATACCCTGACGGCCTGAGCGCCATGAGCGCATCCCGCAATCCACAGCAGGGTCCATCCCACAGCAGTGTCCTTAACCTCAGGAGGTCCGCATGCAGGTCGATGAACTGCTCAAGCCGTTCCCCATCAAGGAGTTCCACCCGTTCCCGCGGGCGATGCTCGGCCCGGGCGCGCACGAGATGATCGGTCCCGAAGCCCTGAAGCTCGGCTTCAAGAAGACCCTCGTGATGACGTCCGGCCTTCGCGGAACCGACATCGTCCATAAGATCGCCGAATCGATGAAGTATCACGGCCTCGAGGTCGTCGTCTACGACAAGGTCGAGTCGAATCCGAAGGACTACAACGTCATGGACGCAGTGTCCATGTACCAGGAGAACAGCTGCGACTCCTTCGTCTCGATCGGGGGAGGCTCTTCGCACGACGCCTGCAAGGGCGCCCGGGTCTCCGTCGCCCACGACGGTCGAAACGTGAACGAGTTCGAGGGTTTCAATATGAGCGAGAACCCGAAGAACCCGCCGCACATCGCAGTGTCGACCACCGCCGGCACTGGCTCGGAGACGTCGTGGGCCTACGTCATCACCGACACCACGACCGACCCCGAGAACCCGCACAAGTACGTCGCGTTCGACGACGCGAGTGTCACCACACTGGCGATCGACGACCCGGTGCTGTACTTCGACTGCCCGATCGACTACACGGCGCAATGTGGCTTCGACGTGCTCGCCCATGCCAGCGAACCGTACGTCTCGCGCCTGAACTTCGAGCCCTCGCTCGGGAACGCGTTGCACGCCATCCGGCTCACCGCCAAGCACCTGCGCGCGGCGGTCTGGAACGGCCAGGACCTCGAGGGACGCGAGGGCATGATGTACGCGCAGTACATCGCGGCGCAGGCGTTCAACTCCGGCGGCCTGGGCATCATTCACTCGATCTCGCACGCGATCAGTGCCTTCTACGACACCCAATCACGGGCTGAACAACGCCATCGCGCTTCCCCGCGTGTGGGCGTTCAACATGCCGGCGATCTATCACCGCTTCGCCGACATCGCCGAGGTGATGGGCATCGACACCCACGGCATGACCAAGCCGCAGGCGGCCGATGCAGCCCTGGCCGCAGCAATCCGACTGCTCCGCGACGTCGGCATCCCGGAGCGGTTCGTCGATGTCACGCAGGACAGCTACTCCAAGAACCGTCTCGGCACCGGCCCGACGAAGTTCTACGAGAACGCAAAGGTCATCACCGGCGATGCCGACGACGTCGACCGAATCACCAAGCACGTCCTGGGTGATGCCTGCACTCCCGGCAACGCGAAGGAGTGCACGTTCGAGACCGTGCGTCCCGTGGTCGAGCACAGCATGACCGGTGACCTGGACGATCTGCTCACGTGAATCGACCATGTGTCGTCGGTGACGACGTCCCCGCCGACTTCGAGTCGGTTGAGGACGTCGTCATCCGCTTCGCCGACCACGGTTACCTCGCCGACCAGCGGTTGGCGACCACAGTCTTCCTGCAGTCCCGGCTCAGCAAGCCGGTGCTGCTCGAAGGACCCGCCGGCGTCGGCAAGACCCAGCTCGCAAAGTCACTCGCCGAGGTGACTGGCCGTCCGTTGCTGCGGCTGCAGTGCTACGAGGGCCAGGACGAGACCACCGCCTTGTACGAGTGGGACTACGGTAAGCAGCTGCTCTACACGCAGATGCTGCGTGAGAAGATCGGCCAGATCGTCGGAGACGCCGACACCATCGCCGAATCGGTGCGGCGCATCGCCGCCGAGGACAGCGTGTTCTTCTCCGAACAGTTCCTCTCGCCGCGCCCGCTGCTGGAGGCGGTGCGCTCCGACGTTCCGGTGGTCCTGCTGATCGACGAGGTCGACCGCGCGGACGAGGCTCTCGAGGCGGTGCTCCTCGAACTGCTGGCCGAGTACCAGGTCTCCGTCCCGGAACTGGGCACTTTCACCGCACGCCACGAGCCGTACGTGGTGCTGACGTCGAACAACACCCGCGATCTGTCCGCAGCATTGAAACGGCGCTGCCTGCATCTGACGCTCGACTATCCCGATGCCGATCGTGAACTGGACATCATTCGGTCGAAGAACACCGGCCTGCCGGAGGCATTGGCGCGCACGTTGGTGGAGGTCGTGCGAGGTCTGCGCGAGCTCGATCTGCGCAAGGCACCGAGCATCTCCGAGACGATCGACTGGGCTCGGACGCTTGCGGTACTGGGCGCGGCCGAGCTCACCGTCGAATTGCTGTCCCAGACGGCGAATGTCGTGGTCAAGTACGAGCGTGATCTCAAGCGGACGCTGGAGGCGCTGCCCAAGCTCATTGACCCGAATGCGTCGGTGCCGGAACTCATCGGGCGGCGGGGTCACGGGCACAGTCACGATCACCGGGACGGCGGACACCCGCACAGCCCTGCGAACGGCGCGGCCGACCACAGCCACGACGACTCGGCGCCCGAGGTCGACGTCCCCCCGGATCCGGTCGGCGTCGACCTGCGGGTCGCGAAGGACGAACCCGGCCGCCACAGCCAGGACTACTACGGCGCGCCCGGTCAGGACCGCGTCCCGCCCAAGATCGGCAGGGCACAGGGCGAACGCTCGTTCAACGCCCGCGGTTCACGCCGCAGACCTGTCTGAGCGACCGCCGTGGAGGCGTCGGTCCATCGGTTCGTACGGCTGCTGCGACTGTCCGGGGTAAGGATCGGCGTCTCGGAGACGGTGGACGCGATGCGCGCACTGAGCGCGCGCGGCATTGCTGCCGATCGTGAGCTGACCCGTTGTGCGTTGCGGGTCTGCCTGATCAAGGACCGCCGCGACGAGCGTAGCTTCGACCGCATCTTCGATCTGTTCTTCCGGCTGCAGCGAGTGCTCGATGAGCCCGAAGCCGAACACTCACACGAGCATGACGATCTCTCCGACCAGGGCGAGCTCGACCGCTTCAGCCTGTCCGAGGAACCGGGTGACAAGCCGGAGGACGGGCACGCCCACGGCAAGCCGGAGGACATCCGCAAGTACTTCGATGACGCGGACATGGCCCAGCAGTACAACCTCCATCAGGAGGCAAACCGGCTGGACATGGCCTCGATGACGAACGAGATCGTGCTGTCGGACGAGACGGCGGGCGACACGGCCGACGCCGCACGGGTGCAGCTGACGACCTCGCGGCTGCACAATCCGGGACGGCCCGGCGACATCGTCAGCAAGGAGGGCCTGCGCCTGGAGACCGAATTGTCGGTCGCGCAGGAGATGGCGCTGCTCTCGTGGTTGCAGGACGGGGCGGACACCGACGACGGCGAGGAGCCCGACCTCGATCCCGCCGAACTTGCGGCGCTGCGCAACGAGCTGGCAGGCCTGCTCGAGCGGTTGCCCGATGCGCTGCGCCGGCATCTGGAAGCGCTCATGTCGAATGGCCTCGAGATCGAATCGCCGGAAGTGGGCGCGCCCGCGGGCGAGCGGGTCGACGAGCGCGATCGTGCCGAGTTGGAGGAGGCGATGCATCGGTTGTTGCGTAGCCTGCACGGCGCGCCACGTTCCCGCCGGAAGACGGCGGCGCGCGGTGACGTCGACAGTGCTCGGACGATGCGCCACAACATGCGCTACGACGGGGTGCCGTTCCGGCCGGTCACTGTCGCGAAGGTGGCAGACCGGCCACGTCTGCTGCTGCTTGTTGACGTCTCACTCTCGGTGCGGGCAACGGCGCGGTTCACCCTTCAGCTGGTGCACGGATTGCAGAGCATGGCGTCCAAGGTGCGCTCGTTCGCCTTCGTGTCCGACCTCGTGGAGATCACCGACCTGTTCGAGGAACACCCGTTGGAGGACGCGCTCGGACTGGTCATGGCCGGGTTGCCGGCCGGAGGCGTGCTGGATGTGGACGCGGATTCCGACTACGGCAGCGCGTTGGGCACGTTCCTCGAGGACCACGGCGGCGCGATCACCCGGCGCACGACCGTGATCGTGCTCGGCGACGGGCGTGGGAACGGCAAGGATCCGAACTTCGGCGCAATCGGCGAGATCGCCCGCCGGGCTCGCGAACTGATCTGGCTCACGCCCGAACCGCGGTACTCGTGGCGGCTGGGGTCGTGCGATTTGCCGGGGTACGCGAGCTACTGCCACAGAGTGCACGTCGTTCGTGATCTCGCTGGTCTCGATCGGGTGACGGGCCTTCAGGCAGCGCGGATGGCCAGATGAGCGTCCGGGCCGCAATCGACCCGTTCAGTGCGTGCCCGGGCGGGCGGTACGTCGACGACGTGGTGCTCGTGGAACGCGGCGAGCGCCCTGGTCTGAGCGTGCGCCCTGGTCCCCGGGGCGGCGTGCTCGTGCGCCATCGTTTCCACGGCGCCGAGATCGACGACGGCATCGCCGAGCGACTTGCCGTGGCGTTGTCGCCTGTCACCGACGACCACGACGTGTTCGCCCGTGCCTTCACCGGCATCGTGCTGACCTCCCACGCCGATCCGCTGATGGCCTGGGAACGCTATTACCGCAACAGTCTCGCGCGGGTGCGCCGTGGTCACGGCTACAGCGAGATCTACCGACACGCGCTCACCGTGTTGCCCACGACGACCGTCCTCGATGTCGGGTGCAGCTTCGGCCTGCTCGCGATGCAACTGGCCGCGCGAGGCGCGGATGTCATCGCCTGTGATGTCGACCCGGGCACCGTCGGGCTCGTTCGCACGATGTCTGCCCGTCTGGGTCGTCCGCTCGCGGTCGCGCTGGCCGACGGCGCAGCGGTGCCGCTGCCCTCGGGCTGCGTCGACGCTGTGGCGCTGTTGCACGTGCTCGAACACCTGGACGCGGATACGGCCGACGCCGTGCTCGCTGAAGCGCTGCGATTGGCGCGCCGGCGGGTGGTCGTGGCCGTGCCGTACGAGGCGGTGCCGAACCCGCTGTTCGGCCACGTCCGCACGATGACCGCCGAGGGTCTCACTGCCCTCGGTGCCCGCTCCGGCTGGACCGCAGAGGTATATGAGCACCACGGGGGCTGGCTGGTATTGGACCGGCAGCGCGCCGGCGTCGGCGGCTGAACCTCCCGCTGGTCGGGCAGTCGTCACGAAAACACCGGCCACAGAAGCGGCGGACAGAGATCGTTGATCAGACAGCGCCCATCTTGCTGGCGACGTACACCGCCTCGGCGCGGCGTCCGACCTTGAGCTTGCGCAAGATGTTCGCGACGTGGAATTTCGCCGTGGTCTCGGAGATGAACAGTGCCTTACCGATGTCGCGGTTGGACATGCCGCGCGCGAGCAACCGCAGCACCTCGATCTCGCGTGCGGTCAGCGAACGGCCACCTCCGACGGGTGTCGCCGACAGTCCCCGCACCATCGCCGACGCACTCTGCGGATCGAAGGCGTTCTGGCCCGCGTGCACGGAGCGGATCGCGCGCAACAGCTCGGAGGTGTCGACCTCCTTCACCACGTAGCCACGAGCCCCCCGGCGCAACGCCGCGACGACGATGTCGTCCTCCAGCGTGGTGGTGAGGACGAGCACGGCCAGGCCGGGGTGGGCGGTGGTGAGCCGGCCGCACAGGTCCAGACCGGCCAGTCCTGGCGAGGCTGACAGCTTGAGATCGAGCAGCACGAGGGACGGATGCGTGGCAGCGACGACCGCCATGGCCTCGTCTGGGGTGCCTGCCTCGCCGACCACGCGGACGTCGGGTGCGCGCTCCAGCACCGAGCGCAACCCCTGCCGGACCACCGCGTGATCATCGACCAGCACCAGATCGATCATGTCAGTGACGGTCATGGTTGTGCCTCGTTCGACGGTGGCGCCGGCCCGGACGGAACGCGGACCTCGATGCGGACCCCGCCGAGCTTGGCCCGGCGAACGGCGAACGTGCCGGCCAGGTCGTGGGCTCGATTCGCCATATTCGCCAGGCCCTGGTGCCGTCCGTCCGACGACCCGGCCGCCTCGAGACGCAGCTTGCGCCGCAGGTCACGGGGATCGCCGGTCCCGTCGTCGCTGATCCAGAGCAGGATGGCGCGCTCGCTGTAGCGCAGCCGCACCACGGCACGGGAGGCCTGGCCGTGGATCGAAACGTTGAACAGCGCCTCCCCGGCGATGCGAGCGAGGGCGTGTTCGGCCTTGGCGTCGAGAGGGACGGGGCGTCCCTCGATCCGAACCGTCACGGCCAGGCTGGGACGGTGCTGCGCCGCGAGACCTTGCAGCAGATTCGGCAGGCTCGCGACCTCCTCGTCCTCCGGGTCGTGATGCAGTGCATAGATGACCGAGCGCACCTGGTCGCCGGCCTGGGCGATGAGGTCGCGCGCGTGCACGAGCCGGTCGATCGTGCCGGGATCGCCTGTTGCGGTCTCGGACGCCTCGGCGCGGCACACGTCCACCGCCAGCCCGGCGGAGAGCACGTACTGCGCGACGCTGTCGTGCAGCTCCAGTGCGATGCGGTGCCGCTCGGCGTCGAGCACCTCGCGCTGGCTGAACACATGCAGCCGCCCTTCCGCTCGTTCCAGTTCGGCGGTACGGGCCTGCAGATCCTCCGAACTGCGCGTCATCTCGTCGTAGAGCTGCTGTGCGCGCCCGCGCAGGTCGGCCGCGGTCGCGTACATCGTCGCGGTATGGACGGACATGGCGGCCTGGTTCGCCAGGATGCGCAGCACCCACAGGTCCTCATGCTCGACGGTCTCGTCGACAGGTGGGCTCGCGACGAGCTGGCCGAGCACCTCGCCGTCCAGGGTCATCGGCACACGCACCCACCCCGAGCGCACCACCGGTTCGACGCCCATGTCATTGCGCAGCCGGCTCAGCTCGTCGCGCAGGGTCGGTGGCAGCCCCCGGTCGGACTCGACGAGCCGTCCGGACGGCCCGAGAGCGAGGAAGCGCATCCCGAGCCCGCGCAGCGCGCCGTTTCGCAGCGCGATCATCGTCCAGCCCGAACTTAGGTGCCCGGCGGCCGCCTGCAGCACCTCGAGCAGCAATCCACGCGGGTCGTCGCGGGTACGCACGAGCGCCGACGAGATGCCCTCTAGCGTCCGCACCGCGGCCGTCATCCGCTCCTCGGTCCGCCGCAGCTCGACATAATAGGATTTGTTGGCCGAACGGACGCCGGTGAGAGTGCTCAGCGACGAGGCCTCGGCGCCTCGCTGGGGTGCATCCGACCGTGGCACGGAACTCAGAGCGCTGAGCGAAAGAGGGTGGCAAGGTCTGCTTGCGACGCCGGGCGTGGGTTGGTTGTCAGGCACGCGTCGGCCAGCGCATTCCTCGCGAGGGTCTCGATGTCCTCCTCCCGCACGCCGAGCTCGCTGAGCCCCTTCGGCACGCCCAGCTCGTCGGCGAGGCCCCGGATTCGCTCGGCCAGCAGGTCGCCCGCCTCGGCTGCCGGCACGCCCGCGATCGGGCAACCGGCCGTCATGGCGAGGATGGCGAATCGCTCGGGCGCGAGCTGGGCATTGAACCGGATGACGTGGGGCAGCAGCACTCCGTTGACCACGCCGTGCGGCAAGTCGAGCAGGCCGCCGACCTGGTGGCTCATCGCGTGCGTCGCCCCAAGGATCGCGTGGCTGAACGCGAGCCCTGCCTCCAGGCTCGCCTGCGCCATGTGCTGGCGGTGCTCGAGGTTCTCGCGTCGTCCGATCATCTGGCGCAGGTTGCCGACGACAAGGCGGACGGCATTGAGCGCGTGGCCGTCGGTGAGTGGGTTGTGCGCGAGCGATACGAACGATTCGATGCCGTGGGTCAGCGCGTCCAGCCCGGTAGCGGCCGCCAGATCGTCGGGCATGGTGGTGAGCACCTGCGGGTCGGTCACCGAGATGTCGGGGACGAGTGCGCGCCCCATGATCGTGACCTTCACCGAGTTCGCGGTATCGGTGATGATGCAGAACTGCGAGACGTCTGCACCCGTCCCCGCGGTCGTCGGGATCATCAGCAGGGGAGGGATGGGGCGCGTCACGCGGTCGACGCCGGCGTAGTCGAGGATGGCGCCGCCGTTGCTCGCGAGGATCGCGATCCCCTTCGCCGCGTCGATGCACGATCCACCGCCGATGGCGATCAGGACGTCGCAGCCGGACTCCTCGTACAGCTGGAACCCGGCGGCGACTTCGTGGTCCTTCGGGTTCGGCGTGACGTCGGACCAGACCGTGGCGCGGAGCCCGACGTCGGCAAGATGTGCGACCAGTTCGGTGACCCAGCCTGCGGCGAGCAGGCCGGAGTCGGTGACGACCATCGGCCGGTGGGCGCCCAGGCGCCGGGCCGCGAAGCCGGCCTCGGCAAGGGATCCGGCCCCGAACACCACCTCGGGTGCCTGGAACTTGATGACCCGCGACGCGCCGGCAGCATTCTCCTCGGCGTCGGCACGGCCGCCGGACCGGTGCGGGTGGCACGGCAGGACAGTCGACGTCAAAATGCCTCCTTTGCGCGCCGTTAGCGCATGTGGAGAGGGTCCGGCCGGGCCCAGCCTGACTGATCGGATGGAACGGGTCAATGGTTGCAGTTCAAGGTTGCGGCGAGCCGCGGCCGGGACTGTCCAAGAGCGCGTGGCACAGTGGCCGGCGTGCTGGACGTGCTGCGCGAGCAGGAGTCGAGGGCCCGAGCGTCGCTGGCTGCAGACGTGGTCGGCTACTTCGCCAGCGGCGCCGGCGACGAGAGTGCGCTGGCCGACGCGGCGCCGGCGTGGCAGCGCTACCGGCTCCGTCCCCGCGTGCTGCGCGACGTGTCCTCGGTGTCGCTGCGGTCCGCGATGCTCGGTGTCGAGCTCGCGCATCCTGTCCTGCTCGCTCCGACCGCGGCACATGGGTTGGCACACCCGGACGGCGAGGTCGCCACGGCCGCCGGGGCGGCGGGCGCGCTCATGGTGGTCTCCTGGCGCGCGAGCCGCACGATCGAGGACATCGCCGCCGTCGGCATCCCATGGTGGTTGCAGGTGTACGTCATGCGCGAGCGCTCGGTGACCGCGGCGTTCGTGCGGCGCGCCGTCGCCTCGGGTGCGGGCGCGCTCGTGCTGACGGGTGACACGCCCTACGTGGGACGCAAACGCTGGCCGCTGCCGCTCGCTGGCTCCGCGCTGTCCAATCTCGGTCGGCATCTGGCGGCGGACCGCGATCCTGTCGAGGCCCTCGAACAGGATCCCGGCATCGACCTCGAGATGATCGCCTGGCTCGCCGACATCTCGGGACTGCCGGTGCTGGTGAAGGGCGTGCTGCGCGGCGACGACGCGCGCGCGTGCCTGGACGCCGGTGCCGCCGGGGTGATCGTCAGCAATCACGGCGGCCGCCAGGTCGGGCGCGCGGTATCAACTGCTCGAGCGCTGCCTGAGGTGGTCGCGGCCGCCGGTGGAGCCCCGGTGCTGGTGGACGGCGGACTGCGCAGCGGGCCGGACATCGTGGTCGCGCTGGCGCTCGGCGCATCTGCCGTACTGCTCGGCCGGCCGGTGCTCTGGGCGCTTGGCGCCGACGGTGCGGACGGGGTGCGCACGATGCTCGACGCCGTCCTCGACGACGTGGCATTCACGCTGGCGCTGCTCGGCGTCCGGTCGCTCGCTGAACTCGACGCCTCCTACGTGACGGCGGGCTGAGCGCCCGGCCGTGGATCGGCGGACAGCCGTCCGAGCGCGGCCTCCCGGAAACTGTCGGAGCTCCGTCTCATAATTCGAGCACCATGAGATTCCTTCACACTTCCGACTGGCACCTGGGCCGCACCCTCCACGGCGTGTCCCTGCTCGAGCACCAGCGTGTCTTCCTGCGCTGGCTCGTCACCGTCGCTGTCGACCGGCGGGTCGACGCCGTGCTGGTCGCGGGCGACGTGTATGACCGGGCGGTGCCGCCGCCGGATGCGGTGCAATTGTTGGACGACGCGCTGGCTGATCTCTCGCGAAACGGCGTCACGACCGTCCTCACCAGCGGCAACCATGACTCCGCGATCCGGCTTGGCTTCGGCAGCGCGCTGGCTTCGAGCGCCGACGTACACCTGCGCACCCGGCTGGCCGATCTCACCCGGCCGGTCGTCATGGACGGCGTCGGCGTCTACGGCATCCCGTACCTGCTGCCGGACGCCGTGATGGACCAGCTCGGCGCGCAGCGATCGCATCAGGCAGTGCTGGCAGCTGCGGCGCGGCTCGTCACGAAGGACGCCGACACCCGCGGCCTCGACGCGACGGTGGTGTTGGCCCACGCGTTCGTCACCGGCGGGGCTGCGTCCGAATCCGAACGCGACATCCGGGTCGGCGGCATCGGCGACGCGCCGGCGAGTGTGTTCGCCGGCATCAACTATGTCGCGCTCGGGCACCTGCACGGCGCACAGCAGGTCGCCCCCAATGCTCGGTACTCCGGGTCACCCCTGCCGTTCTCCTTCTCCGAGCGTCACCAGATCAAGTCGGTCGCTCTGGTCGATGTCGCGAGCGACGGCTCGTTCAGCCACGAACTGGTCCCGACGCCGGTCGCGCATCCCATGGCCGAAGTGCGCGGCCGGCTCACCGACGTGCTCGCGGCGCACGCGCCTGCGACCGACGCCTGGCTCAAGGTCGTGCTGACCGATCCCCGGCGCCCGACCGCCGCTATGGAGCGCTTGCGCGAGCGCTGGCCGAACACGCTGGTGCTCGACTTCCAGCCCGACAACGGCCAGGTCGCGACGATCGAGGATCTGGCCCGCCTCGGCCGCACGACGGACCCGATCGAGGTCTGCGCGCTGTTCGTCGAGTGGGTCGACTCGACCTATCCCGATCAGGACCAGGTCGACACGCTGCACAGTGCGGTCGAGGCCGTGCGCCGCGCGGAGCTATCGGCATGAGGCTTGGCCCATGAGACTGCACCGGTTGTGCCTGCAGGCGTTCGGCCCGTTCGCGGGGAAGCAGTCGATCGACTTCGATCCGCTCGGCGCGGGCGGGCTGTTCCTGCTCGACGGGCCTACCGGCGCCGGCAAGTCGACGCTGCTCGACGCAATCACCTTTGCCCTGTACGGGCCGGGTGACCGCGGCGGCGACGGGCGATTGCACTCCCACTTCGCCGAGATCGGAACCGAACCGCGGGTGCAGCTGGAGTTCTCGGTGCGCGGAGTACGGCAACGGGTCACCCGGACTCCGGAGTTCGCGCGGCCGAAGCGCCGCGGCGACGGTACTACCGTGCAGCACTCGACAGTCCATCTGCAGCGCCTCGAGGACGGGCGCTGGGTGAGCCGCTCGTCGAACAAGGCTGAGGTCGCCGAGATTCTGGGCGATGAGATCGGGCTCAGTCGCGATCAGTTCACCCAGGTGGCGCTGCTACCGCAGGGCGAGTTCATGCGCTTCCTGCGCGCCGGCGACGACGACCGGCGGGTGTTGTTGACCAGGTTGTTCGGCACCCAGTTCTACGACGGCATCACCGACGAGCTCGACCGCCGGCGCCAGGTCGCGACCCGAGCTCTCGAGCTCGCCCGCCACCATGTCGACACGTGCGTCGCGGCCGCGGCAGAGGCAGCCGGGTTGACCCGCGCCGAGCGCAAAGAACTCGCCGATCTGACGACCGCCCAGCGTGCGGAAAGGCTGCAGAACCTGGCAGCCGGGCTCCGCGCACAGGCGCAGAGCGGCTCGCGCGCTGCCGCGGCGGCGCGGCTCACACGCGACGAGCGGAGGTCCGCGGCAGCGACCGCGGCTGCCACAGCCGACGCGATGCAACGGCTGATGACCGCGCAAACGGCCGTGGCGGCGTACGAGGCGGCAGGTCAGGATCACGCGCAGCTCGCGGTCCTGGTGGCCGCGGCGCAGCGGGCCGAGCCGGTGCGGCCATTGGTTGAGGCGCTCGGCGAAGCGGCCGACGCCTCGGCGAGGGCGACGGCGGACCTGCTGCACCTCGCCGCGGACGCCCCCCCGCAATGGCTGCGCGGCGAGGGTGGCGCCGAACTGGCCGCGCTGTCCGAGCAGGGTGCTCGGCGCGCGGCCGAGCTCACGCACCTCGTCGCACGTGAGCGCGGCGTCGCCGCGCTCACCGATCACGTCGCGACGCTGCGCTCGGCGCTTGCGGCCGCACATAGCGAGGTCGCAGCAGCCCGCCGTCGCCAGGACCAGCTCCCCGCGGAGATCGCCGCCGTCGACGCCGAGCTGGTGGCGGCGCGCGAGCGTGCAGCGTGCGCCAGCTCCGTGCAGGAGCGGCAGCAGTCCATCGTGGAGCAGCGTGACGCCGTCCTCGGGCTCACC
The DNA here is from genome assembly GCA_038207565.1 of Mycobacteriales bacterium. GTDB lineage: Bacteria > Actinomycetota > Actinomycetes > Mycobacteriales > Jatrophihabitantaceae > JALZAI01. Next base: position 29,631 of record JBBQZQ010000044.1, read on the forward strand.
GCGCTGGCGCCCGTCCGCGCCGAGCTCACCGCCCGCTGCCAGCAGGCGTTCGACCGCTACGCGCGGGCCGTTGACGAGCACCACCGCCGCCAGGAGGCCCGGCTGGCCAACATGGCTGCCGAACTCGCCACCCAGTTGGCCGACGGCGTGCCGTGCGCAGTATGCGGGTCGCCCGAGCATCCGGCGCTCGCCAAGTCCGCGCCCAACGCAGTCACCGCAGCCGATGTCGCCGCAGCTGCTGAGGCACGTGGTGCGGCCGAACGCAACCGCGACACCGTCGCCGCCGAGCTGGGCGACCTGGAGCGTCGGCGCGAGGTGCTGCGCGCGATTTCACGAGGCGGCGATCCCGACGTCCTCGCCGTCGGGATCGCCGACCTGACCGCCGCGCTCGGCGACGCCGAGCGCGCAGGTCGACGCACAATAGCGATGCAGCAGACCAGACATGCGCTGGAGACAGAGCTCGGCCAACTGGCGAACGCCCGGCTCGCGGCCGAGACGAGCGCGACCCGGGTTGATTCGGAGCTCCGTTCTGCGAAGGCTGAGCTGGCCCGGCTGAGCCGCGAGCTTCGCGCCGGCGCGGACGGGCATCCCTCGGTCACCGCACACCAGGATCACTTGTACCGCGGCGCCCAGATCGCGGCGCGCCTCGCCGATGCGCTGAACACGCTCGCTGCCCGGCGGGCCGCCCAGGAACAGACGCAGCGGCGCGCAGGTCGCGAAGCCGCCAGGCGCGGTTTCGCCGACCTCGATGCGGCGCGGACCGCCGCGCTGCCCCCAGAGCGCTACGGCCGCGCCCGCGAGCAACTCGAGCGGTGGCAGCGGGAAGGGGAGCGGTTGCGCGGTGCGCTGGCCGACGCGGCGCAGGGCGATCTCGATCCTGCCGACGCCGACCAGGTTCGCGCCGCGGCGGCGCGAGCAGCGGCCGAGCTGGGCGAGAGCGAGTCGATCGTCGAACTGGCAACGGTCACTGCGGACCGCGCGCGCCGTGCGCTCGAGCGCGTCGTGCAGGCCCTCGACGATGTCGCCGACGCTCAGCGGAGCCTCGAGGCGATCGATGTCGAGTCCGCCCCGGTCGTCTATCTGGCCCGATTGGCCAAGGGCGTCAGCGGGCAGCGGCGCGTCGCGCTCACCACCTACGTCCTGCGGCAGTGGTTCGACCAGGTCGTTGCGGCCGCGAACCTGCGATTGGCGGGCATGTCCAGCGGGCGCTACGAGCTGGTGCGCGTCGACGAGGGCGCCTCGCGCTCCGAGCGGACGGGCCTGACGTTGCGGGTGCTCGATCAGCACACCGGCGAGCAGCGCAGCACCCGGTCACTGTCGGGCGGGGAGACGTTCTACACCTCGCTGGCCCTGGCCCTGGGCCTGGCTGACGTGGTTCGCGCGGAAGCGGGCGGCATCGATCTCGACACGCTGTTCATCGACGAGGGCTTCGGTTCCCTCGACGCCGACACCCTCGATCAGGTGATGGCAGTGATCGACGAACTGCGCGAGCGGGGCCGGACCGTCGGGATCGTCAGTCATGTCAGCGAACTCAAGGATCGGATCGCCGAGCGCATCGAGGTGCGGCGGCTGCCTGACGGCTCATCCACCCTGCGTGTCGTCGCCTGAGCGAACGCGCGCGCCTGGAACGCGCGAGCCCGTAAAGCGCGAGCCCGATCAGGCGGGGTAGTCGTCCTCATCGGAATCCGGCACGTCCAGCCGCTGGTCCGCGACGTCGCCCTCGTCAGCCTCGATGGGCAGGTCGTCGGCGAACGGGTCTCGCAGGTCGACCTCCTGCTCGCGCAGCTGGTCGGGTGAGACAGAAACGGTGTCCTCGGGATCGGTCACGGCAATCTCCTCCGCAGGTTGCGGTGGTGCACCCGGTGGGGCTCGTAGAGCTGGTGACGCTCAGCAGGCTACGAGCAGTCACTGCTCGGCGGCAATGGCTTCCAGCAGCGGCTGTGCCAGGTCGGCGCGGCAGATCAGCAGATCGGGCAGATACGGATGTTCGGCGTTGTAGGTCAACGCCGCGCCGTCGATGCGAGAAGCATGCAGACCCGCCGCAACGATCACACCCACCGGGGCTGCCGAGTCCCATTCCCACTGACCGCCCGCATGCAGGTAGGCGTCGGCTTCGCCGCGCAGCACCGCCATCGCCTTCGCGCCTGCCGACCCCATGGGCTGCAACGTCGCGCCGAACTTCTCGGCCACCGGTGCGGCGAACGCCGGCGGGCGGCTGTCGCTGACCAGGAACACCAGCCCGTCGTGCGGCATCGGCAACGGTGGCTTGTTGGTTGCGTAGACCGCGTCCAGCGCAGGCTGGGCGACGGCCGCCGCTGAGATCGCCGGGTCGGCGAGACCGCGTTCCCACAGGGCAACGTGCACGGCCCAGTCCGGGCGTCCCGGCATGCCGTACTCGCGCGTGCCGTCGAGGGGGTCGATGATCCACACGCGGTCGGCGGTGAGCCGCGCGGGGGAGTCGGCCGACTCCTCGGAGAGCACCGCGTCATCCGGGCGGGCGGCGGCCAGTTCGCGCAGCAGCAACTCGTTGGCGTCCGCGTCACCGCGCTTGCCCAGCTCCTTACCCGTCAGCCCCGACGAGGCCTGCAGCTCGAGCAGCAGCTGCCCGGCCCGCTCGGCCAGTGCGGCTGCCAGGTCGGCGTCGGTCACGCAACCGTCGGCCGCGCTGCCCACGGGCCCGGTCACCGCTCGAGGCGATCGATCACGATCGCGGCGAGCCCGTCGACGTCGCCGTCGCTGGGGCGCAGCAGCAGGTCAGGACGAAGCGGCGCCTCGTACGGTGCGCTGATTCCGGTGAACTCCGCGATCTGACCGGCCCGCGCCTTTGCGTAGAGCCCCTTCGTGTCGCGGGTTTCTGCGATCTCGATCGGCGTGTCGACGAAGACCTCGAGGAACGGCAAGCCGGCCTCGTCATGGGCGGCGCGCGCTGCATCACGATCCTCGCGGTAGGGACTGACCAGTGAGACGAGCGCAACCACGCCCGCATCGGCCAGCACCTTGGCGACCTCGGCAACGCGGCGGACGTTCTCCTTGCGGTCCTGCGGGCTGAAACCGAGGTTGCTGTTGAGCCCGTGGCGCAGGTTGTCCCCGTCGAGCACATAGGCCGGACGCCCGGAGGCGACCAGGCGGCGCTCGACCTCGACTGCGATGCTGGACTTCCCTGACCCGGAGAGCCCGGTGAACCAGAGCGTCATGCCCTGCCCGCCACGCTGCTCGCGCGTGACCGCGCCGTCGTGCCAGGCGATGTTCGTCTCGTGCTGGGTCGGGCCGATGATCATGCCCGCGGCGACGGTGAAGTTGGTCGCCTCGTCGATCAGGATGAACGATCCGGTGTCGCGGTTACGGCGGTAGGCATCGAAGAGCAACGGCTTCTGGGTGCGCAACCGGGCCCGGCCGATCTCGTTCAGCGCCAACCGGTCTGCGGAATCGTCACGGTGCAGCGTGTTGATGTCCAGGCGGTAGTCGATATCCTTCACGCTCGCTCGCGTCGAGCGTGTCGTGTGCTGAATCGTGTACGTCGAGCCCGCGCTCAGCGACGACTCCGCCGTCATCCAGCAGAGCATCACGTCGAGGTCCTGGCCGACATGCGGACGGTTGTGCGGACGCGCGATCATGTCACCGCGTGCGATGTCGATTTCGTCCTCGAGCAACATCGTCACTGCCTGGCCGTTGAAGGCTTCCGGCACCTCTTTGCCACCGGGGACGTACACCGCGCGGACCTTCGTCGAAAAGCCGGACGGCAGGACGGTGACCTCGTCGTTGGGTTTGAACGTCCCTCCCGACACCGTCCCCGCATAACCGCGAAAGTCCATCGCCTGCGGACGGATCACGTACTGGACCGCCAGCCGAGCGTCGATCAGGTTGCGGTCCGAGGCGACGTGGACGTCCTCGAGTGCGCGGAGCAGCGAGGGCCCCTCGTACCAGGGCATCGTCGCACTACGGGTCACCACGTTGTCGCCCGCGAGGGCCGACATCGGGATGAACATCAGATCGGAGATCTCGAGCTTGATCGCGAAGGTACGGAAGTCCTCGAGGATTTCCTGGTAGCGCGCTTGCGAGTAGTCGACCAGGTCCATCTTGTTGATGCAGATGATGAGGTGGGGGATACCCAGCAGGGTCGCCAGGAACGCGTGCCGGCGGGATTGCTCCAGGACGCCGTTGCGAGCATCGATGAGGATCATCGCGACGTCGGCGGTGGATGCGCCGGTGACCATGTTGCGGGTGTACTGGATGTGCCCGGGCGTGTCGGCGATGATGAACTTCCGCTTGGGCGTGGCGAAGTAGCGGTAGGCGACGTCGATGGTAATGCCCTGTTCGCGCTCCGCTTCCAGGCCGTCGGTCAACAGCGACAAATCGATGGTGTCGCCGACCGTGCGCTTGTGCCGGGCGCGAGACATCGCGTCGAGCTGGTCGGCGAAGATGCCCTTGCTGTCGAACAGCAGGCGGCCTATCAGCGTGCTCTT
>JBBQZQ010000045.1:0-33371 GCA_038207565.1 Mycobacteriales bacterium
GCCGAGCACTGTGGCGAGGCCGACGGATATCCCTCCGCCCCACCCTGACCGGTCCGCGGTGTCGCGGCCGTGGAAGTGCAGATGCCAGGGCTCGTCGTCGTGCCGGTCCAGATACGGGACGGGCTGGTAGCGGGCCAGCAGCCGGTTGACGAGCGACGACGCGTCGTCGAACCGGTCGTCGCCGGCCTGCTCGAACACCGGGCGGACAGCCACCGCGAGGTCGACGTAGGCGGGTATCCGGTCCGGTGCTGGGGTGGCCCGGCTGCGGGTGGTCTGGACGGCGCCGGCAACGGCCTCGACCAGCGCCGGTCCGGTGGGGACGTCATAGCGCCGCCCCCTGCGCTGCCCAGGCGTTGCGACGTTCACCAATGCCGCAGCGGCCGCGACCACTGCGTCGGTGTGACTGCCGAAATTCATTTGACCAGGTACTCCGTTTCGGTTTAGTGTTGTGACGGTCAAATAATCCGACGACAGGTACGGAGACCAATCATGCCGACCACCCTGCAGGCCCGCAACTGGATGGAACGCTGGGACCAGCAGCAGGAGTTCTACATCGCCGACCGGGAGGAGCGCTTCGCGGTCATCGCCGACGTCGTCACCGCGGTCGCGGGTCGCCCGGACCCGCTGATCGTCGACCTCGGCGCAGGGCCCGGCTCGCTGTCGGTACGCCTGCTCGACCGCATCCCGGCCGCCAACGTCGTCGCTGTCGACGCGGATCCCCTGCTGCTCGGCCTCGCCCGCGCCGCCTACGGCGACCGGGCCGGCCTGCGGATGGTCGGCCACGACCTCCGGACGACGGGGTGGGTGTCCGCGCTCGCGCTGCCGCGCCCCGCCGACGCGGTAGTCAGCACCACTGCCCTGCATTGGCTGACCCGTCCGCAGTTGGCCGACGTGTATCGGGACTGCGCTGAACTGCTGCGCGCCGGCGGCGTGCTCGTGAACGGCGACCACCTGGCCGAGGCGCCGGATCGGCCACGACTCGGCCGGCTCACCTGCCGGATCGCCGAAGCCCGGGCCGCCCGAGCCGGCGCCAACCGCACCGAGGACTGGGGCGCGTGGTGGGACGCCGTGGGCAGCGCACCCGAACTCGCCGACCTGATCAGCCAGCGCGGCGCTCGCCCGCTCGAGCACAGCGTGCCCGATGTCCCCACCCTCGACGACCACATCGCCCTGCTGCAGCAGGCGCGATTCGCCGAAGTCGGACCCGTCTGGCAGCACGGGGACGACAGAGTGCTCGTCGCCCTGCGCTGACACACCCACCAGCAGGCTCCGCTCGTAAACGAGCCGACCACTACGCACGTTGGCCCGCGGGTGCCTCCGCCGCGGCCTCCAGGAACAGTTCCGGAACCCGTCCAACTTGCCGATCCGCCTGCGGGACGGTCCCCGATCGCTCACCTCCCGAACCTGTGGCTCGCTGCCCGCGTTGAGGCAGGATCGGTTCGTGACCTTCGACCGGCTCCACCATATGCAGTTGGCAATGCCTCGGGATGAGGAGCAGGGCGCCCGAGATTTCTTCGTCGGCGTGCTCGGCATGATCGAGATCGATAAGCCGCCCGCACTCGCGGCACGCGGCGGCGCGTGGTTCCGCGCCGGCGCCGTCGAACTACATCTCGGAGTCGAAGACGATTTCCGAGCGGCCCGCAAAGGTCATCCCGGCACTCTGGTCACCAATCTCGACGACGTGGTGCACCGATTGGTGAGAGCGGGTCAAGACGTCAGCTGGGACGCGGGCTTCCCCGGCTTCCGGCGCGTTTACGCACACGATCCATTCGGCAACCGGCTGGAATTCCTCGAGCTCGCGTCGCCGTAGGGCGATCGATCAGCGGGGCGAGTGAATCGTGACGCGTGTCGTGTTGATCAGTTCCGCTGCGGACTCGAGGGTGTGAGCCACATCGGACAGCATGCTGCCAGTGCGCCCGCAGATGTCCCTCGCACGGTCGACGAACCCAGGTGGTGTGACCGATAACCGTTCGGTCGAATCCAAAGCTCCCTTTTCATTGATCAGCCAGCGTCCGGCGTAGCCGTGCAGGGCGTGAACGCAGAGAAGCACGATGCGGAATAGGCAGCCAGCGACCCAAACCGGGTCGGCCCGTGCCATGGACTTGCGCACACCGCTGAGCAGGAAGTCGGCTTCCCAGAGTCGGCGCGAGAGCGCCGTACTAAGTGCGGGCGGATAGGTCCGCGTCTCGCACTTCAACTCGGTGAGTTCGCCAGTCGTGTCGTCCAGCACGACGCCAAGCGCCAACTCCGCCGGGTAGGCGAAATCTGGCACGCCGAACGGATGGCCCACTTGTGCGTTGAAGCCGAAGCTTCCCTGCTGCGCGTCGCCCCACGCCCGTCGGACGCGGTCGACATCACGATAGATCCAATCGACGGATCTTCCCTCGATGGACAGCCACGCACCACCATCGACCCAAGGCCCCCATTCGCCGGGCTCAGTAACCTGCGCGTCGGGGCCCGCAACACCGCGCGCAAGCGTGCCGAGGGCATTCGTGTCCAGCGGATGGCGGTAGTAGAGGCCGAGGTCATAGTCGGAGGTTTCGGTGTGTTCGCCACGCGCCCGGCTGCCTCCGAGCATCACGCCCACGATGCCGCGGACTCGGCCCAGCTGCGCCGCGAGATTGTTCAACAGCGGATCATCAGCCACATCCCGAGCATGCCAGTCTCAATACACTCCATTGAGATCGTGTCGTTTGCCGAACCTCGACAGGTTGCGGCCGGCACCGCCATCCGCTCCGTTGTCGGAGGACTTGATCGTCTCGTTGGCGCGCCCATTCGGGCGGTGCCCGCAGAGGATCGCTGCGGGACCCCGGGACGGGCACATCACACTTGGCGCACCGGTGCAGAATCGACGTGAGGCCGGGCTGGCTGGTTGGTGGGCTGAAAGGGCGATGCGCCGGAGGCGAGGCAGACTCGATGCTGTGGCGGGTGATGCGGCGGGTGAGTTTGAGACGCATCGAACGCGTCTGTTCGGGTTGGCCTACCGGTTGCTGGGATCGGCTGAGGAGGCCGAGGATGTTGTTCAGGACGCGTTCCTGCGGTGGGGCGGCGCGGATCGATCCACGATCACTACTCCGTCGGCTTGGCTGGCCAAGGTCGTCATTAACCTGAGCCTGAACCGGCTCACGTCAGCTCACGCCCGGCGTGAACGTTACGTCGGGCCATGGCTGCCGGAGCCGGTGCTGACCTCAGAAGGTGCGCTGGGGCCGATGGAGCTTGCCGAGCAGTGCGAGTCGGTGTCGCTGGGGTTGCTTGTGCTCATGGAACAACTGACACCGAGCGAGCGGGCTGTGTTCATCCTGCGGGAGGCCTTCGATTACAGCCATCGCGAGGTCGGCGAGCTGGTCGGGGTGAGTGAGGCTAATTCTCGGCAGCTGCATCACCGTGCTCGGCAGCACGTCCATCGGCGTCGGGCCGGGCGCGGCGAGCGCGTGGAGCCGTCCGGTGCGCAGCGGAGGCGCTGGCAGGGCTTGGTGGACCGGTTCCTGCGTGCCGCGCAGGACGGCGATCTGGCTGGGCTGGAGGAGCTGCTGAGCGCTGAGGTGACGGCGTGGGCCGATGGCGGTGGTGCGGCCACCGCCGCCCGCCGCCCGGTGGTAGGCCGTGCGCGGGTTGCGCGCTACCTCATCGGCGCGATAGGCAAGTTCGGTGCCGGTGCCGGTGCCGGTGTTCGGGTCGAGCGGGCCGAGATCAACGGCTGCCCTTCGCTGCTCGGCTGGTCCGATGCGGTGCTGCTTGGCGTCTTGGTGCCTGAGGTCGAGGGCGATCGCGTTGTCGCCGTGCACATCATCGCCAACCCCGACAAGCTGCGCTTCGCTGCCCGGCAGGCCGCGGGACTGTCACGTTCGGGAGGGCCGCCCGGTTCTTAGTGGGTGAGATGAGAGGACCGAGGCCCATGACCCACACCATTCTGGTGACCGGCGGCACCGGCACGCTCGGACGCGCAGTGGTCGACACAGCGCTGGCCGCCGGCCATCAGGTCCGGCTGCTCAGCCGCCGTCGGGCCAACAGCACCGAACTGCCCTACACGTGGCTAACCGGCGACCTGCGCAGCGGCGAAGGCGTCGCGGCTGCCGTGACCGGTGCGGACGTGATCATCCATTGCGCAACGACCAACGGACGCGGTGATGTCCAGGCCGGCCAGACCTTGCTGGACGCCGCGCAGCGTGCCGGCACCGGTCATCTGATCTTCATCTCCATCGTCGGCGTCGACGCGGTACCACTCGGCTACTACCGGGCCAAGCTCGAAGTCGAGCGCCGGATCGCGGACAGTGACGTGCCGTGGACGGTGCTGCGCGCGACCCAGTTCCACAACCTGGTCACCCGACTGTTCACCGTCCAACGGCGATTGCCCATACTGCTCATCCCTCGAGGGATCAGCATTCAGCCGATCGACGTCCGCGACGTCGCCGAACATCTCGTTCAGCTCGCCGGCGCCAGACCGGCGGCCCGGGTCCCGGACATCGGCGGACCCCAGGTACGTACCGCGACTGACCTCGCGCAGACCTATCTGCACGCCAGCCGTCGGCGGCGACACATCCTGAGCATGCCCGTGGCTGGAATAGCCGCACGCGCCTACCGGGCCGGCGTACATCTGACACCGCAGCACGCCGTCGGCACGATCACCTACGAGAAGTTCCTGGAAGACACGCCATGAACGGCCCGCGACCACGGATCCGCGCTGGGCTGGTCGCGCTGACCCTGCTGCACCTCACGCTGGCGTGCTGGATCCTGCTCGCGCCACGCAGTTTCTTCGACCTCGCGTGGGTGAACATGAACATGACCTACAACCAACACCTGCTGCTGGACTTCGGCGCCATGAACCTTGCGCTCGCGCTCGTGCTCGGCACCGCTACGCGCACGATGGACACCCGGCTTCTCCGCACCGCGCTGCAAGGCACCCTGCTGTTCTGGGCAGCGCATTTCGGGATCCACCTACGCTACCTACACTCCATGACGGCCGCCAGCACCGCGCTGCTCATGACCGCGCTCGCCATGACCATCGCGCTACCCGCGGCCCTGCTGACCCTGGTCCGCAGGACGGCGCGGTCGACGATCTCAGCCGCGAAACAGCCCAAACCCGGCCCGACACCGCCCGCCCCGAACGGCTCCTGACCGGTCCGTGCACCACGCGGGTGGGGCAGCGCACCTGCATTTTGAGCCGCCGAGCACCCCGGCGACTCGGCGGTCGGCGACCCGCCCCACGACGTTGTCGTCGTCTCCCCACAGTCAAAACAGACCACCCTGCGCTCGACACCTGTGTGTGCCCAACCAGCGGGCCGCGACGATGAGCCGCACCCTGACGCGCAAGCCGAACCGCCTGCGGGACGGCAGGGCGTGAGCCGCCTGGAGTGACGGTCTACCGGATTCCCGGACCGGCGCGATTCCCGGAAGACCTGCCCGCGAAGATGCCCGGTGAAGGCCACTCAACCGGGTCAACCTCGGAGCCGGCTCATCGGTGTGCACGACGAACGCTCACGGTCCGGCGTTCGGCCGTCGGCGAACTCGCACGTCATAGGGTCGCCGTAGCGTTCCAGCATGCGAGTTCGATCGTCATGACGGTCAGGATTCTGCGAACCCGCTCGGGAAAAGCCAAGGGCGACTCCGGGCCGGGGGAGTGGATGCCGTCGAATCGGGCCTACTGGTGCGCCTACGACGCCCGCTTCGTCACCATCCTGGCCAAGTACCAGCTGCCGGTCATCGCCGCCGACAGCACCGCCATGACGGCCGTGCTACGGACCTGCAGCTAAAGCGAGAGGACCCACCCGCCATGACCCTCCGGTCGGTGCCGCCCGCCGGTACCACGCTTCACCCATCGCGCCTGATCAGCGCCCACCACTTCGGCGACGACATCACCACCTCGACCGCCATCGCGCTGTACGGGCTTGTCCTGGACTGCCGCGGCTGTGGGCAACCCACCACCGCCCTGCTCGCCTTCGTCCCCAACGGGGACCCGACCTGGGACCGGCGCTGGGTCGTGCTGTGTAACACCGAGGCATCCCTGGCCGTGGCCGACACCGCGCTGCCCGAGATCGCCCGGATCGTCAACGCCGTCGGCCGGCCCGTCTACGACGGCAACCAACCCCCGGTGCTGACCAACGCTTGCTTCCACTGCGACACCGCGATCACCGGCGACGACCTCGCCGACGAAGTACGCCGCGACGAGCTGGACGGCCTGGTCGAGCTCGGCCGGGCAGACGTCCCCGACACCTGGCTACGCGCGGCCCTCGACGGCGCAGGCAGCTTCCTCAACCACGGCCATATTCCTGGCCCTTCCATCGTGCCGGAAATTCTCGTAGCCATGCTCGACCCGGAGGAGCACCCACGATGATCACAGTCCCAGGTGAATTCGGGCCACGCGCGCTGGACCCGATCGGCCCCGGCCGCACCACGGTCACCCTGTACGGCTTTCAGATGACCTGCGAGCTCTGCGCAGCCCGGATCACTGTCCACGAGTGCTTCGTGCCCACAGGGCTACCCGGCTGGGAACCCAACTGCGCCGTCCTGTCCGGCTGCGGCCCCAGCCTCGAGGCCGCCGACGGTGCCCTCAGCGCGGCCGCCCGCGCCTACAACTGCGTCGGCGGCCCCGTCGCGACCATGATCGGCGACGAGCAGCTGCTCATCATCAGCTGCGGACACTGCGGTGCTGCTATCACGAGCGAGATGCGGATCGAAGCAGAAATCGCCGAGGACGTCGACGGCTACTACGAGACCGAGCAGACCACCATGGCCAACGACACGCTCGAAGCAGCACTGAAGGCGAGTGAGACCGCTGGCATCTTCCTCGTCAAGGACGGCATCCATCCGAAGTCGACCACGACGCGCCGTGGTTGCACCCACGAGCCCGGGGGGGTCACGATCAACACCATCTACACCGATGAGTGGTGAGCGACTGAGCGACCACGAGAGGACCAACTGGCCGTGCTGCTGATCTTGCTGGTGGCTCTCGCCGGCGGAGTCGTCATCTTCGTCGTCGGCACGCTGATCGTGCTCTGCTGCTTCGAAGCTGTGGGCAACACCTACCGCGCTTTACCCGCCGGCAGACGCCGCGAGCTGCGATCGGCAACGCTCTACCACTACTGCGACGCCACGTTCGTCGACGGACAGGTCGACCCGGTCGCCGGTACGGTGACCCTGCGCCGCCGTTCCCGCACCGTGGAGCCGTACGTGACCGGCCGCAGAGCGATATACCTGTACACCGCACACGGCCCCCGTGGCGCCAAGTCGAACCACCCGAAACGCTGGCGCAGCACCGCTGCCGTCATCACCGTTTCCGGCGCCGACCTGCTCGACGCGGTGGGCGACGCCAAGCTGAAGTATCGACGCCACGACGCAGCACTCGCCGTCCTTGGCGACTACCAAGGACCCGGCCGCGTCGCCGTGCGCAGCGGCGACGTCGTCAAACTCAAGAACCACCCAACACCGCCCGGCCACAACCCCGAGTGCAGCTACCCGTGACCATCGACGCCCAGGTCCACTTCGTTGTGCGGGGCGGCACGGGCAAAAGCACCTCGACCCACATCGCTGAGCGGGAAGCCGACACGACGCTGCGCGGCCTGGCGAATGCCGGACGCGGGGGGGAGTCTTCGAACTCAATGGCTGCAAGCGATGCCGCACCCGCGCCCGGAAGGACGGTGTCACCCACGTCATCGAGTTCGATGACTCACGATCAAAGGTCGCCGCGAAAGGTGGCTCGGGCCGCGCACAGCACGATCGTCAGCACGACCACGAGCGCCGCCGGCCATGGGAACCCACGCAGTACCTGGGTCGTATCGAAGGTCGTCATGTTTCTTACCGCTCTCGTCGTCGGTTAGGTCACTACTTCTTCGCTTGGCTGCTCCGTCAGACAGGGGCGCCGACACCGGTATCGGCGAATGCCGAGCCCGGTTAGACCCGTCACCGCCCGCGCCGGCTTCCGGCTGTCAGGTATCCGCGTCACGGGCGAATGTGCGGGCGGTCTTCGACCAGTGGCGGTCCAGGACGACAGGCCACGGGTGCGGCGGGTCTGCCGATCACGACAGAGGGTGCTGCGAGACTGACGGAGTGGCCGACAAGAGCGCGATCGAGTGGACGGAAGCCACGTGGAATCCGACGACCGGCTGTGACCGGATCACCGCGGGCTGTGACAACTGCTACGCGCTGACACTGGCCAAGCGGCTCAAGGCGATGGGCAACGCCAAGTACCAGGTGGACGGTGACCCACGAACGAGCGGACCAGGATTCGGCCTCCAGATGCATCAGAGCGCTCTGAACATCCCGTTCAACTGGACCGCTCCGCGCGTGGTGTTCGTCAACTCAATGTCCGACCTGTTCCACGCACGGGTCACCGACACCTTCATCGAGCAGGTCTTCGAGGTGATGGCCGCAACGCCTCGCCACACCTACCAGCTGCTCACCAAACGGCCGATCCGGCTGGCTCGCCTCGCCACCCGCCTGCCGTGGCCAACCAACTTATGGGTCGGCGTTAGCGTCGAGGACAACGCGCAGGCATGGCGTCTCGACCGGCTGCGCGAGGTACCCGCCGCAGTTCGGTTTGTCTCGGCCGAGCCGCTGCTCGGCCGCCTAGACGTGGTCGACCTGTCGGGAGTCGACTGGCTGATCGCGGGCGGAGAGTCCGGCCATCACGCCCGGCCGATGGACCCGGAATGGGTAGCGCACCTGCGCCGCCGTTGCGGTGAGGAAGGCGTCCCGTTCTTCTTCAAACAATGGGGCGGTCGTACGCCGAAGGCACACGGCCGTGAACTGGACGGTCGCACCTACGACGAGATGCCGACCGCAACGCCACGATGGAGCATGCTCGCCGTCTGACCGCGGCCCAGTCTGGCGATCCCGCGTGTCTGGGGTCGGGGAAGTGCGCCACGTGCTACCCAGAGCTGTGGCGGAACGCCCCTGGGGATTCTGGACCGAGAGCAAGCTCGACATGCTCTCGGCGTATCTGCCGGGATTCACGACAGCCAGCAAGCGCGCCGGGCCAACGGTCTACCTGGATTTGTTCGCTGGACAGGACACCAACATCAGTCGGGACACCGGCAAACCGATCGACGGAAGCCTCCGACGAGCCCTCGAGACAGACCCCGGGATCGCGATCGTCCGCGGCTTCGAGCTCCAGCGTGCCCGAGCCCGCAGCTTGCAGGACGCCTACCGGCTGGCCTTCCCAGACCGCGACGTCCTGGTGCACGCAGGCGACGTCCACACCACGCTCGGCCCCGCGCTTCACGACCTGTCCGCTCACCGCAGGGCACCAACCTTCGCCTTCGTCGACCCCGACGGCGTGGAGGCCCGCTGGGAACTCCTCGAGGCGCTGGCATCGCACAAAGCACCCGGCTCGACGAAGGTCGAGCTGTTCCTCCTACTGGCCTCCCCGCAGATCGTCCGAGTCGTCAACGACCGACTGGACCTCACCGACCTCGATCACGCCGCGCAGCAAGTCACCGACCTGTTCGGCTGTACCGACTGGCGTCCAATCCTCACCGCGCGACGGGCAGGGACGCTCGACGCGGCCCGAACCCGGGACGAACTGACCAACCTGATGCGCTGGCGCCTGGAGCACACTCTCGGCTACGGCTACACCCACACCCTGCGTCTCACCAACGTCCAGGGCGTGCCGCTCTACGACATGGTGTTCGCTACCGACCATCCGATCGGGGACAAGATCATGCGGTCGGTCTATCAGACCGCGGCGGCCCGATTCCCGCGCATGCGCCAAGAAGCCCGCGCCCGCCGCCGTGACCGGCAGGAGCGTGTCAGCGGCGGCGGGGGACTGTTCACCCACGAGGAACTGCTCCAGGACGCACCGCTCACCGCCAACGAGACCTACGAGCGCGCGCCGCCGACACCGCCGTATCCGCAGTCGGAGTGAGCCGTCTTTGGGGTCGAGCGAATCCGCTTCCAACCCCGACCGTCGGCGGCCGCCGCTACGGTCAGCAACGACCAGGGCGGACCAGGGGGGACAACGATGTGCGGTCGCTATGTGTCGGTGCAGAGCGCCACCGATCTGCAGACGCTCTACGACGTCACCGGTCCGAGCGACATCGAGATCCCGCCGTCCTGGAACGTCGCGCCGACCCAACATGTGTACGGAGTCCTCGAACGCAGCGAGAAGGACGGACCCGCCGTTGCCAGGCGGCTGCGCGCACTTCGGTGGGGACTCGTCCCGTCCTGGGCCAAGGATCAGAAGAACGGGTCCCGGCTGATCAACGCCCGAGTCGAGACGTTGGCCGACAAGCCCTCCTTCCGATCGGCCTTCGCAAAGCGGCGCGCCATCCTGCCGAGCAGCGGCTACTACGAGTGGCAGCCGATCGACGTCGACGGCAAGGTACGCAAGCAGCCGTACTTCATCCACCCCACGGAGGGGGGAGTGCTGTCGTTTGCCGCGCTCTACGAGTTGTGGCCCGATCCGACGAAGGACGATGACGATCCACTGCGATGGGTTTGGTCGACCACCATCGTCACGACCGACGCCACAGGCCCCGCCGGAGAGATCCACGATCGAACTCCGTTGATCTTGCCGAGCGAACGCATCGACGCGTGGCTGGACCCGACGCTGACCGATCCGGCGAGGATTCAGACACTGCTCACTGGCATCGAGTCCGTCCCGCTTGAGGTGCGCCCGGTCTCGACTGAGGTCAACAAGGTTGGCAACGACAGGCCCGACCTGATCGACCCCATCGACGAGCACGCCGACCGGCCGCTCAACTTGGCCATGGCATAGAGGCCACGAGGCGATGGGTCGGACGCGCGCGCGGATGAGGTGCGCCGCGATGATCGGCCCGGCTGGGACTCGCAACTGGAAGGGCCGGACGAAAATGTCGGACGCCGGGTACATGCTGCCGGTTGTGACAAAGAGCTATCCCTACATCAGCCTGACCGCTGCCATCGTCGACAAGACATCGCCGCTGCGGGCGTACTTCGACAAGCGGTTCCCGAACCGGGCGACGCTGCAGGCGACGTACCGCGCCAGCAGCGGGGAACTCCTTGTGCCGGCCGGGAGCTCTAACCCCGGGACACTCGGTGCCGCGTTCGACGTCCTGGTTCGACTCACACTTGACCCAACTCGGGTCCCCAACGTCGCCGTGCTCGGATTCATTGAGTCCCCGGAGGCGATCGCGAGCGTCCGGCTAGCAATCGAGGCCGGCGCCGCCGCGGCGGCCGACTGCCGTCACCGGCCCGCGGCAGAGGTCGTACTCCGCTCAGCTTGGGCCGCGGCACTGTGCATCGAGGTCTACCGCACAGGGTTGGTGATGCCCGGGTCGCCTCTATCGGCACTAAACGCTGCGCGATTCACACCCGAGGCACTGCTCGAGCTCGCCGACGACGATGCGCTGCACCAGTTGGGCGCACTTCACGAACTGGCTCAAGAGCGCCTTTACCCCCACCTGCGCGACCACCCAGAGTCGGTCAGGTTGGGGCCGACGTTCGAAGGCTCGTATCTCTGCGCGGCCGACGCTGACGCAATCGTCGACGGGCGACTGATCGAGATCAAGGCGCGCCTTGGAGCAAAGTCGAAGGCGGGGGTTCGGTCGGACGGTCTGTCCTTGGAGGACATCTACCAGCTGCTGGGCTACGCCCTTTTCGACAGGCTGAACGAGTACGCCATCGAGTCGCTCGGCTTCTACTCCGCCCGATACGGGACGTGGCGGGCATGGGAGCTGCCGGACTTCGTCTCAGAGCTCGCTGGTGGCGACGTCGACCTGGCGTACGAGCGGGCCTGTGTCTGGCGCCTGTTGGGCGGCGCAGACGACGATCCTCCTCGCCGACGTCCCGCAGCATCGCGCGACAAGTCGGCGGGAGCGCGTCGTGGGTGATGATCAGTGCGAGACTTCAACCAGCGGGACACAGCGCTTCCGGGAGCGACGGACGGGGGGTTCTGGTGCTGCAAGCCGTGGAGCATGCTGTCCCGTCTCATCGAACCTGACGTAGGAGAAGCCCAGCGCTGGCGGGTTCGTCGCCAAGATGACGCACGATTCCTCGCGCACGTCTCACAAACCTGACGCAATTCGACGTGCTGGCGTGAGCCTGTCGCTGCTGCTGATTTGTGTAGCCGGCGACAAGCCCGCACGGGTCCCGCCCGCCTACAGGCCTAATTGGGTTGCGGCGTTGTTCTTCCACGCGTTCTCGACACGCACGTAGGTGCCGACGCTGGCCAGCGATCGGTGGCGGGTCTGGTGGGCGATGGCACGGTCGCTGGCGCCGCGCTCGTGAGCGTAGGTAACGAAGCCGGCGCGCAGGCTGTGCGCTGACCAGTCTCGTTTGCCAGCGCGGTCTATCCCAGCGCGGGCAATCGCTTGCTGAACGAGGTCGTTGACGGCCCCGGCTGACAGTCGCCGGGGGAGGGGCCGGTTGTTCTTGCCCACGGGACGGAAAACTGGCCCGTCGGTGATGCCTGCCAGGGCGAACCACGCGCGCAGCGCAGTGACGGGGCATAGGTCGGTGTCGCCGGCGCGGGGCAGGACGACGAGCTCGTTGTTCTCGCCGCGCTGGTTCGTCTTCGAGCGAGGTAGCGCCAGCACCAGGCCGTTGGCGTGTTCCGCGATGTGCTGGACGTCGAGGGCGGACAGCTCACTTCTGCGTAAAGCGGCCACGAACCCGACGAGGAGCAGGGCGCGGTCGCGGGCTCCGCCGCGGTCCGCTTCGGGAGAGCGACCAGTTGTTCTCCAGGTACGAGTGATCGGACAGTTTGCTAGTACGGTCTGCAGCTCCGGGGGTCTGAGCGGTGACGCCTGATCCGGGGGAGCGGCATGGGTGCGGCGAATCCCTTCCCAGACCGCGACAACCCGCGCGTGATCGGTGGGATTGGGCAAGTTCCGCAATGAGTGCGCAAATTTGATCGCCGAAAGTCGCCGGCTCATAGTGCCGACCCTTGCGCCGTAGGCCGCCAAGTCGGTGAGGTAACCCGATACGGCAGCTGGGGGCGCCGGCAGCGGCGGGTGGTTGTGCTCGGCGCACCAAGCGGTGAATTCTGACCAGTCCGAGCGATAGCCGCGCAGTGTGTTCGCTGCGCGGGCGGCGGAGACATAACGCAGCTCGTCGTCGCTTAGCGCCTCGTCTCCGATGGTGTCCTCGAGTGCGGCAAGCGGGTCGGACGAGTGCTCGACGGTGTCGGACTCGTGGTGCGTGCGGCGGGGGAGGGGATGATTAGACATTGCCTGGCCCCGCCGGTGAGGACGGCATCGTCATTGACCCGACCTGACCATTTGTCGGAGCTGGTCGCCGATTGGCGCTCCGTAGACCGGCGCGAGCACCGTGTCACGCAGTCGAAGGACAAGACGCGGGTGTTGCGAGGCGAGCGGAGCGAGAGCTGCCTCGAGCGCGGCGGCGATGTCTGGTACTGCGATCAGGTCGCGCAGCAAGTCGGTGTCTGCGTTACTGAACTTCAGGCCGACCGCGAGCCTCTGAATGGTCTCGGCAGCGGTGGCCAGGACCTCCTCGTCGACTGTGGTTGAGGTTGGTTGTGTCTGGAGGTCTTCGGCGAAGTCGTCCCATCCATCTTCTATTTCCAGGGGTGCTTTTCCGGGGGTGGGCAAGACGCTTGCGATGCCTCGGGTTTCGGGGCGGGTTTGCAGCTCGTCGCAGAGCTCGTGGGTGATGTTCTGCAGTCTCTGCACGGTTGTGCGGCCGGTGACGCTGTGGTCGAGCGCGTCGCGGATGGCGTCGACGACGGTGAGTCGTTGCTGGTCTCCGGCGTCGGCATATCTAAGGATCGAGCGGGCGATGGGGACGAAGTCCGGCCCTACCGGTTCCTGGAGGACTCGGAGGGCGACGGCGATCAAGCGGTTTCGCCACCGGGGAAGTGTGCGTGCCATGCCGTCGTCGATGAGGTCCAGCGCGAGTCGCGGCGCAATCGGCACGATCGACGCCAGCCGTTGCGGTGTCTGGTCGTCGACGTGCTCGACCACCGAGGCTGCGAGCTCGTGCTGGTGCTGTAGTGGTGTCGAGTAGAGCGCGCCGGCGGCGAAGATCCACGTGTTACGCCAATGGGGGTGGGCCGCGGCTAGGCGCAGCATCGAGCGCAGTTTGGTTGGTTCCTGCGCGACCAGGTACTTGGCCGCCATCAGCTCCTGCAGGGATCGGACATCGAAGCCGAAGCCTTGGCCGGGGTGTGGCGCGAGCAGGACCAACCGGTGGGTGGCTGCGCGAACGATGTCGTCGAGAAGAGCTCCGTCGGCCCCATTGGGGTCGAATTGCGCTTCGTAGAGAATGGTCCAGGTCAAGCGTCTCAATTCTTGAGGTGTGAGCGTGGCAGCGGATTGCGCGCCGGCCTCGCTAAGCACCTGCAACTCGAAACCGACTCGTTCGTGTAGCTGCTGAATCTGCTGACTGTGGTCTTGGAGTATGCGTCGCAGCCCCATGTGCTCCTTGGAGCGTTCACGTCGCAGGACCACCTCGTAGTAGTCCCAGAACAGGCTGTAGCGATCGCGGGCGAGCAGAGCCGAGGACTCAAAGATGATGGTCATGATCAGCACCTGCAGCGGGGTCTGCAGAAGGTTGCTGATCGATTCGTTGCCTCTGCCTGTCTGAGCCGGTTGGTGACGGTCTGGATGCGCTCGATGTCGTTGTTCAAGCGAACGCGCGTGGTGAGCTCGCCGTACTGCAGGGCTTGATCGACGCGTAAGGGGCCGAGGTCGGTGCGTTCGAACAGTGTTGGGTCAAGGTCCTCGAAATAACCGGTGGGCCGGGTTGTGAGCACTACGAGCAGGTCGCAGTCGTCGCCTTCGGCATCGTTGACCAGTTGACGGACGCGGTCGAGGACGCGGCGTCGCACGGCTGGTTCGGTGACCTCGTCGAGGCCGTCGAGGACGAATAGGCACGGCCACGATCTCATCCAGGACCGCAGCCAGCTGACCTTCACATCTCCGAGGTCGGACCGCTCGGAAATGCGTTGGGCGATGTAGCGCAGCAGTGATCGATCGTCTGTCGCGAATTCTTGGGCGTGACGGGCCAGGTCGACACGCAGCGCCCAGCGACGGTTGAGGGGTAGGCCGTCCCTCCCAAGGCGTCGCAACGCCGCCGCCATGCCGTCGATCGCCTCGATGTGCTGGTCGCTGAGGTCGGTCGCGTCGCGGAGCAGTGATGCGCGATAGGCCTGTGCCAGAAGCTTCGAGATCGTGGTCTTACCGTTGCCGGGTGCGCCGACCAGGACGAGGTGGCGCGGCTTGCCGACGATGGAGACGGTGGGTTTGAGGACGTGTTCGCCGCGGCTCAGGATGTAGTCCAGGGCCTGCCGTTGTTGCATCGTCGTGCCGCGAAGAGTGGTGACCGGTAGGTCGATGGCGACATCGTGGATCGGGACGCCGCGACCGCTGATGTCGGCGGCCTCGTCAAAGTAGATGCGTCCTTCGCCGCCCATAAGGGTCGTGCGGGCGTCGGCCTGTAGCACGGTCCCGAACTGGTCGGGTGGGGCGTAGTCGCTGATTTGGCTCAGGTCGGCCAGCACGTCGCCAGCGGTCAGGAACCCCGGGAAAGCTCGACGGACGCCGTCCCGCAGGTTGAGCAGGGTGGTGACCTTGGTGCCGTCCCAGAATCGGATGTGCTTGATCGCGGTGATGCGGGCCAGTTTGGCCTTCCGCTGCGTGCCGTCGTCGGTATCGCGGGAGTCGTCGCGCAGCGTGGCGACGTAGTTGTCGATGGACTGCCGGATGCGATCGTGGCCTCCGCTGCCCGGTACAGGCGTCAGCGGGACGTTGGTGACGAAGACGAGCTGGTCAGGCAACGGGTCGCGCTTCTTTACCCGGTCGGCCCAGGTGTTCAGCTCGTCGCGGATCTCACCCCAGAACCAGGTGGCGTTGACCTGGTGGTCCGGATCGAGGTCCTTCTTATGTTTGACTTGGAAGACTGTGTAGCCGTCCCACTGCTGTGCGACAGAACCATCGGGCGAGTCGACCCAGATCAGCGGACCGTCAACGTAGAGATCACGTCCGCCGTCGCGCCCCGCACCCATCACCTCGACACCCACGCCGAACGTGGCGATGATGAGCGCAGCGACGACATCCTGGAACCCGGTCGGTCCGAGGGCCTCGAGGTGGGACGACACTGTCACCCGCTCACTGCCAGCACGGCGTCAGCGTAGCGGTATCACCCACGATTCCGTTCATTATCGTGGGTGATAGAAGATTGCGTCGTCGCTTGGTTTTGCCCGGGGTCCCGGCTCCGAGACCGCGCACTTCAACCTGCCGGCCGGTCTTCCCTGTCTCACCAACCTGACGCAACTCGACGCGATTCTCACCAACCGAGTCGCTGCGTCACGTTCGATGAGACAGGACAGCTGAGGCCGGGGGGGGCGAAGGCGCGTGGGACCACAGGAATGACATAATCTATCTTATCGGCGTACTGGATGCGCTTCCGCATACACCACTGTTAGGTGTAATCTACGCACCATGACGAAGCGACTGAGCCTGATCCTAGGAGAGACTGACGAGTCGGTACTGGAGCCGTTTATTCGGTCCGGCACCGGCCAGCACCGGGTGCTGCAGCGCTGGGCGGCCGAGCATGGCGTGGGCACTGTGAACTCCGAGGCCGCGGCGATCCGGGCGCTGCTGCAGGCCGGTGCCGATGCGCTGCGCGACGAGGTGCTCGATGACGGTTACGCCGAACTCGCGCAGGTCTATGACGGGACCGAGGAAGGCGACGAGCGACGCGCAGCCCGCGACCGCTACGTCGCCCGCACCGAAGCCACTGCGTGAGTGTCGCGCCGCTGCGCGGTCAGGTGTTCAGAGTGGACCTTGGCCACGGGGCGAAGCCGTGGCTGATCGTGAGCAACAACGCCCGTAACCGCAACCTGGAGACTGTGGTCGCCGTGCGGGTCACCACTACCAGCAAGCACGCGAATGTGCCGACCGTCGTGCCGCTGTCCTCGGCAGACCCGCTGGTCGGTTACGTCGTGGTCGATGACCTCATCCAGCTCTACCGCGACGAACTCACAGTGGCGCTCGGGGCGCTGTCGGCCCCGACGATGCGTGCCGTTAGCACTGCGATTCGCATCGCCTTGCCGTGAGACGGGCGCCGGCATCCGATGCTCTGACCCGTGCATCGCGAGTCAGCCGCGACACCCGATGCCGTGCGGCTACCTTGAGAACCACCTGAATTCCGGGAGGATCATGTACGCCAGCGGTGAGCGGGTGCGCGTCCATCTGGACGGTGTCCCCGACTTGGCAACCGTGCGCGCCGCTGTCCCGGCCGCCGACACATCCGGTTGGACACTGTTCCTCCTCGACGACGAGGGCGGCATCCACGAAGTCGAGCTCGCTGCCGACGACATCCACACAGTCACCAAAATCCAAACGGACGGCGCCGCAGACTCCGCCCGCGTCCTCGCCGGTATGTGGACCCGCTGGATGAGCGCCGCAGCTACCAACGCTGAGTCCAGCGCAATCGCCTCCACCCAGTTGCGCCCATACGCGCACCAGACCACCGCCGTCTACGGCGCGATGCTGCCCCAGCCGTTGCTTCGGTTCCTGCTGGCGGACGAACCTGGAACAGGCAAGACGATCATGGCCGGGCTGTATCTGCGCGAGATGCAGCGCCTCGGATTGGTACAGCGAGCGATCATCGTCTGCCCCGCGAACCTCACCTCGAAATGGGTCGCCGATTTCCGTCGCTTTCTCGGCGGTGGCCTGCGCCACCTCACCGCAAACACCGTTCGTGAGGAGGCGGTCAGCAGTCACGATCTCTGGGTCGTGTCCCTGGAGCTCGCCGCGGTCAACCCTGCCGTCCAAGAAGCCATCCGGCCCGACCGCGCCGGCTGGGACCTCGTGATCTTCGACGAGGCCCATCGACTGACTCCGACTGCCACGAGCTTCCACCAAGTCGGTCGTCTGCTCGCGAAGAACACCCCGCGGGCGTTGCTCATGACCGCAACCCCGCACCGAGGTAAGGAGTGGTTGTTCCGGCATCTCCTTCACCTGGTCGACCCGGCCATCTATCCAGACCCTGGCGCCGACCCAAACATCGCACTCCCGCCCCTGCGACCCGGCCCGACGCACTTCCTGCGACGCATGAAAGAAGACCTCGTCGACTACGACGGAAAGACCCGCCTGTTCAAGGGCCGCACCGCGCGCAACTACCGCGTGCCGCTATCGACACTCGAGTTCGGCTACTACCAAGCAGCCCTCGACATGGTCGACCAATACTTCCCGCCAACATCGCAACCACTCGCTCGGATGGTCTACGGCAAGAGAGCCGCATCGAGCCTCTGGTCACTTGTGGAGACGCTTCGCCGACGCGCCGCTCACATGGGTGAGATGAGCGAAGCGGAAGCTGCACTCCAAGCCGATCGTGAGCACGAAGGCGATGAGAGCGAAGCCGACGAGGCGAAGGTCGTCCACGCCGGCTCGACCGCGTCGCGGGCTGAACGCTCAGCGATCAAGATCTTGATCGACCAGATCAGCGCCTCGATCAAGGACCCGGCATGGCAACCGTCGAAATGGAAACGGCTCGTCGATAGCTGCCTCGCGAAGAACGGCATCACCCCTGGGAACACTGAGCAAGCGGTCGTGTTCACCGAATACGCCGACACGGCTCAATGGATCACAGACCGGCTCCGCACGGCCGGCTACTCCACCCGCATGTACTCAGGTCGGCAGAACAATGCCGAGCGAGACGCGGTCCGTCTGGCCTTCATGCGCAGCGAGTTCCAAATCATCGTCACCACCGACGCGGGCAACGAAGGTATAGACCTCCAAGCCGCGCACGTGCTGATCAACTACGACATCCCATGGTCCCTCGTGCGCCTCGAGCAGCGCATGGGCCGCATCCACCGCGTCGGCCAGCAGCACGAAGTCTTCCTCTATAACCTCGTCGCCACCGACACGCGCGAGGGCGACACCCTGTTCGTGCTGCTCGACAACTTCGTCAACGCGGCCAACGAGCTGCGTGGCCAAATGTTCGACAGCCTCTCAGCCGTCGCCGAGATCACCGGGGTCGACTACGAGAAATGGTTGACCGACCTCTACGGCAACGACGACGCGAAGAAGCAGGCGGCAATCGCCGCGGCCATCGCCGTTCAAGCCCACGATCTGACACGAGCCGCGCGACAAGTCCAAGACACCGAACGCCGGCTCGCCAGCCAGGTCGACGCCATTGCCGCACTCACACTTCTGCAGCGAGACCTCTTCGCCCGCATCAACCCCGCCATCGTCGAGTCATACCTCGACCGACTCAGCGTCGCACACCTACTGAACGCCCAACCGACCGCGGCAGGCCCGGGCTTCCGACAGCTCACCGTCGCAGCCGGTCATCTCCCTCAGTCACTCGGCGGCGGCCGCGGCATGCTCGTCGCGACCAGCGGCGACGCAATCCGCGACAACGCCAGCAACATCGAGACTGCCGGCATGGTCACGCTCGGACCCGGCGAACCAGCTTTCACCGACCTCATCCGCCTGGCCGCACACGACCTGGCGCCCGATCTGCACCAGGGCGGGGCCGTCGAGGACCCCACCAGCCTCACCCCGTACGACCTCTACGCATTCGACGCCACCATGACCGAATCCGACGGCAAACGCGCCAGCGCCTGGGCGACGCTCGTCAAGGTCGATGACACCGGTAACGCTCGCGCGATCCGCTGGGAGACCCTCGCCAACCTGGTGCCCACCACCAAGCCAGGAACCCAGCCGCACCCCGCCAGGCTCTCGGCGGCGACCGCGGCCGCCGCACTCGTCTCCCAAGACACCGTCGAGGAACACCGCAGGGTACGCACAGACTGGTTCGCCCAGGCACGGAAGGACCTACTGAACCTACCCATCGCCCTCACCGACACGATCGACGACCGCGATGCGCGCATCGCGCTACGACGTCACCTTCAAGTCCAAACCACCACCCGCCTCGACCAGCTCGAGAAGCTCGTCCAGGTTCAACTCACTGAACCGAAGCTGGTCGGACGAGTCCGAGTACTGCCCGCCGGCTCCCCCGAGACCGAGGCACAAAAGAGCTCCGAATGGGTCGCGATGCGACACGTTCAACAACACCTCGAACAGGATGGATGGACCGTCGACGACGTCCACACCGAAGGGCGCGGCTACGACCTCGATGCCCGACGCCACAACCAGATCCGGCACATCGAAGTTAAGGGAGTTGTTGGCGACGCCGCCAGCACCGGCATCCGAATGACTGGCAACGAAGTCCTCATCGCCACCCAGCACCGTAAGGCTTACTGGCTCTACGTCATCGACCAGTGCGCCGACGGAACGGGCCGCCTGTTCGGATCGTATGAGGACCCCGCCACCCTTTTCAGCTCAGACATGACCGGTGATGCGATATTCCGAGTTCCCGGCAGCAGCCTCAAGAACGCACCCGGGAGCATCACGTGACTCGAATGATCGAACGGTGGTTCCCGTGCGCTGAGGTCAGTGCAAACAGCCGGTCTGGATGGGGGTCAGGCAACGCGGAAACCGGACTCATGACCTGGTTCGCCAAGCGCCCGACAGCACAAGCAAAGGCCGCGACCATCTGCTCGCTCCTGCCCTGGCCGGAAACGGAGGCCGAGCAGAAGCGCCTTCAGGCGCTGGTCCAGGAGGCGATGACTGGGCGCTACTCCGCCGGAGCCGCGATACGCGCGGAAATCCAGAAAGCGCACGCTGACAACGGATCAGCGAGCACCCTCGACCCTTTCAGCGGCAGAGGCATGATCCCGCTCGAGACCAGCAGGCTGGGTTTGCCAGCACACGCGATCGACTACAGCCCGGTGGCGGTTATGGCCTCCCGGCTGCTGACCGACTATCCCGCCCGCAACTGGGACAACGAACCGCGCCTGACTTACCGGCACGTCGACTCAGCACTCCTCGATCACCGGCCACGGCTCGTACGGGACGTGGACCTGGTGCTGAGCGAAATACGTCAGCGTCACCAACAAGCGATGGGCCCGTACTTCCCCGAGGTCGACGGAAGACAACCATGGGGCCACCTCTGGGCGGTCACACTCCCCTGCCACGAATGCGGCCGACACTTCCCGCTCATCGGGTCTCTTGCGCTACGCCAAACCAGCACCCGAAAAGGCAAAGGCAAGAAGGGCTCGTTCACCGATCCAGGCCAGTCCTACTACATCGAAGCCGACGCGGCGACCGATTCATGGTCAGTCGTCATCCACGACGGACCACCGCAGCGTTCACCCACACGACAGGTCCCACCCGGCAAGAGCCGATACGACAGCAACGGACGCCTCGCAGTGTGCCCGTTCTGCGGCCACGGACACGACCGAGAACTCCAAATGCGCATCCTCCGCAACGGAGAGGTCAGCGACGCCCCTCTGCTCGCCGCTGACCTCGACCCAGACGTCGGCAAGCACTATCGCCCTCTTAAGCCGCAGGAACGGGAAGCGATCACCGAGGCGGGAACCACCCTCGCGACGCAGCCTCGCTTCGGGGTGCTGCTCGCCGCCCGGCCAGACGAACCCATTCCCGCCGGCAACACCTGGACCGTGCAGGCCACTGTTTACGGCGCACGGACCTACGGCGACATGATGAACGATCGACAGACACTCTCGTTCATCACAATCGCCCAGGTCATCAACAGCATTGCGAACGAACTCAAAACCGGCGGCTGCAGCGAGGACTACGTTCGGGCACTTACGGGCTACGCGGCAGCTGCAATGTCGCGCAAGCTCCGCCGCGCAACGCGAGGCAGCACGCTGGATTCAAAACTCAACAAGGTCAACGATCTCTTTGCCACCGAGTCCAGCCTCAATTTCTCGTTCGACTACTTCGAAGTCGGACTCGCTGACGGCCCCGGCAGCTGGGACTCCGTCGCAGGAGGAACCCTCACCGCGCTGACCGCCGTTATCCCGCCGCAAGGATCGGCGAAGCCGTGCGACGTCGAGCAGGGCTCCGCCACCGCGCTGCCGTTCCGCGACCGGTCAATCTCGGCAGTCGTGACAGACCCGCCCTACGACGCAATGATCGACTACAGCGACGCAAGCGACCTGTTCTACGTGTGGATCAAGCGCGCGCTGGCCACGTCATGGCCCGAACTCGGCATCACCCCACACGAGCACGGCGTCCAGGACAAACGGCTTGAAATCATCGTCAAAAAGGGCGGCACTAGCAACAACGATCACCGCGACCGCATGCACTACGACACCCTCATCACAGAAGCCTTCACCGAAGCGCAGCGGGTCGTATCGACCGACGGCGTCGTGACCATCGTCTTCGGACACGGGGAACCGGAGGTGTGGCAGCGTCTTCTCACCGCAATCGACGCGGCCGGACTCGTTCTCACCGGCGCGTGGCCGGCGAAGACCGAGCAAGGCGGCAAGGTCGGCTTCTCCAACATCGTGACGACCCTGACGATGGCGTGCCGGCCCGCGCCCGAAGACCGGCCGACAGGCCGGAAGGGCGCGGTCGACAATCTCATCAAGGCAGAGATCAAGCACCGCTACCCCGACTGGGAACGCTGGGGCCTCGCCCCAGCAGACATGCTGATGGCCGCGGCAGGGCCAGCGATGGAGGTCGTTGGTCGATACCAGCTCGTCCTCGACGCGAAGGGTGAGCCCGTCGACATCTACACGTTCCTCCCTCTCGCAAGAGCGGCCGTGCAAGAGGCCATGGCGGTTGAAATCGACCATCACCCGCTAGAGACATTCGACGCCCGCACCAGGTTCGCGCTGTGGTGGGTTCGGCTATACGGACGGCAGATCCAGGCCAAGTCCGAGCTCCGTTGGCAAGCACTGGCCTCATCGATGGACTTCACGGACCTACGCGACCTCGTACCAGACGAGGGAAAGGGCGTCGCCTTCACCAGCACCGGACGATTCAAGACGCAGATCACGGGCGACTCGGCAGCCATCGACGTCGCCCTCGCGTTGGCCGCCGCGTCAGAGGACGGCCTCGCGGCAATGGGAGAGGTGCTCGCGCGGTCCGGACGAAGCTCGCACGACGCTTACCTATGGGCAGCAATCAAGTTCCTCGCCGATCGGCTTCCGGACTCAGATCCTGACGCCGTCGCGCTAACCCGAGTGCTCCGAACCAGGGACGGCATCTCCAACGCTGCGAGCACAGTAGTGACGAACGAAGTCACGCGACGCCATCAAAAGGATCGCGACGACGCACAACTGAGACTCCTATGACCGTGCTCGTCGCATGGAACCCACCGAACGTGACTTGGAACGAGGACAGATGGCTATCGACGTGACGCCGTGGTGGAAAGCACTCAAGATCCGGACCGAGATCCTCAGCGCATCGGGCCAGATCGACGACGTCCAGATGTCGTTGTTCCAAGCCGTCTACGGCTCGGGAAGCGACCGGCCGCCGTATGCCGATGCGAACTACTACGGCGAGATCACCCATCCCACCGAACGACTCATCGACCTCCTCACCGAGATCGCCGTACGGATCGGCGGCGGCAGCGACTTCCTCAAAGCCCGAGCCGTCACACGGCTGGATCAGGGCATGGGAGGCGGCAAATCCCACGCATGCATCGGCGCGTTCCACCTCGCCGTAAACGCCGAGGCGCTACGTGGGACCGAGCTCGGGCAGCAGGTCGCCAAACGAGCAAAGGCGAAGATGGGAAAAGACCTGCCCGCTCACCTCAACCACCCCCACGTCGTCGTGTTGCCATGCGACAACATGACCCCCGGAGCATCAGTCAAAGACCTCGACGGCCCGTCGACCAATCTGTACGAGCGGTTCCTCTGGCGCCTGTTCTCCAAGGACTACGCACTGTTCGAGCGTTACCAGCCGTACTGGAGCGACAAGAGCAAGATCGCCGAAGCGCTGAAGGCCGTCAATCACCCCGTGCTCATCATCATCGACGAGGTCCTCGACTACATCGGCAACGGACTGGACGGCGCAAACAAGCCCGATCTTGCAGCCCAAGACATGGCATTCCTGCGCGCCCTACTCGATGTGGCCAACGACGTACCCAACGTCTCACTTGTCGTCGTGATGATTGCCTCCGATAGTGACAGAACCGCACTCTCGCCCGCCGGTCGCGATCGTCGGGACGACCTGAACTCTCTGCTCGACCGCAACGGCTTACCAGCCACCGTGACTGAGGTCGCCGACTTCGCCAGCATCCTGCGTCGTCGCCTCTTTGACGCCGACCCCGCGGCCGAGGTGCTGGCCGCCACCGCCGCTCAGTTCAAGGCAACACTCACCGACAAGGCTTGGTCCAAGAACGTTTGGGACCCCATCTCGGCCGACTGGCGGCAACGTTGGGACGACGAAGTCGCCGCCTGCTACCCGTTCCATCCAATGCTGATGGCGATGGCGAAGGAGGAGTGGAGCAAGGTCACCGGCTTCCAACGCGTCCGCTCCACCATCCGGATCTTCGCCGCAACCGTGTTCGCGCAACAGCAGCGAGGCAAGTCCGGCGAATGGGTTCCGGCGCTGATCGGCCCCGGCGATCTGCCCCTAAGCGACTCCGCTGTTCGTGAAGCGCTTCTCGGGTCCGGGTTGGTTGAGGACGAACGCACCATCGCCAACTACCGCAGTCTCGCTGAGATCGAGGTTGTCAACAACGACGCCACCGGCGGAACCGCCCGCCAACAGGACCTCCAACGCGACCCGCTGATCTGGTCTCTTGACAACCCACGGGCGGCTGAGCGGGCAGCAACCTACGTGTTCCTTGCCAGCATCGTCGGCACGCTGCGGCCAGGACGCGGTCGAGGGGCGAGCGCTCCCGAGGTCAAGGCTGCGACGAGTGTCCCCGCATCGGCGTACACGATTACCGACGCTGACGAGGTCGTCGAGGCACTCGTGAACCCAGACCGCGGCATGTCCGCCATTGAAATCATCCCCGGGCAAGGCAACAACAAGCCGGCCCGCTACTTCCTGTCGACTCGTCTCACCCACCGCATGCTGGTCAACAACATTCGGCGAACGATTACCGACACCGAGCGAGACGATGTCATCGCCAGCACCGCGCAGCGACTATCGAGTTCGGGCCCATTCCGTGACCTCAAGTTCGTCTCCGCCGACCCAACTCGCACTGGGGCTGAAAATCTGGCTACTGCGGGACTCGACACGGCCCACACCACCCGCCTGGTCGTTCTGGACCCGTCACAGTTCAGCCTTCGGAACGGTATGGAGGAGGGGACGCTCGAGGCGCTCCAAGTTGCCATGGGGATAGGGACTGGGGTCACGCAGGTCCCAGTCCAGTGGGCGTCGAGCGCTGTGTTCGCGATCGTCAACACGCAACGACGGGCATTGACCCGCAACATGGCGGTTGAATATCTGGCACGACAGAAGGCATTGGCAGCACCTGAAGTCCAGAACGACGCTGAGTTGAAGCAGACCGGCACCAAGGACCTCGCCGACGCCAAAACCAAGTTCGAAACACATCTCAAGCGGGCTTACCAGCACGTCGCCTATCTGGCTCAACCAGACCCCGATGGGGACCGCTTTTTGGACCAGGTCACTTTCGATGACGAGCACAGTTCCGCACTCGACGGGACCATCGTTTGGAAGAGCCTGGCCGAGCGGGACAAGGTTTTCGACAACGGCCAGTTCACCGCCAGAGCACTCGTGCACAACCTGCGCGAGACCGACTACGGCAAGACCCTGTCCGACATTCGAGCTGCCTTCTACTCGGCGCCGCGACTGCCGCTGCTGTACAACGGAGACCGCGATCTACAGCAGGCAATCTTTGATGCCGTCAGCGCAGATCTCGTCGCGATCGTTGACGGCGCTGGAGTGTCAGTCGCCGTCACTGCCGCCGCCCAGGTAAACCTCTCCAGCACTGGCCTGCGTCTAGCGAAGCCGCAACCCAAGGAGCCAGTTCCTGCGCCGGGAACGGGAGGCGGAGCGACCGAGACGACCAGCGGACGCGAGCAGTCTCCGTCCGAAGGCGGAGTCAATGGCACGCCAGGATCGGCGGGCGCACCCACTCCCCCGACACCCGCTGCTACTGAACGACAGATCACCTTCTCCTTCACACAGAACCTGCTCGCGAACCAGTCGTCAGCCGACGACCTGGCTAACGCCTTCAAGACGCTCTACACGGCACTCGACGAACGAAACATCAGCTACCTGCAGGCCACGTTGCAGATGGTCGGTGACGCCACCACCACTAACGCCCTGAAAGCGCTACTGGACCAGATCGGCATCCAGGCCACCGTCAAGGACATGTAGCGGC
This sequence comes from Mycobacteriales bacterium, assembly GCA_038207565.1. Lineage (GTDB taxonomy): Bacteria > Actinomycetota > Actinomycetes > Mycobacteriales > Jatrophihabitantaceae > JALZAI01. The sequence continues at coordinate 26,059 of JBBQZQ010000045.1, forward strand.
AGTTACCGTCACGGGCTCTTGGCCCGCCACGGCGCCTGCTGGTCATTCAGCGTGTCGAGCATGAGCTGACACCAGGTCACCGCCGCATTCACGGCGAGATGCGCGTGCCGAGGGCTCAGACCCACTCGCCGGCCGGCAGCGCCGTGTCCGGTCCCGTAACCTCGATTACGCAGCTCGGCGACCCCCAATGCGATCGTCGAGGCTCCGCCGAGGATCTTCTTCACAGCGTCCGTTCCGTCCGGACCCGGCGTGGAGTTCGACGGGTGGAGGAGCAGCGCCTGCTGAGCTCGTCGGATCAGATTCTGGATGTCATCACGCGCATCCACTGACTCGCCGCGCTCGGAGAGCACGACCTTCGCCGTGCTCTCGATGAGTTCCTTCGCGCTACCTACGGCCAAAGCCGGATCGTCATTCACTGAACGGCCGATACGGTCCAGCTGCTCTCGGATTGCGGCGGCGTCGGAGAGCCCGGCGAGTGCGCCCTCCGCGAGCAGAGGTGCGGGGGTAAAGCTGATGATCTGTCCGTCTGCGTCGACCTCGTACCTGTCACGCTTCATCGCTCGTACGAACTGGTCCCAGTCCAGATACGACGATCCTTCGTCCGGCCGCAGCCCCAGGAGCAGTCGCTCAAACGCTCGCAGCGCACGCTCGACGTGCGCGTGATCGGTCCAATCGACTGACTCCAGGTAGGCCTGAGCTGTGCTGCGCCGCGAGCTGGAGTCCTCGTAGCGACTTTCTGGATTCGGAGCGAAGCCTTCGTCCTGGAACGCGGTCGCGATGGCGCCGACGCTGCTGTTGGTCATGAGAGTGCGAAAGGCGCCGCGCGCGCCACTGCTCACTAAGGGCCGGTCAGCCACCGCGACCGCACATGCTCATCGTCATCCTGCAATTGTCGACGATGTGTCCGACGCGGGGTGCGATCATGACACCCGTGTCGCGAGCTCCAGCGGTCGACGGTTCGGCACCTTCCTTGCCCGTCTCACATGGGCCGAGGACGAGGCCGTTCTTGTCGTGCGCAACCGATCTGCCGTCATCACATCACCTCCGTCGACAACGTGCGCAGCGTGACTGATCGGTGGGAAAGCGTCTACCACATCGACGCTCCCCCCACGTCAGGCCGCTGACGATGTCCGCTCCTCAGCTACTCGCGGCGTCACGCAGCATCTCGGCGTCCCGCCGAAATCTCGCGGCCAACGACTCAGCCAGGGCGGCGTCGGTACCGTCGGGATGCGTGGCCGTACTCACGACCTCGGCCGCGCCCTCGAGGTAGCGCGCGGCGCGGTAAACAAACGCGGGGGGCACCCGCACCTGGGCCAGCTCCCAATCGGCCGCGTTCGCCGAGTAGATGAACTGGCCCAACAGCGATAGCGCCCCGACGATCGGCCCGATATTCGTCAGAGCGGCTTCGGGTGGCTCGTTACTCGCCCGGACATTGATGCACTCCGATAACGCTGCCACGCACAGCCCCAGCAACGGCATGGAGACCGGCACCGTTCGATCGGCCCCCATCAGATCAGCGCCTGGCTGCTCCTCCGCGAGCGTTAGGGCCATCATTTGGGCCATCTTTCGGATCGCGTCGGCATCGAAATAGCTCCTCGCTGTCGTCTGCGAGATCCGCATCGTGTCGGCAACAGCCTGCACGCGATCACCGAGGACGTCGCGGGCCGCGTCGTGAGAGACCACCAGCCCGAACCCGCTCAGCTCTTCGATCAGCATGTCCGCCATGCCATCAAGCCAACCTCTTCGCACCGTCACTCCCGCATTGTCTCGTTCGTGCTCCCCGTCGAGCACGAGACCCTGCGTCCGTTCAAACAGCCCAGCGCCCGTGCCGCCGCTGACAGGGACGCCAGCTACACTTTGTTATACATCGCCGCAGGTATAACAAGGTATGACGGGAGCCGATGTGCAGCCGAGTCCTTACACGCCGGGCGAGGTCGCCCGCCAGGTCCCTGGTCGGGCCGCGCAACTCTCGGAGATCGACGAGCGACTGGCCTACATGATCGACCTACAACGCCTCGTCGGTCGCGTCCGGGTCGATGTCGCCGCTCGGGGCGTGGGGAAGACATCGTTGCTTCGGGAGGTTCAGCGGCGTGCTGAGGCGCGCGGCGTGCTCACTGTCTGGGTGACCGCCGGTGAAGATCTGGGTCTGGTGCCTGCTCTGGCGAACGAGATCACCCGCCAGACCGAGGGCTGGTCCAGCGAGACACGCAAGCGGCTGCGCACGCTGCTCGACAGCCTGACCGTCACCGTCGGGGTTCCGGGTGTCGCCCAGGTTGAAGCACGGCTGTCGGCACCGGCACCCCCGGCACACGGCGTCAGGGAGTTCGAGGACGTCGTGCGGCACACGGTCGACAGCGCCCGCAGCGAGGGACGGACCGGCCTCGCGATCTTGATCGACGAGATCCAAGCAGCCGACGCGGTCGGCCTGCGCACGCTCGGCTACGCCTGGCAGCACCTGCAAAGCGAAGGCCAAAACGTCCCAGCCGCGGTGTTCGCTGCAGGGCTGCCCAACGCGCCTGAAGCGATCGCCGCCGTCGTCACGTTCAGCGAGCGCTTCGCGTATCGCCCGCTTGAGCGACTATCGCCTGACGCTGCTGCGATCGCCCTCAGCGCCCCGGCCCGCGCCAGCGGAGTGGAGTGGGACCCCGCAGCGCTCGACCAGGCTGTCGCGCAAGCCCAGGGCTACCCGTACACGCTCCAGCTGATCGGCCACGCCACGTGGCTGGCCGCCGCTAACCCCGACGCCGGTACCCGACTGACCATGCAGCACCTGCAAGCAGCACACCGCAGCGTCACCACCGATCTCGCCGCCTTGTTCCGCGCCCGGTGGGAGAAGGCGACAGCCGGTGAACAGGACTTCATGAGAGCGATGTCTGCGCTCGGCGATGGACCCGTGCAGCGTGGCGACGTCGCCCGCGCCCTGGGCGCCTCCACGCGAGGCGTCAGCGTTACCCGCGCCCGCCTGATAGACAAAGGGCTCATCGACGCACCCGGCCATGGCGAACTCGATTTCACCATCCCCGGATTCGCTGAATACGTCCGCGCCTATGACGACGCAGCCGCACCCCCGGTTCGATCCGCGATCGCGCCGCCACCAGACTGGGTCACACTCTGCGATCGCATCGACCCCCGCATCACCACGGACCCAAACTGGCCCGCACTTGCCGCGCAACTCGACCGCGCCTCACAGACCCGAACCGACGTTGGCGCGATCCTTCGAGCGATCGCCAGCGACCACCGGGACTTCACCGATCAGCCGGCCCGCTCGTTGTCCTATCTCGTCGCCGACCACGTACCTGACCTCGACTCTCCGCACCGTGCCGCGACGCGATCGAACGCAATCGAGAACCCGCGACGCGACCCGCCACCGCCACCGCCACCCAGACCAACCCGGAGCGGTCCGCGCCGATGAGCCGCCCCGGTCTCGTTTAGCCTGGCAGCGTGGAGATCGACAAGCAGGATCAGATCGCGGCAGCTATCGCTGCCGCGGCTGCGAATGCTGCCATGGAAGGGATCTGCGTCGAAGCTGATGAGCAGGAGCTGATCCGCCGGCACCAGTCCGGTGAGCTCACCCACGAAGAGTTCCTGGCCTGCGCCAGAAAGTTGGCCGAGAGCAAGGCGAACCCCGGCGATGTCTGACCCGATCCAGGACCCGAACGACTCCCCGCAATGGCGCTCCTACCTGATGCCGGGCACCGACGTGCTGCGCACCGTCGCTGAACTCACCGATCCCACGGCTGTCGCGATCTTCGAGCGGGTCGTCTCCGCTGACGCCGAGACGGCGCTACGGCAAGACACCGCCCGGCCGAAGACCTTGGATCTCGCGCACCTCAACGACATCCACGAGCGACTGTTCGCCGACGTCTACCCATTCGCCGGCGCCCTGCGCTACGTCGACACTGCCAAGCCCGGCCAATCCGGCGAGCCGTTCCTGCACCACCGATGGATCGACACGTACACATCGGCCGTCACTCAGCAGCTGAGGCTGGAGGACAACCTGACCACCCGCACCGACCCGGGGCAATGGGCCGACCGCGCCGCTTACTACTGGGCGGCGATGCTGCACGCCCACCCCTACCGTTATCTTCACTGCAGAACGCGGTTTCCGACACGTAGTCGACGAGGCTTGCGGCGTCCCACTCGTTGCGTGGTGGACGGATTATCTTGTCGTCCATGTCGCAGCCGAGCGCTCGGGTCGTCCGGGTCTCATCGGCGCATGACGGCGCCGTCTCGTGGACGGTGCTGGACGAGGCGAGCTGCGGTTGCATCGTTCCGATCGAGGACTTCCTCGCCTTCTTGACGGCGATCGGCCGCTCGCCGAACACGGTGCGCGCGTACGCGTTCGACCTCCGAGATTTCTTCCACTATCTGTCCAGCGCGCAGCTGACGTGGGACGACCTGACCCTGGAACAGGTCGGGGCGTTTGTGTCATGGCTTCAGCTGCCGCCGGCGGGGCGCGGCGGCCAGGTGGCAGTTCTGCCGATGGTGGCGCCGCATGTGAGTGCATCGACGGTCAACCGCAAGTTGGCGGCGGTGTCGTCGTTCTATGACTTTCACGCCCGCCGCGGTGTCGAGGTGCCGGCGTTGTGGCGGTGGTCGCGCGGGCGTCAGGCGGGTTCGTTCGTGCCGATGCTGGCTCATCTGGGAGCTCGGTCGACGCGGCGTCGGGTGGTATCGCTCAAGGTCGATGGAGGTGTCCCGCGGGTGCTGTCCTCGGCTCAGATCGACGCGGTGTTGGGATCCTGTGTTCGGCTGCGGGATCGGTTTCTGTTCATGCTGCTGCGCGATACGGGTCTTCGGATCGGAGAGGCGTTGGGGCTTCGTCACGGTGATCTCAACGCGCGTCGCCGCGAGGTGAGCGTGCGGTTCAGGGAGAACGCCAATGGTGCGCGGGCGAAGACGGTCGACCGGACAGTGCCTGTGCCCGACGAACTGTTGTGCCTGTACAGCGACTATCTGCATGAGGAGTACGGGGATCTGGACAGCGACTACGTGTTCCTCACGTTATGGTCGAAGCCTGTCGGCGTGCCGTTGACCTATTCGGCGGTGCACAGTCTGGTCGGCCGGCTGCGGGCTCGCAGCGGCGTCGTGTTCGAGCCGCACTTCTTTCGGCATACCTACGCCACGAACCTGCTCCGACGTGGTACCCCGGCCGAGGTGGTGGCCAAGCTGCTCGGCCATGCTTCGGTGGCCACGACCACCGGCATCTACGGCCATCTTAGCCCGGACGATCTTCGGGAGGCGTTGGTCGCCGTCGGAGTCCTCCCCCCGCTTGGTGATGATCGTCGTGCCGTTGGTCAGGCGCCGCGGTGGTGAAGCTGCAGGCGGTCCAGCGCCGTGCTCCGGACGGTGACGCCCCGCGCGCGGCACCGGCTGCGGTCGGCGATCTGCATGTGCGGATCGTCGCTGCGCTGCGCCCGGAGTTTGCGAGCGAGGTCATCGTGCCCGCGGTAGGCGCTCCGATCATCGGCCTTGCCCCCTGCGTCGTCGAAGGCTGCGTCGCTGGCACCACCGGGCACGAGCTGTGCCGGGATCATTTGGCGCGCTGGACCGCTGCCGGACGGCCAGACAAGCGGGTCTGGGCCGCGACACAGACGCCCCTCGACAGGCCGGGCACGCGGCCGCTGATCGGATGCGAGGTCCCAGCCTGTCGACGCGGCGCAGCCCAGGAGCGGTTGTGTGTGCGGCATGCCGAGGCGTACCGGCGCGCCGGCAGCCCTGCACGCGGCCGATGGCTCATGCGGCCACACGAACTCCCCGGCGATGACGCCCTGGACTGCGTTATGCCAGGTTGCGTGCTGTTCGCCGAAAACCGGCGGCGCGCCTTATGCCGGCAGCACACGATCCGTTGGTCCGTGGCGGGCAAACCAGCGGTGGCGCAGTTCGCGACGGTCTGCCAGCAGCTTCCCGAGCATGCTTTCGATCTGCGAGGGCTTGCCCCGCGGATTCGCCTGGAGATCCAGTACGGGCTGCAATGCCGCGTCGACCAAGGCCGGATCAAGACCAACCCCGTGCGGCTGCGGCCGCTGTTCACCCGCCTGGCCCGTAGCGGAGCAGGCTCGCTGCAGGATCACACCATCGAACAGTGGCGTGAGCTCCTCACCCGCGACAAGACACTCACGCGAGGACTGCTGTCCTTCCTCGCGTTCACCCTGGACAGTCTGGAAGACCTGCAGCACGGCGTCGGCTGGGAATCGGAATACCCCCGCGATGTGTGGCGGCTGCGTCGCCTGGGCTATGACAGCGCCACGCTGGCCCACCTGCGTTTCGACACCATCGAACCGGTCTGGTTGCGGGAGCTGACCAAACGTTGGCTGCGGTGGCGGCTGTCGACCGGGCTCAGCGTCACCCAGGCCGGCAAGGACGTCACCGGTGTCCGCCGCTTCGCCGAGTTCCTGGTCGCAATCGATTGTCTGCCCGCCTCGCCGGCCGGTGTGACCCGCGAGCTGATCGAGCGATACCTCGCCTGGCTGTCGATCAAACGCCCAGCTGCGGCGGGCCGAGGCGGGGAGCTGGCTGCTCTGGGCGGGTTCCTGCGCGCCGTGCAGCAGCACCGCTGGGCCGATGACCTCCCGGCGACTGCCACCATCTACGCCGAGGACTACCCGCGCCGTGAAGAGGCACCCTCGCGGGCGTTGAGCGAACACGTAATGCGGCAACTGGAAAGCGAAGCAAACCTGTACCGGTTCGTCGAGCCGCGCTTTCGGCTGCTCACCGAACTGCTGCAACGAGGGGGCCTGCGAGTCGGCGACGCCCGCCAACTGCCCATCGACTGTATCCGCCGTGACGAGCACGGCGCGCCCTACCTGCAGTACCGCAACCATAAAATGCGGCGCATCGCGTTCATTCCGATCGACGACGTCCTGGAAGCCGCGATCACCACCCAGCAGACAGCGGTCCGGTCCCGCTGGCCGGCGGGCCGGGTCCTGTTCCCGATGATCTACGCCAACCCCGACGGGCAACGCCCGATCAGCCGCGCCGCCTACGCAGTCAAGCTGAAGAAATGGCTGCTTGAATGCGACATCCGCAACGAGTCTCAAATCCCGGTCAGAGTCACCCCGCACCAGTTCCGCCACACCTACGCCACCCGTCTGATGAACCTCGACGTGCCCCCGCACGTCGTGCAGAAACTCCTTGATCACGACTCGCCCGCCATGACCGCCCACTACGGAAACCCTCGGGAATTGCATCAGACGGGCGAGCCGAATACGTCTTTCCGACAGTTGGCGGCCTGAACGGCGCGCCGGATCGCCGATGATCGTGGGCTTGGGGCGTGTCGGCTTGATCGCATGATCCCGTTTGATGCAGGATAC
>JBBQZQ010000046.1:0-33058 GCA_038207565.1 Mycobacteriales bacterium
CACGATCCGCGGCGGCTGAACCCGGTGCTGGTGTTCCAAGAGCTCGACGCTTCGGAGACGGAGCGGCGCCGGCAGCGCAACCGCATCCACTTCGAGCTCGCTGTGCCGTCGGACCTCGCGCAGACGCGCCTCGCCACGACCCTCGCCGCCGGTGGCCGGCTCCTTGACGAGTCTGAGGATCGCTGGCGGGTCGCTGACCCCGAAGGCAACGAGATAGTGATCGTCAGTGGGGCATGAACTGGCTGTTTCGCAGGGCTGACCTGCAGCGGACGCGAATCGTCGCGAACCGGCTCCAGGGTGAGCGGCATGGCTACACAGACGTCGTACACGATCGTCCCGCTCAGCCCCGAGACGTGGCCGGCGTTCGACGCGTTGGTCCAGCGGCACAACGGGATCTTCGGGGGCTGCTGGTGCATGTGGTTCCACCCCGACGGCCCCGAGCGTGGCCAGGGCGCTGAAGCCAACCGCGCGCTGAAGAAGGCCTACGTCGAGCAGGGCAAGGCGCACGCCGCGCTGGTTATGGACGGCGAGGAGGCGACCGCGTGGGCGGAGTACGGCACGCCCGTCGAGCTGCCGCGCCCTCCATCACCGCAAGCAGTACGACGCCACCAAGTCCGCGGACCCCGACTACCGGATCACCTGCGTGTTCGTCGACAAGCGCCACCGGCGACAGGGCATGACCGAGCTGGCGATCACCGGTGCGCTCGACCTGATCGCACAGGCGGGCGGCGGGCGGGTCGAGAGCTATCCGCACGACCTGACCGACCAGACCAAGAAGATGTCGTCGTCGTTCCGCTACAACGGCACCCGTCGCCTCTACGAGCGGCTGGGCTTCACCTACGACCGGCCCAAGGGGCTCAAGAACTGCGTGATGATGAGGACAATCGAGCCTGCCGGAGGCCATTCAGTGCCAGCCGTGGCCGGCCCTTGAAGCTCCACGCGCCCCGACACTGACTAACTGGGTAATGCTGATACTCGATGGCTACCTCGATCGGCTCGCCGCCGATCGCCACTTCTCGGGAGACGCTCATCGGCCCGTCCTGATCGACGCAGTCACCCGGTTCCTCGCCCCGGACCCGCCATAACAGCCATTTCCATCCTCCCAGCGAACATCGAATCGGGAGATTGGTGATGACGGATAGGCCCGAAAGCCGATCGTCTACGGGCACCCGCCTGGTGACGGGGCGTCCTCCGGGACGCCCCTGATCGGTCGCTCGATTCGCCCACTTCCGAGCTCGGCGGCGTGGCGTCGCCGTTGGCCTATCAGGCGCGGTCGTGGAGAGTGACTTGGTAGCCGTCGGGGTCGGCGAAGGTGAATGTCCGACCGAAGGGGCCTTCGATCGGTGCGGACACGATGGTGTGACCGTCGGCGAGGAGAGCATCGTGAATGTCCTGGACGTCTGTGGCGTGGAGCCAGATCGCGGCGCCGATGCCGGGCTGAGCAACGGATGCGAGATCGGTGCCGGGAACGACGTCGCGCAGTGCGAACGCGATCGGCTTCGTCTCGAAGACGACGGCGTGCGGAGGTCCGGCCTGCGACCGGATGAGGCCGAGGTACTGCTCATAGAACGCCTGCGAAGCGTCGAGGTCACGCGCTTGGAGGGAGATGAAGTCGGGGCCGGTGGCGGGCATGCTGATGCTCCTTCGTTTCGTGTCAACTCGCTGACACAGGTGAATGTATGTCAGAATTCTGACATGAGTCAAGATGGTGTCGGCGTCGACCTGGAGACGTCACTGGGCTACCTGATGAAAGAGGCGTCGAGCGCCCTGCGCGCAGCCATGGAGCAGGTGCTGAGGCCGCTCGGGATGAGCGTGACGCACTACTCCTGCCTCGAGCTGCTGGCTCAACGACCGGGCTTGTCGAACTCCGAGCTCGCGCGAGGTGCGTTTGTGACACGGCAGTCGATGAACGTACTGCTCCAGGCCCTGGAACGAGAGGGCTACGTGATCAGGCCTGCGCAGGCACCCGTCGGGAAGGTTCTTCCCACGCGGCTCACGCCTCGCGGCCGACGGAGCCTTGCGAAGGCGACCGTAGCGGTCCGGTCCGTCGAGCTCAGAATGCTGGCGGGCATGACCGAGACCGAGCAGTCGGGCGCGTTCCGGATCCTGCAGAGCATGATCCATTCCCTGCGCGATGGCAATGACGGTGGATAGGTCGTTCGCCGGCGCACGTCTCGTCGCGGTCGGATAGGAATGCAGCCGAGCGCGAAAATCCGTACAGACGGCCTCGAAAACCGACAGAACCCCGTCGCGGCAGCAGACTCATCTCATGAGAACCGTAAGCGGAACGGCGACGGACCGCCCTCTCGCCGTAGACACCGCGACTCGTCCGATGATCATGTTGCGTCCCGTAAGCTACCCCATCACCGGGCGGATGCCCACACGGGATCGGCTACTGCGAATCCAGTGGCGGAGGGATCGCGACGGCACCCACCCATGTGTCCGGGGGGCGGAGCTGCGAGCGAGGTGCCGTCCGGTGGTGGGTTGGGCGAGACTGGACGTGCCGCGGTGTAGGGACGTCGTCGTCGCGAGCTGGGTTCAGACGGCGGCGCGGACGGCGTGGGCGAGGGGGGTGCTGGGTCGGCCGAGGAGGTCGGCGAGGTCGGTGCTGTCGGTAGCGAGGTCGCCGCGCGCGGTGCCCTCGTCGAGTGAGGCCACGAATGCGGCGGTAGCGGCGGGTAGGCCGGCGTCATTCTGCAGAATCGCGGTCAGTTCGGCCAGGGATACCCCGCGTTCGATGACCGTTGTTCCGGTCGCGTCGGTGATGGTGGCCGCGAGCTCAGCGAGGGTGAAGCCGGTGCCGCCGAGCTCATACGTTTTGCCCTCGCGCCCGGGCTCGGTCAGCACCGTGGCGGCGGCTGCGGCGTAGTCGGCTCGGTGGCTGCGTTGATCGTGGCCCCGCTGGTTGCGTCGACAATGGTCCCCGTCGCGAGGTACTGGCCTATCTGGGCGGTGTAGTTCTCGGTGTACCAGCTGTTGCGAAGCACGGTCACGGCGAGGCCGCTGGCCGCGAGGAGTTCCTCGGTGGCCTTGTGCTCGGGCGCCAGCGCGAGCTGGGATGTGTCCGCGCGCAGCAGGCTGGTGTAGACGATGCGCTGGACGCCGGCTGCTTTGGCCCCCTCGATAACGGCTGTGTGCTGCGGGACGCGTGCGCCCGGCTCACTTGCTGAGATCAGCAAAAGCGTGTCGATGCCCTCAAGCACGGGCGGCCAGCTGGCGGCGTGGTCGTAGTTGGCTTCGCGGACATCGATGCCGGTGGCGGCGCGGCCGGCTGCCTTTGCGCTGTCTCGCACCAGAGCGACCAGGTTGGTGGCCGGGACGCCACGGGCGAGTAGGTCGTCGAGCACGAGCGATCCGAGTGCCCCGGTTGCTCCGGTAATGCCGATGGTGGTCATCTGAACTCCTCGGTCTGGGGGCTAGTGAATGCACTAACTATTACACAGTACAGCCGAAAGAGTGAGCGCTATGCTTGAGGCATGGCCGACACCCAGCTCGACGCCTGCCTGGTGGCCGATGTCTTCGATCGCAATTGCCCGTCGCGATCGACGATGGTCGACGTGGCCGGCAGGTGGGGAAGCCTGGCGTTGCTGGCTCTACGCGAGGGTGAGTTCCGTTTCAACGCTTTACGCCGACGCGTCGACGGCGTGAGCGAGAAAATGCTGTCCCAGACACTACAGTTCCTCGAACGCGACGGCATGGTCACCCGAGACGTGCGAGCCGCAATCCCACCTCACGTCACCTACGCCCTGACCCCGCTCGGTGCCTCAGTCGCCGAGCATTTGCAGTCGTTGGCAGACCTGGTCGAGAACTCGATGTCAGCAGTGCTCGACGCGCGCGACGCCTACGACGCCCGGCAGCGCACCTCCGATTAATCACCGCTCGCGTGACAACCCGATGCGGAGACAAATCGCAACGGCGTCCGCCGGTTCTGACGACAGGTGATCGCCGATACGCCGATCCCCTATCGGCGATTCTCGCGATCCGGTTTATTACTCGCCGACTGCGCCGTCGATCGCTTCGCGGAGGAAGTCTGCGTGACCCGCGTGGCGGGCGGTCTCCTCGACGAGGTGCAGCAGCACCCACCGCAGCGAGAAGTGCCGTCCGTCGCGTAGAGCCTTGACTGATAGCTGATCCAAGCTTGTCGCGTTAGACATGACCTGGCGGCTCCGGTCACAGGCTTCTCGGTACCGACCCTGCAACTGCTCCGGTTCGAGATCGGCCGCCGTGCGAAACTCCCAGTCCGGATCGGCATTCCAGTCGACACCGGCCCACGGCTCGCGATCAGCCAGGCCGGCGAAGCGCACCTCCATCCAGTCCTCCTCCACCAAGGACAGGTGATAGAGCAGGCCAGCGAGTGTGAGTCCTGATGGAGGGTGCTTTTCTACCAGCCGCGCTCGAGTCAGGCCGTCAGCCTTCGACAGCATCGTCTCGCGCTGGTAGTCGAGGTACTGCGAGAGCATGCTGAACTCGGTGCCATCAGGGTCGGGATCGATTCGCACCTGCCCATCCTGTCAGCCGGCCGGAAGCCCATTAGCAACGACAACGAACTCCTCCCTCCAGCTGACTTCAAGCCGGCCTTCCCGCGACCGGAACGGCTCCCCGCGACGATTCCGACTGCCGACCGAGGTGATCTTGTGCCACTTGTCAAGGAACGCCTCGCGGGACGGCGCGTCCGGGTGTGGGCCGAGACGTCACGTTGGCTTCTGTGACGGCGTCTATCTATCCCGTGAGCGCGCTTGACGAGTCGACGTGGCCGGCGTTCGCCGCGCTTATGGAACGCAACGGCGGCATGGTTGCCGGATGCTGGTGCGTGTCATTCCACCCTGAAAGCGCAGGCAATGTCATACAACATTCTTCCGAAAAGATCAACAAGACTCGGGACCGGCACGCAGCGAAAAGCACCACCCAGATATCACGGCGTGTGTCTAAAGGTGTTGAGCAGATCGTGATGGCCCGTAGGACTGCGGCGCCGCGGTAGACGGCGAGCTTCTCCTAGCGGGTGGCGAGTGCCACGCCATTGCTTGACGGTGTTGATCGATCGCTCGACGACGTTGCGCCCGCGGTAGGCCTCGGCGTCGAATGCTGGTGATCGTCTTCCCTTCGAGCCGCTGCGCTCGCGGAGAGCGTCGTGTCAGGCCGAGCGCGTGGCGGCACGCCAGGCGCCAGGTGGCACGCCGGTCTCGCGCTTGAAGGCGGTGGCGAACGCGTATCCCGAGCCGTAGCCGATGTCGCGCGCGATCACCTGCAGCGGCTCGTCGGATTCCCGCAGTCGCTCCTTCGCCAGCCGCAGACGCCAGGCGGTGAGGTAGGACGACGGCGGCACGCCGACCAGCTCGGTGAACCGTTGCGCCATCGTGGCGCGCGAGACCGACGCCAGCTTCGCCAACTGGGCGACGGTGAACGGTGCACCGGGATCCTCGTGTATCGCGCGCAGCGCGGCACCGACGGCCGGGTCGGCCAGCGCGGCGTACCAAGGCGGCGCAGACCGCGGCGCAACAGCGAAATGTGCGCGCAACACCGAGATCAGCAGCACGTCGAGCAGCCGGTCGAGCACGGTCCGGGTGCCCGGCGCGTCGATAGCAAGCTCTGCGGCCACCAGGTCGACGACGGCGGCGAGGGCGCTGCCCCGTGCAGCTGGGACGACGATCACCTCCGGCAGCGCGTCGAGCAGGGAACTGCACAGCCCACCGTCGAAGCGGTACGCACCGCAGACGAAGCGGGTGGCTGGTCCCGGACCGGGCCTGACGAACACACGCTCGGATCGTCGCACCCCGGGCTCGTCGATGAAGCAGTCAAGATCGGTGAGCGGCGCCCCCTGATGTCGAGCCAGAGCATGTTCGCCGCGGGTGCGCACGGCAACCACGTCACCCGCACGCACCGGAAACCTCGCTTCGCGACACAGCACGACGGCCTCGCCCTCGAGCACGACGTGCACCGCGAGCCGGGCGGGCTCGCCGAAGCGAAGGCCCCAGTCCTCGCCGTACATCGTCGTGCAGGCGAACGCCGCGCCGCGAGCACGTGCGCGGTCGAGCAGGTCGGCAAGAACATCCATGATCTGGAGCTTCTCACATCCGCTGGAGTGATCCAGCCATTGAGGCACCGAGATCCCACGACTTGACTGGGGCCCATGACATCTACCACTCTCGTCCTCGGCGGCACCGGCAAGACCGGTCGCCGCCTCGTCGCCGAGCTAAGGGCAGCCGGCCACACCGCACGCGCAGCCGCCCGCTCGGGCGCCGACGTCCGCTTCGACTGGAGCGACCCAGCAGGTTTCGACGCTGCGCTCGACGGCGCCGACAGCGTCTACCTCGTTCCCCCCGCACTGCGGCTCGACTTCGCCGCGGACGTCACGGGCTTCCTCGATCGCGCAGAGACAGCAGGGGTTCGGCACGTCACCTACCTCAGCGCACGCGGGGTCGAACACGCCCCGCCGGAGGTCGCGATGCGGGCCGTCGAACTCGACCTCGCCGCGCGGCCTGGGTTGACGCACACGATTCTTCGGCCCGCGTTCTTCATGCAGAACTTCACCGAGGGTGCGTTCGCCGGACAGGTTGCGACCGGCGTGCTCGCTCTGCCGGCGGGCGATGGTGGCGAGGCGTTCATCGACGTCCATGACATCGCCGCGGCTGCCGCCGCGACGCTGCTCGACCCGGCTGCGCACGACGGCAGGAACTACGAGCTCACCGGGCCCGAGGCGCTCACTCACGCAGAGGTCGCCGCGCACCTGACCGAGCACAGGCGTCCGGTGCGCTATGAGGCGGTGCCCGTCGAGGACTGGGCCGAGGCGGCGACTGGAGCAGGACTGCCGCTCGACTACGCCGAGTTTCTGGGCAGCCTGCTGGTCGGGATCGCCGAGGGCCATGGCGCCCGGCCCGGCGACGCGGTGCAGCAGGCCACCGGCCGCACATCGACACGGTTCGCCGCCGTCTTGCAACGCGACGCGGCGCCGGCCAGCACGTAGCCGTGCCGGCCGGACAGCCGGCACGTGGCGTCGCGGATGCCGGTAACTGGCCCAACGCGGGGACCCTGCTGCCGGGCCTGATCGACGCGCACACTCACCTCGTCACCGACAGCGGAGTCTCGGCATTGGATCGAGTGGCGTGCTCCCGCACGCCGTGTGCGAGCTGGTGACCGCGGGGGCTCACCGTTGCCGCGGCCCTGGCCACGGCGACCTCTGGTGCAGCGCAAGCATGCGGGCTCGGCGCGCGTAATGGCCGGCCCGCCCCCGGTTACGACGCCGATCTTCTCATCGTGGACGGTGACCTCGAGATCGAGGTGACCGCCATGCACCGCCCCGATCGATACTGGTATGCGGGCTGCCCGTGACCCTCTGACCAAGGACGACGCCTCGATCTCGACGACTCCTATCGTCAAAGTTCATCCGCTCCGCCCATCGTCCACCGTGGCCTTCGATGCCGAGGGCCTGTGTGTCGTACCGGACCGGCGCGCGTCGCGGTACCGTGCCCGAATCCGAAGCGACGAAGGCGAGGTGCGGTGGATTTTCTCTTCGCCCGCTCGTGGCCCGAGGCGCTCGCCGCGAAATCGGACCGCCTGGACGCAGTCGCCATCAACGGGGGCACCGATCTGATGGTGGATCTGAACTTCGACCGCCGTCGGCCCGGGGCGCTGCTGGATCTCAACGGGGTACCGGAACTGTCCGCCTGGCAGCGGGTCGATGGATCGGTACGCATCGGCGCCGGCGTGCCGTTCGCGCGGATCATCGAGGAGATCGGGCCGCTCGTGCCCGGGCTCGCAATCGCCTCCCGCACCATCGGGTCGCCTCAGATCCGCAATCGCGGCACCCTGGGCGGCAACCTCGGCACTGCGTCGCCTGCCGGGGACGCGGTGCCGCCGCTGGTCACGGTTGACGCCATGGTCGAGATCGCCTCAGTGCGCGGCGAGCGCAGCCTGCCCGTCCGCGATTTCTTCCGCGGGCCCCGGCGCAGCGTGCTCGAGCCCGATGAGCTGATCCGCTCGGTGCTCGTGCCGGTCGCTGCGGGACCGCAACAGTTCGCGAAGGTGGGACCGCGCAACGCGATGGTCATCTCAGTCTGTTCGTTCGCTCTCGCCCTGGACCCGCGGCGACGTAGCGTGTCCGGATGTATCGGATCGGCCGGCCCGACGGTGCTGCCCACACCGCAGGCCGAGGAGTACCTGCAGGCGGAGCTGCGCGAGCGCGGGTCGTGGGACACACGCGCCGAAATGGACGCCGGCGTGGTGGCGCGATTCGGGGAGCTCGCCGCCGGACACGCCCGGCCGATCGACGACGTGCGCGGTAGCGCCGACTACCGGCGGCACGCGGTCGGCGTGCTGGCCCGCCGCACCCTGCGCTGGACCTGGGACGAGTACCGGAGGTCGAGCCGATGAGGGTGAGCTTCGAGGTCAACGGCTCCCAGCAGCATGCCGACGACGTCTGGCCGGGGGAGAGCCTGCTCTACGTGCTGCGCGAAAGGATGGGGCTGCCCGGCACCAAGAACGCCTGCGAGCAGGGCGAATGCGGGTCCTGCTCGGTGTATCTGGACGACGCGCTTGTGTGTGCCTGCCTCGTCGCCGCAGCGCAGGTGCAGGGTCGCTCGGTGCGCACCGTCGAGGGCCTGGGCCGGGGCGACCACGGCCTCAGCGGCGTGCAACGCGCTTTTGTCGATGCGGGCGCAGTGCAGTGCGGTTTCTGCACTCCCGGGTTGATCCTGGCGACCGACGACCTGCTGCGGCGCAATCCCGCACCGGCCGACGCCGAGATTCGCGAGGCGCTGGCCGGAAACCTGTGCCGGTGCACCGGGTACGAGTCAATCCTGGACGCGGTGCGCCTGGCCGCGCAACGAGCGCGTACATGACCGCACCGATCGCCGCCCCGGCGCAGCAGGACGAATCGAGCAGCACCGATCGCGGGGTGGGGCAGAGCCCACAGCGCCCGGACGGTGTCGCGAAGGTCACGGGCGAGTTCGCCTACTCGTCCGACCTCTGGATGGACGACATGGTGTGGGGCGTGACCTTGCGCAGTCCCCACCCGCGGGCGCGAATTCGCGGCATCGACATCGGGGCCGCGCTCGCGACACCCGGCGTGTTCGCCGTCCTGACCCATGAGGATGTTCCCGGTGCCAAGACCTACGGTCTCGAGATCGCCGACCAACCCGTGCTGGCGATCGATCAGGTGCGATATACCGGCGAGCCGGTAGCGATCGTCGCAGCCGATCATCCGGAGACCGCCCGCCGCGCGGCCGCGAGGATCGTGGTCGATTACGAGGTGCTGGCTCCGATCACCGATGCGCCGACCGCGATGGCATCGGACGCACCGCTCGTCCACGAGACGCCCCCGAAGCATGACTATCGTGGCGGCGGAAACGTCCTACGGCACCTGCGGATCCGGCGCGGCAGCACGGATCTGAGCGCCGACGTCGTCGTCACCGGCGAGTACTCGGTCGGTATGCAGGACCAGGCATTTCTCGGTCCGGAGTCCGGGCTGGCTGTTCCCGCGGAGGACGGCGGGATCGATCTGTACATCGCGACGCAGTGGTTGCACGTCGACCGCCGCCAGGTGGCCGAATCGCTCGGCCTGGCCGAGGACCGGGTGCGCCTGACACTCGCCGGTGTGGGTGGCGCGTTTGGCGCTCGCGAGGACGTGTCCATGCAGATCCACGCCTGCTTGCTGGCGCTGCGGACGAACAAACCGGTAAAGATGGTCTACGGCCGGGAGGAGTCCTTCTACGGCCACGTGCACCGCCACCCCGCGACGATGCGTTACGAGCACGGCGCAGACCGCGACGGGACGCTGGTGTATGTCAAGGCAGAGGTGATCCTCGACGGCGGCGCATATGCCTCGAGTTCGCCGGCTGTGGTGAGCAATGCGGCCAGCTTTGCCGTCGGCCCCTACGTCTGTGACAACGTGTTGATCGACGGCTACGTGCTTTTCACGAACAACCCGCCCTGCGGGGCAATGCGCGGCTTCGGCGCCGTGCAGGTGTGCTTCGGCCATGAGTCGCAGATGGACAAGCTGGCCGCCGCGCTCGGGATGGACCCGGTCGAGCTGCGCATCCGCAACGCGATGTCGGAGGGTTCGCGCCTGCCGACCGGGCAGGTCGTCGACAGCGCCGCGCCGGTCGCCGAACTGCTGCGGCGGGTGCGGGCCGTGCCGCTGCCGAAGGAGGGCACGATCGGCGATCCGCGCCTGTTTCCCGGCGGTGTCTCGAATACGACGCACGGTGAGGGCGTGCGGCGAGGCACCGGATATGCCGTCGGATTCAAGAACGTGGGCTACTCCGAGGGGTTCGATGACTTCTCCACCGCGCGCGTCCGCCTGGAGGTGGTGGCCGGCGACTGTGTCGCGACGGTGCACACCGCCGCAGCCGAGGTCGGTCAGGGCCTGGTCACGGTCATGGCACAGATCGCGCGTACCGAACTCGGGGTCGAGCGGGTGGTGAACCACCCGGCCGACACGACCGTCGCAAGCGCGGGTTCCACGTCCGCGTCACGGCAGACCTACTGCACCGGCGGAGCGGTTCAGGCGGCGTGCGTAGCTGTACGCGCGCGGTTGCTGTCTTTGACCGGCGGCGACGCCGTCGGTTTGCGCGACGGTAGCGTGGTGCGCGCCGACGGCTCCGCGATCGCGTCCATGGCGCAGGTGCTGGGCGAGCGGGTTGTCGACGAGACGCGTGAATTTCATCACCGCCCTACGGCCGCGCTCTCTCGGGATGACGGCGCGGGCGGCGACATCGGTCAGGGTGATGCCCACGTGCAGTTCGCCTTCGCGGCGCACCGGGTGATCGCGGACGTCGATGTCGAGCTGGGTCTGGTGCGACTGGTCGAGGTCGCCACGGCGCAGGACGTCGGCAAGGCGCTCAACCCGCGTTCGGTCCTCGGGCAGATCCAGGGCGGGACGACCCAGGGGATCGGCCTCGCGCTCATGGAGGAAATCCAGGTCAACGCCGGCAAGATCGACAACCCGTCGTTCACGGACTACCTCATCCCGACGATCCTCGACGTCCCACCCATGCATGTGGACGTGCTGGAACTTGCCGACCCAGCGGCTCCGTACGGCCTGCGCGGCGTCGGGGAGCCGCCGACCATCTCCTCGACTCCGGCCGTCGTCGCTGCGCTGCGTGCGGCGTCGGGAAAGGCGCTGACGCGCGTTCCGGTCCGTCCGGAGCACTTCACCCTGGGCTAGATCCCCTCTAGCGTCTTCATGCATGGCGGCGGGCGACACTCCAGTCGCGCAGGACCTCGCTGCCACGGCGCGCCTGTTCGATCAGGCGGAGCGGCGCCAGCAGTGGCTGCAGGCCGCGATCCGGGTCACCAGCCAGCTGCTCTCGGCCGACGGTGCGGAACCCCTTGACTTGATCGTCCGCGCTGCACTGCGAGTCGCCGACGCCGACCTGGTGACCGTCGTCCTGCCGACCGGCAACCGCGCCCGGTTGATCGTGGAGGTCGCCGCCGGCGAGGGAGCCGAGAAGGTCGTCGGTTCCACCCACCCGATGCAGGGGACGCTCGCCGGCATCGCCTACGGGACGGGCCGTCCGATCAGGGTGGGTGACGCGTCCGCCGAGACCCGTCCGGCTCATTACTTCGCGCCGGGGTTCCAGGTGGGCGCGGTCATGGGTCTGCCGCTCGTGGGCGCGGCGCGCACGAGAGGTGCGCTCATGATCGCCCGACGCACTGGCCGACCGACGTTCGACGAATCCGATGTCGAGGCCGCGCTCACCTTCGCCCACCAGGTCGCGTCATCGCTCGAGCTTGCCGACGTCCGGGCCGACCGCGAGCGGATGGCGCGCCTGGAGGATCACGACCGCATCGCACGCGACCTGCACGATCACGTGATCCAGCGGTTGTTCGCCGTCGGGCTCACCCTGCAGGGGATGTGTATCGCCGAGACCGAGGACGCTCAGCGGGCCGAACGGCTCAATGGGCTCATCAGCGACATCGACGACACGATCCGTCAAATCCGGACGTCGATCTTCGACCTGCGTGGCCAGCTCGGCCCGCGCCAGGGCTCGGCACGCAGCGACGTGCTGGCGGTGTGCTCAGATCTTGCTGGCCTGCTGCCCAGCGATCCGCGGGTGCGCTTTCACGGGCCGATCGACACGGTGGTTCCGCAGGAGGTCGTAGACGATCTGGTGGCCGTGTTGCGCGAGGCCTTGACGAATGTCGCTCGGCACGCCCGGGCATCCCACGTGAGCGTGCTGATCGAGGCGAGCGCGCACGAACTCGCGCTCGAGGTCACCGATGACGGCACGGGAATCACGCCCGGCGGTCGCCGCAGTGGGCTGGACAACCTGCGCCGCCGCGCCGAACACCTCTGCGGCCGACTTGACGTCGGACCCGCGGACGCAGCCGCACAACGTACCGGGACGCGGGTGGCATGGACAATTCCCCTGCGGTAGCCGACGGCGCCGGCCCGCCCACCCGTATTAAGGTCTTCGTCCTCGACGACCACGAGATCGTGCGGCGCGGCCTGACCGACCTGCTCCAGTCCGACAGCGCGATCACCGTCGTCGGCGAGGCGGGCACCGCTGCCGAGGCGCTCACGCGGATCCGCGCCTGCCGTCCCGACGTCGCGGTCCTGGACGCGCGCCTGCCCGACGGCAGCGGTATCGACGTGTGCCGTCAGGTGCAGTCCGAGCTCCCCGGCCTGCGGTGCCTCATCCTCACCTCCTACGACGATGACGACGCGTTGTTCGCGGCCGTGATGGCCGGGGCATCCGGTTACCTGCTGAAGGAGATTCGGGGGCCCAGCCTGATCGAGGCGGTGCACAAGGTGGCTGCCGGGCGGTCCTTGCTCGACCCAGCCCTCGCCGATCAGGTTCGCGGTCGGCTGCGTGAACCGTCTGCGCCGGATCCGCGATTGGATTCGCTGACCGGCAGGGAACGGCAGATCCTGAGTCTGATAGCCGATGGCTTGACCAATCGCCAGATCGGCGAGCAGCTCTACCTGGCCGAAAAGACTGTCAAGAACTATGTGTCGGGACTGCTCGCCAAGCTCGGGATGCAGCGCCGCACCCAGGCCGCTGTGTACGCATCGGCACGCCTGCGCGAGCGTTGACGCACGCACGGCGGGCAGCGGGAGTAGACAAGCGCTGCGGCACCGGCGCTACCCTCCGTCGCGCCGACGCCGCAGCGTCTGGTCTCCCTCCCTGCACCGGCGGCCTATAGGCCCCCCGACCCGCCGCCCGTGCCTCAGCGGAACGACCTTACTGAATCGTCGATCTGCCGTTCGACCATCGAACCATGAAAGGACCCCGGCCGCCAGGGACTTTGGTCCCAAACCGGAGCGGCTACCAGGCGTTCTTTTGCGAAAATCAGACCGCATTGCGTGGCATTGCCGGGCCCGGACTTCCCTCATCTGATTCAATATGCGTTATGGCGAAGAAAACTGTGGTGACAGAAATTCTCGTGGACGACATCGATGGCAGTACTGGTGAGCGCACAATCACTTTTACCTGGGAGGGCGTGGCCTACGAGATCGAACTCTCAAAGAAGAACGCAGCGACCTTCGAGAAGACGATGAAGCCTTATCTCGACGCCGCACGCAGAGTCCGCAGCTCGCGGCCGCGCCGGATCGGCGGAACGCGCGCTGGTAAGCGCGATCTGGCGGCAATCCGTTCCTGGGCAGAACAGAACGGCTTCGACGTCTCCGCGCGGGGCCGGGTGGCGGGCGCGGTCATCGAGGCATACGACGAAGCAAACAACTGATAACTATGCCGCGCGGTAAACCTCATCGGCCGCGGTCGGAAACGGGTTCACCCGACAAATCGCACGGCTAGTTCCGCCGACGTGACGTGACCGAGGTCGGGCAAAGCGGCAGCGGTCGGCGCGCAGCGTTGCCGAAGGTAAAGGCGAGTCACACCGATCATGGTGCGGCCCGCCTTTGTCGTCTGGAAACCACGCTGTTGTTCCGCCCGCCCGCAGCCGACATCGTGTCGTCTGCCGGCAGCATTGCTATTGGCGGCATTTGCTCCGAACAATGGTGATACGTCCAGCGCCGCGGCGACCGCAGCTGCGTCTCAATCCCGCCCGATGAACCGCATCCGCGGAACGGTGGGTTAGGGTGCGTGCGTGCCTGTTTATCGACTGCGCGAGGCGGCCGGCTTGCTCGGAGTCAGCGACGACACGCTGCGGCGTTGGGCCGACGGTGGACGCCTGCCGACGAGCACCGACTCCGCCGGCCGCCGGGTGATCGACGGCGCGGTTCTTGCCCGCTTCGCCGGCGAGAACGCCGCGACCGTCCCGCAGACCGCGCCGGTAGCCCAGGAATCCGCACGTAACCGCTTCGTCGGTCTGGTCACGCGCGTCGTCCGCGACAAGGTCATGGCACAGGTGGAGCTGCAGTGCGGCCCCTATCGCGTGGTGTCGCTGATGAGTCGAGAAGCAGCCGACGACCTGGGCCTCGAAGCGGGCGTCACCGCGATCGCAGCGGTCAAGTCGACCAACGTCGTCATCGAGGTTCCCGCCGACACCTGACCCATGCAGATGAACCACTACACGATCGGAGACACATGAGGACAGCCATTGCAGGGGTCGGGTTTGCGGCGCTGGCCATCACAGGCTGCTCCTCGGATGCGCCTGGCACGTCGGCCACGACCGACGCCTCGTCGGTCACCGGGTCGATCACCGTGCTCGCTGCGTCGTCGCTGACCGACACCTTTGCGAGCATCGGCGACCAGTTCAAGAAGCTGCATCCGGGGGTCAAGATCACCTACAGCTTCGGCGCGAGTTCCGATCTGGCGACCCAGATCGGGCAGGGCAACGCAGCAGACGTGTTCGCCTCGGCCTCGACAAAGACGATGGACCAGGTGGCCAAGGACATGGGCGATGTCCAGAACTTCGCGACCAACACGATGGAGATCGCCGCCGCCCCGGACAACCCGGCCAACGTGAAGACCGTCCAGGATCTCGCCGGCCCCGGGGTGAAGGTCGCGCTGTGCGACACGGCCGTCCCGTGCGGGGTCGCCGCGCAGAAGGTGCTCGACAGCGCCAAGGTGACGGTCAAGCCGGTCTCTCGCGAACAGGACGTCAAGTCCACCCTCGCCAAGGTCGAGATCGCCGAGGTCGACGCCGGAGTCGTCTATGTCACCGACGTCAAGGCAGCGGGGAGCAAGGTCGTGGGCGTACCCATCCCCGAGGCGGTCAACGCGACGACGACGTATCCGATCGGCGTGCTCAAGGACGCGCCGAACTCCGCTACGGCAACAGCGTTCGAGGACTACGTCCTCTCCGCAGCCGGGCAGAAGGTGCTGCGATCGGCCGGCTTCGCCAAGGCCTAGCGGTGGGTGGCCGGCGGGGAATCGGGCGCTCGTCCACACCGCTGTCGCTGGTCCCGCCGGCGGTTGTCGGAGCGATCTTCCTGCTCCTGCCGTCGCTCGCGTTGCTCGTCCGCGCGCCGTGGAGCGGGCTGTTCGACATCTACCGCCGCAGCGAGCTACTGGACGCGTTCCGGATCTCGATCGTCACCGCGCTCGAGGCGACGGCGGTCTCGCTCGTCCTCGGCGTCCCGCTCGCCCTGGTGCTGGCCCGTAGCCGCGTGCCAGGGCTCGGCGTGCTGCGGGCCGCCGTGCTGCTGCCGCTGGTGCTGCCTCCCGTTGTGGGCGGTGTCGCGCTGTTCCTCGCGCTCGGACGCAACGGAGTCGTCGGCCGCTACCTGGATTCCTGGTTCGGCTTCACCCTGCCCTTCACCCAGCACGGCATCGTCATCGCCCAGGCTTTTGTCTCCATGCCCTTCCTGGTCGTGACGATGGAGGGCGCGTTCCGAAGCGCCGACCGCGGGCTCGAGGAGGCTGCTGCAACCCTCGGCGCGTCCCGCCAGCGAACGTTCACCCGGGTCACGGTCCCGCTCGTGCTGCCTTCGCTGGTGGCCGGGACGATCCTGTGCTGGGCCCGCGCCCTCGGGGAGTTCGGCGCCACGCAGTTATTCGGCGGCAACGTGGCAGGCCGAACACAAACCATGCCCACCCTGATCTACAGCGCGTTCAATGACCAACCCGAGGACGCAATCGCGCTGAGCCTGCCGCTCATGGTCGTCGCCGTGGTGATCCTCGGGGCGCTGCGCGACAAGTGGCTGCGCCCGATTGCCTCGTCGTGACGTTGGCATTCGACGCCACTGTCGTACAAGGTGAGTTCCGGCTGGCCCTCGAGTTGACGGTCGAGCCCGGCGAGGTGGTCGCCCTGCTAGGCCCGAACGGGGCCGGCAAGAGCACATTGCTGCGGGCGGTGTCCGGGTTGGTCGGTGTCGATGCGGGGACGGTGCGACTGGCAGGCGACATGCTCGACGACCCCGCGCACGCTGTGTTCGTGCCGCCCGAGCGGCGCCGGATCGGCGTGGTATTCCAGGACCACCGCCTTTTCCCGCATCTGCGAGTACTGGACAACGTGGCGTTCGGGCTGCGCGCGCAAGGTAGCTCGCGGGCGCACGCTCGAGAGCAGGCCCATGGGTGGCTCGTGCGCCTCGGCCTCGCCGACTTCGCGCGACGCCGCCCACGGCAGCTTTCGGGCGGGCAGTCGCAACGGGTCGCACTCGCCCGTGCGCTGGCGAGCGAACCGAGGGCCCTGTTGCTCGACGAACCGCTTGCCGCGCTCGACGTGCAGACGCGCGCCGAGGTGCAGGGCGAGCTGCGCCAACACCTGGGCGACTTCGCCGGGCCGACCCTTCTGGTCACCCATGACCCGATCGAAGCACTGCTGCTCGCGACGCGGATCGTCGTGCTCGAGGGCGGGCAGGTCGTGCAGCAGGGGACGGCGGCGGAGATCACCGGCCGTCCCGCGACACCCTACGTCGCCCGCCTGGTCGGGATGAACTTCTACGCCGGACACGCCACCGACGGGGTGGTGTCACTCGCCGGCGGGGGCACCCTGGTGACGGCCGGGGCCCGCCACGGCGAGGTCTTCATCGCCGTCCGTCCGTCCGCTTTCACCATGCACACGGAGGTTCCGCACGCCACGAGCGCCCGCAACATCTGGGAGGGCACGGTTACCGGCCTGGCGCCACTCGCCGACCGGATCCGGGTCACGGTGCGCAGCAGCCAGACCGTGCTGGTCGACGTCACCGCGCCCGCCGTCGCCGAACTCGGGGTGGTTGCAGGGACACGGGTATGGCTCGCGGCGAAGGCGACCGACATCGAGGCCTATCCGGCGCCGATCCCGCCCTGAGCTGCGTGGCACTCTGGACGGATGGCACAGGTGCGCGTGCGGTTCTGGGCCGGTGCGCAGCGTGCGGCGGGACACCCCGAGGAGACACTGTCGGCGGACACCGTCGCCGAGGTGCGCGCGCTGCTCGGCGCTCGGACCGAGCTCGACCGGATCTGCGCTGTTGCGTCCTTCTTGGTCGACGGGCAACAGGCCGGCGACGCGACAGCGCTGCGCGACGGCACAGTGGTGGACGTCCTGCCGCCCTTCGCTGGAGGGTGACACACGCGCTGGAGGGTGACACAGCGCCGGAGGGTCACCCAGCGCTGGAGGGTGACGCGCCGACGCATCGTCGAAACCGACCGGACACAACCGACACCGATGCTGGAGCCGAACGCCACCGGAGCAGGGGCGTCCGTCCACCAGAGAGGTGGCCTGGCGATGCACGAGCACCGCACCGACCACGACCGCTACGTCAGCAAGACCGAGTGGCTGGTAGCGACCGGTCGCGACGACCTGATCGACGAGATCGCCGATCAGTACGAGCGCCCGTCCTGCGGCGAGTGCCAGCCGGTCGCGTTGCGCCGCGCGAGCTGAGCGCCGGACCGCGGGCGAGAGACAGCGTCGCGGAGCTCGCCCCTAGAGTGAGAATGTGGAGATTCCCGAGCGCCCGTTGATCGTCGGCATCGGCGGCTCGACAGGTGTCTCGTCCACCACGAACCGGCTGCTGCTCGCCGCACTGGGGCAGGTCGAGGCGCTCGGGGCGCGCACCGACGCGATCTTCGGCGACGATCTCGCCCGGCTGCCGATCTTCACCGCCGATCAGGTGGCCACCCCGTTGGCGCAGCCGCTTCTCGACGCCGTGAGTGCCGCTGACGGGGTCATCATCGCTACGCCCGGCTATCACGGCGGCATGTCCGGGCTCGTCAAGAATGCCCTCGACCACCTCGAACTGCTCCGCGAGGACGAGCGGCCATACCTGGACGGCCGGGCGGTGGGCGTGATCGTGACCGCGTCCGGCTGGCAGGCCTGCGGCACGGCACTGGTGTCGGTTCGCTCGACGATCCATGCGCTGCGAGGTTGGCCCACACCGTTCGGGATGACGGTCAATTCCGCCGAGCAGGTCGGCGACGACGGCTTCGACGGGCGGGTGACCGGTGGGCTGCGGGTGCTGGCCGGCCAACTCATGCAGTTCGCCGGTTGGCAGCTCGCAGCTAGAGCGTCGGTGCGCTGAGACGCGTGCGGCGTTGCTCGATGATCAGGCAACGGTTCTCGACATACAGCAGACCGGCGTTCTCAGCGATGTGGCGGGCCTCGTCCGATGCGATGTGCAACTGCAGCCAGAGCGCGGTGGCCCCGGCTGCGACCGCCTGGCGGGCGATGTCCGGCGTCTGGTCGGATGGTCGGAACACGTCGACTAGGCCGACGGGTGCCGGAATGTCGGCGAGTGAACGATGCACCGGTTCGTGCAGGATTTCCTTCTCGTGCGGATTGACCGGGACGATGCGCCAACCGTGCCGCTGCATGTGCTCCGGCACGTAGTGAGCGGGTTTGTGGGAGGCGTTGCTCGCGCCGACCACGGTGATCGTCGGGTAGGTCGACAGGATGTGCTCGACGACCGCGTCGGTGTCCTGCGCTGAGGTCATGCCTACACAGTAGGGTCGCGGCGTGACGGGACCGGGAACTCTCGACTGGCAGGCGGTGTCGGCGACGCTGGTGGCCGGCGCGGTGACCGAGGCCCTGGCGACCTGGTCGCGGGCGGGCGAAGTGCTTGCTGCGCCCATCGATCCCGACCTTGCGGACACGGCGGCGTTCTGCGAGCGCTATCAGGTCCGGCCCGAGGACTCGGCGAACTGCGTCGTCATCGCCGGTCGGCGCGGTGACCTGACCTCCTACGCGGCGTGCGTCGTACTTGCGACGACGCGGGCCGACGTGAACGGGGTTGTCCGAAAGCGCCTCGATGCGCGCAAGGCCTCGTTCGCGCCGATGGAGGAAGCAGTGGCGCTGACCGGCATGGAATACGGCGGCATCACCCCCATCGGGCTCCCCGCGTCGTGGCCGGTACTCCTCGACCGCGCGGTGCTCGACCGCAGCGTGGTGGTGATCGGCAGCGGGCTGCGCTGCTCGAAGATCGCGCTGCCGTCGTCGGTGCTGGCCGACCTGCCCGGTGCCGAGATCATCGACGGATTGGCCCGGGGCTGACGCGCAGCCGGCGAGGGAGGTAGTTCGCTCCTGGCCCATCAGTCGCGGCGATATCGGCAGGGTTGGACATCACGCACTTCTTCAGTGACAGGCACCCACAGCCGATGCACGAGTCCAGTCCGTCGCGCAACCGCGACAACGCGTCGATCTGCTCGTCGAGCCGGCTGCGCCAGGTGCGTGACAGCCGCGTCCAGTCGGCGCGCGTCGGGGTTCGTCCGTCCGGGAGGGTGTCGAGCGCGGCCGCGATCTCATCCAGGCTGAGCCCGATGTTCTGCGCTGCACGGATGAACGCCAGCCGCCGGAGCACGTTTCGCTCGTACCGACGCTGGTTCCCGGTTGTCCGTGTCGCGGTGACGAGGCCCTCGCGTTCGTAGAAGCGCAGCGCGGACGGGGCAAAGCCGCTCCGGTGGGCCACTTCGCTCACGGTGAGCAGGTCTGTCGGGCGCATTGTCAGTCTCCTCCTTGACCTGAAGTTAGCTTCAACAATAACTATTGACACATGACAACTTCTCCGGTCGCTCTGGTCACGGGCGCGTCGCGTGGTTTCGGCCGCGCGCTGGCGCGGACGCTGCACGACGAGGGCTGGCGCCTCGTCCTCGACGCACGTGGCGCCGACGACCTGGACGCACTCGCCGCCGAACTGCCGAGGGCAGTGGCGATCCCGGGCGACGTCGCTGATCCGCGACACCGTGACGCCCTCGCCGCGGCGGTCGATGAGTTCGGCGGCGTCAACCTTCTCGTCAACAATGCGAGCTCACTGGGAATCAGCCCACTGCCGCCGGTGGCTCAGTACCCGCTGGTCGAGATCCGGCGGGTGTTCGAGACGAACGTGATCGCCCCGCTGGCTCTGACGCAGTCGCTGCTGACGTCGCTGCGCGCGAACCGCGGGACCGTCGTCAACATGAGTTCGGACGCTGCGGTCGAGGCCTACCCGGGCTGGGGCGGGTACGGATCGAGCAAGGCTGCGCTCGACGAGCTCAGCGCGGTACTTGGTGCCGAGGAGCCGGCGATCCGCGTCTACGCCGTGGACCCCGGCGACATGCGCACCGAGATGCACCAGGCAGCCTTCCCGGGCCAGGACATCTCGGATCGCCCGGGTCCGGAATCCGTCGTGCCGGCGTTCCTGCGGATGCTGGAGGCACGTCCGGTGAGCGGTCGCTACCGCGCCGCGAACTGGGCTGTCGCGCAGGCCCGGCGGTGAGCGGTCCACTGCCCGACTTCAAGTTGCCGCGCGGACTCGAGGCGTCCGGGCCGCCGACGGACCGCGACGGCGTGCGGTTGCTGGTGGCGTCCCGTTACGGGATGTCCCACACGCGATTTGTCCACCTCGGCGACTTCCTGGAACCGGGTGACCTCGTCGTGGTCAACACGTCCGGGACGCTCTCCGCCGCGGTGGACGGGACGCGTGAGGACGGCTCGGCGGTGACGGTGCACTTCGCGACCGCGCTCGACGGCGGGGACTGGGTTGTCGAGGTGCGGCCGGCGCGCCGAGCGAGCGGTCCGGTCAACGATCTGCGTGGGGGCGAGGTGATCGACTTGCCCTGGGGAGTGCGGCTGGTGCCGGCTGGTGCGCATCCGGTCGGGCAGCGACGATTGTGGCGGGCGTCGGTCGCGGTGGAAGGCGGCGTGCTCGGCTACCTCGCCCGCTTCGGGCGCCCCATCCGCTACTCCTACGTCCGCGCCAGGTACCCGGCCGCGGAGTATCAGACGGTGTTCGCGCGCGAGCCGGGCAGCGCCGAGATGCCCAGCGCGGGCCGTCCGTTCACTGCTGCGGTGGTCACCGATCTCGTGACACGCGGGATCGCGGTGGCGCCGATCACCCTGCACGCCGGGGTGTCCTCGCCGGACGTAGGTGATCCGCCGCAGGCCGAGCGCTACCGCGTCCCCGACAGCACTGCTCGCGCGGTGAACATGACGCGGGCGTGGGGCGGAAGGGTCATCGCGGTAGGAACGACTGTCACCCGCGCGCTGGAGACCGCAGCGGCCGGCAACGGCATCGTGCGGGAGAGCGCGGGGTGGACGGAGCTCGTGCTCGGGCCGCATCGGCGTGCGCAGGTGGTCGGCGGTCTGATCACGGGATGGCACGCGCCGGGCGCGTCGCATCTGCGCCTGCTGCAGGCGGTAGCCGGCGCTGAACTCGTGCAGCGCGCGTACGCGGAGGCGCTGCGCGCGCGCTACCTCTGGCACGAATTCGGCGACAGCTGCCTGCTACTGCCCTGATCCGGGATGCGCGGCCACCGCAGCGAGCAACGCCTCGTGCAGCAGGCCGTTGCTCGCTGCCGCGGTGCCGCTCAGCACGCCGGCCGTGCCGTCGAGGCCGGTGAAGGTGCCGCCGGCCTCGGTGACGATCGGGGCTAGCGCCGCGATGTCCCACAGCGACAGCTCGGGTTCTGCAGCGAGGTCGACCGCGCCCTCGGCCACGAGCATGTAGGACCAGAAGTCGCCGTAAGCGCGCGTGCGCCACACGGTGTCCATCAGCCCGAGGAAGGCGTCGCGCCGTCCGGTCTCGGTCCAGCCCGACAACGACGAGTAGGACAGGCTGGCGTCGTCGAGCGTCTGCACCGCCGACACCGAGAGCCGGCGCGCGTGGGGACGGCCGGGGGCCGTTGCCCAGGCGCCCGCGCCGCGGGCGGCCCACCAGCGCCGTCCAAGCGCCGGAGCGGACACAGCGCCGACCACCGCGTCGTCACCGTCGAGCAATGCGATCAGGGTGGCCCAGACCGGCACGCCGCGGACGAAGTTCTTCGTGCCGTCGATCGGGTCGATGACCCAGCGACGGCGGGACGTTGGATCGCCCTGCACGCCGAACTCCTCACCCTCCACCAGGTCGTCGGGACGTTCCCGATTCAGGATCTCGCGCAGGGCATCTTCTACGGCGCGATCGGCGTCGGTGACCGGTGTCAGATCGGGCTTGGACTCGATCACCAGGTCGGCGGCCCCGAACCGGGGATGCGAGATCACGTCCGCAGCATCGGCCAAGCGCAGTGCGAGTTCGAGATCGGCGGGGTACGTCGGCGCAGTGTGGTTCGGCATCGGGGCAGGCTACCGTCGGGGACGTGTCCGAGGTGCCGACCGCCCAGGAGATCGGGAAGGTGCTGCGCTCGTACCTGCGCGGTGGGCGATTGACCTCGATGCCGCGGCCCGGCCGCAAGCGACAGATCGTGATGGAGCACATCGTGCAGCGCTTCGAACCGGGCGAACGTTACGACGAGCCCGACGTGAACCTGATGCTTCGCGAGTTCTGGGACGACCCCGCTGCCTTGCGCCGCTACCTGATCGAAGCCGGTCTTCTGGAGCGCGCGGACGGTCGGTACTGGCGTATCGGTGGCCAGGTCGAGGTTTAGTGCGCGTCCCAGCCGCCGGAATCGGTCTGTGCGGTGGCTTCGGGGGTGCCTGGGTAGCGTCGACTGCGTGAGCCTCGACGTCGACCGCCCAGTGCGCATCGCCGCACGTGGTGGCATACCCCCGTTCCACGTCATGCGCGTCGTCGAATCTGTGGTGTCGCGTCGCGCAGCAGGATTGCCGGTGTTCGACCTGTCGGCGGGGCAACCGTCCACGCCGGCGCCCGTTGCGGTGCGTGCGGCGGCGGTGACGGCGCTCGACAGCGATCGCATCGGCTACACCGGCGCCCTGGGTACCCCGGCGCTGCGGGCGTCGATCGCGGCGCACTACCGGCGGACCTACGGCATCGAGGTCGATCCGGGGAACGTGGCCGTGACGACCGGGTCCTCGGGTGGCTTTCTGTACTCGTTCCTCGCCGCATTCGACGCCGGCGACACCGTGGTGATGGCACGTCCGGGTTACCCGGCCTATCGCAACATGCTGACAGCGCTCGGCTGCGATGTGCTCGAGCTGCCGTGCGGTCCCGAGACGCGTTTCCAACCGACGGTCGCGCAGCTCGACGCCCTACCCGAACCGCCGGCGGGCTTGGTGATCGCCTCGCCCGCGAATCCGACGGGGACGATGGTCGACGCTGCCGAGCTCGCCGCTCTCACCGAATGGTGCGACGCGCATCGCACGCGCCTGATCAGCGACGAAATCTATCACGGCATCACCTACGGCACGGACGCCTCGTGCGCCTGGCTCACCAGCCGCGAGGCCGTCGTCGTCAACTCGTTCTCGAAGTACTTCTCGATGACCGGGTGGCGGATCGGGTGGTTGCTCGTGCCCGACTCGCTGATGGACGCCGTCGACCGGCTCGCCGGCAACTTCGCGATCTGCCCGCCAGCGTTGTCGCAGCTCGCTGCGGTGGCGGCCTTCGACGACTACGAGGAGTTGGACGCGAACGTCGAGCGCTACGCGGCGAACCGATCGATGATGCTGCGGAGGTTGCCGGAGATCGGGCTGACTCGCCTGGCCCCCGCGGACGGCGCGTTCTACATCTACGCCGACGTCTCGCAGTGGACCTCGGATGCGCTGTCGTTCAGCGCGCGACTGCTCGACGAGACCGGGGTCGCGCTCGCGCCGGGCGTCGACTTCGACCCCATCGAGGGCGGCAGGTTCATCCGGATGTGCTTCGCCGGGGACGGGGTCGAGATCTCGCGGGCGATCGACCTGCTCGGTGACTGGCTCAGCACTACTTAGCAGGCGACATCGAGGTCTCGCCATCGGTGCGACGGTGATGTCGGCTCAGCTAGGTGAACGTCGTGTCGCTCGGATAGGGATCGGGCGGCTTCTCCTAAATCCGGCCGAGGGGCGACCGCCATCTCGTGATGCCGCCGTCGGTACGGGTGACCGTCCAGCCCGCGTCGTGCTTGAGGTGGTGGTGTCGGCAGCACAGCGCGTGTGCGTTCTCTGCGCACGTAGTGCCGCCGCGCTCGTAGGAAGTGACGTGGTCGATGTCGCAGCGGCAGGCTGCTCGGCTACACCCGGGCATCCGGCAGGTGCGATCGCGCGCGACCACGTGATCGCGCAGGTTGGCCGGCGGCCGGTACGTGGAACGTCCGTAGTCCAGTAATTGGCCGTGCTGGTCGGTGACCAGCCGGCGCCAGGTGCCGGTCGGGTCGTCGGCAAGCCTGCGGGCCAACGTGGCGGGCACCGGGCCGTACCCGTCGAGCTCGCCGGGCTGGTTGTCCATGCCCAGCAGGGTCGAGAGCGCGACGGATACCTGGACCGCAGGTCCTCGCTTGGCCGGTCGGGCCGACGTGCCCCGGGCGAGCGCCACCAAGGCGTCTGCACGCTGCTGATCGGCCGTGCGGGACGACCCCGGCCGCACGGCGGCGACGATCGCGTCCTCGACTTCTGCCGGTGTCGCGTTCGGGACAACGTTCGGACGCCGCGACCGGTCACGCAGCCCGTCCAAACCTTCGACATCGAACCGCTTCTTCCATTTGTAGTAGCTCTGCCGACTGATGCCCTGCGCCCGGCAGAACCCCGCCACATCCTCGACACCCTGCGCCAGCGCAGCCGCCATCCGAACGTCCATTGCAACCACCGTTCCGGCCATGAGCAACAGCCCACAGCACGTCAGGTGTCAGCGATGTCCCGAGACATAAACCTGTCAGCGAAGTCCTGAGACTCGACAAGCTATTGACCACGCGCGGGTTGTCCACATGCCGAGCGGTGGCGGTGTCGGCGTGGGGGTTCAGTCCAGTGCGGCGCGCAGCTCGGCAGCCTTCTTGCGCCGGCCCGGGATCGTGGGCGGAGCCATGCAACGAATCTCGGCCACTACCCGCTTCGAGATCCGGATGGCGGTCTCGTTCGGCTGCGGTTGGCCGCCGGTCGGCTCAAAGAATTCGACCCGGATCCGCGGCCGTTTGGGGAACCGCGCGATGTCGACAGCGCCGGTCACCGCCGCCCCGACGATACGAGAGGTCGGTACGGTCAAGGCCAGCCGTCCGACACCGCTGAGCGCACGCAGTTGCTTGCCGCGCGAGATCGTCCCCTCGGGGAACACGCCGACGCAGCTGCCGCCTTCGAGCGCCTCGATCGCGGCCGACAGCGCGGCGGTGTCGCCCCGTCCGCGCTCGATCGGAATCTGGCCCATGCCGTTGAGCACCCACGCAACAACCGGGTTCTTCCACAGCGACGACTTCGCCAGCGCGCGGATCTGGCGGCGGCGGATCCCGGCGCTGCCGATCACCACCGGGTCCCAATGACTGTCATGGTTGGAGATGAGCAACACCGGGCCGTCGATGAGATGTTCTTCGCCGACCACGTCGAGGCGCCCCCACCATCGCACGATCGGCCACACCACCCACATGACGATCCGGTACGTCAGCGAAATCTTCTCAGCAGGCACCGGCACATCATTGCAAGCTGTCAGAACAGCGCCGTTGCCAGCTTCCGCAAGCCCGTCATCATGCCGTCGTCCGGCCCGGGTAGCACCTGTACGCACACGTGGTCGGCGCCGGCGTCGAGATGTGCCGACACCTGGTCCGCGACCTGGGCCGCGGTCCCGTGCGCGACGAGGTCGTCGATGAGCCGGTCGCTACCGCCGCCGGCGAGGTCCTCGTCGGTGTAGCCGAGCCGGCGCAGGTTCGCGACGTAGTTGCGCAGGCCGAGGTACGGCTTCTCGACCGGGGGACGTCCGATCGCCCGCGCCTGGGCCGGGTCCGGTGACAACACGATCTTGTGTTCAGGCGCGAGCAGCGCCGACGGCCCGAGAATCTCGCGCGCGTTCCGCGTGTGCTCGGGCGTCGTCAGGTACGGGTGCGCTCCGGCCGCGCGGTCACCGGCGAGGCGCAGCACGCGCGGCCCGAGTGCGGCGAGTACGCGAAGGTCGGGCGGCACGTCGTGGTCATCGAGCGCATCCAGGTAGCGAACGAGCGCTTCGTACGGCTTCTCATACACCTCGCCCAGCGCCTCGCGGTGCCCAGCGCCGATGCCCAGGAGAAAGCGGTCCGGGAACCGGTCGACCAGACGGTGAAACGAGGCCGCGACCGTTGCCGCGTCGTCGGTCCAGATGTTGACGATGCCGGTGGCCAGCACCAGGGACGAGGTCGCGGCCAGTATCTGCTCGACGTCGGCCAGATCGCCGCTGGGCGACCCGCCGACCCACAATGCCGCGTACCCGAGCGACTCGATCTCCGCGGCCACGCCGGGCGACAGCTCCTGGGTGCGGGTCCACACGCCGTAGCGACCCAGCGAGGGCGTCATCGGCGAATCCGAGGTCATAGCCATCTCAATGGACGCGACACCCGGCCTATTCCGTCAGCGCGGCGGCCCGTCGGGGGCATCCACTGCGTCGAGCACCTCGACCTCATCGCCGACCCGGATCGTCGCTCCCGGCGTATCAGGCACCAGGTTCATGCCGAACCAGGTCGCGCCGTCCCAGCGCCGGTACCGCGCCAGGGTCGCGATCGGTTCCTTGCCCTTCTCGGCCGTTTCGGGATGGACGGTGGTGAGCACGCAGCGGTCGCAGCCCTTCACCGAGCGGAACGTCGCCTCGCCGATGCGTATGCGCCGCCACCCGTCCTCGGCGAAGGCCGCCGCCCCGCGCACCACGACATTCGGTCGGAAGCGGATCATCGGTAACGGTCCCTCCTCGGCGCGCGCCCCGGTGGCTATCCAGTCGTTGACCTGCGCGACCGATTCCTCGGTCGCGAGCAGCACCGGGTACCCGTCGGCCATGGACACCACGTCGTCCGGTTGCGCGAAGTGCGGGTTCGGGTGCCGCCGGGTCGGGTCGTCCAGGTAGACCAGGCGCGACGGCAAGCCCGTGATCTTGCTGAACCACGCGTGCGCGTCCGCCGACGCCTGCGTCGCCATGAACTCGGTGCCGAAGACGCTCACCGGGACCGGTGCGTCGGCCTCGGGCAGGTCGACGTGCAGATCCGGTAGGTCAGCTGCCCGCAGGTCCAGCGACCCGTCCGGCCTGATGGTGGGGACGCTCAGGATCAGATGCGGGTACTCGCGCGCGGTCCGCGCCTCGCCGTCATCGTCGACCACCATCCAGCGGCGGTCGCCGGCCAGGCCCCAGCGCTCGACAGTTGCCGAGTGAAGCGCTTCGCCGCGGCAGGACTTCACCGGGAAGCGGTTGATGCCGCTCAACTCGATAGCCACCCGTCGAACCTATCGCTGCTCCGTGACAGTCGAGACGACAGTCGACACATGGTTGACACCCGGGCCAACCAAATGTCGAGTCTGGACATGTGGCCCGCCGACCACAAGTATCAGGGGTAGACATGCCATCAGAGTCGAGAGGACAACCATGAAGACCAATGCCGCAGTGGTGTACGAGGCGGGCAAGTCGATCGAGATCGAGGAACTCGACCTCGACGGTCCCAAGGACGGCGAGGTTCTCATCCGTTATACCTACGCGGGCTTGTGTCACTCCGATGTCCACGTCGCGCACGGTGACCTCGAGGCCCGCTTGCCGATGGTGCTCGGGCACGAGGGGGCCGGGATCATCGAGGAGGTCGGACCCGGAGTCACCCGCGTCAAGGCCGGCGATCACGTGGTGTGCTCGTTCATCCCCAACTGCGGGACGTGCCGGTACTGCGCCTCCGGCCAGCAGTCCATCTGCGACATGGGCGCGACGATCCTGGAGGGCTACCTGCCGGGCGAGCGGTTCCCGTTCACCGGACCACGCGGGCAGTACGGCGCCATGTGCATGCTCGGGACCTTCAGCCAGTACGCGACGATCCACCAGAACTCGGTCGTCAAGGTCGACGACGATCTGCCCCTGGACAAGGCGGTTCTCGTCGGGTGCGGCGTGCCGACAGGATGGGGATCCGCGGTCAACACGGCCAATGTGCGCGCCGGTGACACAGTTGCCGTGTTCGGGATCGGCGGTATCGGGATCAACGCGGTCCAGGGCGCCCGCTACGCCGGTGCGAAGAACGTCATCGCGATCGACCCGCTGGAGAACAAGCGTGAGAAGGCCATGGAACTCGGCGCGACCCACGCCTTCGCCAGCGCAGAGGAAGCGCAGGCGGCGATCACCGACATGACCCGTGGACAGATGGCCGACAGTGCGATCCTGACGCCCGGTCTGATGACGTCGGAGATCGTGGCGAGCGGTTTCAACGCCGTCGGCAAGGGCGGCACGGTCGTTCTCACCGGCTTGAACAAGGTGATGGAGCAGACCATCGAACTGCCCGGGACGGTGCTCACGCTGTTCCGTAAGACCATCAAGGGCAGCCTGTTCGGCGACTGCAACCCGACGACCGACATCCCGAAGATTCTCGGCCTCTATCAGAGTGGGGACATCAAGCTGGACGAGATCATCACGCGGACCTACACCCTCGACCAGGTCCAGGAGGGCTACGACGACCTGCTGGCCGGTAAGAACGTCCGAGGCATCGTGGTGCACGAGCACGCGTGACCGCTCCCACCGAGGCGATCGGGCGTGAGCGCGAGGTCGAGCTGCTGGTGGCCGCGCTCGACAGCGGCGCACACGTCGTCCTGGAAGGTCCGCCCGGCACGGGCAAGAGCACGCTGCTGCGTGCCGTGGCGGCCGCGCAGGACGTGGCGTTCCTCTTCGTCGAGGGCAATGCGGAGCTGACCCCGGCGCGGTTGGTCGGGCACTTCGACCCGGCGCGCGTGCTGGCCGACGGATATGTCGAGGAGATCTTCGTCGACGGGCCGTTGGCGGCCGCGCTGCGCAGCGGCGGTTTGCTCTATGTCGAGGAGCTCAACCGCGTCCCGGAAGAGACGCTGAACGTCCTGATCACGGTGATGTCGGAGGGCGAGCTGCACGTCCCGCGGCTGGGCAGGATCCAGGCGGCCGAGGGCTTTCGGCTGGTCGCTGCGATGAACCCGTTCGACGCGGTCGGGACGGCACGTATCTCTGCTGCCGTGTACGACCGCACGTGCCGGATCGCGATGGGTTACCAACCGGCTGCCGACGAGAAAGCGATCGTCACCCGGCAGGCTCCGGTCGTCCCGGACGAGTGGCGGGCCAAGGTCGTCGAGCTGACCCGCCGCACGCGCGAGCACCCCGACATCCGCATCGGCTCCTCGGTGCGCGGGTCGATCGACATGACCCGGTTGACGCAGTCGCTCGCCACGGCGCGAGCGGTAGCGGTGACCGATTGGCACGCCGGTCTCGACGCTGCGCTCGTCGCGCTGTCGGGGCGTATCCGGCTGGCGGAGTCGGGCAGCCGCCAGCCCGAGGACATCGTGCGGGAACTCTACGAGGCGGTGTTCGGCCCGCCGCCGTCCGACGGCGAGGAAACAGCTGACGCGGACGGTGCTCCTCGGGGGGAAGCACTGGCCCGCCACCGGCGGGCCACCAGCCGCTGAGCCGTCCGTCCAAGAGTGGCCGGCGTACCGTGGCCCGCGCCGATCTGCAGCGGCGTCACGAGCAGTTCGGCGAGGTCTCGCCGGAGGTGGGCGAGCTCGACGAGGACGCCCTCGCGGCCGCGCTGCGGGAGAACCCCGGACCGACGCTCGAGATGCTGGCCGACCTCACCGTGGCCACCGACGAGCGGTTGCGCGAGCGAGCCCGCCGGCTCGCCGGCCGGATTCTGCTGGATCGCGCTCGTGCTGGGGTGGCCCGGCGCAGCGGTACGGCGAAGCTGCGTTCCGTTGCCGCCGACCGGGGCGGTGACCTCGACGTCGATCTGTCCATGGAGGGAATCGCGGCCGCCCGCGCCGCAGGCCGTCAGCCGGGGCTCGACGAGCTCTTGGCACGTGACTGGGGACGGCCCGACCTCGCGCTGTGCCTGCTCGTCGACGCGTCGGGCTCGATGAGCGGTGACCGTCTCGCAGCTGCGGCACTCACCGCGGCCGCCTGCACCTGGCGCGCGCCGGCCGAGTTCGCCGTGGTCAGCTTCGCGCGCCGGGTGACGGTGCACCGTCCGATCGGCGGGCGGGCCTCGCCCGAGGCGACGGTCAATGCCCTGCTCGGGCTGCGCGGTCACGGCATGACGGCGGTTGCCGCCGCGTTGCGGGCAGGTGGCGAGCAACTGGCGGCGGCGCGCGCCAGCCGGCGGGTGACCGTCCTGCTCAGCGACTGCCGGGCGACCGACGGTGAGGACCCGGTATCAGCAGCCCGCGGGCAGAGCGAGCTGCTCGTCATCGCACCCGCGGACGACTGTGCCGAGGCCGAGGCGCTGGCGGCGGCGGCCGGTGCCCGGTTGGCGAGGATCACCGGCGCCGACGAAGCGCCGGCAGCCCTGGCGCGTCTGCTGGACGGCTGACCCGCCGTCGGGCAGGTTGATCGTATGTACGACATCGCGGCACAGATTCAGAGCTGGCTCGACGGGGGACATTCGGTGCGCATCGCTCAAATTGTGGCGACGCGCGGTTTCAGCTCGCACGAACCGGGCGCGGCCCTCGCGTGGACCGATGGCGGGGCTGTCGGGGCGCTCCTGCCCGGCGTCGACACCGACCTGGTCGCAGCCGGTGCGCAGCTCGACGGGCGCCTCGTCGAGATCGCGGTGAGCGAGAGCGATGCAGTCGCGGCCGGGCTGGCGTGCGGCGGCGTCGCGACCGTGCTGGTCCAGCCGGCGAGCGCGTACCCGGCCGAGACGTGGCCGCGGCTGGCGGCTCGCGAGCCGATCTGCCTGATCAGCGACATCGAGGGCGATGCTCCGGCGGCGACGGATCTTTACACCCCCGGCAACGTCCGCGACGCAGCGCAGCGCCCACGTGCCGGCACCGCCCCGCGCCTGTTCGCCCGCGGGGTCAGCGACACCGCCCTCGTCAGCGCCGACGACGCCACCACCGCGATCGTGACGCTGTGGCCCCCGACGACGCTGCTCGTCGTCGGCGACGGCAACATCGCGAGTGCGCTGGAGGACGTGGGGACCCTGCTCGGCTGGACCGTCCTCGTGAGCAACGACGCAGCCGCCGCGGCGTCCGCCGCGGCACCGCTCACCGAGAGCGACGCGGTCGTGGTGTTGAGCCACGACAGGGCCGTCGACTGCCCGGCATTGGAGGCAGCGGTGTCCGGCCGGGTGGGTTACGTCGGCGCGATGGGCTCACGCGGCACCCAGGCCGCGCGGCGGGAACTGCTCACCTCACACGGCGTCTCGGACGAGGCGCAGGCCCGCATTCACGGACCGGCGGGCCTCGACGTCGACGCGCACACGCCGGTCGAGATCGCAGTGTCGGTCACCGCGGAGATCTTGGCCTACCGGACCGGTGCGAGCGGGGGATCCCTGCGCGACCGGGGCGGACCGATCCACAACGCGGGGGTCAACGCGCCACCCCCGCGTTACTGAGCACCGCTCGACGTTGCCCCGACGGCTCACGGTTCGCGTCGGGTGGCAACCAGCCGGCGGAACGCCGCAAGGCGCTCGATCGACGAGTTCCCCGCCGCCACCCAGTGATCGAGGCGGCAGCCGTCGTCGGCCGTGAGATGCTCGCAGCCCGGCGGGCAGGTGTTCGTGCCGTCCTCGAGATCGGGAAAGGCCCACAGCAGGTCGTCGGCGCTGACGTGCGCCAGTCCGAAGGAGCGCACGCCGGGGGTGTCGATGACCCAGCCGCTGCCGTCGGACAACGCGAGTGCAATCGCGGATGAGGATGTGTGCCGTCCCTTGCCGACGGCGCTGACCCTGCCGATCGCACGATCTGCCGAGGGCACCAGGGCATTGATGAGCGTCGACTTGCCCACTCCGGAATGCCCGACCAGCACCGACACCTGACCGTGCAGGCGGGCACGCACCTCGTCCAGCGAACCGCCGCGCCGGGTGACGACGGCCGGAACCGACAGCTCTGCGTATCGCGCCAATGTGTCGTCCGGCGCCGCGAGGTCGGACTTGGTGAGGCACAGCAGCGGTTCCAACCCCGCGCTGAGCGCCGCGACGAGGCAGCGATCGATCAGCCCGAACGACGGCTCGGGATCGGCCAGCGCCGCCACGATCACCAACTGGTCGGCATTGGCGACGATGACCCGCTCGTACGGGTCGTTGTCGTCTGCCGTCCGGCGCAGGACGGTCGTGCGCTCGGCGATCCGGACGATGCGAGCGAGCGCGTCCACCTCTCCGGTCAGGTCGCCGACGACGCCGACGTTGTCACCGACGGCGATGCCCTTGCGGCCCAATTCGCGCGCGCGCATCGCGGTGACCTCGATGGCCCCGACGAGGACTGTGTAGCGCCCGCGGTCGACCGTGACCACCATTCCGTCCAATGCGTCCTCGTGCGCAGGACGTTGCTTGGATCTCGGCCGGGTGCCGCGGCGTCCTGGCCGGATGCGCACGTCGTCCTCGTCGAGGCGGCTCGAGTCCTGATTGCCCCGCGAGGACGACACGTCAGGGGCCGACCAGTTCGATCCACATGCCCGGGAAGTCGGGCAAGGTCTTGCCGGTACAGGCGATGTCCTCGACTTCGACGCCGTCGACCGCGAGGCCGATGACCGCACCGGCCGTCGCCATGCGGTGATCGGCGTACGAGCGCCACACGCCGCCGTGCAGGGGACGCGGGTGGATCGTCAGTGCGCCGGCCTCTTCCACGACGTCCCCGCCGAGCCGGGTGAGCTCGGTCGCGAGCGCCGCCAACCGGTCCGTCTCGTGGCCGCGCAGGTGCTCGATGCCCGAGAGCCGCGACGGCGTGGACGCGCACGCCGCCAGCGCAGCCAGCACCGGGGTGAGCTCGCCGACGTCGTGCAGATCCGCCTCCAGCCCGCGCAATGAAGGCCCGGCAGAGACGGTGAGCTGCCCGTCCCTGGAGAGATCGACCGAGGCGCCCATGGCGCGCAGCAGGGCGCGCAGCTCGTCGCCCGCCTGGGTCGTCACCGACGGCCAGCGCGGCACCTTGACCGACCCGCCGGTCACCAGCGCAGCCGCGAGGAACGGCGCGGCGTTGGACAGATCCGGCTCGACGACCCATTCCCGCGCGGCGACCGCCCCCGGCTCCA